>JAZSDX010000007.1:0-24608 GCA_045531405.1 Muribaculaceae bacterium | reverse complement strand
TAGCTCGCAAATATGGTATACAAAGTGATACAACCGTTACCACTTGGTTAAGAAAATATGGTAACTTTGATGTCTCAAATAAAACAAGTAAACCAATGGAAAAGAGTAAGGAACAAAAGTTGTTGGAATTAGAAGAACGAGTAAAGATGCTGGAACGTCAAAACAATCGATTGCAACATGAACTCGAAATGAAAGATCATAAGGTTGCGTTCTTTGATATGATGATTGACATGGCAGAAAAAGAGTTTAATATTGATATTCGAAAAAACTCCTCTGCCGAGCAATCGACCAATACAAAGAAATGAATCGATTGTCCAAGAGTAATCTTTGTGGATTGCTCGGCATAACACGACAAAAATACTATCGTTCATGTTGGAGTTTAGAAAATAAGCGAAAAACCGCTGATCAAGTTGTTGCAATGGTAGATAATATTCGTATGACCCAACCTCGTATAGGCACGCGTAAATTATATTATTTGCTACAAAAAGAGTTGAACTGCTTAAATGTCGGTCGGGATAAACTTTTTGATATACTTCGGGCAAACCATATGCTTATTACGCCTTTACGTTCTTATCACGTAACAACAAACTCTCATCATCGATTCAGAAAACATAAAAACATTATCGCTGATATGGAAATAACCCGTCCTGAACAAGTATGGGTGTCGGACATAACATATATTGGACAACGAGATAATCACATGTATTTATCATTAATAACAGATGCATATTCAAAGAAAATCATGGGCTACGATATATCTTCAAGTTTAAGCACCGATGGCTCTTTAAGAGCCTTAAAAATGGCTGCGTCAAATAGAAGCTACCCAAAGAATAATTTAATTCATCACTCAGATAGAGGAGTGCAATATTGTAGTGATATATATCAACGAGCTCTTACTAAATATAAGATTACAACTAGTATGACTGAATCATATGACCCCTATGCTAATGCCGTAGCCGAGAGAATTAATGGAGTGCTAAAACAAGAATTTCTGTTGGAGCAATATAACGTTCCAATTGATGTTATGAAAGCAGTTGTTAAAGACGTAGTTGAGATTTACAACAAACAACGCCCTCATTACTCATGTGGTTATCTAACACCCGAACAAATGCATAGACAATCAGAGAGAAAAATTAAAACGTATAAAAAAACAAAAAACAATGGAGCATGCTCCATTGTGTGTAACTAAAAAGTTATTAATTTTGTCCTAATAAATAAGTATTAATTTTGTAACGCTTATTTAGGACTAGTCATAATGTTGCCACGGAATTATTAGTGTTCTTATTTTTGATAAAAACGGAGTTTTATATGTAAAAAAGCATTACATTTGTAAAAAAATACTAAACCCTTAAATATTGTTTAATGAAAACCAAACATTTATTACGTTTCGCAACGACAATGTTCGTTGGGGCTGTTGTCGTATCCGGATGTGTGGATAACGATTATGATTTATCTGATATTGACACAACAACCGAGTTGCAAGTAAAAGATTTAGTCTTGCCGTTAAATATTGATGAGATTGCAATGCAAGAAATCCTACATATTGAAGATACCGGTCATGTAAAGGTGGTAAACGGCGAATATGTGTTGATTGATTCGGGAACATATGAATCAGACCCAATAAATATCCCGTCAATAAATATTCCGGCTCCTCAAATTGATCCTATTAAATCAAAAATCACACTCATAGAAAACAATGTTCCGGCATCGATGAGTACATTGCCTACATTTCCGATGCGTTTTGACTTAGGAGAACAATTTAGTGAGTTTACATATCAACAAAGTGGTGTGAGTGAATATATTGTTGACTTAAGTTTGATTGTTGCCAATTTTGACATTAAAATAGCATTGACAGTTGACGGGTTGGACGATAATATCAAATCGTGGACGTTGGAAGATTTTGAAATGCAATTGCCAAAGGGATTGACAGGAGAACCCAATATGGGTAGTTATGATCCGGAAACAGGAATAGTAAAAATCGGTAGTCAGAAAGTAGAAGGTAAAACATTGAATTTCAAAATGTCGGTTACAGAGGTGGATACTCATAAAGCCGGTGCCACTTTAGATAATAAAACTCATACATTCACATTTAGTGATCGCTTGAGGATAAATTCGGGATATGTGGCTGTTTATGCCGATGATGTAATAAATGTAGCAGGAATACCTTCGGCGGCCGATTATGTAATATTGTTTGAAATGGATGAATTGAATGTTGAGGTATTTGGAGGAAAAGTGAAATATGACCTTGACGAGATTAGCATATCAGATGTTCCTTTGACCGGAATCCCCGATGTATTAAGTCAAGAAATGACAGATATAAAGCTTGTAAATCCTCAAATTTATGTGTGTTTCAGTAATCCATTAGGAACAAATTTTGGACTTTATGCACAAACCGGATTGACTCTAACAGCGAAGCGCCCAAATCAACCCGATCAAAAATATTCAATAGATAATGAATATTTCTTATTAAGTTGTGCCGGATGTCAAGGGTGTCAATTCTGTTTATCTCCTACCGATCCCGGTCAAGGAAATTACTTTGGAAAGTATGTAAATGCACAATATGTGCCATATACATCATTGTCAAACGTATTGTCGGGTAATGGTCTTCCTACGGCAATAGGAATTTCGCTTGATAATCTTTGCGTGCCTGAGCAGGAGATTGGTCATTTCCCATTGGGTGTTGATCTTGGGAAAATGACAGGTTGCTATACTATTTATGCACCTCTTCAATTGAAAAATGGCTCAAATATTATTTATAGTAGTACCGAAGATGGATGGTGGACTGAAGATATTGCAAATCTAACGATAAAGAAGTTGCAATTGGAAACATCTATAACCAACGACTTGCCTGTGGATATTGAAATTAAAGGCTATCCTATTGATGTTAATGGAAATCAAATAAACAATGTAGTTATTGAAGGTGTAAACGTGAAATCGGGGGTAATTGATAAGCCGTTATTGATTAGAATTACGGGAGAGATTAAAGATTTAGATGGCATTAAGTTTGTGGCAACAGCAAAATCTACACCTCAACAAGAGTCGCTTCGACCAAAAGAACATATTGTTCTCAAAAATATTAAGGTTACTGTTTCGGGTAGCTACGTGACTGAATTATAAACCATAGAAAATGATTTTAATCATGAATAAATATATCAAAACAGCAATTCTTTCAGCTACTGTGGTGTTATCGTTTGGAGCAGTGGCTCAAAATACCAATTCGGCATATTTTACCGAAGGTTATACTCATCGTTATCAGCTAAATCCTGCATTTGCAAATGAGAAGAATTTTGTTGCAATACCAGCCATTGGTAATGCAAATGCGGCAATGCGTGGGACTATTGGACTTGATAATATTTTCTATAATGTAAATGGTAAAACAACTATGTTTATGAATCCAGCTGTTGATGCATCATTCTTGAATGATATTAACGATGTGAGTCGATTGGCAGGAGATGTAAATATCAATCTCCTTAGTGCGGGATTTAAGGCATTTAATGGATACAATACAGTGAGCATAAATGTGAGAGGAAATATCAATTCTCGCATACCTAAAACGCTATTCTCATTCTTAAAAGAGGGGATAGAGAATAAGACTTATGATATCTCAGATTTTGATGTGCATACCGATATGTATGGTGAGATTGTTCTCGGACATTCACATCAACTTGACAAAAAATGGCGTGTTGGTGGAGCATTGAAATTCATTCTTGGTGGAGCAAATATAGATGCTGAATTTGAAAAGGCAGAACTTGCACTTGGGCAAGATGCGTGGAGTGCAGTTACCAATGCTCGGATACAGGCAAGCGTAAAAGGACTTGAATATCAGCATGCGATAAATAAAGATACCGGACATGAGTATGTTGATGGTATGGATATTGATGGTTTTGGTTTGAATGGCTTCGGTATGGCATTGGATTTAGGTGCAGAATTTAAACCAAATAATGATTGGGCATTTAGTGCTGCTCTGCTTGACTTTGGTTTTATCAGTTGGAGTAACAATATGGTGGCATCAACTGGTGGAGATAGAAATTTTGTAACCAGTGCATATTCGTTTAATGTTGACGATGAGGCGACAAATAATTTTAGTGATGAATGGGATTTGATGATGGATGATATCTCTGCACTGTATGAGCTTAATGATGAGGGAGATGCCGGTTCTCGAACAACAATGCTTGGCGCAACACTAAACCTTGGAGCTGAATACACATTGCCGGCATATCGTAAATTGAAATTTGGATTACTAAACTCGACTCGCATTCAAGGAGAATATTCATGGACTGAGTTTCGCTTGTCGGCAAATATAAATCCGGTAAAGCCATTTTCGGCTGGAGCGAATTTTGCAGTTGGAACTTATGGTTGTTCATTTGGATGGTTGATGAATGTGAATGTAACAGGATTTAATATGTTCCTTGGAATGGACCATTTTATGGGAAAACTCACAAAACAAGGCTTGCCTCTATCATCAAATGCAAGTGTAAACATGGGTATCAATATCCCATTCTAAAAGACTCAAATTACCAGAATGAATAGGGAGCCTCGCAAAGAGACTCCCTATTTGTTTATATAAGGTCTTTCTTTTTGATTTCTTCGCAGCCGACTTGTGAAATAATTTCTAAACTGTCTATCCTTTTTCATTTAGTTTCTGTAAAGCATCAAAAACAATTTGAGCCTTTGCCGGACCAATTACAGCCGAAATGTCGTCAAGCGAAGCTTGGCGTATGCGTTTGAGGCTTTTGAAATGGAGTAATAGGGTGGTGCGAGTTTTTTCTCCAACTCCTTTTATTGAATCAAGTGCTGATGCAACTTGTCCTTTACTACGGCGTTTGCGATGATGAGTGATGCCAAATCGATGTGCTTCGTCGCGTAAATGTTGTATTACTCGTAGTGATTCGGAGTTTTTGTCAATATACAAAGGAATGCTGTCTCCCGGGAAAAATATTTCCTCTAATCGTTCGGCAATACCTATGATTGCGATTTTACCACGCAGACCTAATCTTTCAAGAACCTCCACCGCGGCACTTAATTGCCCTTTCCCGCCATCAACGACTATAAGCTGGGGCAATCCTTGTCCTTCTTGCAAAAGTCGCGTATAGCGACGTGTAAGGACTTCTTTCATTGATGCAAAGTCGTTGGGTCCATCTACCGTTTTAATTATGAAATGACGGTAGTCGCGTTTAGAAGGTTTAGCATTGCGAAATACCACGCAAGCTGACACTGGATTGGTTCCTTGTATGTTGGAATTATCAAAGCATTCTATGTGTCGAGGTAATTCAGTCAAACGGAAATCAGTTTTCATTCGTTCGAGAGTGCGCTCAAGTCGCTGCTCCGGATTTTTCTTTTCCATTTGTTTGAGATTGTCGATTTTGCGTTGACGAGCATTTCGCACCGATACATCAAGCAGTTTCATTTTGTCGCCTCGTTGAGGAATGAAAAAATTCACTCCAGGCATTTCTACTTCGGGAATGAGAGGAACTATAACTTCCTTATAGTCAATTGAAAACTCTTTTGAGATCTCGCTCATGGCATATGCTAATAGTTGTGCTTGCGACTCGTCGAGACGACGCTTATATTGTAGCGTAACACTGCTGACGATAACTCCTTGACGCACATGCATATAATTGATATACACATCTTTGTCATCATCTTCAAGTCCAAATATATCTACATCTTGTACCGTTTGGCTCACAATGACACTCTTAGCATTATATTGTTCGATTAATTGGTATTTCTCTTTTAAGGCTTGCGCATCTTCAAACCTAAGTTCCATTGCAAGTCGCCCCATCTCCTCTTTAAGGTAGGTCATTAGTTCTTGCGTTTCCCCACGAAGAATCTGTTGAATGCGATTTATGTATGTGGCATATTCTTCAATAGAGATTGCTCCAGTGCAACAGCCTTGGCATCGCTTCATGTGGTATTCCAAGCATAGACGTCCTTTCCCTTTTTCAATATATTCGGGAGTAATCATATGGCGACAAGTGCGTATAGGGTAGAGGTCTTCTATGAGTCGTAGCACTGTTCTTGCTGCGGCTTGATTTGTGTATGGGCCATAATACTTAGAACCATCCTTTTTGTAATTATAAGTAAGAAAGACACGAGGGTAATGCTCGGCTGTAACGCAAATCCACGGATATGATTTGTCATCTTTGAGCAAAACATTATATCGTGGTTGGTGTTCCTTTATTAGTGAATTTTCGAGATTGAGGGCATCTTGTTCGGTTGGTACCACGATATAATTCATATCATGGATTGCTCGCACAAGAAGTCGAGTGCGTATTACTTCATGTTCATGATTAAAATAAGAGGAGACTCTGCGCTTAAGATTTTTTGCTTTACCCACATAGATAACCTCCCCCTCGGTATTATAATATATATAGACACCCGGGGTATCGGGAAGAACCGATATCTTCTCTTGAAACTGTTGAGATTTACTTTTCAGCATGGGAAATATCTACATCCCCTATTACGAAATTAGTAAGAAATCAAAGACGTTACTTCTACATCTTGAGGGAGTGAGGCTCGACCATTAAGAGCGCTTATCTCTATGATGAAATTTACGTAGATTTTCTTTGGATGCATGCTCTTGATAAGTTCTATTGCCGCGGCCATAGTGCCTCCGGTTGCAAGAACGTCGTCGTGAATCACAACTATATCATCTTCGGTAATTGCATCGCTATGCACCTCAATAGTGTCAATGCCGTATTCTTTTTCATAAGAAGTAGAAAAAGTGTCGGCAGGCAATTTCCCCGGTTTTCGCACAGGAACAAATCCGGCATCTAATTTGAATGCTAATATAGACCCGGCAATAAATCCTCTCGACTCAATACCTACAACTTTAGTTATGCCCTTGTCTTTATATAACTTAGCCAAGTCCCAACTGATAAGATGTAGGGAACGAGGGTCTTTGAATACAGTGGTTAAATCCTTAAATACGATTCCCTTTTTGGGGAAATCGAGGATATCACGAACCTTTGATTTTACATATTCCATTGTTCTACGGTTTAAGTTGTTGATTATTCGATGAATATAAATGTTTCACGTGGAACATTCGATTTTTATCGTCCTAAAAGTAATAGTAGAATATTGATGTCGCTTGGCGAAATCCCAGGGATTCGCGATGCTTGAGCAACGGTCTCGGGATTGATTTTTTCAAGTTTTTGTCGTGCCTCGGTTGAAAGCGATTTAATTTCCGCATAATTTATCTTGCCGGCAAGTTTTACACCTTCGAGTCGACGAATCTTATCGGCAATCAATTGTTCTCTATCAATATACCCTTGATATTTTATCAAAATTTCGGCAGCCTCTATAATTTCATCGCGGCGACTCTCTTCTATTTTATTGATATGATCTTGTAGTGCTTTGATATGTGGAGCGAGCATTAATATTGACAACTGAGGACGTAATATTAAATCGTATAGTTTTACTCCTTGTTTAAGGGGTGTAGTTCCTAATTCTTCGAGAACGGGATTGATTAATGCGGGCTTAATGGAGAATTCGCGAGCAAAATTGATTAAGGCGTCGCGTTGCTCCTGTTTTGTTTGCATTAATTTATAGCGTTCTTGTGTAACTAATCCAATCTCATATCCACGAGGCGTGAGTCGCATATCGGCATCGTCTTGACGAAGAAGAATTCGGTATTCGGCACGAGATGTAAACATGCGATAAGGTTCATCTACTCCTTTTGTAACCAAGTCATCAATAAGTACGCCTATATATGCTTCGTCGCGAGCAAGAACAAACGAAGGTTTGCCTTGAGCCGATGATGAAGCATTAATGCCGGCAATTAGTCCTTGACCTGCGGCCTCTTCATATCCCGTGGTGCCATTTACTTGCCCGGCAAAATACAACCCTTTTACCAATTTTGTTTCTAGAGTATGATATAGCTGTGTTGGGTCAAAGAAATCATATTCGATAGCATACCCGGGACGATAAATCTGCACATCGGCAAGAGCAGGAACGGTGCGCAATGCGTCAATTTGGATATTTAATGGCAATGATGAAGAGAATCCATTTAAGTAGAATTCTTGAGTGTCTTCCCCTTCCGGCTCCAAGAATAATTGATGCTCTTGTTTATCGGCAAAAGTTACAATCTTCGTTTCAATACTTGGGCAATATCGAGGTCCTATACTTTGTATTTGCCCATTATATAGAGGTGAATCGGGTAATCCTTCACGAAGAATGTCATGGGTAGTTGAATTAGTGTAAACGGTGTAACAATTTCGTTGTTTTAGTTCTCGTTTAACCTCTGGAAGATAAGAAAATTTATGATAATCATTTTCTCCCTCTTGTGGGGTTGTGAGTTCCCATTTTACACTTCTGCCATCAATACGTACCGGTGTGCCTGTTTTCATGCGTTCAACCGTAAACCCAAGCTCGCTTAATTGTTCACCTATTCCGTGTGATGCCGGTTCTGAAACTCGACCACCTTGCAATTGAACACGACCAATATGCATTAAGCCATTTAAAAATGTTCCGGCAGTTAAAACGACAGATTTTGCTTTAAAATCCACTCCAAGTGCGGTGTGAACCCCTTTAATTTCTCCATCTTCAATCAACAACCCCGTTACCGAATCTTGCCACATTGACAGATTGGGCGTATTTTCAAGTATACGACGCCATTCAGCACTGAATTTCATTCGATCGCTTTGGGCTCGAGGGCTCCACATTGCCGGACCTTTTGAGCGATTGAGCATGCGAAATTGTATAGCCGTGCGATCGGTAACAATTCCCATTTGTCCACCTAAAGCATCAATCTCTCTAACAATTTGTCCCTTTGCGATGCCTCCTACTGCCGGGTTGCAACTCATTTGGGCAATCTTGTTCATGTCCATTGTTATGAGGAGGGTTGTTGATCCCAATCGTGCTGAGGCGGAGGCTGCTTCACAGCCGGCATGTCCGGCTCCCACAACAATTACGTCATATTCAAACTTCATATCGTGATGTAATTTTATTTTTTACATAGTGAGAAGCATAGCAAGAGCTTCATTTTCAAAATTTTCCATGATTTTGCGTTGTCCCTCGCCTTTGTCGTCAATGCCACAAAGGTGTAGCACACCATGGATTATAACGCGATGTAATTCCGAGTCGTAGGATATGTCAAGCATATCAGAATTGCTTTTTACCGTATCTAAGGAGATAAACATATCTCCACTGATTAATTTTCCTTTAGAGTAGTCAAAGGTGATTATATCTGTGTAGTAATCATGTTGCAAGAATTGTCGATTTACATCAATAATCTTTTCATCATTACAAAAGATATAGGTAAGAGGTCCAACAATTCGATTGTGAGACTTAACGACTTGTTCAATCCAATTTGCAATTTTTGTCCAATCAATCGAAGGTGACTCAACTCCTTCACAAATAATTTGAATTTTATCGACTATCATTTATATAAAAAATTAACCTACAAATGTAACGAATTTTATTTTTTGAAACAATAGCAATTTTAGAGTACATTTATTCTGAAACACACATTTTAATTCTTCTATTATGGAATTTTTGACCAATATTGGAATAAAAGTCTTATTTTAGGATTTTCTGAGCGATTTAATATGGTTTATGAAAAGTGGATAATGCGCTGATACTCTATGTGTTATCTATTTTTTGTCGCTGTGAGATTTAGTTATTTAATTTTTTCGATAGATTGGTCGAAAATCTGAGACCCAAATTTGATTAACACAATGAAATTAAAATAGCCCATTATTATGACTCTATGGAAATTCTATTTCCCTTAAATTTTGCTTATGAAATATTTTTTAACTTAAACTTGCACATTTCGATAAATTTTGCGAATATTGCAATTTATTACGGTTAGGCAAAATAATGAATTGGCTCATATATTTTTCGTTCTCGATTTATGTCATTTATATTGTTGTGTCCCTATTAAAATTAAAAAGGGTTCCGGATAATTTAAGTGATACATATTATTTGTGGTCCAAAAATAAATACCTATTCCCTTTGATATTGTCGGGGGCATCTATATTAATGATTCCTGAATGGTTGCAATATTCACAAATGTGCAATTGCCTGTATTTGTTATTGACAGCTGGAATTGGGATTTTTATCGTATGTTTATTCCCCGATTATAAAGCAAATGTGACAAGCTTTTTAATTCATGTAACGAGTGCCTATACCGCGGGTTTTGCTTCAGCAGTATTGGTATTGATGATAAATTGGGTAGTGTTAGCAGTCGTGTTTGTTATTTCGTTGATTATATGTCTTGTTTTTGACAAAAATAAGAAAACAACATTTGAGTTTTGGCTTGAATTTATTGTAATTATCTCTCTTTACATTATTTTCATGTTCAATTTATAGTTTTTCGACAATATATACTTTATCAATTAACCCATTTTACATGTCTGAGATTTGTGTTTGGCAAAAAGAGTTAAAGAGTGTCGCCAATCAAGAAAAGATAGAAATTTTCAAATCATTTTTCAAGACCGGAAGGGGTGAATATGGCGAAGGTGATAAATTTATTGGCGTATCGGTGCCCCAAAATCGTAAGATTGCAAAGAGGTTTGCTCATTGCAATCTTTCGATTATAGACCGAATGCTACAACATGAAATCCATGAATTCCGTCTTTCGGCGCTGTTGGCATTAGTCGAAAAATTCAAAAAAAGTAAAAGTTGCGAAGAACAGAAATCCATAATTGATTTTTATGTTACACGTGGAACAAGAGCCAATAATTGGGACCTTGTAGATTTATCTGCGCCCTATATATTAGGGGCATATATGGAAACTAATCCCCTTCCCAATCTTCTTGATCAACTAAGTCAAAGCGAAAACTTATGGTTACAGCGCATAGCGATCGTATCTACCTTAATGTTGATAAGAAATAATAAATTTGATGAAACAATACGCCTTTCAAAGAGATTTTTATCCCATACACATCCTTTGATTCATAAAGCTACAGGATGGATGTTAAGAGAGGTAGGAAAGCGTGATGAAGCAATTCTGCTTAATTTCCTTGAAAACTATGCACCCCAAATGCCTCGAACCACATTGAGATATGCAATTGAGCGTCTCAATCCCGAGCAACGAAAGTGCTTTATGCGACGAAAATAGCAGAATTTTAAGAAAATCTGCTTAAATTTGCAGTTAAATAAAAAACAAAAAACAATGTCACAAAAATTCAAACCGGAAACTTTGTGTGTTCAAGCTGGGTGGACACCTAAAAAAGGAGAGCCACGAGTGCTCCCTATCTACCAAAGTACTACATTTAAATACGATACGAGTGAGCAAATGGCTCGACTCTTTGATCTCGAAGATAGTGGCTATTTCTATACTCGCCTACAAAATCCAACAAATGATGCTGTAGCTGCAAAAATTGCAGCATTAGAAGGAGGAGTTGCTGCAATGCTTACTTCAAGTGGTCAAGCTGCTAATTTTTATGCTATTTTCAATATTTGTGAATCGGGAGATCATTTCATTAGTTCTTCGGCAATATATGGTGGCACATTTAATCTATTTAGCGTAACACTCAAAAAACTTGGTATTGATGTAACATTTATCAGCCCCGATGCCACTGAAGAAGAAATCGAAGCTGCAATACGTCCAAATACAAAGGCTTTATTTGGCGAAACGGTATCGAATCCTTCTCTTGATGTGCTTGATATTGAGAAATTTGCGCGAGTAGCACATCGCAATGGTATGCCTCTTATTATTGATAACACATTCCCTACCCCAATCAACTGCCGACCATTTGAATGGGGCGCTGATATCGTTATCCATTCTACAACTAAATATATGGATGGTCATGCGACAAGTGTCGGTGGGGTAATCGTTGATAGTGGAAATTTTGATTGGGATGCTCATGCAGAGAAGTTCCCGGGATTATGTACTCCCGACGAGTCCTATCATGGGCTTACTTACACAAAGGCTTTTGGCAAAATGGCTTTTATTACCAAGGCAACTGCTCAATTAATGCGCGACTTAGGTAGTATTCAATCGCCACAAAATGCGTTTCTTCTCAACCTTGGACTCGAAACATTGCATTTACGCATGCCTCGTCACTGCGAAAACGCGCTTAAAGTGGCTCAATTTCTTCAGAATGAACCTCGTGTAGCATGGGTTAACTACTGCGATCTCCCAGGTAATAAATATTACGATTTAGCTAAAAAATATATGCCTAATGGTTCTTGTGGTGTGATTTCATTTGGATTAAAAGGTGGACGAGAAGACTCAATAAAATTCATGGACTCTCTTAAAGTGATTGCTATCGTAACGCACGTTGCCGATGCTCGCACCTGTGTACTTCACCCAGCAAGTCACACACATCGTCAGTTAAGTGATAAACAATTGATAGAAGCAGGAGTTCGCCCCGATTTGATTCGCCTTTCAGTAGGTATTGAAAATGTTGACGACATTATCGCCGACATAAAGCAAGCTCTTGATACAAAATAATAGCAGGGCCATGAAGTGTCTCCACATCATAACTCCCGTAAAAGACTCCATAGAGTTAACTATTGAAACAGTCAAGGCTGTCTTGGAATCAGACATCTCAGTTCCATATACCTATACTGTGTACAACGATTTCAGCACACCTGAAAATACTATAAAACTTGAAAAAGCATCAAAAGAATTTGGCTTTAATCTGGTTAACTTAGCTGATATAACAGACCATCCTTCTCCCAACTATTTGCTTGTGTTACAAATGTGTCAGCGTGAAGCAATTAAGAGCGAAGCCGGGTTGCTCATTGTGGAATCAGATGTCGTTGTAAAAAAAGACACTATCCAGGCGCTTTTTGATGGAGCAATGAGATATGGAAAATGTGGAATAGTAGCAGCTGCCACTGTTGACCAATCGGGAAAAATCAATTATCCCTATAATTATGCTCAAGGAAGGGAAAATCAAGTCTATGTAGTGGAAAAACATTGCAGTTTCTGTTGTTCATTACTTTCTCTTGATTTTCTTAAATCTTTTGATTTCAACACTCTTAATCCAACTAAGAATTGGTTTGATGTAACAATTTCCCACGAATCAATCAAGCGTGGATTTACAAACTATTTATTTACAATAAACAATCTCACTGTGTGGCATCGCCCTCATAGTAGCCGTCCATGGAAATTATTAAAATATAAAAATCCATTGAAATATTATTGGATTAAATACACTAAAGGCTTCGATAAGATATAAATTTTATGACAAAAGGAGAACCGTTGGTATCGGTAATTGTCCCTGTTTATAACATGGATGCGTTTCTAAGGGAGACCTTGGATTCTATATTATCATCTGATTATTCGAACTTTGAAGTAGTAATAATGGACGACGGTTCTACCGATAATTCCTTAAAAATTGCCCAAGAATATGCTTTCAAAGATAAGCGAGTAAGAGCATATACGCAATCTAATGCCGGAGCTTGTGCTGCTCGAAACCATGCAATATCTCTCGCTCAGGGAGAATATATTTTACCAGTAGATAGTGATAATACAATCACTCCACAGTTTATTTTCAATGCAGTAAAAATCATTTCTTCTGATTTGGATATCAAAGTAGTATGCCCGAGAGCCGACTTTTTTGGGGATCGCACGGGAGAGTGGATTTTGCCTACTTTTTCTTTAAGCCTAATAGCTCATAAAAACATTATGGACACATGCGCAATGTATCGAAAAGCCGATTGGGAAAGAGTGGGTGGCTATTGTGAAGACATTATAGCCCGAGAAGATTGGGAATTTTGGATTTCAATACTTAAAGACGGAGGGAAGGTTGTAAAGCTACCCGAAATATCTTTGCATTATCGTGTGCGCAAAAACTCAAAAAGAGTATCAGACCGAAAATTGAAACGACATGTGATAGATATTCTAAACATTCGTCATCCTGAGTTTTTTGAACGAGAGCTTGGTGGTCCGCTAAGATATCATCGCTCATGGAGTCGATTGATAAATAAATTTTACCGTTTATTTAATCATAGAATATTCGTAATTAATGAAAATTACAGCCATCTCGACACTTTTATTAAAGTTATGCCGATGCTTTTCAATAATGGTTACGGAAAAATCATATATAAAGGTCGCAATGAATTGCGGGAAATGAATCTAAACGGAGTTGATTTAGTCGTAAAGTCTTATTGCATTCCCAATATCATAAATCGTATCGTCTATGGAATATTTCGGTCGTCAAAAGCAGAACGTTCTTATCATTATGCTCACATGCTAAGAGCCAACGGAATAGGGTCACCTACGCCTGTTGCATACTATACCGAACGCAAAGGCCTTTTTTTCTCGCGTAGTTTCTTTATTAGCCTTAAATCGGAGTGTCAATATACTTATATAGATTTAATAAAACACGAATTTTCAAACGCCGAAAATATCGTAAAGGCAATAGCTCGAGTAGCCGCACAAATGCACGAAAAAGGATTTTTGCATAAAGATTTTTCACGAGGTAATATTTTGTTTAGGGAAACACCAGCTGGCGTTATGGTCGAAATAATAGACTTGAACCGCATTCGGTTTAGAAAAATCGGAATTAACGAAGGTTGTAAGAATTTTGAACGATTACCGGCCACGCCACAAATACATAGATGGTTGGCTGAAGAATATTCGATGGTGAGAGGTTTTGATACTGAAGAATGTTATAAGTTAATAGCTTCATATCGTAATGCTCAGCCCGATGTAATTTTACCCATAAAATAAATTCATCTATACCCCTTACATATGTATCTTTTAAGAAAAATATTACAAGCAATAGCCTCTCTTCCTTATACTTTTGGCAAAACCAAATCGCCACGTCTCATAATGACATTATTGGTGAAAAATGAAGAAACATTGCTTGAACAAAACCTCATTTTCCACAAAAAAATGGGAGTAGATGCATTCATTGTTACAGATAATAATTCAACTGATTCCACTCCATATATTATCAATAAATATCGTGAAAAAGGTTGGATTGTTGAAGTAATAAATGAAACGGCAACTAACTATGAACAAAAAGCTTGGGTTGATCGCATGATATGGATGGCAAAAACTAAGTATTATGCCGATTGGGTTATAAATGCAGATGCCGATGAACTATGGTACTCACCGTCAGGAAATTTCAAGAATGAATTAAGCGACACTCGTTGCAATGTTATAACCTGTAATATGAAATGTATGTATCCCGAAGAAGACAAACCCTTTTATCTTTGGGAAAATGCTGTCAATCCGGTTGCTACTCCTGAAAACTATGACTTGTCTCCATATTCTTTGTTTGCTCGACAAAATCAGAAAGTAATACATAGAACAAAGGGTTATATACAAATTTCAATGGGAAATCATAAAGTAAAAATGCTCCCTAAAAACACAACCGACATGGGGATTTGTGTATATCACTATAATATTCGTGGACGTCAGTCCTTTATTGAAAAGATGATAAATGGAGGACGACAATTGGAACAACACAAAGGAAGGCATGGAGGTCGTCATTGGCGTTATTTTTATAAACTATATAAAGAAAATAAATTAAATGAAGAATATAATAGGGTTATTGGATTGCAGCACTATGACAAACTATTAAACGATGGTTATATCTATCGTGACTCTACAATTCCCGATTATTTCAAAAAAATAGGGCGATGAAAAAACATGCCTATTTGATAGTTGCACATAATGAGTATTCAATATTAGAGACTCTATTGTCTATGTTAGATGATAAACGTAATGATGTTTATCTTCATATAGACAAACGTGCTAATGACTTATTCTCTCAAATCTCTAACTTCAAAATGAAAAATGCTCGATTTTATTTATTAGAAGATAGAATCAATGTTTACTGGGGGGATATTAGCCAAGTTGAAGTGGAAATTTTATTATTTGAAACAGCATATAATAATTATAAATATTCATATTTCCATTTGCTTTCAGGTGTTGATTTACCAATAAAAAGTCAGAATTATATTCATACATTTTTTAATGAAAATGAAGGGAAAGAATTTGTCGGTTTTTGGAATGAGCCATCTCAAATACGCGACCTAAATCGCAAAGTTTTACGTTACTATTTTTTTCTACGCTATTTTAAAGATAAAAAACATCCATTGCATGGAATCACATCATTATTGCGTAATATTATATTGGCAATACAAAAGATAACAGGTTTCAAACGGAAACAAACATTTGAGTTTAAAAAAGGGGGGAATTGGGTGAGCATAACCAACGAATTCTGTTCTTATTTGATATTTCAGAAACGAGCAATAATGAAGCGTTTTCGTTTTACGCTCTGCCCCGATGAAATATTTTTGCATACAATACTTTGGAATTCTCCTTTTAAGGACAATATTTTTGATTTAGAAAACACTCAACGAGGAGCAATGCGATTAATTGACTGGGAAAGAGGGAATCCATATGTATGGCAAGATAATGACCTAAACGAACTTCTTGCTTCTGAATATTTGTTTGCAAGAAAATTCAGTTCTAACCAATCATCGTTGTATTGTCGTATTAAAAATGCCATAACCAATGAATGAAAATAAACTACCAATAGTAAGTGTAATTGTTCCAAACTATAACTATGCAAGATACTTAAAAGCTCGCATAAAATCAATTTTGGATCAAACGTTTCAAGACTTTGAATTGATACTACTTGATGATTGTTCAACCGATAATAGCCGAGAAATTTTAGAATCATATCGAGATAATTCTCATGTGAGTCACATTATTTTCAATGAGCAAAATTCGGGTAGCCCGTTTGTTCAATGGATGAAAGGGATATCATTAGCAAAGGGTAAGTATATTTGGATTGCAGAGGCTGATGATTTGTCTGCTGTTACATTCCTTGAAACAAGTATAAACAAACTTATTCAAAATCCACGTTCAATAGCTACTGTTTGTGGCACTATTTTAATTGATGAGAACGGTAACCAACTTGCGAAGAGAGCCAATTATTGGGACCGTCGTGGAATGAAAAAATATCAAGCATTAGAATGTCGCACTTTTAATGGTCGTTTTTTTGCTATCCACAAGCTCTTTTGGTCATGTTGTATTCAGAACACTTCTGCGACTGTTTTTGCGCGAGAAAATGCCTTAAAATTGGCTTATTCGCCATTTTTATCTATGCGCAATAGTGGTGACTGGCTGTTTTGGGCGCAAATGGTATCTCAAGGAGAAATTATAGAAATATATAGCAATCTAAATTTTTTCCGTCAACATGAGAGCAAGGTTACCGAAAAAGGAAAGCGTTCTGGGAAAATTATAGAAGAAGATATCTTTGTAATCAAAAAAATGGAAGAGATGTATCCTGAAATCAATCAATATCAGCGTAGATTGTGTTACGGGATGTTATGGCGCAAAATAAAAAGATATCCATGTGACGAGACCGAAAAAGAACGCCTTAGACAACTATTACTTAGTTCCCTTGATACAACCGAGAGAGATTACCAAACTCTCACCCTCAATCGATATCTACGTTATATTAATCCTTTTCTTCTCACAATGGAACGTGATCGCAAAAAAGAACAATAAAAATCAACATTTTTTTTTCTAAGAAAAATAATGTAATTTTGTGAGATAATTACCATATAAGTATCTATTTATGCCAAAGTTATCGGTTGTCGTTCCTGTTTATAATGTAGAGAAATATATAGAGCGATGTGTTCGCTCTCTTTATGACCAAACGTTAGATGATATTGAATATATTTTTGTTGATGATTGTACTCCAGACAATAGTATGGAAGTACTCCAGAGGGTTATGGAAGAATACCCAGAAAGGAAACAACAAACAAAGATTATCGTTCATACAACCAATACCGGGCAAAGTGGTTCTAGAAAAGATGGTCTCCTCGTTGCCACTGGCGATTATATAATTCATTGTGATGCTGATGATTGGGTTGATGTTGATATGTATGAAAATATGTATCATAGAGCTGTAGAAGATGGAGTAGAAGCTGTATGTTGCGATATTGTATTGGAACATGATGAATTCTCTAAAGTATTGCAATATGATAACAAGTATGAAGATCATCAACTAATGTATGGTTGTGTGGCACCTATATCTGTTGAATATTTCTCTCTATGCAATCGTTTAGTGATGCGTAAAGTTTATGAGAGACACTCAATACAACCATTTGAAGGCATAAATATGTGGGATGATGTAGGGCTTTCAATACGTATCAGATATTATGTGAATAGTACATCCGTTATAAATAAAGCATATTATCATTATAATCGGCAAAATCTAGTCTCTACAACAAAGCGTCCGATGTTAGATAGAGTAAAAGAGCAGATTATGTGTGTGAACTGCATCGAGAAGTTTTTCAAAGAAAAACATGATGGAGAAAAGTATAGATATTTTATTTCATATCTGAAAGTTCACACCAAGGAAGAACTTTTTAGATATGATGCAGATTTATGGGTCAGCACATTCAATGAAAGTCGTAAAGACTTATGGAGATTACGTAAACAATATAAAAAAAATAAAATGTTCAAGTATTTCATGTTGAGCTATGGTGGATTCTTGGGCAAACTAATTTGGAAGATATTTTGGAAACGATAAAATACTCATTTGTACTTCCCGCATATAAGGCGAAGTTTCTTAAGGCTGCTATTGACAGTATCTTAAACCAAACATATTCGAATTTTGAACTAATTATAGTCAATGATGCTTCTCCCGAAGATCTGGATTCAATTGTTGATAGTTATAATGATAGTCGTATTCAATACTATAAGAACGAAAAAAACTTAGGAGGAAAAGACCTTGTCGCACAATGGAATCATAGTATCACTTATGCAAAGGGAGAGTATTTAATATTGGCTTCAGACGATGACGAGTATTCATTGCAATACTTGGAAAAGATGGATATTATGATTAATAAATATCCTATGGTCAATGTGTTTCGCCCACGGGTTAAAAGAGTGGACAATAACGGCAAAATCTTGCACTTAGAGGGATTTGAAGGGGAATATTTGTCTAAAATAGAATATATATATATATGGACAAACGGAATGATAGGCAGTGGAATACCTTTCTATATTTTCAAACGAAAAGCATTAATGGCAATCGGGGGGTTCGTTAGCATGCCTTTGGCATGGTTTAGTGACGATGCCACTGTGTTGAGATTGGCCGATTCCGGAATTGTTATATATAATAGAACATTATTTTCTTTTAGATATTCTAACGAAAATATTAGTACTGCTCAGAACAAAAAATCCACTCTTGTGGCAAAGTATAAAGCTACGAAAATATTCTATGATGAACACACCTCATTCATTAATAACTATAATCCACAAGATGATGATGAGGAGTTTATGTTGGAGCGTGTTAAGAAATTTTTTCCTCGCATGATACGAAAAGACAAGGTGCGTAGCCAACTGAAAGTGACCTCACCAATAATTATTTTGAGCACTATGAGAGAAGGATTAAAATTAGACTGCTTATCTTTCTTTTTCATACTCAAATGCTGTAAATATCCTATCATAAATAGCTTTAAGAGGCTTTTTTCGTTTAAGAAAGCAACAAATGAAAAATGATGCAATATCTATAGCAAAGGCTATAGGCATAATTTTAATGGTTATTGTTTTAAAAATAAATACTTGCACGATTTTCGAGCATTTGCAAAAAAACGTATTAAAGGTATCTACTTCCCTTTTGTGAAATTTGCATTGTTATTTCTCTTATTGCATAATGTCTTTTTTTATTTGAACATATATAATGGGACCTATGGCTATAATGGTGGTGTTTCTTGTTTATACAATTGGCATGATATTATTAAAAGAGTTATAAAAATTACTACCACAATGACCTATGAAGAGCAACTCTTAGGAGGTTATTGGTTTTTAAGAATTTTATTTTGTACTTCTTTTATGGGATATGCTTTTTTAAAATTTTTAACCACGAAAAGAGCTCAAATTATAGGCTTAATTGTGCTTTTTTTGATTGTTATATCCTTTTGCATCCCCGACTCTTTATCGACCTTTTGGCAGACGATATACATGAGCTGCTTAGCTACAATATTCTTTATTGTTGGGAAAAAATTATCAATTTATGACCATTCACAAAAAGTGTGGTATACTCTTGTTTGTTTTGTTGGTGTACTTATACTCTCATGGATTAATCCTGTAGGTATGACTATACGCGAGAGTTGGTCTGTGACACTATATATAATTGGCGCAATCTTCGGAACTTTGATGACCAAAAATGTTAGTTTTTACATACAACAAATACCTCGATTAAGTAAAGTGTTAACTTATATAGGGAACAACACTCTAACTATCCTAACTTGGCATTTCTTAAGCTTTAAGTTAATATCCTTATTGATTATAAAGATTTATAACTTACCTATTGAAACATTGGCCTATTTCCCAGTCATACCTGAATATGCACAACAAGGATGGTGGGTGGCATATGTATTGGTGGGGCTATTAATGTCTCTATGCATGAACTTATTGCTTCAAACTATAGGAAATAGAGTGCAAGCCTCATTCAAGAGAAATCAATAAAACCACATTTTTTTAGATTAAAACATTATTAAGGTCTTTTATATAGCAAGATAACAAAAGGGGGTGTGTCAAAATTCAGATACGCCCCCTTTGATATTAATTATATTATTGCCTAATTAATTCTACAAACTTTGCATGTCGTTTAGTTTCTTATAATAGCCGTTGAGGGCGATGAGCTCTTCATGAGTGCCTCGTTCAACGATTTCTCCTTCATATAACACACATATTTCATCAGCATTCTTAATTGTGCTCAATCGGTGTGCGATAGCGATGGTGGTACGAGATTTCATCAAGCGTTCCAATGCTTCTTGCACTAATCGTTCCGATTCGGTATCAAGAGCCGATGTTGCCTCATCAAGAATCAATATCGGAGGATTCTTCAAAATTGCACGTGCAATACTTATGCGCTGACGTTGGCCTCCTGAGAGACGTCCACCTCGGTCTCCAATCATAGTATCATATCCATTCTCCGATTCCATGATAAAGTCATGAGCGTTTGCAATTTTTGCGGCTTCAATAACTTGTTCCATGGTTGCACTTTCTACTCCAAAAGTAATGTTGTTATAGAAAGTATCATTAAACAATATCGCTTCTTGGTTTACATTCCCGATTAATGAACGTAAAGATTTTATAGATACATCTTTTATATTTTTTCCATCAATAAGAATCTCACCTTCTTTTACATCATGATAACGAGGCACCAAATCAACCATTGTTGATTTTCCAGAGCCAGATTGCCCTACTAATGCTATTGTTTTACCTTTTTGAACTTTAAGGTCTATATTTTTGAGAACTTTACGGCCTTCGATATAGCTAAAAGAAACATTCTTAAATTCAATTTCTTTGTCAAATGCATTAAGAGGTTTTGGATTCTCGGGATCTTTTATTGGGTTTTCTGCTTTTAATATCTTATCGACACGCTCCATACTTGCCATACCCAATGGGATGTTATAGAATGCTTTGGCAAAATCTTTCAATGGGTTGATAATACTATAAAGTATTACCATATAGAAAATAAACATTGCTGCATCAATAGGCGAATTTTCACTAAGAATTAATGACCCCCCAAACCATAGTACGATTACAATCACACATGTTCCCAAAAACTCACTCATAGGGTGGGCTGAGCTTTGGCGTATTACCATTCTATTTGTTGCAGAACGAAACTCATTATTTATTTTGATAAATCGTTGAGCCATTTTTTGCTCAGCAATAAAAGCTTTAATGATGCGCAATCCTCCAAGTGTTTCTTCTAATTGAGACATAATATCTCCCCATTGTCCTTGAGTCACTGTTGATTGTCTTTTTAGTTTTCGGCTCACTGTGCCCATTATCCATCCTGCAAATGGCAAAATTGTAATTACAAATAATGTTAATTGCCAACTCACACTAAAAAGTGTCACAAAATAAATAATTATAGCAATTGGGTTGCGAATGAGCATATCGATTGAGCTTGTTAATGTACCTTCCACAACAGAAACGTCGGCACTCATTCGAGCAATGATATCCCCTTTTCGTTCTTCTGAGAAAAAACTTAATGGTAATTTTAAGACTTTATTATATACCTCGATTCTTATATCTCGAACAATGCCGGTGCGTAATGGTACCATCACTGCCGATGATGCAAAATAACCACCGGTTTTTAATAGTGTCATAAATATTAGGATAGAACCCATTAATATTAAAGTAAACAACTGTCCATTTTCGACAACAAGTTGATTTACAAAATAATATGCGTTGTTGATTAAAATATCTTTATCTATCCCATTATCCATTGGGATATATTCATATGTTGCATCATCAATTTTGAATAGGATATTTAAGATTGGGATTAACGCCATAAAAGAAAATACATTCAGCCATTGAGATACAATATTAAGAACTACCGACCACACCAAATGCTTGCGATAAGGTTTAATATATCGCTTTAATAATAAAAGGAATTGCTTTATCATAATACGTTTTCAACTATTTAACATACAAAAGTAATCTTTTTTGTTCTATCCGACAAATATAGACATCAATTTCAGTCTTGAAGCGACAATTTTAGGTTAATTCTATTCTGTCTATATTTATTTTTAATATTTCTTTGTTATCTTTACACCACAAAACAAAAATCACATTACCATGAATAAGAATATAAATATCTTTTGCAAGAACATTGGCACATATATTTCTGTTTCAGGAGGCGAGACATTGCAAGAAATTTTCAATCGTCTTAAAACTCAAATCAAAATAACACCAATATGTGCTCGAGTAAATAATAAAACCGAAGATCTCAACTACCCTGTATTTGGTCCTAAACAGGTGGAATTCCTATCGCGTGAAAGCGGTTCGGGGCAACGCGTATATACTCGCTCTCTGTGTATGATTTTATACAAGGCTGTATGTGATATTTTGCCCGGTACTCGCCTTCGTATAGAGCATTCAATAGCGCGAGGTAATTACTGTCGATTAGAAGGAACCACATCTATATCCGAAGATGTGGTTGCACCCATTCTTAATCGCATGAAAGAAATAGTTTCTCAGGATATTCCTTTTATTCGCAAAGAACAACTCACCGAAGATGTAATTAAAATTTTTGATCGTCAAGGATTGGCAGATAAAGTGAAATTGCTAAAAACAACTCGAGAACTATATACTGTGTATTATGAACTCGACAATATTTGTGATAGCTATTATGGCAACTTGGCTACATCAACGGGTCAAATAGATACGTTTGATCTTATTCCGTATAAAGAAGGATTATTGCTTTTAGGTTTTGATGCTCAAAACCCTTCACAACCGGCAAAACCCATTGAGCAAGAGAAGATGTATCGAGCATTCACCGAGTACACCTCTTTCAATCACATTATAGGTCTAAAAAATGTGGGTGAACTCAATGCTATATGTGATAAACAAACAACTGCCAATCTCATCAACGTTGCCGAAGCTCTGCATGAAAAGAAAATAGGGCGCATTTCCGACGAAATTACTCAACGTTATCATGAAGGTGGAGCGCGTATTGTGTTAATCTCCGGTCCATCTTCTTCGGGTAAAACAACCACAACAAAACGATTGGCTATTCAATTGATGACCAATTTATTAGTTCCTAAACTCATATCCCTCGACGACTACTTTGTAAATCGTGTTGACACTCCTCTTGATGAAGATGGTGAATATGATTTTGAGTCGCTCTATGCCCTCGACCTTGAACAATTTAACAAAGATCTCAATGCTCTTATTGCCGGAGAAGAAGTAGAACTTCCATATTACAATTTTGAGACCGGACAACGTGAATATCGTGGCAATCGCATAAGGTTGGGTGAGAATGCAATCCTACTCATCGAAGGCATTCATGGTCTGAACCCCGAATTAACTGCTCAGATAGAGGAAAAAATGAAATATAAACTCTATGTATCGGCATTAACAACGATCTCTATTGATGATCACAATTGGATTCCTACAACCGACAATCGTTTATTGCGTCGCATAATTCGTGATGCGAAATATCGTGGTGTGTCGGCAGAGTCAACAATCAAACGATGGCCAAGTGTGCGTCGTGGTGAAGAAAAGTGGATTTTCCCATATCAAGAAAATGCCGATGCGATGTTTAACTCTTCTCTACTTTTTGAACTCGGAGTGATAAAAGAATATGGTGAAGATGTATTAAAGCATGTGCCTCGTGATGTTCCCGAATATGGGGAGGCCTATCGTTTGCGTCAATTCTTAAGTTGTTTTTCTCCAATCAGCGACCAAATTATCCCTCACACAAGCCTACTTCGAGAATTTCTTGGTGGAAGCTCATTCCACTACTAACTCATTCTTGCTTTTATATACAAATTTAGAATCTTGGCAGATAAAATGTGATTGAGTTAATTTTTTTGAATTTTGCAAAAAAACATTCAATATTTTTTTGTTCCAATAGCCAAATTTTCATATCTTTACCATGAAAAAATATGCAACTATACATGTTTTATAATTAATTTATAATCAATATTTTATTAACTAATTTTATACACTAACCAAAAACAACCAATTATGAAAAAGATTTTCATCTCGGCTATGTTGTTGTGTTCAAGCGTTTTCGGATTCGCTCAATTAGTGGAAATTCAATCGGTTGACAAAATTGATCTTCCCGAAGGCGTTTCAGTAGACAAAGCAACAATCAGCCCCGATGGTTCATTTGTAGTTTTTTCTCAAAACACAAAGGGTGGACTTCACAAAA
>JAZSDX010000060.1:0-53772 GCA_045531405.1 Muribaculaceae bacterium | reverse complement strand
ATTCCGGTGCGCTCTACTTCTTGTACTACTGCCAACTTAAAAGGCATTGAATAATCGCGTTGCGTTCGCTTAACATACTTGTGTTTAGTCTCTTCCATTTTTTGTTACTTTTTACTGTAACGCTATGTCAGGACTAGACAGTTTTTTCACAGAAAAACTTGCACCTATTACTAAAACTTTTTTTCCTTTGATGCCATCTTGATAGCACTCACCAATGAATGGCTTAAAAAATCTTTTTTTCATAATCTAATTTTTTGTTAGAAGTTTGTTTAATCCTTTTGTATAAGGCGATAAGGAACAAAATTGCAATATTTGGCATAAAAATTTTATAGCCTATATTGGAATGATTGCATGAAATTGCTGTAATTTGTGTAATAAATGGAGATATGAGTAGAATGAAGATGATTACTTTTGTTTTGTGTGATAGCAGTACATTAGAATTCTCACATTCGTTTATCTCATGTTTTAGTAAGACAAGAATCTTTTTACTCATCATCGTTAAATGTTTTTTACTCATAATTATAATTTATCTAATTACTATTGGTGTAAAATATCTATTGTCGTTTTCTATTTGATTTAGATTACTTACTTTACAATATGGTCGGATAAACATAAATCCATCCGGACTTAGTAAGACTTTCCCATTCCAGCCTATAAATTTTATGTGCAATTTGTTATTTTCCCATTGTAAATTAATATAATTCATGATAGTCGGTTCTTCAAATTGAAGTAGTGAATTTTCAAAATCTTCTTCAAATTGTAATCTCTCCTTTTCTGGCATCTGTTCGTGAAATTTGATAGTCAGAGTTGCCTTTTCTTGAGAATTAGCAGAAGCTATTATTTGTGATGCTAATTCAGCATGTGTAAAATTTGAGAAAAACTTAATATTATGTTTCATATTTATTGTTTTTTGCTTCCCGATATACTTAATTGTATATCTTTGGCTGCACAAAATTACTATAAACAAAACTTCAATTCAAGTTCAATCTCTTGAGTAACTGATTGTTTAACAGTTGTTTGTGGCGGTTGTTAAGGGTTTTGACTAAAGCAGACATTCTGTCAAGGCTCAATCCCTTTATAATTAACCCAAGTGTTGGTGTTTGTTAAGTTGTTGATATGTAGGCAATTGTAGTATTAAGAATATTCAAAGTATATTGGGTTTATTTAACTAATGCCCTCAACACTACAGCTATCGAGAAACATAACCTTTGGCAATGCCCCCTTCAATCGCAATTGACACTACTGTGTGTCAATATGTAATAGAAGGCAAGCTCCCTCCCAAAAGCGACTATGGCGACCTATTGGCATTGAAATGATGCACCTATTTGTAGCTATAAAAAGTTTTTTGAAAAATACTATATTATACATTTATCTTTTCAATTAAAAACATTACCTTTGTAAAATAACCTAAAATATTACCATATATGAGAAAACGACTACTCTCAGGGGTGCTTCTCCTTGCAGGATTGATGGCATCGGCTCAAGTTGATACAATCCTTATCAACGATAAAAATTATCATGTAGATGTGATTGAAAGTCAGGATATCGGTCCTGGTATCCATCATTATCGTCTTCGTATTCCCGATTATCCATTGAATGTGAACATATTGCAGATGGATATGAATAATCCATATAACCGCATCGAAACATTCCAAGCATCGGATACTCATTTCAAAACCGAAAAACTCGCATCGGCTTATACTCGCTATAAAAATATGTATGACGACAAACGCCCAATTGCGGGTGCCAATGGTAACTTTTGGTGTGTGTCGGGGCAACAACCTCATAGCGATTTGCTTATAGGTGCTACTTACAATGGCAACCTTCGTAATGGTCAAATCATTACAGAAACCAACGGAAACACCGACCAATGGGACGGGGGCCCTGCTCGTACAGGTGTGATTGCCGTTGATACATCAAAAAAACTCTATATCGAGTCGATGTATTATAGTGGCAGTGCCACAAATGACAAAATCGGCAACTTGTCAATAATTCAAGCCAACAAGATTGTACGCGATGGAGAAGTGGGGCTATATAATAGTTTTTATGGTCGCTCAAAAGCGTTTATGTGTGCCGATGGATATAAAGACGATAGTGGTACGCGCCATTTTCAACTTGTTGAAGGTGTGGCAACCGAGGTATATCTTACAATCAATGAAGGACAACGATGGATGGCAGGTCAACCCATGACTTGTACTGTTGCTGAGGTGAAAACCGATGCCGGTACAGGTACTCTCGGCAGTTATGACCTTTGTCTTGTAGGACGTGGAGCGAATAAAGATGCTCTTGCAAAACTTGTTGCCGGCGATCAAGTGTCAATCAATTATGGATGGGCAACAGCCGGAGGTGTAACACCCGTTATCGAGCAACTCATAGGAGGTAATGCTATCGTGATGGCAAACGGCGAAATGACCGGGCGCAATGATGACGAAACATACAACTCTCAAGTGTATTCACGTTGTGCCTATGGGGCAAGTGCTGATGGAAAAACTCTATATATAATAGTAATAGACAAATCAACCGACCTCACATATGGTACATCGGCAGGTTGTAACACTCGTGTGATGTGTCAAATCGCAAAACATTATGGTTGCGCCAATCTCTGTAATGTCGATGCAGGTGGCTCGGCACAAATGATGATTGAAGGAAAGGTTATAAACAAAACTACCGAAGGCACTCCTCGTGCCGTTGCCAATGGTTGGTTTCTTTATTCGACTGCTCCCAAAGATGAGACAATTGCACGTCTTGAGTTTAAGGACCTTGAACTGCAAGCACCCACATATGCCACTTATTCACCTCAAATCATTGCTTACAACCAATATGGTGATATAGTTGACGATGACTTCAAAGGATTTACATTGAGTTGTGATGCATCGTTGGGTACTTGTAATGGCACTGAATTTACAGCCGGAGGAGCTGCTGCAGAAGGACCTTTGACAGCAAGTTATAATGGCGTGACTGTGTCGAAAACAATGACTGTAGTTTCTTCGGAACTATCTATCCGCATTAAACCTATCCTCATTGATGCCACTCGCGAATATGCAATGGAAGTGACCGCTTCAATCGACGATGAGGTTTACATCTATAACCCTGCATCAATAGAATGGACTATCGAAAACAACGATGTGATTTCTATCGATGAAAATGGTGTGCTTCGCGGATTGAAAGAGGGTAAATCAATGGTGGTTGGTAAGATTGGAGACTTTGTGGATACCACAAATGTGACAGTGGAAATTGCCAATGCTCCAATTATGGCGGCAAGCGATATGACCGGATGGACAGTGAAAGCCTCTTCGGGCATAACCAAAGGTGCTCTTGCCGAAGATGGTACACTATCATTTACCTATGCTTCTCCACGTGCGCCATATATCCAAATTGTCAAGGCGGTGCAATATTATAGTCTTCCCGATAAATTATGGGTTGAATTTACTCCATCAATCAATATTTCAAGCCTGTTGATTGACTTGCGCACACCTCAACATGTAAAGGTGAACACAGTGGAAGTGGCTCCAGCCGATGGTGGCGTGTATGCTGCCGGTGCTACTCATCGAGTTGAAATCCCCATCTCGGCTCTTGGCGACCCTGCCGACTTGATTAACTATCCTATCACAATGCAATATCTTCGCTTCACAATCGAAGCCAATACAGCAAACAAAGGAGAACAATCAATCAAAATTACTGAATTGAGCGCCGAATACAATAACTATGCCTCGGTCGAATGCATTACAATAGGTGAGGGCAGTGGAGTGAATATTTATCCTAACCCGGTTGAAGGTAGCTCATTTACCGTGTCATCATCAAAAACAATTAAAGTGGTTGAAGTTTATTCGGCAACCGGCGCAAAAGTTATTGCACAAGAAAGCATCGACAACAATATCTCAGTCGATGCAGCGGGTCTTTCATCAGGAATATATTTGGTGAAAGTAGAAACCGAAGCCGGCACCACTACATCAAAACTTATCGTGAAATAAACAAACAAAATATATTATGAAAAAGATATTATCTTTATTTGCGACATTGGCAATAGGGCTTACTGCGAGCGCAATTACGATTCCCATTCAAGGAACAGATTATCAAACTGATATTTTGATTGACCGCGACTTGGGTCCCGGGGTAAACTACAAACGTCTTCGTATTCCCGATTTCCCTCTCAACGTGAATATGATTACTATGGATTTGAATAATCCTTACAATCGAGTGGAAACAACTCAAGGTGGTGAACAACTTGGCAAAACCGAAAAACTTGCCAATGCCTACACTCGTCAATATACGGACGAAAAACGCCCATTAGCCGGTGCCAATGGTAACTTCTGGTGTGTGTCGGGGCAATGGCCTTGGGCAGAGTTTCTTGTCGGCGCTACGTTTAACGGCAATGTGCGCAATGGCGAGATTATTACCGAAACTAATGCCTTTGCTGACTGGTGGGGACACAATAACGGCTCGCCCGGATGTGTGGCAATCACACCCGATAAACGAATGTATATCGACTTTATGTATTATAAAGGTTGGGTGAAAAGTGAAAAGTTGGGCGAACTGATAATTCACCAAACAAATAAACTTGTGCGTGACGGAGAAATAGGTCTATATAACCACTTCTTTGGCCGCGATAAGAGTTTTATCCCTGCCGACCAATATGCCGATGAAAGCGGAACTCAACGTATGCGCCGTGTTGAAAATGTGTCAACCGAAGTGTATCTTAAAATCAATGAAGGTAGCACATGGATGGTAGGCCGCTCGATGCAATGTACTGTAATGGAAGTGAAAACCGATGCCGGTGCAGGTACACTTGGCGATTATGACCTCTGCTTGATGGGGCGTGGAGCAAATAAAGACGCACTTGCTCAACTCGTTGCCGGTGATGTGGTGTCTATCGACCTTCAATGGCAACAACCCGACGGCACGGCTCCCGAAATCGAACAACTTATCGGTGGTAACGGTGTGGTAATGGTTGATGGAGTATTGACCGATCTCAACTCTGTTGACTCATACAACTCAAAAACATATTCACGCACAGCCTACGGCACAACTGCCGATCGCAAAACTCTTATCACAGTAGTTATTGACATGAGTGTTGACCCGGTTTATGGCAAATCGGCAGGTTGTAACACCCTCGTGATGTGCGATATCATGAAGTATTTTGGTTGTACAAACATTATGAATATGGACGCTGGTGGCTCGGCTCAAATGATGGTTGAAGGTCAGGTAATAAATAAAACAACCGAAGGCTCACCACGCGCCGTTGCCAATGGTTGGTTCTTCTACTCAATTGCGCCACAAGACGATGTAATCACTCGTCTTGAGTTTGAAGAATATGTACTTCAAGCACCTATTTATTCACAATATCAACCGGTGATTCTTGGCTATAACCAATATGGCGACTTGATAGATAAGAACGTGCAAGGATTTACACTCTCATGTCCCGACTCGGTGGGAACTTGTGACGGTATGCGATTCATCGCCGGAGGTAATGCATGCCAAAGCGAATTGACTGCAACATATAATGGAGTGAGTGTTACAAAGAAAATTGATGTGGTAGATGCCGAAATCGCAATTCGCATCAAGCCTATCCTTATTGATGCTTCTCGCGAATATCCAATGGAAGTAACTGCTCAAATTGGCGAAAACATTTATACCTATGATGCTTCATTAATCAAGTGGACAGTGGAAGACCCAACAGTGGCTGATATTGATGAAAATGGTGTGCTTCGTGGCTATAAAGAGGGTACTACTCAAGTTGTAGGTTTGGTGGGAGAATTCCTTGATACCACTATGGTAACAGTTGAGATAGCAAAGGCGGCATTAGTGCCGGCAAGTGATATGACCGGTTGGACAGTGAAAGGGTCATCGGGAATTACCAAAGGGGCTTTGGCTGAAGATGGCACACTCTCATTTACCTATGGCTCTCCACGTGCACCATATATCCAAATCGTCAAGGCTGTGCAATATTATAGCCTTCCCGATAAATTATGGGTTGAATTTACTCCATCAGTCAATATTTCAAGCCTATTGATTGACTTGCGCACACCACAGCATATAAAGGTGAACACAGTGGAAGTGGCTCCTGCCGATGGTGGTGTGTATGCAGCAGGCACTACTCATCGAGTTGAAATTCCCATCTCGGCTCTTGGTGACCCTGCCGACTTGATTAACTATCCTATCACAATGCAATATCTCCGCTTCACAATCGAAGCTAATATTGCCAACAAGGGTGAGCAATCAATAAAAATCACAGAATTGAGTGCCGAATACAATAACTATGCCTCGGTCGAAAGCATTACAATAGGTGAGGATAGTGGAGTGAATATTTATCCTAACCCTGTTTCTAATGGTGCATTTACAGTGTCATCATCAAAAACAATTAAAGTGGTTGAAGTTTATTCGGCAACTGGCGCAAAAGTTATTGCACAAGAAAGTAACGACAACAATATCACAGTTGATGCAGCTGGTCTTTCTTCAGGAATATATTTGGTGAAAGTAGAAACCGTTGCCGGTTCAACAATCTCAAAATTAATCGTGAAATAAAAAAACACAATTATAAGGGTAGAAATATTTTATAAATAAAATCTGTAAAACCGAGTGATGTCATAGTATTGATGTCACTCGGTTTTTGTATATTTTTTAGGTTAAAGACGGTAAAAATAAGTGAATGGGGATGCTCAAATTCAAATAATTTTATATATCTTTGTACATCTATATACTTTAACTTCGGGCGACTATATTCGTTTGGGGGTATTTTATGTGTATAAGAATTTGCTAACCAGAAAACTAACATAAAAAATAATTAACTTTATAATACCAATTTATATGAAGAAACTGTTACTCTCAATGATGGCATTTGTCGGTGTTATGTCGATGAATGCGCAAATCGTGGAAGTAGAGTCGGTGACCCCTCTGTTAAAAGGAGTGGAGAGTGGAATGCACAACCCAGTGCTTAGTACCGACGGCTCTCAACTGCTATTTTCGGAATGTGATTATACCGACTTGCGCTTGTATGATTTCAACGACAATGTTGTTGTAAAAGTAAGCACCGAAGCACGTGCTGGGCTCGACGCTTCATTCTCTCCCGATGGAAAAGAAATCTATTTTGTGACACAATCAAGCGAAAATAATCGCAATTTGCGTCAAGTGAAAAAGTATAATATTGCATCTCGTCAAACCGTGGAGGTGTCAAAGCAAGGTCGTGTAGTGGCTCGTCCGGTGGCTACAGCCAAAGGATTTGCAACGACTATTGATGGTCAATTGCTTGTAACCGATGATAAGTCAACACGTGTGCGCACCGAGGGGGCTCAACTTTTTATCGCTCAAAATGGCGTAGAAAAGGCTTATTCTCCGATAAAAAATTGTATGGGTTATATTTGGGCTTCACTTTCTCCCGATGGTACTAAGGTTATGTTCTTTGCTGCTGCTCATGGTATTGTGATTACTGACCTAAATGGAAATATTCTTTCAATGGCGGGTAATTATGAAGCACCGGTGTGGTATGGTAACGATCACATTGTAGCAATGAATGCAACCAACGATGGCTATAATTATCATTCATCACAAATTGTGCTTCTTTCGGCAGATGGTTCTCAAAAACAAGAACTCACAAAACCCGAATCAATGACAATGAATCCCACTGCATCATTTGAAGCAGGCAAGATTGTGTATGCAACAATCGACGGACGTCTTTATCAAATGAATATTAAACTTAAATAAATAGGAGGACTCTATATATGAAAAAGTTATTCACAACATTGATGATTGCCGGAGCCGTTGCTTTTTCGACCATGGCAACAAATTATAGTGACCTCATTATCTATATCAACCCTGGTCATGGTGGTCACGATGCAGCTAATGACCGTAACGTGGTTATTTATCCTTATGCCGAAGGCGATACTTCCGGATTCTGGGAATCAAACTCAAATATGCACAAAGGCTTTTTATTGCGTGACATGTTGCAAGAACTTGGTGCAAAAGTGGTGATGTCGCGTGTGACAAACACTAGTGCTGATGACCTTGGATTGGAAACTATCGGTCGATTGGCAAATGAAGCAGGTTCTGATATATTCCTATCAATCCACTCAAATGCAACCGGTACATCTAACCGTGTGAACTTCCCAATTATTTTCTATCGAGGATATGACAACGAACCTGTTTATCCCGATGCAAAAGTGTGGGCAATAAATATCGCTAATAACCTATTGGTAAACGATGCAACCGTGTGGACAAGTACTACTCCCAATTATCGTGGTGACTGGTCATTTCAGCCAACTTGGGGAACACAAGGTTATGGAGTGTTACGTAAACTCACAATACCGGGATGTTTGTCAGAAGGTTCTTTCCACGATTATATCCCCGAAACTTATCGTTTGATGAGTCTTGACTATAAATGGATTGAAGCATGGAACTTCCGTAAGGCCCTTGATGATCAATATGGTCTCCCCGGGGTAACATATGGAGCTATTGCCGGACGTTTGAATGACTCTCGTTTCCCCCGTGTAGGTGATTATAAAATGATAGGTGAAGACCAACTTGAAACAGTTGATACTGCATACGTATCATTGTGGGACGAAACCGGAACTACAAAGTTGCAAGAAACATATAGTGATATGGTTTTTAACGGTATCTACGCTTTCCGTAAAGTAGAACCGGGTAAATATATGTTGAAAGTGGGGGGTAATCGTCATTATGAATCAACTGCAATGGTTGAAGTTGTTGCCGATGAAATCACTTTTGCCAACTTCAAAATGAGTAAGATTCGTAACACTGCTCCAGTGGTTGAAACTTATTCACCTGTATGGAGCGAAGGTAATCCCGGTGTGCTTTGTAATACTCCTGTAGTTCTTGACTTTAACTGGGATATGGATACAGCAAGCGTTGAGGCTGCATTCTCAATCACACCCGAAATTCCCGGCGAAATAACATGGGAAAACAATAACCTTCGAATGGTTTTTACTCCAACACAAACTTACCAAACAAGCACTGTTTACACTGCACGTCTTGATGCATCGGCTAAACATGCCGGAGGTATGGCTATGGAGGCGCCATTTGAATTATCATTCTTCACAGCCGATCGCAACTATATGTCAATCATTGGTCAATTCCCTAAAGAAGGTGAAGAAGTACACTTTGACAATCCTGCAATTGAAGTGCGTTTCGATAAGTTACCTAACGTGACTCCAATACTCAAACAAATCTCTATTGTAGATTCAACCGGTACAAAGGTGGCACTTAACACTCGTAAAATGACTTATAGCAAACTTGGTGCTGAATATGGATTTTTCCGCATTCCATTTACAAAAGATTTGACTGTGGGACAAACTTATAAAATGACTCTTTCAAACGAAATTGCCGATAAAGATGGTATTCCTTTGCAAGATAGTGTTGTTGTTTACTTTAAAGCCATTGACGCCGGAACAGAGAAAAACGATAGCATAATTGAAGGAATGGAAGATTTCACTCTATATGCTTTGAATACTCAAGGTTCGGTTGATGTAGATACAATGTCAGTCACTAAAGATGCTACAAATAAATTGTTTGGAGCATCATGTATGAATGTGATGTATGAATTCCCTGCGACCGAAGGTAGTGAAATGTTGATTTCGCGTTCGTCGGTATGTGAAACAAAATTGACCAATAATGACGCGGTTGGTATTCACGTATATGGAGATTTGACTGCAAATGAAGTTTATCTTGAAGTTATTGCTCCTGAAGATATAAAATATATCCCGGTAGGGAAATTAGACTTCCTTGGATGGCGATATATTGAAGTGCCATTGGTAATGCTCGAAGGAGAAAAAGAATATCAACTATCAGGTGTGAAAATGGTACAAACTCCAAGTTTGATGAGCCGTAAGGGTGAATTTAAGTTGGATAATATCAATTACATTAAAGATGGAGCGGTAGGAGTTGAAAGCATTGAAACGATGACTACAGTAACAGTTTATCCTAACCCGGCTTCAGAATTGTTGATTGCTAATGGTGATGGCTTGATTAAGAGTATCGAACTTGTTGCAATGAATGGTACTACAGTCGCCAAAGCAACAGGTAACGTGATTAATGTAAGTGAAATTGCCGATGGCGTTTACTTTGCACGTGTTCTTATTGGAAGCAAATACACATTGAAGAAAGTTGTAGTAAAACATTAATAACTAATATAAAAACAAAAAGATGAAAACAAAATCATTAATTCTTATGGTAGCATTGGGCGTGTGCGCATCAATGTCGGCAGCTGATATTTCTGCCATTTATACCAAGAAGGTTGATGTAGGTGGTGATGCTCACCACCCAACATTGAGCCCTAATGGAGAACTCGTTCTCTTCTCTTCTGAAAATTATACCGGATTGAAGTCGGTAAACCTGTCAACAAGTGAAGTAGTTGTGATTGATGAGGCTAAAGGTGCCGGATTTAATCCCGTATTCTCGGCTGATGGTCGTGAAATAATCTATCGTACAGCTGCCGATGCAAATGGTTTGGCTTTAAATGATGTTAATCGCTATTCATTTGCTGCAAATGCAAAATCACAATTGGCAAAGCCAACAAAAGAAGCAATTAATACTATTGCTTTGGCTGGAGATACATATGCTTATGCATTTGTAGATAAACAAGCAATGGAGATTTCGGTAAATGGTGTAAAGAGTGAAATCAATCCTATTGGTTATGGTTATCGTTATATGTGGCCTTCTCTTTCTCCATCAGCATCTAAACTTGTGTTTAATGAAGTTTATTCAGGTTTATTTGTTTCAAATGTCGATGGCTCACAAGCGAAATTCCTTGCAAGTCGTGGTGATTATCCATGTTGGGTGGGTGACAAGTTTGTCGTAGCATTGAGCACAAAAGATGATGGCTATGTGATTACAAGTGCTAAAATTATTGCAATCGAAGTAGCTACCGGTAAGGTTACAACTCTCACCGGTGACGATGTGCTTGTTGATGGACTTGCAGCAATTGAGGACAAAATCGTATATACTACCGAAGATGGTAATATGTATATTATGAACATTCTAATTAACGAATAATTATGAAACGTATATTATTTATCATATTAGCGGCTTTGGTGGCAACAACTGCTGTTGAAGCAAAGAAAATGAGCGATTTGACCATTGTTATTGACCCGGGTCATGGTGGTTATGATGGAGATGACCGTCCTATTAAGATTCACCCCTATGGTCAAAATGATACAATTGGTTATTGGGAATCAAAAAGTAACCTCGTAAAAGGTTGTTACTTGAAAAAAATTCTTGATTCACTTGGTGTTGATGCTCATTTGACTCGTGTACACAATGTGTATAACGAAATTGACGGTGATGCTATTCCCGATGAACCATCTCTTTATACTCGTGCTACAATGGCGAATAATCTTTCGGCTGATGCATTTGTATCTATTCACTCTAATGCAGGTGAAAACATCAACTATCCATTGATGATTTATCACTTGGAAACTTCTATGCAACCACGAAGTTCAGAAAGTGTTAGACTTGCCAATGTTGTAAACGGTGTGTTTAATACAAGTGTTTATTCTAACTGGATTAAGTCAAATGGTGAACTTAACTCTACAAGTGCCGGTCGTGTTGTAGGTGACCGTGCGTTGTTGGGTTATTCTCTTGGTGTGTTGCGCAACTGCTATCGCACAAGTATGCTTTCAGAAGGTGGTATGCATGAGCACCGTCCTCAAGCACACCGTTTAATGAACGATGATTATTGTTGGCTTGAAGCATGGTATTTTGCTCAATCAATTATGCAATTCTTCGATACTGAAGATCGTTTCGTAACCGGTAACGTGGCAGGTGTTGTTTATGATAACCACAACCTTCGTGAATTCTCATATCCTTCAACATTCACCTATAAAGGTCGTGACAGAAATGATGCTCTCAATGGTGCACATGTGGAATTGATTGATGCCGGTGGTAATGTGGTTCAAGAACGCACAACCGACGATGACTACAATGGAGTATTTGTATTCCGTAATGTTGCTCCCGGAGAATATACATTGAAGGTCGCTCACGATAAATATTACTCTGAAGAAACAAAAGTGACTGTAGTAGCCGACCAAGTTACTTACCAAGATATGCCATTGTGCTACAAACGTCCCGAAAAATTGACTATTAACTCTTATGGTCCTATCGGTCAAGATGGAGCTGCTGTAAGCTGTGCTTCTAAAATCGAATTTGAGTTCAATTACGATATTGACGAAGTTTCATTTGAAGAAGCATTTTCAATTTCTCCTGAAGTAGAAGGATATTTTGTATATAGCAACTCTTTCCACAATGTTTCATTTGTGCCTTCTCTTTCACTTGAAATTGATACTGTTTATACGGTAACATTAGCTAAGTCGGTGAAAACTCCTGATACATATACTGAAGATCCAACTCTTGGAGAAGACTTTACTTTCTCTTTCAGAACACTCGGTCGTAATCGTCTTGAAATGATTGATAACTATCCTGCCGATGGTGGAGCAGTTCACTTCGATGCTCCTGTATTTGAGTTCCGTTTCGATAAAACTATCGATTACTCTGACTACCAAGACCAAATCAAAGTTTATGACAAGGATAACAACGAGTTGAAAATCAATACTCGTAGCTCTAAATTTAATCAATTGTCTAATGGTTATGGTAACGCAATGATTGTGTTGCAAAATGACTTGACTATAGGTGAAACTTATCGTGCAGTTATCTCTGGTGCATTGCGCGATAAGGAAAATCTTCCATTAGATGTTGATGTAACTCTCAACTTCACAGCAAAAGACGTTTCTGGAGAAAAGGATGGCGCTATTCTTGAAGGATTTAATGTTGCCGACTTGTTTACTTATGACACTACTTATACAGTAAACAACCTTGCAAAACCATCAAGCGCTAAGAGTACAGCTAAATATCTTTATGATAAAGCCTCTAATCGTTTCGCTTATAGCTTTGCCGATAATCACGATTGTCAAGTAGTTTGGAATTATGTAGCTCCTGATACTGTAGCTCGCACTTATGCTAAAGGTGATGTTCTTGGCCTTCACGTTTATGGAGACTTCAATAACCATGAACTTTGGGTAGGCGTAACACAAGGTACCGATACAAAATATGAAAAACTTTGTGACCTCAACTTCCGTGGTTGGGAATATAAAGAAGTTCAATTGAACTCTCTTGAAGCGGGTTATGACTATAACTTCAGCAATATTAAAGTGGTTCAAGTAACAAGCCCTATTACTCAAAAAGGCGAGTTCTATATTGATAACCTTATTAAACGCACTGCCGAAGAAGGTGGAGTAGAAGATGTCGTTGCAGATACTGATGCAGTACGCATTTATCCTATCCCTGCTAATGATGTATTCAACGTAGAAGCACCTTCTGCAATTAAATCACTTGAATTGTTCAATATTCGTGGTGAAAAAGTCGCTGAAGCGCTTAATGCAAACAAACTCAATGTGTCAGAATTGCCACAAGGTGTTTATATAATGGATGTAGAAACCGAACAAGGTTCTATTACTCACAAAGTTTCTATAAGTCGATAATATTACCGATAAATAGTTTAATGGGTGCTATCTCTAAGAGGTAGCACCTTTTTTTTGTATAAGTCATGTGTTGATAACGTCGCAATGTGTAATTTGGTTTAGAGTGAATAATTTTATATATTTGCAAATTAGTGAGTTGAATTTTGAATAAAGTATAATTTAATATCGAAATAAGAAGTCGTGAAAATAATAGCCGATAGTAGTTCGACACGCACAGAGTGGGTTTTGGTTGACGGCGAAAATATAGTGGAAAGAGCCTTTACACAAGGCTTGAACCCTTATTTCCAATCACGTAGGGAAATATCTCATATTATTAGGCTGGAATTGCCTGAGGCTTTCTTTCGTCGTCGTTGGGAACATGTATATTTCTATGGCGCAGGTTGTGCAAATGCAGAGAAAACAAAAGTGATGGAACAATCGCTTGTTGCACAATTTAAGACTCCGGTGACGGTCGAAAGTGACTTATTGGGTGCGGCGAGAGGTTTATTGGTGAAAGCTTCAGGATTGGCATGTATTTTGGGTACCGGCTCAAATTCGTGTCATTATGACGGAGAGAAAATTATAAAAAATGTTAGGCCTTTAGGCTTTATTCTTGGCGACGAGGGAAGTGGGGCATATCTTGGAAAAGTGTTTTTAAGTGATTGCTTGAAAGGTATTGCACCCTTAAAAATTTGTAGTGCATTCTTTGAGAAATATCAAATCACTCCCGATGAGATAATGGATGCCGTATATACAAATCCATTGCCTAATCGTTCGCTGTCGGCGTATTCTTATTTTTTATCAGAACATCTTGATAATGAATATGTTTATCAGTTGGTGTATGGTGCGTTTATGAGCTTTTTTGTGCGCAATATCTCGGCATATAATTATGCGGAATTGCCAATTTCGTTTGTAGGTGCTACAGCAACAACTTATGCCGATGTTTTGAATAAAGTGGCGCAAGATTTTGGCGTTGAAATTTCCAAAATCATACAAAGTTCAATGCCGGGGTTGATTCAGTATCATGCTCAATAAAGAATTGTGCCTCTGAAAATATGTAGTTAAATATTAATAAATATTTAATAAAGGAATTTTTTCTCTAATTATAGTGTTTTTAATTAATCTTTGTATTATCTTTGTAGATAATCGTCATGTTAAATAGTTGTAATCTAATAAACCTAAAATGAAACGATTTGATGTTAAGTATTTGGCATTATCGGTAGCGATATGTGTATCGTTATTTTCGCAGGCGACAACTGTGAAAGACGATGTGCTACATGCGCTTAATTCATTGCAACCGATACAATCAAATGTAGGAGCAATTAAAGTCGTTGATGTAAAGGTAAATAAGACAAAAAAAACAGTGACGGTCAAATGCAATGAGATGGTAGGATATAATACAATCGATTCTATTTCTCTCAAAAATATGAAAGATGCTGTTTTAGCATCGTTAAATGGGAACTATTCTGGATATGACGTAAAAATATACGCTGGAAAACACAATATTGACGACTATTTATCAGTAGATTACAACAAAATTAAAGGTCCGAAAGAAGATACACGTTTCATAACCCCGGTAGGCGGAGTTGAGGCTCCGGCAGGTCTTGATGGTTGTAATATTGCAATGTGGCAAAGCCATGGGTGGTATTTTGAACCGAAACTCAATCGATGGGAATGGCAACGTGCTCGAATCTTTGAGACTGTAGAAGACCTTTACACTCAAAGTTATGTGATGCCTTTCTTAATGCCGATGCTTGAAAACGCCGGTGCTTATGTGATGAGCCCTCGTGAACGAGATTTTAACGTCAATGAAGTAATTGTTGACGGTGATGGACAATTGGCGCAAGCAAATTATAGCGAAATCTCTGGTTCCGAAGCATGGATTGATGCACCTGTTGTGGGATTTGCCTATAATAAGGCAATTCTCAAGGACTTGGAAAACCCATTCCGTGAAGGTACTGTGAGAATGGTGAAAACAGTGGCTCAAGGTGAAAAGGTGTCAGTAGCAAAATGGCAACCTCAACTTTCAGAGGACGGCACATATGCTGTATATGTGTCATATGCCACTCTCCCAAACAGTGCGAGCGATGCACTCTATCGCATTCATTCTCGTAGTGGGGTGAAAGAATTTAGAGTAAATCAAAAAATGGGTGGTAGTACATGGATTTATTTGGGCCATTTCCCCTTTGATGTAGAGGGACAAGGTGCTCCAATGATTGAATTGGTAAACCTATCATCAGAGGCAGGAACAGTTGTTACAGCCGATGCAGTGAAAGTGGGTGGCGGTGTTGGAAACGTAGCTCGCAAAGTAAAAGAGGGGGAACAAGGTATAGAATATGACTATGTAAAGAGTGAATATCCTCGATTTACAGAGGCTGCTCGCTATTGGATGCAGTGGGCAGGAGTTCCCGATTCTATTTATACTCCATCAAACAATGTCAATGATTATACCGACGACTATAAAGCTCGTGGAGCATGGGTTAACTACTTAATGGGCGGTTCTTCAATGTTGCCTAATTACAAAGGCTTGAATATTCCTATCGACCTTTCATTGGCATTCCATACCGATGCCGGTACTACGATGAATGATTCAATTATTGGTACATTGTCAATCTATTATAGCGATAATGGGGGGACATATGCAAACGGAACTCCTCGATATGCTTCACGCATGTTGACCGATAGCATTGCTACAAATATAGTGAATGATATTCGTATGGCATATGAACCACGTTGGACTCGTCGAGCAATGTGGGATAAGACTTATTATGAGGCTCGAGTGCCACAAGTGCCTGCATTGTTGCTTGAATTGCTCTCACATCAAAATTTTGCCGACATGAAATATGGACTTGACCCATCTTTCCGTTTCACAGTGAGTCGTGCAATCTACAAGGGAATGCTTGAATTTATTGCGAATCGAGATAATCGAGAATATTTAGTACAACCATTGCCCATCAATTCATTTGCTATTACCAAAGAGGATAATGGTAAGTATATATTATCATGGCAACCAACCATTGACCAACAAGAGATAACAGCAATGCCATCGTATTATATTGTGCAGGAGCGCATTGGTGATGGTGAATTTATTGATATAGCTAAGGTTGAATCTCCAAAGTATGAAGTTTTTGTATCTAATCAAAATATTCACTCTTATCGCATTATTGCCGGAAATGATGGAGGGGTAAGTTTCCCATCTGAGGTTCTTGCATTGTGTGATAAAGGTGCTGATGCAAAAACAGTAACGATTGTCAATGGTTTTACTCGAGTATCTGCTCCCGATTGGTTTGAAGCCGGAAATATTGCCGGATTTAATGACCGAAAAGACCATGGTGTGCCATATGTTTACGATATAAGTTATATAGGAGAACAAACAGAGTTCCGTCGCAATATACCTTGGATGGATGATGATGCAGCCGGTTTTGGTGCATCTCGTGCCAATTATGAAACAAAAGTTATTGCAGGAAATACCTTTGATTATGTATATTGTCATGGTAAAGCTATCGCAAATGCCGGATTTTCATTTGTGTCATCAAGTGCTGATGCTTTTGCAAAGGCAAATGATAAGCCTGAAATTATTGATTTAATCTTAGGTAAACAAAAGGAAATAAAAGTGGGTACAGGTGCATATGGTACAAAATATAAAGCATTCCCCACTGCATTACAAGCTCGTTTAACTAATCTTGCTCAAAATGGTGCAGATATTATGGTAACAGGAGCTTTTGTTGCTACCGATATCAGTGATAATCCATTGTCAAGCAAAGAAGTTGCTGATGCCGATGCTAAATTTGCAGCCGAAGTGCTCGGATTTAAGTGGCGCACAGGCCAAGCGAGCACAACAGGTGAAGCCTACGAAGTGCAATCACGTTACAAAGAATTTGGTAAAGCAAAATACAATTTCAATAATACATTAAATTCGTTGATGTATGTTGTAGAATCGCCCGATTCGTTCTATCCTGCCGATGACAAAACAGGTGCAACTATTATGCGATATAGCGAAAACAATCTCATTAGTGCTATTGCAAGCGATAATGGTTGTTATCAAACGGTGGTGATTGGTTTCCCATTTGAAACAATTACCGACGAGCAACAACGTAATGCGTTAATGAAATCAACACTTAAATTCTTCAAAAATAGAGTATCAAAACCGGTAGAGAAGAAAGTGGCGAAAAAGTATGTAGCAAAAAAGAAAAATAAATAATAGTAGAAATAATTAAATAATTAAATAATTACAAATCATTTTATTAATACATTTACAATGAAAACTATCAATTGTTTTATCCCTTATGCTGACGCTCAGCAAGTGAAAGCAACTGTTGACGGACTTCGTCAAAATGCTTTAGTGACAAAAATTTTCCTTCTTGCCACCGATGCTAACGCCGCTGCCGTAGAAGGTTGTGAAGTTATCAACATCGACGCGCTAAACAGCTCAGCAACCATGAAAAAAATCGCTGCAGCTTCTGAAGGCGATTACACACTTTTCTATACAAAGTATAATAACCTCGTTATGGGTTATTTGGCTCTCGAACGTATGGTTCGCCTTGCTACTGACTCTAAAGCAGCAATGGTTTATGCTGATAACTACCAAGTTGTTGAAGGTAAGAAATCTAACGCTCCTGTAATTGACTATCAATTCGGTTCTCTTCGCGATGATTTCAACTTCGGTTCAGTTCTTTTCTTCTGCACTAAAGCTTTGAAAGCTGCTGCTGCTGAAATTGATGTGGAATATACTGCTGCCGGTCTTTATGACCTTCGTCTAAAAGTATCTCGTCAAGGCGATCTTGTTCATATTAATGAATATCTTTATACAGAAATTGCACTCCCTGTAGCTACTGAAGGTGAATCTCACTTTAGCTATGTAGATCCTAAAAATCGTGGTGTGCAAATTGAAATGGAACAAGCTTGTACCGACCACCTTAAGAAAATCGGTGGTTACCTTGAACCTAAATTTGAAGAAATCAACTTCAACCAAGGTGACTTTGAATATGAAGCATCAGTTATCATTCCTGTACGCAACCGTGTTCGCACAGTTCGTGATGCTATTAAGAGTGTTCTTTCTCAAAAAACTGATTTCAAATTCAACCTCATCGTTATCGACAATGGTAGTACAGATGGTACAACTGAAGCTATCGACGAATTCAAAGATGACGAACGTCTTATCCACATCATTCCAGAACGTGATGACCTCGGTATCGGTGGTTGCTGGAACGCAGGTGTAAATCACCCAAAATGTGGTAAATTTGCGGTTCAACTTGACTCTGACGACGTTTACTCTGATGAAAATACTCTTGCTAAGATGGTTGGTGCATTCTACGAACAAAATTGCTCAATGGTAGTAGGTACTTATATGCTTACCGACATCAATATGCAAATGATTCCTCCCGGTGTAATCGATCACAAAGAATGGACACCCGAAAATGGTCGCAACAATGCACTTCGTATCAATGGTCTTGGTGCTCCACGTGCATTCTATACTCCAATGCTTCGTGAAATCAATGTGCCTAACACAAGTTATGGTGAAGACTATGCTCTTGGTCTTGCATTCTCTCGTCACTATCAAATCGGTCGCGTTTATGACGTAGTTTACTACTGCCGTCGTTGGGAAGATAACTCTGACCACGCATTGGATATCAACAAGACTAACGCAAACAACCTTTACAAGGACCGTATCCGTACTTGGGAACCTCAAGCTCGTGTTGAATTAAACAAAAATAAATAATTCCTTACGACCGTGATTAATTCAGAAATGATAAACAAATTTATTGGCGAGCAGCTTGCCGAATGGCAAACTGCCGCTGATAACTTTGAAGCACTCAAAGGTGTTAAAGTAAAAGAACTTGACGTTGATGGAATGAAAATAAAAGTGCAATTCAACCCTGCACGTATCATTTCTTCTTCGGCTAAAGTTGATGCTAAATCACTTGCTGCTCGTAAATGTTTCCTTTGTGCCGAAAATCGTCCTTCGGTTCAACGTGGCATAGAGTGGGGTAATGGTTATATCGTACTTATTAATCCATTCCCAATTTTCCCACGTCACTTGACTATCCCCGACATGGGGCACGTTGATCAACTTATCAAAGGTCGCATTGCCGACATGATGAGCCTTGCTAAAGAACTTGATGAATACACTGTATTCTATAATGGTCCTAAGTGTGGTGCATCTGCTCCCGACCACATGCACTTCCAAGCCGGTAACAGCGATTTCTTAACTATCGGAGAAGCTCTTGATGGTAAGGAACTTAAAACTGTAGCTACCGATGGAGATGCAGTGCTCGCTGTGTGTGATTCACTCCCTCTAAATGTGTTTGTTATTGATTCTAATGATCCTCAAGCCGGAGAACGTTTGTTTGCTCGTCTTTACGATGCAATTCCTGTTCCCGAAGGAGAAAAAGAGCCAATGATGAACCTTCTTTGCTATGCAACTCCTGCTGGTGTTCGCTTGGTTGTTATTCCTCGCAAACAACACCGTCCTTCGTTCTATGGAACTGAAGGTGACGACAAAATGTTGCTTAGCCCAGCTTCGGTAGATATGGGTGGTGTGTTTATCACTCCTCTTGAAAAAGACTTTAACAAACTTGATGCTGAATTGGTAAAAGTAATCTTTAATGAACTTTGCCTCAGCACCGAAGATGTTGAAGAAATTGTAAATAACATTAAGTAAAAACAAACAATTAATGGAAGAACCCAAAATTAAGGTCGGCATCATGAGTGCCGCAGAGGTGAAATTTATCCTCGACGGTGATTTCCATGTTTCAGATACTACTGTCAGTGGTAGCCAAGTGGCTACCACCGATGGTAAATCTATTATTTGGAACAATAAAGAATATACCGAACTATTTTTTGAACCAGCAAACGAAGAAGTTTCCTTTTGGCTTGAAGATGTGACCATTGGGGTGAACTTCCACTGGGAACGTAAAGAAAACCAACGTTTCAAAGGCGCACTCAAACTTATCGTTGAGAATGGCAAAATCACACCTATTAATATATTAGGTGTTGAAGATTATCTTTTGAGCGTAATTTCATCAGAAATGAGTGCAACTGCTTCGCTTGAATTGCTTAAAGCTCATGCTGTTATCTCTCGTAGTTGGTTACTCGCTCAAATTGATAAAAACAAACGCATCGTTGATGCCGGCGAACAATATTCAGCCGTAGAAAAAACATCTGACGATGAAATGATTAAGTGGTATGACCGAGAAGACCACATCAATTTTGATGTGTGTGCCGATGACCACTGCCAACGTTACCAAGGTATCACTCGTGCATCTACTCCTGAAGTCGCTAAAGCTATCGAAGCTACTCGTGGTCAAGTGTTGATGGACGGAGAAAACCTTTGTGACGCTCGTTTCTCTAAATGCTGTGGTGGCGTTTATGAGGAATTTGAAAACTGTTGGGAACCTATTCATTATGACTATCTTGCGGCTCGTCGCGATGGTGAAAATGAAACTGATTTCCCCGACTTGACTATCGAAGAAAATGCTCGTGAATGGATTTTGACTCGTCCTGAAGCTCATTGCAATACTTCTGACGCTGAAATCCTTTCGCAAGTTCTAAATAACTACGACCAAGAAACTACCGACTTCTATCGCTGGGAAGTTACTTACACTCAAGAAGAAATATCAAAATTAGTGAAAGAACGCTCTGGCATGGACTATGGTAATATTGTTGACCTCGAACCTATCGCTCGTGGTACTTCGGGTCGACTTTATAAACTCAAAATTGTAGGCACTAACAAAACTCTTACTATCGGTAAAGAACTTGAAATTCGTCGCACACTTTCTCCTTCTCACCTCTATAGTTCTGCTTTTGTGGTTGAAAAAGGCGAAAATGATGCAAACGGACTCCCTTCATCATTCACTCTCAAAGGAGCAGGGTGGGGACATGGTGTAGGTCTTTGCCAAATTGGTGCAGCTGTAATGGGAGCTAAAGGATATAACTACAAAGAAATCCTTCTCCACTATTTCGTTGATGCCGAAATTAAAGAATTATATTAATAACTAAATAAAAATAAGTAAAAATGGCTAAAGCAACAAAACGCAATCCTTGGGCGTGGATTCCTACGCTCTATTTTGCACAAGGGATTCCATTTATTTTCATCAATATGGTGACAATGGTTCTCTTTACTCAACTTGGTATGTCGGAAACCGATGCTACTCTTTATACTGGTTGGCTCTATTTACCTTGGGTAATCAAACCATTCTGGGGCCCAATCGTTGACATTATTCGCACAAAACGTTGGTGGACAGTAACTATGCAAATTTGTGTTGCAGTAGGTCTTGCTGCAATCGCTTTCACTCTTCCATTGCCAAATAAAGAAGATATAGCTAATGGACTTCCTGTAAGTGCATTTATGCTTTGCTTATTCTTCTATTTTATTACTGCATTCTGTTCAGCAACTCACGATATCGCATCAGATGGTTTCTACATGATTGCACTTAATACATCTGAACAAAGTATGTTTGTTGGTATCCGTTCTACATTCTATCGTTGTGCCAACGTGTTTGGTCAAGGTGGTCTTGTTATTCTTGCCGGACTCCTTCAAGATCAAACCGGTGATGTAGCTCTTGGTTGGAAATACACAGTAATAATTTGTGCTGCATTCTTTGCCGTTGTATCACTTTATCATGCTTTCATTCTCCCAGCTCCTGTTGCCGATAAAGCAGTTGGTGGTCAAGATTCTAAAAAGAAATCAGTAGGTGATATCGTTAAAGAATTCTCAGGTTCGTTTGTTACTTTCTTCCAAAAGAAACATGTGATTCTTGCAATGTTGTTCATGCTTCTTTATCGTCTTCCTGAAGCTCAAGTTGTGAAACTTTGTCAACCATTCCTTCTTGCGGCTCGCGAGGCTGGTGGTCTTGGTATGACTCAAACTGAAGTTGGTTTTGCATACGGCACACTTGCTATTATTGGTCTTACTATTGGGGGTATCATTGGTGGTATCGTAGCTTCTAAGGGTGGTCTTAAAAAATGGATTTGGCCAATGGCTCTTGCAACATCACTCAACTGTGTAGCTTATATTATACTTTCAAACGTACAACCATCGTATGCTGAAATTGGTGGTAAAGCAATAATCTTCAGTGCTATCGTTCTTGAACAATTTGCATACGGTTTTGGTTTTACAGCATTCATGCTTTATATGATGTACTTTGCAGATGGTCCTTACAAAACATCACACTATGCTATCTGTACAGCATTCATGGCTCTTGGTATGATGCTTCCAGGTATGGCTGCCGGTTACATTAAGGAAGAACTTTTGGGTAACTCTTATATCAACTTCTTCTGGTGGGTACTTGCTTGTAACTTTGCAACATGGGCTGTAACAGCTCTTGTACGTCGTCACATCGACCCAAAATATGGAGCTAAAGAAGTTGAAGAAAAGAAATAAACATGATTAAATTTTTCAAGAAAATATCAGTGCTCGCCATTGCCCTTGTGGCAATGGCAGCTTCTGCTCAAGTAAAACCCGGGGTGGAAACACTTTGTGATGGAGGTTTTGAGCAGTTGAAAGGCAAACGTGTGGGTTTGATTACCAATCCCAGTGGTGTTGACAACAATCTTGTGTCAACAATCGACATTCTTGCCAATGCTCCGGGTGTAGAGCTTAAAGCTCTTTATAGCCCCGAACATGGTGTGCGTGGCGATATTCCTGCAGGTGAAAAGGTTGATACTTACACCGATGCTGCAACAGGTGTTACCGTATATTCATTGTATGGCAAAAACAAGAAACCATCGGCCGAAATGCTTAAAGATGTAGATGTGCTTGTTTATGACATTCAAGACAACGGCTGCCGTTCGTTCACCTTCATCAGCACAATGGGATTGTGTATGGAAGCGTGTGCCGAAAATGGCAAAGAATTTATGGTGCTTGACCGACCCAATCCTCTTTCAGGATTGAAGGTTGAAGGTAACCTTGTTGAAGAAGGATTCTACTCATTGGTGAGCCAATTTGAAATACCATATCTTTATGGTTTGACTCCCGGAGAGCTTGCTTTGATGCTAAATGATGGTATGTTGAAAGATGGTAAGAAAACAAAATTGACTGTTGTGCCTATGCAAGGCTGGCATCGTTATATGACATTTGACCAAACAGGCATGCCTTGGATTCTTCCTTCACCACATCAACCCTATCCACAATCGGCTGTTTATTACCCCACAACAGGTATTATCGGTGAATTGTATTTCGTGTCGATTGGTGTAGGTTACACTATGCCTTTCCAATTGATTTGTGCTTCATGGATTGATGCAAACGAATTCTGCAAACGATTGAATGCATTGAATCTTAAAGGTATCGACTTCCGTCCAATTCACATCAAACCTTATTATAGCGTGGGTAAAGGTGAAAACCTTCAAGGTGTTCAACTTTATGTGACCGATGTGCTTGATTGTGAATTGACTATGGTTCAATTCCATGCAATGGAAATTTTGGCTGAAATGTATCCCGACAAACGCCTCCTCGACGAAGATGGTCAAGGTACATTGGGCAACCGTTGGAACATGTTTGACAAAGTATGTGGTACCGACCAAATTCGCATCAAATTCTCAAAGAATTATAAAGTTGCCGACATCATTGACTATTGGAACAAAGATGTTGAAGCATTTAAGGCCAAATCGGCTAAATATTATCTCTACAATTAAAAAGACATAATTTAAATCACTTATGGAACTTGCTTATAAAGAGTTTTTAAAAGACATAAAAGGTATAGTATCAAAAGATCGTATATATACCGATGATCTTCGTCTCCTCGCATGGGGTACAGATGCCGGTTTTTATCGCATGATACCTCAAATTGTGATTCGTTCAAATAATGAAGAAGAGGTGTCGAAACTGCTTTCGATTGCATCTAAACATAATTTGCCTGTTACATTCCGTGCAGCAGGAACAAGTCTTTCGGGGCAAGCCATTAGTGACTCAATTTTGATTGTAGCAGGTAAGCACTGGGAAGGCTATGAAATTGGCCCCGGTGCCGAAACAATAAAACTACAACCTGGGATTATAGGTAGTCGTGTAAATGACTACCTAAAACCCTATGGTCGTATGTTCTCTCCCGACCCCGCCTCTAAAAACTCGGCTATGGTGGGTGGTATTGTAGTGAACAATGCTTCGGGTATGAACTGTGGCACTCACGCCAATAGTGACAAGATTTTGAAGTCAGTACGTTTGGTTTTTGCCGATGGTACTGTGCTTGATACAGGCGATGACCGCTCTCGCAAACTTTTTGCGATGAACAAACCTCAATTTATAGATGGTATAATGAAGTTGCGTGATGAAATTTGTGCCGATGAAGAATTAAAGAAACGCATACTTTATAAATATAGCATTAAAAATGTTACAGGGTTAAACCTATTGCCATTCGTAACATTCCGCGATCCATTTGATATTATCGCTCACAGCATCGTTGGCTCGGAAGGTACATTGGCATTTATGTCGGAAATCACTGTAAACACTGCTCATCTCTATCCATATTCAGCAAGTGCAATGCTTTATTTCAGCGACTTGGAAGAAGCATGTAAAGCAGTGGTGGCAATGAAGAAAGGTCCTGTATTCGGAGCCGAACTTCTCGACAAAAAATCACTCTCGGCAGTAAACGACCCAACAGGCAAAGGGCTCACTGCTGTGCTCACCGAAACAAAGGCCGACACTCCCGAAGAGTTGCAAAAAAATATCAACGAAATTCTCGAAATTCTCAAGCCGTTTAATCTATTCAAACCGGCTTACTTCACCGACAAACCCGAAGAATACTCTGAATATTGGAAAATCCGTTCAGGTATCTTCCCATCGGTTGGCGGTACTCGTCCTCTTGGCACTACAGTGCTTATCGAAGACGTGGCGTTCCACATCGAAGACCTCCCAAAGGCTACTGTGGAATTACAACAACTACTTCAAGACAATGGCTATAACGATGCTTGTATCTATGGTCACGCACTTGAAGGTAACTATCACTTTATTATATCACAGTCATTTGACTCTCAGGAAGAAATCAATCGTTACAAGGAGTTGATGTTGGCTGTTGAACGTCTTGTTGTTGACCGTTATGATGGCTCATTGAAAGCCGAACATGGTACAGGTCGCAATATGGCTCCGTTTGTAGAAAAAGAATGGGGAGAAAAAGCTTGGACGATGATGAAACGCGTCAAAGAATTATTCGACCCTCAAAATATCCTCAATCCCGGGGTAATTTTCAATGATGACCCCGAATGTTACATCAAAGGATTGAAACCAATGCCTTTGACCAATCCTCATGTAGATAAATGTATCGAATGTGGATTCTGTGAAGTGAACTGTGTGACATGTGGTTATTCTGGCTCACTCTCTGCTCGTCAACGCACAGTGGCTCAACGTGAAATTACTCGATTGAGAACTACCGGTGAAGACCCGGCACGTTTGGCTCGTCTTGAAAAACAATTTGAATCATATGGTAACGCTACTTGTGCAGGTGATGGATTGTGTAGTATGACTTGTCCTATGGGCAACAACACCGGTGAAATGATTCACGATTTGCGTCAAGCATCGTTGCCTAAAGGTAGCATGGGGTATAAAATCGGAGACTTCGCAGCAAAGAATCTTCACACAATCACTGGGGTGTTACGCCCTGTGCTTTCTGCTGCAAATCTTGCAGGAGCAGTGCTTGGTGATGGTGGAGTAAATGCCATCGGTGGTGCATTAAACAAAGTAGGTGTTCCATTGTGGACTCCTTCACTTCCCGGTGCGTTCTATTCGGCAAAAGAACCGATTAATCCTGCCGATAAAAAGGTGGTTTATTTCCCAAGTTGTATAAATCAAACCATGGGCGTTTCGCGTGAAAAAGGGAAAAAAATTGCTCCACTTGTAGATACTATAATTAAATTGTGTAACAAGGCTGGGTATGAAGTAATCTTCCCCAAAAACATGAAGAAACTTTGTTGTGGTATGATTTGGGAAAGTAAGGGTATGCCTGATATTGCTGATCGCAAAACAGCCGAACTCGAAAAGGCATTGCTCGAAGCATCTGAAAATGGCAAATATCCTGTGCTTTGCGACCAAAGCCCATGTCTACATCGCATGCGCGACCACATCACATCAATGCACCTCTATGAGCCTGCTGAATTTATTTATGAATTCCTTGCTCCAAATCTCGTCTTTACTCAAACTGATGAGACTGTGGCCGTTCACGTAACATGTTCATTGCGTCGTATGGGACTTGCCGATAAAATCATCGCACTTGCTCGGATGTGTTCTCGTAATGTAGTTGTTCCTACCGAAGTGGGTTGTTGTGGTTTCGCCGGTGACAAAGGCTTTATGTTGCCCGACCTTAATAAATATGCGTTGCGCAAACTTCGTCCACAAATCGAAGCTTCGGGAGCAACTCATGGCTACTCAAACAGCCGCACTTGTGAAATAGGTCTAACCACTAATAGTGGTATTCCATATAAATCAATCGCTTATTTGGTTGATAGTTGTACTAAATCAAAAAAATAAAATTATCTGATGGCAGAAGTTGTAAAAAAACAAAGTCAACGCATGCTTGCTCTTGATATCCTCCGAGGTATCACCATCGCAGGTATGATTCTTGTAAATAACCCGGGTTCTTGGAGCTATATGTATCGTCCACTTGGTCATGCTCCTTGGAATGGATTAACTCCTACCGATCTCATTTTCCCATTCTTTATGTTTATAATGGGGATTTCGACATTTATCTCAATGCGCAAGTTTGAGTTTAAGTTGTCGGGCTCATTGTTATTCAAAATAATCAAACGCACAATCATAATTTTTGCAATCGGGCTTGGTATTGCATGGTTTAGTAAATTGTGTTATGGTATTGCCGGAGGTAAATCATTTTTAGAAGCAGCCAATTCGTTTGACACAATTCGCATTCTCGGCGTTATGCCTCGCTTGGCATTGTGTTATGGCGCTGCTTCTATTATTGTGCTTGTGCTTCGTTGCAAACACATATTATGGGTAGTTGCAACCCTTCTTGTGGGTTATGGAGTAATATTATTAACAGATGAACACGGACTTGAATTTTCACAACGTAGCATTGTTTCAGTTGTGGACCAAGTTGTTTTAGGCATTGATCACATGTATGTTGATAAAATTGGTGCATTTAAGCAAGCATTTGATCCTGAAGGTCTATTAAGCACTATTCCATCTATTGCTCACGTATTGATTGGATTCTGGGCTGGAATGAAGATGATGGAAGAGAAAGATATAAATATGCGTGTAAATCGCTTGTTTATCATTGGTTCTATATTGATGATTCTCGGCTTCCTTTTCGATTATGCAATACCCATCAACAAAAAGCTTTGGACTCCAACATATGCGCTTGTTACTTGTGGTCTTGCTTCTACATTGTTGGCATTGCTTATTTGGATTATCGACATTAAAGGATATAAAGCATGGTGCCGTTTCTTTGAAGCGTTTGGTATCAACCCATTATTCTTGTATGTGCTTGGTGGTGTTTTAGGTATCATCTTTGGCTCGTTTAAGTTTGGAGCTGCCAACCTTTCTATAAAAGGTTATGTTTATGGCGAATTCCTTGTGCCTATGCTCGGAGATGAGACTCTTGCATCGTGTATTTATGCTATAATGTTTATCGCCCTTTGTTGGTCGATAGGTTATATCCTCTATAAAAAGAAAATCTATATAAAAATATAATAATAAAAACATAAATAATAACGACATGAAATTAATTGCAGATTGTGGCTCTACCAAAATCCAATGGTGTGCCGTTGAAGATGGAAAAGTAGTTAAGGAGTTTTTCACTCCCGGTATGAATGCAATTATGCTCACCGAAGAAGAAATGGCTGAGCGTATGGGTAACGAGTTGAAACCTGAAGTTAAAGGTATGACATTTGAAAGCATCTATTTCTATGGTGCAGGTTGTATCAACGACGATGTGTGTGGCAATGTACGTCGTGCTATCGCTGCTCACGTTCCTGCCCCTGTAATCGAAGTTTATACCGACCTTCTCGCAGCTGCTCGTGCTCTATTTGGTCATGAAGCCGGTATTGCTTGTATTTTGGGTACAGGTTCTAACTCTTGCTACTATGATGGCGAAAAAATCGTTGACAATGTGTCTCCACTCGGTTATATTCTCGGTGATGAAGGTAGTGGTGCTGTGCTCGGTAAATTACTCGTTGGCGACGTGTTGAAAAAACAACTTCCCGAACCTCTTTGCGAAAAATTCCTCGCTCAATACGACCTCGATCGTATGAAAATTATTCAAAAAGTTTATCGCGAACATCCTGCTAACCGATTCCTCGCTTCAATCACTCCATTCTTGATTCAAAATATCGAGGAACCTGCTGTTCACCGTCTTGTATTGAACGCTTTCAAAGCATTCTTCGTGCGTAACATCGCTAACTATGCTAACTACAAAGACTATAGCATCAACTTCGTTGGTTCTATCGCATATTACTATCGCGAAGTTCTTGAAGAAGCTGCCGATGCAGTTGACTGCAAAATCGGCAAAATCCTTCAAGCACCAATGGAAGGTCTCATCGCTTATCACGCATAATTATTTATAATTAAAATTCACAATTAAAATTTAGATAAAATGGCATTTGTAAAAATCAGTGAACAACCTTCACTTTACAATGACTTGGAAAAGAAGTCAGTATTAGAACTTCTCACCGATATTAATAACGAGGACAAAAAAGTAGCTCTTGCAGTTGAAAAAGCTATTCCTCAAATCGAAAAATTGGTTACAGGTATCGTTAGCCGCATGAAAAAAGGTGGTCGCATCTTCTATATGGGAGCAGGTACTTCAGGTCGTCTTGGTGTGCTCGACGCTTCTGAAATTCCTCCAACATACGGTATGGACCCATCTTGGGTTATCGGTCTCATCGCCGGTGGTGATGTTGCTCTCCGTAATCCGGTAGAAAATGCAGAAGATGATACCAACCAAGGTTGGAAAGACCTCGAAGCATTCAACATCAACGAAAAAGACACCGTTATCGGTATTGCGGCTTCAGGTACAACTCCATACGTGATTGGTGCTCTCAACGCTTGTCGCGAACGTGGCATCTTGACAGCTGCTATCACATCTAACCCCGATGCTCCTATCTCACAAGCTGCCGACATCGCTATCGAAATGATCGTTGGTCCTGAATACGTAACAGGTAGCTCACGTATGAAATCAGGTACAGGTCAAAAAATGATTTGTAACATGATTACAACTGCAGTGATGATTCAAATGGGACGCGTGAAAGGTAACAAGATGGTAAACATGCAGCTTTCTAATGCTAAGCTTGTTGACCGTGGCACTCGCATGGTAGTTGAAGAACTCGGTTTGGAATATGAAGAAGCAAAACGCCTCCTTCTCCTCCACGGCGAAGTAAAACGTGCATGCGACGCATATCGCGCAGAACAAGCATAATTAGGTACCCCTAAAATAATCCAAAAGTGATGCATAAATTCATTGTGCATCACTTTTTTATAACTAATTCAATTTGTCAGTCGGTAATTTATTAGTAATTTTGAGAAATAAATTGACAAGGATATGGAAACGAAGAATCTTGAGCTTATAATGGTGAATATTTCGGGATATGACCGTCCCGGGGTTACTGCTGCGTTGACCGGTATTTTGGCTAAATATAATGCTGATATTCTTGATATTGGTCAGGCAGATATTCATCACTATCTTTCGTTAGGAATTTTGTTTAAGACCGATAGCTCGGTGTCGGGCGATATAATGAAGGAGCTATTGTTTAAGGCTTCGGAGATGAGTTTCCAAATTCATTTCACTCCCATTTCGGTTGGTGAATACACCGACTGGGTGGGGCGTCAAGGGAAACAACGTTGGATTATTACCACACTTGGTCGTGAACTAACATCACGTCATATCGCATTGGTGTCGGAGGTAATAAAAGAGCAAAATCTTAATATTGATAGCATACGTCGCTTGACAGGTCGCATGCCACTTGAAGAAAAAGAAAATCCATTGTCAAAGGCTTGTGTGGAATTTTCGGTGCGTGGCACTCCTCGCGATCGAGCCGAAATGCAATCGCGTTTTATGACAATGGCTGCACAAGAGGGATTTGACATTTCGTTGCAAGAAGATACAATGTATCGACGTTCACGTCGCTTGATTTGCTTTGATATGGACTCAACTCTAATTGAAACCGAGGTTATTGACGAACTCGCTATTCGTGCAGGAGTCGGAGATAAGGTAAAGGAAATTACCGAACGTGCGATGCGTGGTGAAATCGATTTCTGTGAATCGTTTCGTGAACGAGTTGCATTGCTTGAAGGCCTTGATGAGAGCGTGATGAAAGATATTGCCGAAAATCTTCCTATCACCGAAGGGCTTGATCGTTTGATGGAGGTGTTGAAACGAGTAGGGTATAAGACGGCAATCCTTTCTGGAGGTTTTACCTACTTTGGCAACTATCTCAAGCAACGCTTTGGCTTTGACTATGTGTATGCCAATGAACTTGAAATCGTAGATGGAAAACTCACAGGTCGTCATCTTGGCGATATTGTCGATGGCAAACGCAAAGCTGAGTTGTTGCGACTTATTGCACAAGTAGAAAATGTAAACATAGCACAAACAATAGCCGTAGGTGATGGAGCAAATGACCTTCCTATGCTTGCAACAGCCGGTTTGGGTATTGCTTTCCATGCTAAACCTAAAGTGAAGCAAACAGCCGAGCAGTCGTTATCTACCATTGGACTTGATGGGATTCTTTATTTCCTTGGATTTAAGGACTCTTTTATCTCGTAGAGAAAATAAATATAGTTTCTATAGTAACTATAAAAATAAGATGCACAATGGTTGATAAACAATATCAAATATTAAAGCGACAACGACCTTGGCGAGATGCATATTTCTATCAAAAGTCGGAGGTGCTTTATCAGATGACTTATCAATTTTGTAAGCGTTTTCTTCCTGCTTATGGAGACCGTACGGTTGATCAAATGATTCAAGCTGCCAGAAGTGGAAAACAAAACATAATTGAAGGAACTGAAGATGGGGTTGCTTCAACCGAAATGTATATAAAATTGCTTAATGTAGCACGAAGTTCTATTCAAGAATTACGAGAGGATTATCGCGATTATTTGTTGTCTCGCAATCTTGTTATATGGGACTCATCACATGAACGTTATGCTAAAATGCAGGAGTTTTGTCGCAATCATAATAGAGTAGAGGATTATCAATCATATTTTAATACTTGGACCGATGAAGAGATGGCAAATATTGCCTTGACGTTGTGTTATATGACGGATGCGATGATTAATAAGTTTTTAATATCGCTCGAAGAAGATTTTGTCAAACAGGGAGGTATAAAAGAGAGAATGCACTCAGCTCGTACGGGATATCGACAAAATAAAGATAAGGAATTAGAGTTGCTTCGACAAAAGGTTACATGGCAAGAATCTGAGATAGAGAGATTACAAGCGTTGTTGTTGAGGCATGGTATAAAAGAATAGTAGTTATAGTTACTATAATCATTATAGTCTCTATAACTACTAAATAGTTTTGGCTTATTCTCTGTTATTTTCCAGTTGAGCCGGTGTTGATTACAGGTTGTGCGGCTTCGTCGGCACAAAGAACAACGAGGAGGTTGCCCACCATTTCGGTGCGTTTTTCTTCGCTTAACTCAATCCCTTCATTTGCGAGTTTATCGAGAGCAAGCTTAACCATTGATACAGCTCCTTCAACAATCTTTTCACGTGCAGCAATAACGGCAGTGGCTTGTTGACGACGTAACATAACAGCAGCAATCTCGGGTGCATAGGTAAGATAATTAATGCGAGCTTCTTGAACCTCAATACCTGCAAATGCTAATCGCTCATTGAGCTTTTCAACGAGAATTTCGTTGATTTCTGCACCACCCGAACGGAGTGTTAATTCATTGTCATCATCGGTTGTGTCTTTGTTGTCATCGTAGGCATATAATCCGGCAACTTCACGAAGGGCGGCATCACCTTGAATACGCACATATTTTTCAAATGCGTTCATGCGTGAAGAAGCAGTTGCTCCGGTAGCTCCTCCTGCAATGCTTTGAGCATCAATCTCAAACATTGCTTTGTAGGTGTCTTTAAGTTTCCATACGATAACCATACCAATGAGAATTGGGTTGCCCTCTTTATCGTTTACTTTGATAGGCTCAGCATCAAGGTTGCGAGCACGCAAAGTGAGGCGTTTGCGTGACATAAAAGGATTAACCCAGTAAAAACCATGATGATTAAATGTGCCCTTATATTTTCCGAAGAAAATCATTACAGCGGCTTCGTTTGGTTCAAGAGTGAATAAGCCTATTAGGGCAATAAAACTGATTAAAAACAGAGCGATGCCCCCACCAATAATCCAACCACATTCATTTATTCCACCTATTACGATTGAATAAATAGAAGCAGCCATTAAAGCTAAAAAGAGAATTAATGCCACAAAACCGTTCATCTTGAATCCGCTATAAGCGTATTCGTTCTTTCCTGTTTTCATAAATTTCAAAATTTAGTAAATACTATTAATTATTTTTATATTGAATCTATAGATTGAGAAATTAATTATAGTGCAAATTTAGTAAATATTTTGGAATATAATCAACGAAATTAAAATAATTTCGGGGGGGGGTAAAATCCTAATAATCAACATGTTGTGTATTTAATAAAAAAAGGAGCTGATGCAGTTTGTTTGCGAAACTTTATCTTTTTTTTGAAAAATCGATGATTTTTTTGAATAATGATGAGCTTTTATTTATTTGATTACTCAAATAATATGTGTAATTTTGCGTAACATAACTTAATTAGATTCAATAGCGATGAAATTATTTGACGTCTATCCATTGTTTGATATAGAAATCGAAAGAGGTGAGGGTTGCTACACCTACGACACAAACGGAACAAAATATCTTGATCTCTATGGCGGTCATGCTGTTATATCGGTGGGACACTCACACCCTCATTACTTAAAAGCATTGAATGAACAAGCCTCAAAGTTGGTGTTTTATTCTAACTCGGTAATTAACTCATTGCAACAAAAACTTGCTGACAAACTTGGTAAAATATCAGGATATGATGATTATCAATTGTTTTTGATAAACTCAGGAGCTGAAGCCAATGAAAATGCGTTGAAACTTGCATCATTCTATAATGGTAAGAAACGTGTAATAGCTTTTGATAAAGCATTCCATGGTCGCACTTCGCTTGCTGTTGAGGCTACTGATAATCCCAAAATAGTAGCCCCAATCAATGCAAATGGTCATATAACATTTGTGCCTCTTAACGATATTGAAGCAGTGAAAGCTGAATTGGCAAAAGGTGATGTTAGTGCTGTTATTATTGAGGGCATTCAAGGTGTAGGCGGTATTCGCATTCCTGAAGTTGAATTTATGCAGGCGTTACGTGAAGAGTGTGATAAATATGATGTAGTGCTTATTGCTGACGAAATTCAATCGGGATATGGTCGTTCGGGAAAATTCTTTGCTCATCAATACACCGGTGTTCGCCCCGATGTTATCACAGTCGCAAAAGGTATTGCAAACGGTTTTCCTATGGGGGGCGTGTTGATTAGTCCTAAATTTACTCCTATCTATGGTCAACTTGGCACAACATTCGGAGGTAATCATCTTGCTTGTGCTGCAGCAATCGCTGTTTTGGATATTTTTGAACAAGAAAATCTTGTAGAAAATGCTCGCAAAGTAGGTGAATATCTAATGACCGAATTGAAACAAATACCTGGAATCAAAGAGGTACGTGGACGAGGTTTAATGATAGGAATGGAATTTGATTATCCGGTAAAAGAGCTTCGCACACGACTAATCAAAGAGGAAAAAGTATTTACCGGAGCTACCGGTACACACATGATTCGCTTGTTGCCTCCTCTTGTGTTGACAATGGAGCAAGCACAAGATTTTATAGGTAGATTAAAAAATGCACTTGCAAAACAAGTATAAAATATTATAATTATGAAAATTGCAATAATAGGTGCCGGAAATATGGGTGGGGCCATTGCTCGTGGTCTTGCTCATAGTGATATGGATATAAAAATTGCAGTAGCCGACCTCGCTCAAGATAAGCTTGCCGAGTTGAAAGCCGAATATGCTACGATTGAAGTGTCAACCGATAGTAAAGCTATTGTTGCCGATGCTGATATAGTGCTTTTGGCGGTTAAGCCATGGCTCGTAGAACCCGTTATTAAAGGAGTGTTGCCGGTACTTGATTTATCCCGACAAATTATTTTGTTAATCGCCGCAGGTGTTGACATTGCAACAATAACTTCTTGGCTTGGCAATGAAAAGGCAGTTGTGTTCCGTGCAATACCAAATACAGCAATCTCAATTCATCAAAGCATGACATTTGTGAGTCATAATGCAAATGCAACAACTGAGCAAGTAGCACAAGTTGAAACGATATTCAACACACTTGGTAAGGCTGCCGTGATTGAAGAACGATTAATGGGTGCAGCAACATCTCTTTGTTCTTGTGGTATTGCCTTTGCAATGCGTTATGTGCGTGCAGCAACAGAGGGTGGAGTAGAGTTGGGCATTTATCCTAACGATGCAAAACAATATGTGTTGCAAACTCTTCGTGGAGCCGTTGAATTGCTTGAGGCAACAGGAAATAACCCTGAAGTAGAGATTGACAAGGTTACAACTCCCGGTGGCATAACAATCAAAGGGCTTAACGCAATGGAAGCTCATGGCTTTACAAATGCAGTAATTGAAGGCTTAAAAGCGAGCAAATAAAATTAAAATAAATATGTCAGTAAACAAGGTTATATTAGTGGGCAATGTGGGGCGTGATCCCGAAATTCGCTATGTTGAAACTCGTCCTGTGGCTTCGTTTTCGTTGGCAACAACCGATCGGGCATATACAACTGCTTCGGGCGCACAAGTGCCCGAACGTACTGAATGGCACAATATCGTAATGTGGGATAAAGCTGCCGAGATTGCCGAAAAATATATTCGTAAAGGCACAAAACTATATATTGAAGGCAAACTACGCACCCGTGTGTGGGAAGACCGCAATACGATTAAACACAATGTCACCGAAATTCTCGTTGACCAATTTGAAATATTATCTCGCCCACAGCAATCACAAGGGTAAAATAAATGAATATTAAAATAGCAAAAGGGATTGTCCTCGCGGGCAATCCCTTTCACTTACTAAATAATAATCCTATTTTTTAATTGCATCTATTGTGGTTGTTTATTTGTTGCAGTTGTGAGTGCTGAAAGCAACGAGCATCCACACCATTTTTTCTTGTTCGGCGATGTAGCCTGTGAGCATATCGGCAGTAACAACATCATGTGCTTCTTCGGCAACTGTGAGAGCTTCTTTTTCAAGTCCGATGAGATATTTATAAGCGTCAAGAATGTGGGTTACTGCACTTTCACTGCAAGTGATGCTTGTAACTTCGGGGAGTTTGGCTATTTTGAGATATTCGCTGAAGCGATTTTCGGGAGTTGCACCGAGCATTAAGATGCGTTCAGCTACTTCGTCGATTTTAGCCGCCATATCGTCATACATGCTTTCAAATTTTTCGTGCAACACGAAGAATCCACGACCTTCGATGTGCCAGTGCATGCCACGAAGATTGGTGTAATGTACTTGAAAATCGGCAAGGAGTTGTCTCAATGTGTTAACTACTGCATTTGCGTTATTTTCACTGATGTGGAGATAATCTAAAGTTTTCATAATCTTAATAATTTTGAGTTGTTAATATTTTTTCTTTTCTTTGTATTGCAAAGATATATTGGGTATCATAACTGACCAACCGACAAAATCTATTGCACGATAGATAGAATTTATAATTGCATATAACATATTGTAGGCTATGACTTTACAACAATTTGAATATATTGTGGCTCTTGAGAAATTTCGTCATTTCACCAAAGCTGCCGAGTATTGCAATGTAACGCAACCCACATTGAGTGCGATGATTCAAAAACTTGAAGACGAACTCGAAGTGAAAATCTTTGATCGTTCACAACAGCCCATTGCACCCACTGCAGCCGGAGCTATAGTAATAAAACAAGCCAAAGAGGTACTTGTTCAAGCCGAGCAGATAAAAAATCTTGTGCAAGAGCAAAAACAAGAGGTGGCAGGGAAATTCACTCTTGGAATATTACCAACGATAGCCCCATATCTTTTGCCTCGATTCTTTTCAACGTTAATTGCGAAATATACTAAACTTGAGATACGCATCGCCGAGATGAAAACATCGGAAATCAAACGAGCCTTACTCACAGGTGATATTGATGCCGGTATTCTTGCCGATATTGACGGAATGGACGAATACTCAACTACACATTTATTCCATGAGCCTTATATGGCATACGTGTCAAAGTCATGCCCATTGTATGAAAAGCAATTAGTAAAAAGTAGCGACTTGCAAAAACATCAATTGTGGTTGCTTGATGAGGGGCATTGTTTCCGAGATCAAATGGTGAAATTCTGCCAAATCAAGTCGGCACAAGAAAGTCAAATGACTTATAGCCTTGGAAGCATAGAAACCTTTATGCGTATGGTTGAAAGTGGTTGTGGTGTTACATTTATACCATGGATGGCAGCACAGCAATTGAGCGAATGTCAAAAAGACCTTGTTCGACCATTTGCTATTCCTGTTCCCACACGTCATCTTGTTGCTGCAACCAACAAAAACTTTATTCGCCACACAATTCTGCAAGCAGTCGTTGAAGAAATCCAAGCCTCAGTGCCAAAAGCAATGCTTACCCTCTCCACCTCACAAGTGGGAGTGTTTTAATTGTAGTATATTATCGGCAAAAGAATGAAATATTAAAAGTGAAAATAAATTTCTAAAAATAATAGATATGAGAAAAAGTACAATTTTTAGTTGTTGCTTTGGCAATTTGTTTGGGCTTTACATCGTGTAAAGATGACGATGATGAGCCGTCTTCAGGGAAAGAAAATTCTATAAACGAAAGTCTTACAAAAGATGGAATTTTTAAGGCTTTGGAATATGACGAGATGGTCTATGTGAAGGGAGGCACATTCACCATGGGAGCGACCTCCGAGCAAGGCACGTCAGACCCATACGATAATGAATATCCCACTCATCAGGTTACGTTGAGTGATTTTTATATCGGCAAATATGAGGTAACACAACAATTGTGGGAATATGTAATGAAATATAGTGGCACAGCAGCCTATGGTTCTTCGATGAGTGCATACGCCTCAGATGTATGGTTAGGCACAAACCCCTCATCAAGTGAAGGAGTGGGGAATTATTATCCTGCCTATAATGTTAGTTGGGAGGATATAGTAAATATCTTTATCCCACGCTTAAATAAAATTACCGGCAAAACCTTCAGACTCCCTACTGAAGCCGAATGGGAATATGCTGCTCGTGGAGGAAATAAAAGCCAAGGATATAAATACTCAGGGAGCAACACCATAGGTGATGTGGCATGGTATTATGATAATTCATCATCGTCAACCCACCAAGTAGGCACTAAATCTCCAAATGAATTAGGGATATACGATATGAGTGGCAATGTATATGAATGGTGTAGTGATTGGTATAGCAGTAGCTATTATTCATCAAGTCCATCAACCAATCCTACCGGACCTACTTCAGGCTCTCCCCGCGTGTATCGTGGTGGTGGCTGGAGCTACGGTGCGCAGAATTGCCGTGTGTCGAATCGCGACATCAACGCTCCGAGCAACCGCAACTACTTTGTCGGCTTCCGGTTGGTATGTGAAAGTCTATAGGAACGGGCATTCACTCTATTCCTAAGCTAAAGACATTCAGAGCAAAAACGCAATTCCCCCATAGGGCGAGAGGAACCGCCCGAAAAAGGGGAATTGCTGTTTTTAGCGATGCAAAAGCACATACGCCTATAGGTCGTGCTTCGCACGCATTTGTCCTTGAAAATGTTTTATCGGACACCAATAAATTCATTTTAAGACTTTAAGGACTCTAAAGTCAACTTTGCCGTAGGCAATGCAACGTTCAATGCGTCAGCCCTTATGTTTTCTGTTATTCTGTCAAAAAAACAAATGTTGAAGTTGTGAGAATGCTTCTTCTCGGCCTGCGTTGATGAGGTGGGGGTAATGGGCGTCGGAGTTGATGACGATGGGCACTTGGGCTTCAATGAGTCGTTGCCAATAGCGAGAATGTGGGAAGAAGCGATTGTACTTATCCCATGCTTTGGTATTTATTTCTATGGTGAGTTTTTGAGCAATTATCGCTTCGATTAGTTCGCTAACAAGTGCTTGATACCACGATTCGTTTTCTATGCCGGGACAATAATGTGAGGCATTGTTGCCTATTTTATCAAAATGCCCGATGAGGTCAAATCCACCGGCATTTACCATGTCGATTGATTGTTTGTAGAATGTTTCAACAACATAGCGAATATCTCCGGCAAAATAACGTTCCATCTTGCGGTCAAAGTTTTCAAAACTGCCGTCGATGTCAATCATTTCGCCATTTTGTGATGGTATAAAATGAACTGAACCAATGCGATAGTCGAGTGGGAGATTTTGGAAAAATTCGTGAGCCGGACCCCATTCTTTCCCCAAATAATCAATCTCCATTGAGGTATAAAATTTTGTTGCTTCGCCATAGTTCTCTTTGATGCGTGCTACCTCTTCGAGATATATCTTTACATCGTTTTTGAGCATATTGCATGGCGATTCAATGGGGATAGGAGAGTGGGGAGAAAAACCATAGTGGCTGAAGCCTTGTGCCACAACTTCACGAGCAAACATTTCCATCGATGCACGCCCATCGCAAAATTGGGTGTGTGAATGGAAGTTATAGAGTTTGCTTTCGCCTATGGTTGCAAGGAAATCCATTAGTAATCAAATTCGCGTTTTAGTTTGCCACTATTTATGCGTCGAATGTATAACATAATGATTATTGTAATCAATATAGCAACTCCTTTTCCACAGTTTACTGCTACATCGTAATCAAGACCAAAACCCTCGGGACGTGGAGCATAAAGTATATATGAAAAACTCACGATGGTCATGAAAAATGCAGGAGCAAGTGTGATAAAATAGAATTTTTTGTGGCGAGCAAGATATACTGTAATGGCCCATAGAGTGAACACTGCGAGAGTTTGGTTACACCATGCAAAATAACGCCATAAAACCGTGAAATCAATCATCATAATGCCAAATGTGGCGATGAAAATGGGAATTGAGATAATGAGGCGTTTGTAGGTTTTAGATTGGTCGAAGTGGAGGAAGTCGGCAGCAATCAATCGAGCACTGCGGAGGGCTGTATCACCCGATGTAATAGGAGCAGCAATAACACCAAGAAGGGCAAGAATACCACCAAAAGAGCCAAGCCAAGAGATAGAGATGTCGTTGACCAAAACCGCTGCACTATTATTGTGTTCCGACATATATGTGGCTAATTGTTCATAACCACCAGTAAATGCGATAGCAGCAGCTGCCCATATCAAAGCCACAATCCCCTCGGCTACCATTGCTCCGTAGAATATGGGGCGAGCAAGACGCTCGTTTTTAAGGCAGCGTGCCATCATTGGTGATTGTGTAGCATGAAATCCGGAAATGGCCCCACAAGCAATTGATACAAACATCATTGGGAATATTGGTAAATCCTTAGGATGTTGACTTTGTAGCCCTTGAGAGAAATCAATGTTGAGGGTGTTATCCCCAAAAATGAGGATTGCCAATATCCCCACTGCCATAAATAGCAATGCAAAGCCAAAAACGGGGTAGAGGTTGCCAATAAGTTTGTCGATTGGTAATACCGTGGCAAGCATGTAATAAACGAAAATTACTACTACCCAAAATATGCGGTCGAGATATTCGGGAGTCATTCCTGCAATGAGGTCGGCAGGCTGACTAACAAATACAGCTCCAACGAGAATCATCAATACGAGTGAAAACACTCGCATCACTTGTTTAATGCTTGTTCCTAATTCATTTCCGACAATTTCGGGCAACGACATGCCCCGAGCACGAAGTGAAATTGCTCCCGAAATGAAGTCGTGAACAGCTCCTGCAAAGATTGTCCCAATAACTATCCAGATAAAAGCAGCCGGACCAAACATTACCCCCATAATAGCACCAAAGATAGGTCCTAATCCTGCAATGTTGAGAAATTGAATTAAGAACACTTTCCATGTGGGGAGTGGCATGTAGTCCACATCATCACGCATAGTGTAGGCGGGAGTTTTGCGACCGGGGTCAATGCTAAATATTTTTTCAACAATGGCACCGTATATAAAATATCCACCAATCAATAATGCAAGAGCAATTAGAAACGAGGTCATAAGTAGGTTAATTATTATAGGGAATTTCTATAAATTCCACAAATTAGTTAAGCAATAGTTATTGGGAACGGGTCTTTTGTGTGCTTTATGTTTTTCTTTGGCATCTTTTCGCCTTTGTTTCAATCGCATAGCTCGCTATGCTCATTCAATAAAAACAAAAATCTGCTCAAATAAAATTCATAAATCTTCACAAAGCAATTTATAGAAGTTCCCTATAGCTAAACCCCTTCCACGGTTAAGAGGAAGGAATTTAGATTAGTAGTTTGTATTATTTATTGTTTTGAGTTGTGGTATTTGACGCTACAGGGCGTGCGATTGTTTCACGCATAGTAGTGTCGGCTTCCATATTTTTCATGCGGTAGTAATCCATGATTCCAAGGTTCCCATTGATGAATGCCTCGGCCATTGCACGTGGAAGTTCGGCTTCGGCTTCGATAACACGAGCACGTGCTTCTTGAGCTTTAGCTTTCATTTCTTGTTCAAGGGCGATTGCCATGGCACGACGTTCTTCGGCTTTGGCTTGTGCGATATTTTTGTCGGCTTGAGCTTGGTCGATTTGGAGTGCTGCACCAATGTTCTTGCCTATATCAATATCAGCGATGTCGATTGACAATATTTCAAATGCAGTGCCTGAGTCAAGACCTTTACGCAACACGAGTTTAGAAATAGAGTCGGGGTTTTCAAGTACTTCTTTATGGCTTACAGAAGAACCGATTGAAGATACGATACCTTCGCCTACACGAGCAAGCACAGTGTCTTCTCCGGCTCCACCCACAAGTTGACGAATGTTGGCACGCACTGTAACACGAGCTTTTGCAATGAGCTGAATGCCGTCTTTCGCAACTGCAGTAACAGGGGGAGTGTCAATAACTTTAGGATTTACCGACATTTGTACGGCTTGAAACACATCACGACCGGCAAGGTCAATGGCTGTTGCCATTTTGAAGCCAAGATCAATGTTTGCTTTAGAAGCAGAAACAAGTGCGTGAACAACCATTTCTACGTTACCACCGGCAAGGAAGTGAGCTTCGAGGTCGTCGCGAGTAACATCTTGTAACCCGGCTTTATGTGCTTCAATCATTGCTCTTACAATTACTGATGCCGGTACTTGGCGAATGCGCATCAAAAATAATTGTATCAATGAAATGCGAACACCACTCACTTGTGCCGAAATCCAAAGGAAGAAAGGCACGTAATAGAAAAAGATGCATAGGAAAATAAAAGCAGCTCCTAATAGTAATAAGATGGTAATTTCCATAATAAATATTATTTTATTAATTAATTTTCATTTTGTTGTTGACATTCAAGACTTACTGCAATATTTCGTAGCCGAAGTAGTTTTTTGTGTTGAGACAATTTGTTCTTTTCCAACTCAAGGATTTCAATTGATAGACCTTTGTTACCATTGGAATACTCTTTTCTAAGTTTGGAAATCTCAGTGTTTATATCGTTGAGACGTTTTAATTCGTCAAGATATTCTTTCATCGCATCGGCAGCTATGGGGTTTGTGAAATCGGAGATAGCGTTGTAGGTGTTCCCGTTTGGTAGTGTAAGTGAGAAAAGATGAGATTTGTCGGTGTTATTGTTCGCTTGTGAAGCGTTAATAGAGTTGAGAATCTCATTATAATCAACATCATCTTTCCATGTGTCGCAAATGGCATTAACCTTTGCGAGATTTATGAGGTTAGGTGTTGTTTTCGGGTAATTCACTCGAGTATCATTTGGAATAAATTTATAGATTGTAACTTTCCCCTCGATTTGATTGCGGTCAGTTGCCCACCAGCCAATACCTGTGATTTCGTCAATGACAAGCATGTAATCGTTAAAAGGAGAGTTATAAGGCATGCCTACATTTTGAGGTTGGAGAAAACCATCGTCATCTTTACGAGAGAAAAATATGTCATATCCTCCAATTGAGTTTTCTCCATCATTGGCAAAATATAAAGTGATTCCGTCGGGCATAAAGAATGGGTAGTTAGCGTTTCCACCTTCATTAAGATTTTCCCCAAGAGAGATCGGCTCTTCCCAGATATCGTCAGTTAATATTGAAGATGAAACCAATGAAGTCTTTCCTAAGGAATCCTCGACCGACCACACCATCTGAGATTTGCTTTCGGGAAGATAAACTATGGTGTTGTTTGATGTGGAAAATTTAGCAGGAAGAATTGAAGAAGTGTTTAATGTGCCACTTTCTTTTGATAGTTTGTAAAATTTGAAGAAGTTTTCGGTGTCAACATTAATACTATCAATAATTTGAATTTGTTCAACTCGTTCAAGCATGTTGCTTGCATTTAGAACACGGTTTTGAAATCGTTCAAAGTCGATATGAGGAGTTGATTTGATTTTTGCAATTGCAGATTTGTAAGTCTCAATGTGAGAAAACGCATCGTCAAATTTATATTGATCAAATGCAATCATTGCTAAATATCGAGATGCTTCGGGAATAGACTTTGATTGTGCATATGTTAGCAAAGGAAAAGCTTCAGAAGTATTGCCTGTCATATATAAGCACACTCCTGTCCATTGATTGAGAGACGCATCTTTAGGATGTTTAGCTAAATGTTCTTTGAATGTGGGTAATGCTTTGGCATATTCACCATTGGTATATAAAGTTTTTGCCTCGTTTAGAGAGAGAGCATTTGCTGTAAATATAAATAAAAATGCTATTATATATGTGTAAAACCTTTTCATGAACTATTTGTCAATAAATATATGCACTCAAAATTACTAACAATTAGTTTTTTTACCAAATAATTAAATAGGAAATAGGACCTATTAAAGATTTGAGATTGTGAAAAGTTATGAAATAGGCATTAATCCCATATCTTTGGCGCATGAGAGCATGTAGTTGTAGGCAGCTTCGCGTTCATTAGGGATTATTCCATCGAGGATTGCATCTTTGATTTTGGTTTTTAGTTCGCCAACTTCTCGACAGGGTGGAAGGTTAAATAGTTTCATAATTTCATCTCCATCGACAGGTGGTTGGAAGTTGCGAATACGATCTCGCTCTTCAAGTTCTTTCATTTTTTGACGAACGAGAATGAAATTATCGAGAAAACGCTTAACTTTTTCTTCGTTTTTTGAGGTTATGTCGGCTTCACAAAGGGTCATTAAATCTTCAATGTCGTCGCCGGCATCAAAGATTAATCGACGCACCGCTGAATCGGTAACAATATCTTCAACAAGAGCGATGGGACGCATGTGCAACTCAACTAATTTTTGAACATATTTCATTTTCTCGTTGAGAGGAAGTTTCATGTCTCGGAATATTCGAGGAATCATTTTTGCTCCTACAAAATTGTGATTGTGGAACGTCCAACCTATTTTGTCGTCCCATTGTTTGGTGCGAGGTTTGCCAATATCGTGCATTAAAGCACTCCAACGCAACCACACATTATCGCTTTTTGTGGCAACATTATCAAGGACTTCCATTGTGTGATAAAAGTTGTCTTTATGCCCACGACCATTAACAACCTCTACACCTGCCATAGCTGCAAGTTGTGGAAATATAAGTTTGAGAAGCCCCGTTTTTCTGAGGAGGCACCATCCTATAGACGGACGAGGAGAAGCCATGATTTTCATTAATTCATCGGCAACTCGCTCTTTAGAGATTATTGATATGCGACTCGCATTACGAGTTATAGCATCAAGCGTTTCGCTATATATTGTGAAATTGAGCTGTGTGGCAAATCGAATTGCGCGCATCATACGCAAAGGGTCGTCGCTAAACGTGATGTCGGGATCGAGAGGAGTGCGAATAAGCTTGCGCTCAAGGTCGCCAACACCATCATATAAATCAATTAACTCTCCAAAACGATTTGCATTAACACATAATGCCATGGCATTGATTGTGAAATCTCGACGAGAAATATCATCTTCTAAAGTGCCATCTTCAACAATCGGTTTGCGAGAATCACGACGATAAGATTCACGGCGAGCTCCTACAAATTCCAATTCTATGTCGCGGCATTTTACTTGAGCCGTTCCAAAATTTTGGAATACATTGAGGTGAGCTTTGCGCCCAAGGGCTTTTGCTGTGTCTTGAGCAACCTCAATTCCACTACCCACAGTGACAAAATCAATATCTTTTGACGTGCGGTTTAGAAATAAATCGCGCACATATCCTCCAACGGTATAACACTCGCGGTTGAGACTGTCGGCAACTTCTCCTACGAGATGGAATATTGGTTTGTCTATTTTAGATGCGATAGGGTGCATATATTGAGTTATTAATCAAGGCTTATTATTTCTTCAGGAGCATGTGTAATACATTCCATGCCATTAGGGGTAACAACATAGGTGTTTTCAATACCCACTGCTCCTATGCCGGGAATGACAAATTTAGGTTCAAGGGCAATAACATTGCCAACGCAAAGAATGTCTCGGCTACGTGGAGCAATGACCGGAGATTCGTTAATCTCAATTCCAACACCATGACCGATGAATCCAGCCTTTTGACGATGTCCCATGAATAGGTGTTCAAGACCTTCGTTTGAAACAATCTCGATTGCTCTATTATATAGGGCTTTCGCTTCGGTGCCCGGTTTTCCCATTGATGCAAGTTCTTGACAAATGAGACGAGAACATTCGTGGGCTTTTTGTGATATTGCATCAAGTTTGCCAACTGAAAATACTCGTGACATGTCGGTTGTGTAGCCTGTGTAGTTGCCATTCACATCAACCATAATTGCCATGTGTGGTTTTATTGTTGTGCCGTTGCATCCGACGGGTAATGAAGGGTGCATACCTGCTCCTCCCATTGCGAAATCGTAGGGAGATGGGGCATCGGCATTTTCTCCGCAAATAACATTGCCCATATATATCTCCATAGAGTCGCCACTTATGCGAAATTGTCCTAAACAACCTTGAAGGCGTGAAATGCGTTCAATCTCTACTTGAAATTCAAGGTCAGACATTCCGGCACGATAAATAGAGGGTATTTGGCTATATGTTGCTGTGTGTTTAGTGCCAGACGTTTTTAGTAGGTTGATTTCATAATTGGTTTTTATTGAGCGAACTTGGCGCATGATTGATGACGCATTAGAAATATTTGAAGATGGAAATATCTTAGAAATGCGTTGAGCCATTGAATAGGGCATAAGATCAAGCTCCAACCCTATTGAAGATGGCATTTGAAGCCCTTCATTAAGAATATATTCGGCGATATTCTCGGGTTTGTGAATATATACAACATTATCTCCTGAAAGATCTACGGGACGACGCACAAAATGAATGGCATTGCCTAATGATGGGATATATGTATATCCGTTATATACACGTCCCGATGTGTAGAATTTATTGGCATTGTCGCTAACGAGCAAGACTTCAATATTTTGCTCTCGCATCATAGACTGAATCTTATTAATTCTTAGATTTGCCTCAATTGCAGGTATTTGTAGAAGAGATTCCATTATTTGGAGTTTATTGGTGTATATTCTTAATTAATAAATCTAATAACTCGGGAAAAGAGTTGATTGAATATTCGGCATTGTCACATTCACCAAAACCATATTTAGCAAAAATCATAGGAATGCCGGCTTTATGTGCGGCATTGCAATCTCCTTGAGTGTCTCCTACATATACGGCTTGTTGAAGGTTGTTTTGCTCGATTAATAATTTAATATTGTCGGCTTTAGAGAGAAGGGTCTCTCCATAGGTTAATGTTCCATTGAAGAACGATTTAAGATGGGTAAATTCAAGGAAGTTCTTAAGCCCATCGGCACCACAGTTACTCACCATATACAACTTGTAATGAGTAGATAATAATTTAATGCCTTCAGATACACCATTATATAGCTTTCCTCCAAGTATTGGCATCATATCACGCTCATTAATGTCAAGTAAATTTAAGTATTCGGCCTCATTTACATCAACTTTTACAATTTTATGGAAAATCTCATTGATAGGCATCCCCATACATTTTAAGAGTTCGTCTCTGTTGACGATTTGATGTTTGCCCATTTGCTCGAATGTGATATCCCAAATTTTGCAATATGAATCTACGGCATCCCAAAGGGTGCCATCCATGTCAAATATGATGCTGTCAAATCTATGTGTCATTTCTTTTTCTCGGTAAAAAGAAGCCCAACTTGTTCTATTGCTTCAAGTTTATCAACGCGCATAATGTGATTGATAGTTATGGGCTTATTGCGATATAAGGTGATGTTATTAGATAATGGAAGCTCATATTGAAAACTTGAGCCAAGTCCATTGCCATGCCATTGACCATATATGTCTGCCATTTCGATATTTATAGTGTCGATGCGAGTGGAATCACCATTAAAATGCCTAATTTCAAGCCAAATGTTGCTATAGGCATAGGCATTAGAGTGACGTAATATTAAATTTAGTCGTCCTGTAACAATCGAGTCTTGAGGCTCGGGTGTGAATTTTAGGGTGTCGCCATATTTCCAGCCATCGGTATCTATATTGAAAAAGTGACTATAATCATTGTGCCCGGGACCACAAGCTCCCAAGCACAATAATATGAATGATATGTAGCAAAACCTAATTATTGGGTTTTTCTTCATTGTTGTTTTCTTTACGTTCTCTATTTTTGTTGCGATTGCCTTTTTTGCGTTGTTCGCCATTGCTGTGACGGAAATCCTCATTAGAATTTGCCGGTCTGTTCCCCCCACCTTTGCGTTTTTTCTTTTTCTTGTTGTCAAAACGAGTGAGACTATCTTGTCCGACGATATCACCAAATTCTTTTGCTTGAGGTTTGGCCGATTCATCGTCTTCACGTTGTAGTTTCAACGGCTTTTCTCCATTTTTGTTCATTGCGATGACTTCAAACGCACGTTGAGCATCAATTGTAACAAGGTTGGCCGGAATTGACTTATCGGTCGAATAGGTTATCGCACGTTTGAATATGTCGGTTTTGAAATGGAAGTATGTGGCATCAGCAGTTTCAAGACGAATATCCCTATCCGGAAGCCTTTTTACTGCTTCGGCATATGCATCAACCTCATAGTTGAGGCAACATTTTAGTTTTGCACATTGTCCGGCAAGTTTTTGAGGGTTCATAGAGATGTCTTGGTGACGAGCTGCACTTGTTGCTACCGAAACAAAATTGGTCATCCAGCTTGAGCAACATAGGGGACGACCGCATGGTCCTATACCTCCAATGCGACCGGCTTCTTGTCGTGCACCAATTTGTTTCATCTCAATTCTCACTCTAAATGCTTCGGCAAGATCTTTGATGAGTTGTCTGAAATCGACACGTTCGTCGGCGATATAATAGAATATTGCTTTATTGCCGTCTCCTTGATATTCAACATCTCCAATTTTCATGTCGAGGTTGAGGGCTTCGGCAATTTTACGAGAGCGAATCATTGTGTCATTTTCTTTAGCCTTGGCTTCCTCATATTTTTCGAGGTCACTTTGTTTAGCTTTTCTGAAAATGCGTTTAATTTCTGCGTCGGGTTTGATATTGGCTTTTTTCATTTGGAGCTTTACTAATGCTCCTGTAAGAGAAACTTGTCCAATATCATGTCCGGGACTTGCCTCAACAGCTACCATGTCGCCAATTTCGAGAGGGATATTGGTGCTATTTTTGTAAAACCCCTTGCGAGTGTTTTTGAATTGCACCTCTACTATATCAAAATCGGCATATCCCCCGGGAACATCTTTAAGCCAATTATAGCAATGAAGTTTCCCTCGAGGACATTTGTCTTTATGGGTGTTTTTGTCCTCGTTTGGGGTAGTTGTGGCATTATTATCGTTAATGATGTCGTTTGCCATAGTTTAACGAATGTTTATTTTGCAAAACTTACGGCACGAGTTTCACGAATAACGGTAATTTTAACTTGTCCGGGATAAACCAATTCGTCTTGAATGCGTTTTGCGATTTCGGCTGAAAGTTTTTCGGTTTCAACATCATCAATTTTATCGGCACCAACGATTACGCGCAATTCGCGACCTGCTTGAATAGCATAGGTTTTGATAACCCCAGGATAAGATAATGCAAGTTGTTCAAGATCATTAAGACGTTTGATATATGCTTCAACGATTTCACGGCGTGCTCCAGGACGAGCTCCTGAAATGGCATCACACACTTGTACGATTGGAGCTAATAGGGTAGTTTGCTCAATTTCATCGTGGTGAGCACCGATTGCATTGCAAATTTCGGGTTTTTCTTTATACTTTTCTGCAAGTTTCATACCCAATATTGCGTGTGGTAATTCTGGATCTTCATCGGGCACTTTGCCTATATCATGAAGCAATCCTGCTCGGCGCGCTTTCTTCGGATTGAGACCTAATTCTGATGCCATGATTGCACATAGATTGGCTGTTTCGCGGGCATGTTGCAAGAGGTTTTGTCCATAACTTGAACGATATTTCATTTTACCAACGAGACGAATCAAATCGGGGTGTAATCCATGTATCCCGAGATCGATAGCAGTGCGTTTACCTGTTTCAATGATTTCTTCTTCGAGTTGTTTGCGTACTTTGGCAACAACTTCCTCGATGCGTGCAGGGTGAATGCGACCATCGGCAACAAGTTGGTGTAAGGCCAAACGTGCAGTCTCGCGACGAACAGGGTCAAAACCCGAAAGTACGATTGCTTCGGGGGTGTCATCAACGATAATCTCAATTCCGGTAGCGGCTTCAAGCGCGCGAATATTTCGTCCTTCTCGTCCAATGATGCGCCCTTTGATTTCATCTGAATCAATATGGAATACAGTAACTGAATTTTCGATTGCTGTTTCTGTAGCAACGCGTTGGATAGATTGCACAACAATGCGTTTAGCTTCTTTATTGGCAGTCATCTTGGCTTCGTCCATAATATCGTTTATGTAAGAAGCTGCAGCGGTTTTAGCTTCATCTTTTAATGATTCAATGAGCTTTTCTTTTGCCTCTTCAGAAGAAAGTCCCGAAATGTGTTCAAGCTCTTCTTGTGCAGTGCGTTTTAGCTTGTCGAGTTCTTCTTTCTTGTTCTCAACAATGCTGAATTGTGCTTCAAGATTTGCTTTTGTTGCTTCAATGTCATTGCGTTGACGTTGGTTCTCGCTTTGTTGTTGGTTTAATTGAAGTTCGCGTTGTTTCATCTTGGCTTCGGTTTGTTGAATCTTCGCCATACGTGCGTTAGCTTGTTTTTCAGCCTCTGCCTTAATTTTTAGTTCTTCTTCGCGAGCTTCAAGAATTTTTGTTTTTTTGAGGTTTTCAGCTTCGGTTGTAGCCTCGTCAATTATTGATTTTGCACGGCTTTTTGCAAGTGATTTTTGCACAATGATGGTGCATATTACACCTATCAATAGTGCTGCAATGCCGATAATTAGATAAATTATAATATTATCCATGTTGTTTGTTGTTTTAAATTAGTTAATATAAAAAACACTCATTAATTGCGTTTGCGCAATTAAGAGTGCAGGTAATTTCATATTTGTAAACAAAAATGATAAAGACAAATAATTAAAGCAAAACTTTAGATTATTCAGTCTTGAGTAGTTGAGAATCAAGATCTTTTTCAAAACTTTCAAGAAGATTGATTAAATCTGATTCTTGTGCCTTCTTTGAATAATATAACCTGGCAAACTGAAACGCTACCATGGCCATGGCTTCAAATGGCGATTTCTCTTTGCGATAGCGATTTTTCCACACTTTCCAGAGATGAGTAACATTCTCTTGTGCGATTTCTGCAATTTCCTCTTCGTCTTTATCTATTATAATCGGAATAGGAGCACAATCGGCTATGCAAACGTCTATTTGTTTTTTATCATCCATTGTTGCATCAATCTTTTAAGTCTGCGATGCATTTGTCAATTTCCCGCACTAATTTAGAAAGGAATGCTCTGCTCTTTTCCACATCTTGTCGATCGGGATTTAGCGTAGTTACAACCTTGAGGTGTTCAACCTCTTGTTGAAGCCTTTCAATCTCTTTTTGTTGCCGTTGAGTTAATAAAGTCAATTCTTCATTTTGTTTGTCGGCAACTAACTTTTCTTGAAGTAATGCTTGGTAACGCTGAGTGAATAAATCAGTTTTCCCTCGTAGTCGTTCAAGTGTATGCTTAAGATTGTTGGCCATTCAAATCCAAATTTCTACAAATGTAGTGTTTTTTTTTGAATCAGCCATCTTTTTTGATGTAAATTTTGTAATTTTTTGGATTGTATTAGAAGTGTGATTAAGGCTTGGTTATAAGATTGGGCTCAGTAATCGAGTGATGGATTCGAGAACTTTTTGGAATATAGGTCTTTGTGCCCATGTATTTTTGTTTATGCTTGTGCAATGTTTGAGATCTTCGGCAAAAATTTCACGCATTTTGGTGTTGATATTTTGCGAATATATAAAAAGATTGCATTCAAAATTGTGCTCAAAGCTTCTGAAATCAAAATTAGTTGACCCTACAGATGAAAATTCCTCATCAATGATTATAGTTTTACTGTGAAGCATCCCGGCATCGTATAGGTAAAATTTGATACCTGATTTTATGCATTCAGAGATGTAGGAATAAGAAGCATAGCGCAACGTGCTTGAATCACTACGACGAGGTATCATTATGCAAACTTTGACGTTTGATAATGCTGCGCTTTGTAGTGCTTTTAGGAGGCTTTCTGTTGGGAGAAAGTATGGGGTTTGTATTAGGATGCTATGTTTTGCATTGGATATGGCTTTGAGGAAAACTAAGGCAATATTGTTCCATTGACTTGTTGGTCCACTTGTGAGTAGTTGCATGCCTATATTTCCGATATATTCATTAGATGGAATGTTGGTATTGAGATTGTCATTGTCGAATGTGGGCTTTAAGAAGTTCCAATCTACGGTGTAGGAGTATTGGAGCGCCGATATAATTGAGCCTGTAACTCTTAGATGGGTGTCTCTCCATATATTGAAATCGCCCCCATTGATATATCTATCGGCGATATTCATGCCTCCGATATATCCGATTTTGCCATCAATGATGCATATTTTTCGGTGATTGCGCCAATTGATGCGTGTGGCAAATACCGGTACGGAAACTCTGAAAAATGGGTGGACCATTATGCCGGCATTTGTCATTTCCTTGAAAAACTTATTTTTTACTTGGAATGAACCGACGTGATCATACATTACTCGTACTTTTATGCCATTTTTTGCTTTAGAAATGAGGAGGTCTTTTATTTCTGTCCCAATGGTGTCATCTTCAAAGATATAATATTGTAGGTATATATACTTTGACGCGTTTATTATATCTTGTTTGAGATCGTTGAATTTAGATTTTCCATCGGTGTATATCTTAATGTCATTGTTTGATGAATAATTTGAGCCGTTCAGGCTTTTTGTGAGGTTGATTTGTTGTACGCTCTCAATGGTTAATGATTCGCTATTAAAATCTTTAGTGATAATGGTGGGTATGTTTTTCCTTAATCGACGACGATTTCTGCGAGAAATCATGTGGGTATTTTTTATGCTACGACCAAAGAAAACATATAAAACTAATCCTGCTGCAGGTAGTAGGAGTAGAATTGTAACCCAAGCGAGAGATTTAACCGGATTTCGGTTTTCTGATAATATTACGGCAATGATTCCGAATATTGTCAGAGAGTATATTGTTACAAGTATCCAATATAGCCAGGAAAGGTTTATGTAGTTGGAAAATGTATATTCTATCATGGCATTTTTTTTAATTTAAATTGGATATGAGTAGGTTAATTTGGTGCTAAGTTACGAATTTATTTTTAATATAAAGGGTTGTGTTTTGTTAAAATAAGAGAAGTGAGAGCCGTGTTTGGTTGGGATTAGAGGTTGGAATAAAAAGAAAGCACCCCAAAATTGGGGTGCTTAGAGTGTGTATTGTGAATGTTTTATTATTCAGCTACCACTTCGAATGGGATTTCAACAGAAACTTCTTTGTGGAGTTTCAAGATTGCTGTATAGTTGCCCACTTCTTTGATTGAGTCTTTGAGCACGATAACTTTGCGATCAATGTTGTGACCGAGTTTTTCAAGAGCTTCAGCAATTTGAATAGTGTTAACCGAACCAAAAATAGTGCCGGTAGCGCTAACTTTAGTTGCGATAGTTAATGCTACACCTTCCAATGAAGCAGCAAGAGCTTCAGCGTCTGCTTTGATTTTAGCAAGTTTGTGTGCGCGTTGACGTTGGTTTTCGGCAAGTACTTTAAGAGCCGAAGGAGTAGCGATTACAGCTTTGCCTTGGGGGATGAGGTAGTTGCGACCATAGCCGTTTTTTACTTCTACAACATCATCTTTATAACCAAGATTGGTAATGTCTTCTTTGAGAATGATCTTCATAATTCCTTAGCTTTTAAAGTTATTTCATCAAGTCAGTTACATATGGGAGAAGAGCCAAGTGGCGAGCACGTTTAACGGCTTGTGCTACGCGACGTTGGAACTTGAGAGAAGTACCGGTAATGCGACGAGGAAGGATTTTGCCTTGCTCGTTGAGGAACTTCTTGAGGAATTCGGGATCTTTGTAATCTACATACTTGATTCCGCTTCTTTTGAAACGGCAATATTTTTTCTTCTTAACGTCCACTGATAGTGGAGTGAGATAGCGAATTTCTGATTGTTGTGCCATAATTTAGTCCTCCTTTACTTCTTTAGGTGCGTTAGCTTTAGATGCTTTTAAGCTGCGACGTTTAGCAGCGTATTCAGCAGCGTACTTGTCAAGACGGAATGTCAAGAAACGAAGCACGCGCTCATCGCGACGATATGCAGTTTCAAGTTTTTTGATGGCTTTAGGCTCAGCATCAAATTCAACTAATGTGTAAAATCCGGTAGATTTCTTTTGAATTGGATAAGCAAGCTTGCGCAAGCCCCAATTTTCTTCATTCACGATAGTTGCACCGTTGTCGGCCAATACTTTAGTGAATTTTTCTACCGCTTCCTTCATCTGTGCATCAGACAAAACGGGAGTCAAAATGAAAACGGTTTCGTAATGATTCATAAAATTAATTATTAAATTTGGTTGTTAAAACGGGTGCAAAGATAGTGATTATTTTCCACTTGTGCAAGAGTGCTATTATTTAATTCAGACGTGTAGAGTCAACAAGCAAGTGCAAAATTATTTTAATAATTTGAAGAATTCAATTTTTGGAGAAGAAAAATTTAGTTTTTCTCGAGGTCTTCGATTGATTTTAGCTTGAACAGCATCAAACTGACTCTGCTCAATTAGTCT
>JAZSDX010000072.1:0-12704 GCA_045531405.1 Muribaculaceae bacterium | reverse complement strand
AAAGGGAAAGCCTGCTAAAGTTGCGATGATCGCTGTTGTAAATAAACTTTTAAAACAAATTTTCGCGATTGTGAAAAATAATTGCTTTTATGATGAAAATTTTTCTAAAAATATTTGTTTTTGAACACAGTTCATTCTGTCTAAAAAATCTCTTTGCGTCAGCCCTTTTGGCTCATTCTGCCTAAAAAAACGGCGTGCTTCGTGTGTGGATTTTGATTTTTTTGGTTAAAAATTTGGTTGACAATAAAAAAAGCCTTACCTTTACCCTGTTTTATTGGCTAATTGCATCTTTGAATGCAAAAAACTAACCATAACACATTTATATAAAAAGAAAAATTACTTTTTTGTTTAACTAAATTAATATCAAAATGAAAAAAACTTTACGTAATTTGATGCTTGCGTGTGCTGCTGCACTCCTTGCAACAGGTGCGTCAGCCCAAACTCTTGAAAAAATTTGGGAAAAAAATTCTGGCGTTCCCGGATCTGCTGGTGGTGGTGACCTCCGCTTTATGACTTGCGACAAAGACGGTAAAATCCTTGTTACCGACAAAGGCGCAAAGAAAATCATGACATTCAACGCTCTTTGGGGTGCTCAAGATTACCTTGACATCGCTCCTATCATCGACGAACACTATGGTGAAGATGTTACAACAAAAGAAATTTCTAAAATCGACACTACTGTAGTTGCTGAAGGTGACTCTATCTTTGATACTACTTGGGTTGACGTTACTAATCGTGTAGCTCCTGCTGCTGGCACTCTTATTGCATCTGACGATGCTGGTAACATCCTTATCAACACTGGTTTCCCCAACGCTAGTTCAGGTACTGATTTCATCATCATCTCTGCCGACCTTAAAAACTCTTACAAACTTCAACTCACTATGCCGGAAGGTGTTACTGCTGCTCGCTGCGACCAAATGGGCCGTATCGTAGGTAACATGCTTTCTGACGAAGGTGCTTACATGTGGATTTGCTGCAATGGCGCTACTAATGTTGCTATCGTGAAAGTTGTAAACGGTGTGCAAGATATGGACTACTCTCAAGCATCTACTAAATGTGCTGTCGCAATTAACACTTCTTGTGTTGCTCAACCAGTTTATACTACAGTTGCAGAAATCGATGCTCTTATGGACGAATTGGCCGACTTGACTCCTTCTTTCTGGTTCCGCAACCGTTCATATCCACAAAATGTATATCAATGGAATGAAGATGGCACAGAACAAACAGCTATCACTTTGACAGAAGCTACTGAAAGTGCTCAATCTAAAAACGCTTCTCAAGAAGGTTTCGAAGTATTCACTCTCCAAGGTGAAACATACTTCGTTATTCCTATGACTACTGACGGAACTACTAATGGTCGTGGTTCTAACTGGGGTATCTATCGTGCTTCTGACCAAAAACTCGTTGCTACTTGGGAAGAAAATCCTCAAGCCGGCAAAGGTCAAGGTATGGGTGGTTTCTATGTTACACCTAACGACGAAACTTCTGTTTACATCGCTCACTTCATTGCCGGTACAGTTGTAGGTAACTACCTCTTCACTGCTCCTAAAGCTGAAGAACCAGCTCCTGCTCTTTATATCTTCGGTTCATTCAATAGCTGGACTCCTGCTGAAGGTCTTGAATTGACTTATGCTGACGGTGTTTACACTATCGAAGACGTTGAATTTGGCGAAGGTGGTAACTTCGGTCTTTCTACTGTAAAATCTGACAATTGGGACGAAGTAAATGCTAACCGTTATGGTTTCGCTACTGACAATGCTAAAGCTGTTGTAGGTGAAAACGAAATCGTGAAAGGCGCTGGCGCTATCCAAGTTCCTTATGCTGGCGTTTGGGATATCACTGTTGACATCGCTAACCTCAAATTAACTCTCGCTACTGAAACTCCAGAACCTACTCCAGGACCAGAACCAGTTGTAATTCCTGAAGGTCTTAACAAAGTTTGGGAAGTAACTACTGGCGTTCCAGGATCTGCTTCAGGTGGTGAATTCCGTTTCGCTACTGCTCGCGATGGCAAAATCCTTGTTACTGACAAAGCTAACAAGAAAATCATGGCTATCGACGAAAACGGTATGGCTGCAGAAGCTATCTTCGACCTTGCTGCTGCTATCGACACTCACTATGGTGCTGATGTAGAAGTAGAAAAAGAAGTTGACACTGACGTTATCGAAAAAATCGACACTATCGTAAGCGAAACCAATGACTCTACTTTCGATACTACTTATGTAAAAGAAACAGTAAAAGAAATTGTTCACCAAGTTCCCGGTGCTGCTACTGGTATCACTGTTGACGACGCAGGTAACATCCTCGTTGGTACTGACTTCCCTAACGCAGGTTCTTCAACTGACCTCATCATTATCTCTTCTGACCTCAAAAACTCTTACAAACTTCAACTCACTCTTCCTGAAGGTGTAGCTGCAGGTCGTATCGACCAATATGGTCATGTTGTAGGTGATATGCTTTCTGAAGAAGGTGCTTACCTCTGGTTGGCTATCAATGGTCAAACTAAAGTTGCTGTTGTGAAAATCGCTAACGGCGAACAAGTAGTTGATGACTATACTGTAGCTTCTGAAAACGTATCAGTTTCTATGAACACTTCTGTTCTTGCTCAACCTGCTATGTGGAGTGTTGCTGACATCGATGCTCTTATCGACGAAGAAGCTAATCCTTCTAAATCATTCTGGTCACGTAACCGTGGTTCTGCTCAATCAATCTATGGTTGGAACGAAGATGGTACTGAACAAGTTGTTCTTTCATTGACTGAAACAGGTGCTAATGGTGAAACTACTAAGGGTGCCGGTGCTGAAGGTTTCGCTACATTCAACCTTAAAGGTGTAACTTACTTCGTAGTTCCTATGTCACTCGATGGCTCTGCTCGTAGTGCTGCTATCGGTGTTTACGACGAAACAGGTAAACTCCACGCTACTTACACTCCTGAAGGTGTAGCAACAGGTATGGGTCAAATGGGTTCAATCATCGTTGCTCCTATCAACGAAGAAGCTGTTGAAATCTATCGCTTCATCCCTGGCGTTATCGCTGCTAAATACACATTCGGTCTTGAAAAAGAAGCTGCTCCTCTTTACCTCATTGGTGATGTTAACGGAACTTCTTGGAGTACTTCTGCTTCACTTCCTATGACATACGCTGATGGAGTTTACACTATTGAAAACGTTGAAGTGAATGACGCTAACGCTGGTTATGGCTACTTCTCATTCGTAACCGCTCAAGGTGATGATTGGGGTACAGTTAATGCAAGTGTTCGCTATGGTGCGCAAACTTCTGACGAAGCTATCGCTACCGACGTGGCTACTGCTATGAGCGAAAACTGGAACGCTTGGATGATTGCAGCCGGTACTTATAACATCACTGTTGACCTCACAGCTATGACTGTTACCGTTTCTAAGGGTTCAGGTGTTGAAGGTATCGAAGGTGCTGAAAACGCTCCTGCAGTTTACTACAACCTCCAAGGTGTAAAAGTTGTTAACCCTGAAAATGGTGTATTTATCAAAGTTCAAGGCAACAAAGCATCTAAAGTTCTTGTTAAATAATTAGCAGATAATTAGAAAACTATAGTAAATATAATTACTATAAATCAATAAAGAGCGAGCAATCCACACGGGTTGCTCGCTTTATTTTTTCACATTGTCTGAATCATAGTCTTTAGGGGTCATAAGGTCGTTAAGAACTCTAACAATCTTTGAGGGAAATATGACTTTTCGACAAAAACGCCAATAATAGCATTTTGATAGCAATATTTAACATCTCGAATATATCTTCACATATTCATCAAAATAATTTGTCATTTTGCAGTCTGAATCAAATAAAAAACACTAACTTTGTCGCTGAAAAATCTCAAGACGGCATAACTGAATAAATATTTACAAATATAAATAAATATACATATATATGAATAAAAAACTACTCGTATCATTATTGACAGCGACTGTCGTGTCAATGTCAACAATTTCGGCTCAAGATTATTCAGTAACAAAGTTACAAAGCCAACCTAAAGAAGAAAATGCAAAAGTTCCGATGGCAACTTATGCAACAAGTGATGCTAACTATGCTATGCCTGCTGTATTGGCTAATCTTGGAACTCACTCTATGGAAAATAAACCGGTGTGTAACATGCTTGCTCGCCACAAAGCTATCAATGATGGAGCATTTTTGTGGGCTCCTCTTGGCACAGAAGTAGTGTATCACGACCAATCTACCGGCAACCCTACTGCTTGGAACTGGAGCGTACCCGGTGGCGATAATGCGACTTTAACAACTCAAAATGCGTCGGTAAAATATCACAAAGCAGGTCTTTATGATATGCCAACTCTTACAGTTACAACTGCCAATGGTTCAAGTTCGTTTACTCCTGCGATGTCAATGACTTCGGCAGGTGGTAATGAAAAAGTAAAAACAGGTGGTACTGCCGAAATCACAACTATTGATATGCGTGTTCACGGCACTGCTCTTGGCTCAACATATTATCCCGAAAATGCGACTTACTCATTAGGAGCAATGGTCTATGGTGAGGGCGAAGGATTCCTTGGTGGAGCAAACACTAAAAACATTAAAGGTTGGGGTAATTTGTTTATGGTAGGTCAAGATGATACTTATTTAGATGGATTCAATGTATATTTTTATAAAAAACCTACAAAATATAACGAAGGTGCAAAACTTACTGCTCAAGTGTGGTTGCCAACCATCAACGAAAGCTATATGATTTTGACAGCGATGCCACTCAATGGTGCTTATATAAATTATACCGACATTAAAGCTGATGGTGAAGATGGAGCGTGGGCAATGACTTATGATGGTGCTGTTGCAAATATCACTCTTGATGAACCAATCGACCTATACGGAAAACCTTATTTCTTTATTTCAATCGAAGGGTTCTCTAATGATCCGGCAAGTGATGACCTTTGCCTATTGACCGACCTTAAAGGTAAAACAATGGATGAAGTAGAGCAAAGCAATCTACTTTCACACAACTCATTTGCACGTCAAGATGGTGAAAGTGACTATATGCGTCCGGTTGCAAGCTATGGAGGCGGAAACTCTACATTTGCCATTTGTCCTGTTATCCGTTCAGCTATCTCTGATTCGGGTGTTGAAAATGTAACAATCAATAAAGCCGATGAATTTATAGTTTCTGTTGTGGGCAAAACCATCAACGTAAATACCTCTATTGCTGGCGATATCTATGTATATGACTTGACCGGCAAAGTAGTAGCATCGAAATCAGTTGTTGAAGGCGAAACATCAATCGATCTTAACAATATTGTTGATGGGATTTATGTTGTGAAAGATCCACAAGGCAAAGCACAAAAAGTATTAGTGAAATAAATTTTAATAACTAAATAAAACACTTAAGAAATGAAACTGTTAAAGAAATTAGCATTAGCTCTTTGTGGAGTTGCTATGACAGTAAGTGCATCGGCTCAAACACAAACTTGGAAGTTTGTTACAGCAGGAGATGGTAGCACTTACGCTATTAAAGAAGATGGCTCTCTTTGGGCTTGGGGTTGGAATGAAAGCGGACAACTTGGTATAGGTGCCGACGGTCCTGAAAAAACAGCAGTGCCCCAACAAGTGGGAACTGATACAAACTGGAAAAGTGTTGTGTCGGGACAAGCTTATGCATTTTTCATTAAAGAAGATGGAACTCTTTGGGCTGTCGGAGATAACTCTAAAGGGATTCAAGGTGTAGGAGATGGTATTGGTCACAAAGTTCCTACACAAATAGGCACTGATAATAATTGGGTTTCTGTTGCTGTAACACGTTTCTTTGGACGCAGTGCTATCGGTTTGAAATCAGATGGAACTCTTTGGGCATGGGGTGAAGGCGAAATGGGCGCTCTTGGCCTTGGTGGTTATGCCAACCAGTCAACTCCAAAACAAATCGGTACTGATACAGATTGGAAACAAGCAAGCGTAGGTGCTTCTCACACTATCGCATTGAAAAAAGATGGTTCTCTCTGGGGATGGGGGTTCAATGACTGCGATCAATTAACATCACTTCCTCAAAACGTAAAAGTTCCTACTCAAATTGGCACAGAAACTGATTGGGTTGAAGTATTTGCTGTTGACCGTAGCTCTTATGGCATAAAAGCCGACGGCTCTCTTTGGGCTTGGGGCGCAAACGACAATAATATGCTCGGTGTTGCTGATACTTCTATTCATTATGTTCAAACTCCTGTTAAAATCAATATTCCCGGTAAAGTTATCACAATGTCGGGTTGCGAAAATGTTCGCGTAATAGGTGTTGGTGAAAACGGTGTTATCTCTAAAGTATATGCATGGGGTTCTAACGCAGATGGTGCTCTTGGTAATGGCGAAGGCGTTTCTGCCGATTTGAGCAACATTCCTTTTGAAGCTACTCCGGTAGAGGTTGATCTTGGTGGTGTAGTTGTGAAGATAATTGCATCGGGTCAAAAATATACTACAATCTTAACCGAATCGGGGCAGCTCCTTGGTTGGGGTAACAACCGCGCAGGTCAACTTGGCGACCACTCTTCTGACGATCAAATGACATTCTCTACTACACCTATTACGCTTGGTGAAAAACGTCAAGAAACAGGTGATGGCATTTACACTTTTGATGCTCAAAATATTCCTTCAGGTCTTGCTGCAGCTAAGAAACTTGTCCTTACAGGTGTGTGGGGTACTAATGACTTCACTAACCTTTCTGCTTCTATTGGTAACAACACAGGGTTCCCCCCTGCAGGGAACAACTCTATTGAAGTAATCGATATGAGCCAAGCTGAAATCGAAGCAGGTTCTTCTTTATATGTAACAATCGGTGCAAGTTCTTATGGAGCATTCCGTGGTTTGAAAGCACTTCACACAGTTGTAATGCCATCAGAAGATCAAGCATCAAACTTCTCAAGCCTTCGTTCTGCATTCCAAAACTGCTCATCATTGGCTAACATCAGCTTGAATGGTTGTAACAACGTAACATCTATCGTTGATGCATTCTATGAATGTGCAATCACATCAATTGACCTTTCTGATTGTGAATCTATCACAACAGGAACTGAAAGTGCGTTTGACAAATGTATGAACCTTGAAAGCATTGTTCTTCCTGCATACATTTCAATTGGCAAATATATGTTTGGCGATTGTCAATCACTTAAATCAATCGACTGGACTTCATATGAAGGCACTACAGCGCCTGTCATGGGTGGCGATGCTTTCCAATACATCAATGACTTGAAAGCTATCACTGTAACAGTTCCTGTTGCTGCGTACAACGCTTTTATTGCTGATGCTAATTGGAATAAACTCACTATCGCTAAACCTGAAGAAGGTGTATTCAAATTTGGAGCAAACAACATTCCATCTTCTCTTGCAGATGCTAAGAAAATCATCCTCACAGGCGAATGGAATACAGAAGCATTCACTGCATTGACTAATGCTATCGGCAACAACATGGGTCTTCCTAAAGCCGGTAACGATGTGCTTGAAGTTGTTGACATGAGCCAAGCTACACTTGTGGCAATGACCGACCTTTATGTTCCTGCAGGTCTTTCTAATACTGGTGCATTCTATGGTTGTCGTGCACTTCACACAGTAATCTTCCCTGGCGTTGCTGAAGCTGCTAAATTTGGAGATTTCAATTCGGCATTTATTGGTTGTTCTGCATTGAAAGAAATTGACTTGACTGGTTGTATAAGCCTTAGTGACACCGAATATGCATTCTCAGGCTGTTCTTCACTCACAAAAGTTACTTTCGCTTCTGCAATGAAGTTGAGCAAAAATATGTTTGACGATTGTACTTCAATACAAACTGTTGACTGGTCTTCTTACTATGGAGAAGAAGCACCTGCTTATGTATCAATTTTTGATGAATTTGATGTGAATTTTGGCGATATCACAATCATCGTTCCCGATGCAGCATTTGATTCATTCAAAGCTAATACTAAATGGGCTAAATTCAACCTTGTAAAAGCAAGCGATGCCGGTGTTGATGGTGTTGAAATCGACGAAAACAACACTCCTGCAGTTTACTACAACCTCCAAGGTGTGAAAGTTGTTAACCCTGAAAATGGTGTATTCATCAAAGTTCAAGGCAACAAAGCATCTAAAGTTCTTGTTAAGTAAATAGCAGATAATTAGAAAACTATAGGAAATATAGTTACTATAAATCAATACGAGCGAGCAATCCACACGGGTTGCTCGCTTTATTTTTTCTCTTTCTCTGAATCATAGCCTTTAGGGGTCTTAAGGTCGTTAAAGTTAGAGACCATATTTTCAAATAAGCACAAAAGAGCAGTGCCATCGGCACCACTCTTTGTGAATTATCATCGTACTCCGGAGCAGAATCGAACTGCTATCAAAAGTTTAGGAAACTTCTATTCTATCCGTTGAACTACCGGAGCCTATTTTGCAAGGGCAAAGATAATAGTTAAACGCGAGATAAGCAAACGAAGCAATAGTGAACCCCACTGCGTTCGTCGGCTATCCACCCGCTTTCTTCATCTATTTGCCATTCATCGGTGTCAATCGCCGGAAAAAATGTGTCGGCATCTATCACATCGGCATCAATCTCGGTGAGATATATCTTAGATGCATATTTTATCGCTTCTCGATAGATTTCCCCTCCGCCAATAACAAACACTTCATCAACATCGCCTGCTGCCGTGAGAGCGTCGGGAAACGAGCCTACGATGGTAATGCCTTCGTGGCTATAATCACTTTGGCGAGTGATGACGATATTTTGTCGTCCGGGAAGTGGCCCTTTAGGAAATGATTCAAAGGTTTTGCGCCCCATAATGATGGGATGACCCATTGTTATTTCCTTAAAACGGCGTAAGTCGGCACTGATATGAAACAACAAGTCCCCTTGGCGACCTATTGCATTATTATTTGCTACAGCTACAATTATCGATATTTCCATACCAACCATTTGTTAAGTAAATCTCTCATTTGCAAATTTAAGAACAGAATGACAAATTTTATTAATATTTTTATATTCTTTATCTTCGATGCAATATTACTGCGTCAGCCTTTTGTTCTTTCTGTCATTCTGTCTAAATTTTAAATAAATCATTTTTATTTCACCATTGAATTGAATGATGATGGGATGGGCGTTGTGAAGTTCATCTCCTTGCGAGTGATGGGATGAATGAATCGAAGTGTTTGAGCGTGAAGAGCAAGACGATGTATAGGACTTGTTTTTGCACCATACTTACGGTCACCTACTATAGGATGCCCAAGGTCTTTCATATGCACACGAATCTGATTCTTTCGACCGGTGTCGAGTTCTACTTCAAGTAACGTATATCCATTTTTACATTTTAATGAAGTATAACGAGTAACAGCAAGTTGACCTTCGTCGGGGTTTTCGGTTGAATACACCTCAAATTGAGAATTTTCGGCAAGATAGCTTTTGATTGTGCCTTCGGGTTCCTCTACTTTACCCTCTACCACAGCAAGATATTTGCGATTAAGCACCATATTATTCCAATTGTGTTGCATAGCTTCTTTTGCTTCAACACTTTTTGCAAACATCATCAACCCCGAAGTGTCGCGGTCAAGACGATGCACAATAAAAACCTTATTGCGAGGATCTTGCCACTTGACATAGTCGCGCACTATTGAGTAGGCAGTGCCTTCTTTTACCTTATCGGTACCCATCGACAACAAACCATATCCCTTATTTACCACAATAATATCGTCGTCCTCATAAACCAATTGCATGCGACGATGATAAAAAACCTGAAACTCACGCGACAGATTCACTTTCACCACATCGCCCGGATGAAGTTCGGTATTAAACTGTGTCAATGGCACATTGTTTACAGCAACCTGATTGTGCTTCAAATAGTCTTTTATTGTGACGCGCTTGCGTTGAGGCATAGACTCAATAAGGAATGGCAACAATGTAGTTTCGGTCACTACTTGATAAGATTCAATCACATCGGGACGAAAGCGTTGTCGTTCAGCCCCTGGCTTATGTGTAAGTTTCTTTGCCATGATTATTATGCTTTTTTACGAGTTACCACACGACGGCGAGTAGTTTTCTTGGGCGCAGAATCTTGCGACTCTATAATCTCTTTACATTGGTCATATGTCAACTCGGCAGGATTCTTTATTGTTTTAGGAATCTTATAATTAGATTTCTTATATGCAATATAGATTCCATAACGACCATTGAGAATTTGCAAATCGGCATCTTCTTCAAATGTTTTTACAACTTTCTTTGTCTCGGCATCACGTTTTGCGACAATAAGCTGTATGGCTTCCTCAAGCGAGATTGCTGCAGGTGCATATTCTTTTGGGATAGACACAAATTTATTGTCGTGCTTAATATAAGGACCAAATCGACCAATTGCCACCGACACGTCTTTATCTTCAAAATCGCCAATTATGCGTGGGAATTCAAACAATTTCAATGCATCTTCAAGTGTAATTGTTGAAACCGATTGTCCTTTAAGCAATGATGCAAATTGAGGTTTTTCCTCTGTATCTCCTTCGCCCAATTGCACAAGAGGTCCAAAGCGACCAATTTTCACCGATACAGGCTTGCCGGTTTTAGGGTCAACACCCAATTGGCGCTCCCCTACTTTACGTTCAAGACGCATATTCATAGCATCTTCAATGCCCGGGTGGAAATCTTTATAAAATACTTCGATTTCTTTGTTCCATTGCATTTTACCTTCAGCCACATCGTCAAAAATCTCTTCAACCTTGGCTGTAAAGTTATAATCAAGAATATTAGGAAAATATTTGGTAAGAAACTCATTTACCACCACACCGATATCAGTAGGGATCAGTTTACCCTTGTCGGCACCAACCATTTCGGTCTTTGTGCGAGATGTTATTTTTCCCGACTTGAGTGTGAGGGTCACAAATTCACGTTTTTCACCCTGTTTATCGCCTTTCTCAACATATTCGCGCTGTTGAATGGTAGATATTGTAGGAGCATAGGTTGACGGACGACCAATACCCAACTCTTCCATCTTCTTCACAAGCGATGCTTCGGTGTAACGAATGGGCTGTTGTGTAAATCGTTGTGTCACTACAATTGACTTATTATCGAGATTATCACCTTCTTTCATGATTGGCAATAATCCATCAGACTCAGCCTCAACATTATCATCATCATGACCTTCTATGTAAACATTCAAGAACCCGTCAAATTTTATTACTTCGCCAGTTGCCAAAAAGTGTTCACTGCGAGTTGACGGGAGTATATCTATGGTAGTTTTTTCCAATTCGGCATCGGCCATTTGCGAAGCTATTGTGCGCTTCCAAATAAGCGCATAGAGCTTCTTTTCTTGCGCGGTGCCATCGATTGAGTGCTTATCTATATAAGTCGGTCTAATTGCTTCGTGAGCCTCTTGTACGCCTTTAGAATTGGTATGATAGCGACGCACCTTTAGATATTGTTCTCCAAGCTTATCTTTTATTTCGGCTGAGATTGTATTAATTGCAAGAGATGAAAGATTAACAGAGTCGGTACGCATATAAGTAATGTGTCCTGCTTCATATAGGCGCTGAGCAACCATCATTGTTTGCGACACCGTAAAGCCAAGTTTACGCGATGCCTCTTGTTGCAAAGTAGATGTTGTAAATGGGGGCGCAGGTGATTTTTTCATTGGCTTCACTGTAACATCGCCCACCTTGTATGTTGCATTAATACAATCGGTGAGAAATTTTTGAGCTTCTTCCTCGCTTGAAAGACGTTTTGACAACTCAGCTTTAACCTCTGCGCCATCGTCAGTAACAAACGCTGCAGTTACTCTGAAATATGGTTCGGGATTAAAAGCCTTTATCTCCTCTTCTCGTTCTACGATAAGGCGCACAGCCACCGATTGCACACGTCCGGCAGAGAGAGCAGGTTTGATTTTTTTCCACAACACGGGAGATAGTTCAAATCCTACAATGCGGTCAAGTACTCGACGCGCCTGCTGTGCATCAACAAGATTCATATCTATTGAACGAGGATTCTCAATAGCATTTAATATCGCCGTTTTTGTTATCTCATGAAATACAATGCGACGAGTTTTCTCGGGCTTCAACCCCAACACTTCATAAAGATGCCAAGAAATTGCTTCTCCTTCACGGTCCTCATCAGATGCGAGCCACACCATTTGTGCCTCATTTGCCATTTTTTTCAATGTTGTTACAAGCTCTTTCTTGTCGGCCGGTATTTCATATATCGGAGCAAATCCTTTCTCAACATCAATGCTGAAATTCTTTTTGCGCAAATCACGGATATGTCCGTAACTTGACATTACTTTATAATCTTTGCCAAGAAATTTTTCTATCGTCTTGGCTTTGGCCGGAGATTCGACTATTACGAGATTTTTCAGCATATATTTTTCCTATTTTAATACTATTTTATTTTTTCGACCGACAAAATTAGGAAAAAGAAATCATATAGCCACAATTATCAACTAATTATACACCATTTTTTAACATTGTTTTCCCATATTGGAGTAAAATTTAGGACAAAACACACATTATTATAAAGGGAAACGGTGTTTTTACCATTTTCAATATCCTTCTAATTATACAAAAAAGTGACCGCTATCTATTGATAACGGTCACTAAAATATAAGAAATTGTCTAGTCCTGACATAGCGTTACAGTAAAAAGTAACAAAAAATGGAAGAGACTAAACACAAGTATGTTAAGCGAACACAACGAGATTATTCAATGCCTTTTAAGTTGGCAGTAGTACAAGAAGTAGAGCGCACCGGAAT
>JAZSDX010000032.1:0-6920 GCA_045531405.1 Muribaculaceae bacterium | reverse complement strand
TCTGACAACCTTTTTTAGGAAATGACAATCACAATATTGCTTAAAAGAAATTTAACAAAATTTAACGGGGGGGGGTAGATGACGCTTGAATAATGACTAAATTTGCAGTCTGTTTTTAATTTGTGTGATTATCAATTTAATAGTTCTATAAATAAATTTTATGAAAAAGCGTTTACTCAAATCAATGCTTGCAATAACCGGGTTATTGGCAAACACGAATGTCATGGCAGCAGGCTATGGCTATGACTTCAAAGTGGGTGATATTTACTATAATATCACTTCAAAAGAAAATCGCACCGTGGAGGTAACAAGTAGTGGCGGTGATTATTCCATTGGAACAAATTGTTATTCAGGAGATTTGAGATTTCCTGATTCGGTAACATATAATGACACTACTTATGCAGTGAAATCTATAGGAGCTTTAGCTTTATATGGAAGTACAGAAGTAAAATCGGTAGTTATTCCGGCTTCTATTGATACTATTAAATTTGAAGCTCTGTATTGTCGCAATGCAGTTATTCCTCGCGTAGTAATTGACTATGCAGAAAAAATTCTTGTATGTGGGGGAGCGTCTATAAATGAAGTAGATTCGGCATTTATTAATCGCGAATTGAGTTTTTATTATCCAAATTCTTGGGCATATCAGATTGCACGAGCAACAAAATATATCGAGTTTGGCGATAGCGTTTCGGTTATACCCGCATTATTGTCAAGATCTAATGAAAAATTAAAAGAACTAAAATTCCCCAACAGACCATTCACATTTGATGTATATAACCCAAATGCTAATCAACGAATAGGAATGTTTGAGGGTTGTACTTCGTTGGAAAAAGTTGACCTTTCTAACTTGCAACCTGCACGCTCATATTATGAGTGGGTTGATTATGATAATGGTGGAGGTTATTATAATGAGTTGACAAAATTGACTAATGCCTATTTCATTCCACCAATGACATTTAAGGGGTGTACTGCATTAAAAGAGGTAATATTACCCGACACTGTAGCATATCTTAATGGTGTGAATGTTGTTACAGGCGTGAAAAACCATTTTGTTGGTTCTTCAGCTTTTGAAGGTTGCGAAGCATTGAAGGGTATAAAATTCCCGGTTACAACTTTTGACAAATCGGCTAAAACTCGCATTGGTCATCGTATTGGGGCACGAGCTTTTGCCGGTAGTGGATTGAAATCATTGGAATTGCCAAGTTTTATTTCATGTTTGGATAGTGAAGCATTTGCTAATTGTGCTTCACTTGAAAGTGTAACAATGCCATCTGTATTGGATTGGTATAAGCTTTCAGATGAAAACAGAGGGGACTATGAGAGCTATCCTAATCAAAATAGCAATGGAGTATATTACTATTATCTAAGCAAAAACCTATTTGCCAACTGCACCGCTTTGAATACTGTTGATTTTGGGTGTATTAAAGTCGTTATTCCAAATACATTTGCCGGTTGCAATATAGAAAATATTAATTTAGGTGGAGTAACCTATTTAGGAGAGGGTAATTTTGCATCTCACAATTTGAATACATTCTCTATTTCATCGTATAACACTAATTATAAAATTGAAGATAATATTCTTAAAACATACGACGGCAAACAATGGCTATTGACTACCGGTAAAAATTACACCGGTGCCACTGTGCTTAAAAACGATACCGTTGAGGTGATTGGCTCACAATTATTTGATGGATTACCAATCGAAAGTTATGATTTACCTAAAGTATATTCTATCGGTTATCGAGCTTTTGCAAATACTAATTTGAAAAAAGCTGAAATTAAAGCGAATATTAAAGTTTATGATGAAGAATATATGGATACAATAGGGTATTCTATGAGCTATGGAGCAGAGGCATTTGCTGATTGTAAGAAGCTTGAGGAATACTCGATTGATTCAGATGTAACCAAGTTGCCTAAAGGCATATTTAAGAATTGCGAATTGTTGACCGAAAGCCCCAAAATACTTGAAACATTCAAAACTATTACGGCTGATATTTTCTATGGCACAGGAATCACAGAGTTTACATTTGGCGAAAAGGTAGAGTTGATAAACGAGTCAGCAATGCCAAATGGCACAACCGATATCACTATTTATGCATCAAATCCTCCAGTTGTAATAGAATCAGATGAAGCAGAATATATCTCAAATGTTACACTTGTTGTACCCTCATCATGTGTTGATACATATTCGGCTCACAAGTTTTGGGGACGAGCTAAACAGATTGTAGGTAATAGCGATTATGAAGGACATGGTTGGAGTGGTTATATCGAGCCGGCTCCTAATGGTCTTTATTTCGCTAAAAAAGATGGTAATATCTGTTATTTTGATGGCGAAAATGTAATTGATACCTATATTCCTGCCGGTAGCCACACATTCCAATTGGCATCTTGGCATGGAGCTATTTTTGGCGTGAATGCCGGAGAACAATATTACTATGTCAACGATGAAAACAACACTCTTGGTGATGGAGAACTATATGTAGTGAATAAACGTGAACAAGGTTTTTCAAAATCAACAATCGTAAATAATAAGAATTATGGCGACGGAAAAAACTATCAAGCATTCCTCGACCCATTTCATATAATGATTGAAAATGACAGCATCTATTATACTTGTCGAAACTTCTCAGTAGGAGGAGTAAAGGTGTTGCCGGCAAAAGAGGTGTATAATACACCATATATGACCTCTGATGAGGTCCCTGTATTTGCGACAGCTGATAAATTACCATATTATAATTATTACTATGCTTATGCAACTATTCATGCCGGATTACAACGCGATTCAGAAGGTGTTTATTGGCATGCCTTAAATTATAGTGGAAACGGCATCTGCCGATATAAACAATCAGACATATATACTACACAACAGCAAGCACAATCGGCGTCAAGAACATATCCGAAAATAGCTGACGGAGTTAAACTCTCTGCAATGTTCCTTGATGAAAAGAATGATTATATTTATATCTTCTCAACTGCCAGTTGGAATCATGGCGTTTATCGAATGCCGATAAGCACTATTCGCAATGGAGGCTCAACAAGTTTTCCAAGTGAATGGGAATTGATCGATAGCTCTCCTGCTTCAGCTGAAAACACCACAAACGATGAGGGCGTATATGTGCGTCAATTCACAAGTGATGGCAACTATATTTATTGGGCTTATATTGCCGATGCAGCTTCGGGCAACAAATCGGGCATCAAGCGTGTGAATGCAACAGGAACTCCTAAAGTAGAATATGTTGTGGAAGATGTAGAAGCCTACGGTATTTGTCATTATGAATATGATGATTCTCGTAGTCCTTCGGTAGAAACAAAAGAACAATCTGCTACATTTGCAATTCCTCGTGTAGATAATGCCACTGAATATACTTTGAATATATATTTCGATGCCGAAAAGAGACAGTTGGCAAAAACTGTTAACTACGATGAAACCGGTAAAATTATTCCTATGTCGGATTATATCGAGTTAACAATCGACGGTTTTGAAAATGGGGAATATTACTATGATGTGGTGGCAAAATCAGAATCAGGAGAAATATTAAACAGCTATACCGGCTCATTTGAAATTGAATATACCGGAGTTGAAAATATTTCTATTAACAATAATACCGTTGAAATTGCTCGTTATGACATCTACGGAAATTTATTGATTGCTCCAACAAAGGGTGTAAATATCGTAAAATATAGCGATGGCACTATTTGCAAAGAATTAGTGAAATAACAAAATACTCCAAGTTATAAAATTGGGAGGCATGCTGTGATTATGGCATACCTCCTATTTATTTTATATCCAACGATATTCAACATTTGCCAAAAGTTCACAAAAAGTATTACATAATTTCCATATAAGATTGGTTGGCATTATCTTTGTAACGTTAACGAGTGAATTTTAACCTCATTTATTAGATTATGTCAATTTATTTGATTTTTGGCGTTATCGCCCTTGCGAGCTATATTGTGCAAGCTCGTCTAAACAGTAAGTTTGAAAAATATTCAAAAGAGCTTCTGCCCGGTGGACTGCGAGGTTGTGATGTGGCACAACGAATGTTGGCTCAAAACGGACTTCATGACGTGAGAGTTACTCAAGTAAACGGACGTTTGACTGACCATTATAACCCAACAGACAAAACGGTCAACCTTAGCCCCGATGTATATAATGGCAATAGTGTGGCTGCAGCAGCCGTTGCAGCTCACGAATGTGGTCATGCAGTGCAACACGCAACAGCTTATTCGTTTTTGACAATGCGTTCGAAAATGGTGCCGGTGGTGAGTTTTGCTTCAAAAGTGATGCCATGGTTGTTACTTGCCGGAATTTTTACGGTTGAAACATTTCCACAGTTATTGCTTGCCGGTATAATTCTTTTTGCTTCAACAACACTATTCAGTTTCATCACGCTACCGGTTGAAATCGATGCATCACGTAGAGCATTGGCTTGGCTCAATTCGGCACACATAACCGATTATGCAACTCACGACCATGCCAAAGATGCCCTTAAAAGTGCGGCTTACACCTATGTAGTGGCAGCACTCGGCTCACTTGCAACGTTGGTATATTACATTTTAATCTACACTTCTCGCAGAGATTAAGATTAAACTTTTAGGGGGATTTTATTAATTCCCCTAATATTTTTGTAACTTTGCAATTCATTATTAAGCAAAAACAAAAGAAATTAAATAAAATGGCACAAAAACCATCTATTCCAAAGGGAACCCGCGACTTCTCGCCTATTGAAATGGCTCGTCGTAACTATATTTTTGACACGATTCGTGAAGTGTTTAAGCTTTATGGATTCAAACAAATAGAAACTCCTGCTATGGAAAACCTATCAACACTGATGGGTAAATATGGCGAAGAGGGAGACAAACTTTTGTTCAAAATTCTCAATTCGGGCGACTTTTTGCGTGGAGCCGATAAATCACTTGTGGAAAACGATGATTATGTGCATCTCACATCACAAATCAGCGAAAAAGGATTGCGTTATGACTTGACTGTGCCTTTTGCTCGCTATGTGGTGCAACATCGCAATGAATTGCAATTCCCATTCAAACGTTTCCAAATTCAACCGGTGTGGCGTGCCGACCGTCCTCAAAAAGGTCGTTATCGTGAATTTTATCAATGCGACGCCGACATCGTTGGAAGCGATTCATTGGTAAATGAAATCGAACTTTTGCAATTGGTTGACGAAGTGTTCAGCCGATTGAAAATCAATATTACCATCAAGCTCAACAACCGCAAAGTACTTGCCGGTATTGCCGAGTTGATTGGTGCACCTGAAAAAATAATTGATATCACAGTTGCAATCGATAAAATAGACAAAATAGGAATTGACAATGTAAACGCCGAATTGCGTGAACGAGGATTAAGCGAAGATGCTATCGCAACATTGCAACCTATCCTCGCTATCGACGGCTCAATCAGTGAACGACTTGCTCAACTCGAAACGCTGTTGGCAACCTCCGAAATCGGGGCTCTCGGCGTAACCGAATTGCGTAAAGTAGTTGCCGGCGTTGAAAATTTAGGATTGCGTGCTACACTCGACCTCGATGTTTCATTAGCCCGCGGATTGAACTACTACACAGGAACTATCATTGAAGTTAAAGCCCAAGATGTTGCAATAGGTAGCATCACTGGCGGTGGCCGTTATGACAACTTGACAGGTGTATTTGGTCTTTCAGGAGTATCGGGTGTTGGTATCTCTTTTGGAGCCGATCGCATTTATGATGTGCTTAACGCTCTTGATCTCTACCCCGAAGAGGCAAAAGATTCAACACAAGTGATGTTTACCAATTTCGGAGTAGCCGAAGCCGATGCTTCGATGAAGATGCTCAAGGAATTGCGTAATGCCGGAGTTAGAGCAGAAATTTACCCCGACACTGCAAAGATGAAAAAACAAATGGGTTATGCCGATGCGTTAGCGATTCCATTTGTTGCTATTGTGGGTGAAACCGAAATGACTCAAAACAAAATGATGCTTAAAAACATGACAACAGGTGAGCAATCACTTGTGAGTGTTGAAGAAGCAATAGAAATCGTTAAGAAATAAATTCAAATAAAGACAACGGTATTGCAATGAAGAAGATTTTAATAGCAATAATTGTGATGTGTGCCTTTTGGGGTACAACAACTGCAAATGCACAGTTGCGTTATGGTGTAATTGCCGGAGCAAGTATAAATGATTTCAAGTTTACCCAAGATTTAATTAAGGTGGATAAAGAGGTCGGGTATTCGGCAGGGGTATTTTCTGAATTAATGTTTCCCGGAATTGGATTTGGTCTTGATTTAGGGTTAATGTATTCGCAACGTGGTGCAACATTGCATTTGGGAGAAAAAGAAGTGTGGGCTTCTGATGGATTTGGAAATGAACGAACATATCTACATTGTATTGAATTGCCAATAAATTTAAGATTTAAGTATCATCGATTAAATGGGATAGAAGATTATGTTGCTCCATTTGTATTTGGTGGACCATCATTTACGCTTCTTGTAGGTCATGGAAACATTGATGCTCTTGAATATGCAGGTGGAGAAATGGGATTACAAGCTGGTCTTGGTTTTGAAATTCTTAAAAATTGGCAAATTATGGCAAGCCATAATTGGGGTATGACATATAGTCTAAAAACAAAAAAACTCAATGACTTTAGTGCGAGAAATCGTTCGTGGAATATAAGGGCAGTGTATTTCTTCTAAGCTATAAGAAATAATATCAAAGAGTAATCTTGTTACTCTAAAAATAAAGAAGTGATTGTGCTGTAGAGGTGCAACCATTTTTTTATTTGGAAATGTGTCTAGTCCTGACATAGCGTTACAGTAAAAAGTAACAAAAAATGGAAGAGACTAAACACAAGTATGTTAAGCGAACACAACGAGATTATTCAATGCCTTTTAAGTTGGCAGTAGTACAAGAAGTAGAGCGCACCGGAAT
>JAZSDX010000030.1:0-65606 GCA_045531405.1 Muribaculaceae bacterium | reverse complement strand
ACAACTACCTTTGTAAACCTAATCAGTAAATTGTAAACTTAACCGACCTTTATCTGACAACCTTTTTTAGGAAATGACAATATTAGTGAAGAAAATGAGAAAAATAAACATTTCTTAACACTCGTGGGGGGGGTAGGTGTTTTTAACATAATAATACTTTTTAACAGATGTTTTAATGATTAAAATTGAAGATTTTTAGCTCTAACTCTGCAAATCTATAGTTTATTCATGAAAAAGATACCTTTTTGAGTTTACAATTAGTTCCCAAATTGAGAAAAAGAGGAAAAAAGAGCAAGAATTTGGAATTTGTAGGGACACGGCACGCCGTGTCCCTATACCATGTTTTCTACGTTTAATTCCTTTTATGTAAACGAGAGGGTAGAGGTGTTTTTGGTGATGGATTGTGCTATTTGTTGTACCTGTTCGGGGGTGATGGCGTTGATATTGTCGAGAATCTCTTGTGATGATGCAACTCGGTTGTGATATAGCATTGAGCGAGCAGTTGAGATTGCAGATTGTTCGCGATTTTCCGATGCCACAATGAGCTGACCGAGATATTGTTTTTTCGCTGCTTCAATTTGTTTTGAAGTGAGTGTTTTTGACGCAAGAGAATCGAGTTGAGTCATTACTAATCGACGGCAACGGTTGAGGTCGTCATGGTCGCACCCAAAATAAATTGCCATTGCTCCACAGTCGGTAAACATTGCTGACGATGCTTCAACCGTATATACCAAACCACGGCGTTCACGAAGCGAGATGTTGAGCAATGAGTTCATGCCCGGTCCACCAAGTATGTTGGTGAATAGGGCAGTGGCATAGCGTTGTGGGGAATACATACTCTCGATAGGCGCACCTATAATAGTGTGGCATTGGTGGTTACCAAGATCGGTTTTAATGTCAAAAGGCGCAACATTAGTGGGGGTGGTGCGATTGATAGGTGCAAGTTGGTTAGAGAGGTCGCCAAAATGCTTTTCGGCAAGACGGAACACCTTTGAGGGACGTTCGCTACCCATATAGAAAAACACCATATTAGGTCCCGTATAATAGCGAGCAAGATAATTTTGACACACTTCGGGGGTGAAGGTGGCTATTGTTGAGGTATTGCCAAGAATATTATGTCCGAGTGACGAACCTTTGAAAATAAGGTCCTCAAAATCGTCATAAATAGCCTCTGACGGACTATCGAGATATGAATTTATTTCATCGGCTACTACTTCGCGTTCTTTGTCGAGTTCGGCAGCCGGAAACTGAGAAGAGGTGACAAGGTCGGCAATGAGGTCGATAGCACGATTTAGGTTGCCCGATGGGAAGATAGAGTAGAGCATTGTCTCCTCTTTGGTGGTATAGGCATTAAGTTCACCTCCCACAGCCTCCATGCGGTTGATGATATGCCATGAGCGACGGTGGGTAGTGCCTTTGAATATGGTGTGTTCCACAAAGTGAGCCAATCCGAAGTGTTCGGGAGATTCATCGCGGCTGCCCACATTGACAGCTATGCCACAATATTCTACGCCCGAACGAATTTGGCGATGCACGATGCTAAGCCCATTTGATAGAGTGTGATATGTATATATGTTTTTATCCTCCATAGTTTATGCAGGGTCAACCCAATCACCCTCTGATTTTATTAATTCTATAAGGCGGGGTATCGCTTGGTCGGTGGAAATATTCTTTTCGATACATGTTTTGTTTTTATACAAACTCACTTTTCCCACACCGGCACCTACATATCCATAGTCGGCATCGGCCATTTCGCCGGGGCCATTCACGATACATCCCATCACACCTATTTTCAATCCTTTGAGGTGAGCAGTGGCTTCTTTCACGGCTTTCACGGTTGATTGTAGGTCGAAAAGTGTGCGACCGCAACCGGGACAAGAGATATATTCGGTGCGAGAGATGCGTAATCGAGCCGCTTGAAGGATTCCGAATGATAAGCGGGTCACGGTTGCAATATCGACTTGTGGCGCATTTAGCCAAATGCCGTCGTGATTGCCGTTGAGGAGCATTGCACCCAAGTCGGCAGCTGCCATTATTGTGGCATCATCGGTTGATGCATTGGGGTAATCAACACGCATCACGATAGGATTTTTTATTTCGGCTTGAGTTAATGCGTGAGAAAATGCCTGCATTTCGCCGGGAGCATTGATGTGGTTGCTATGGAGCACTATCACAACATCATTGTTGAGATAAGGTTTTACTTCGTCAATAGATGTTGACGCGTCAACCTCAATGAATTTTATAGGTGCATTTGAGTTGATAATCTCTTTTCGATCGCTCCATTTAAAAAATCGGCAATAATTGTCGCAGTCAAAAGGAGTGATTATTCTTTCGGGGGCAATATATTGAGGTATATTGTCGTCGGCGAAATAGAAATAATCGGGAGTGCACCCGTTGGCATATTTTTCGGCATATCCGTTGGCAATAACGATGGGTAGAGCTTCGCCACCGATATTTGCCACAGCATTGCTTGGACGGCGAGAGGGAGACTCATAGCAATAACCATCGTAAAGCTCCCCTTTAATCATTGGGGCATTTTCGCGTTGTGAAATATATTTCACCAATGCATCGGCAACCGGTATTTCACATTCGGGCTCTTCGCTCAGCGATACACGAATGGTGTCGCCAATACCTTCGGCAAGCAATGTGCCGATACCTACGGCTGATTTCACACGTCCATCTTCTCCATCGCCGGCTTCGGTTACGCCGAGGTGTAGAGGAAATTGCATACCCTCTTGCTCCATGGCAACAACCAATCGACGCATGGTTTCTACCATTATCACAGTATTAGATGCTTTGATTGAAATCACCACGTTGAGGAAGTTTTGTGCCACGCACACGCGAAGGAATTCCATGGCCGATTCGACCATGCCGGCAGGAGTGTCGCCGTAGCGACTCATAATGCGGTCGGATAATGAACCGTGATTAACTCCGATGCGAATGGCAGTGTTGTTTTTGCGACAAAGCTCAATGAATGGCACAAAAGTTGCCTCGATTTTTTTTATTTCTTCGGCATATTCTTCGTCGGTATATGATAGTTGTTGGAACGTGCGACCCGGATCAACAAAGTTGCCGGGGTTAATACGTACTTTTTCAACAATTTCGGCTGCGGCAAAGGCGGCACGTGGGTTGAAGTGAATGTCGGCAACCAAAGGAGTGTTTACCCCTCTTTCTCGCAATAATGCTTTGATGTTTCCGAGATTTTCGGCTTCGCGCATACCTTGCGCCGTGAGGCGAATATATGAAGCACCGGCTTGAGCTATGCGCTCGCATTGCGCCACAGAGCCCTCAGTGTCCATTGTTGAGGTCGATGCCATTGATTGCAAATGAATAGGGTAGTCGCTACCCAAAGGGGTCCCACCAATGTTTACGGCAATAGTTTTGCGACGATTATAGTTGAATATGCTCATCGGAGAAATATAAATTAATCTACTTTGAATTTGTATTTTACGTTTTTGAGGTCGTCGTTGGCTTTAACGATTTTCTCAGAAAGAGTAGCACGATACTCGGCAAAACGTTTAGCAAGGGCTTCATCGCCAAGAGCAAGGATTTGTACAGCCATAACAGCAGCATTCATTCCGTTGTTGATACCTACTGTAGCGACAGAGATGCCGGGAGGCATTTGCACGATTGATAATAATGCATCAACACCATCGAGAGTAGAGTTGATAGGAAGACCAATCACAGGTAGTGGAGTCATTGCAGCAATAACACCGGGAAGGGCTGCAGCCATACCTGCTGCTGCGATGATAACTTTGATGCCACGTCCTTGGGCATTGCGTGCAAATTCTTCAACTTCACCGGGTGTGCGATGAGCCGAGAGCGCATTCATTTCAAATGGCACTTCCATTTGGTCGAGGAATTTCGCTGCTTTTTCGAGAATGGGAAGATCAGATGTGCTTCCCATAATTATGCTTACTACTGGTTTCATTATATATTTTATTTTTGTTATTAAATAGTCATTAAAAATACCCAGAAAAATCCGTTGATAGTTCCGGCTAAAACTTGTCCCAAAGTGTGACGTTTAAGAATGAGACGAGAAGTGCCGACAAGTCCGGTCAATAATATTACAATTGAAGTGGCAAGCATGTAATCTTCTTGTGCATATTCATTTGCCCAAATGGTGAAAAATAATGCGACAAGTCCACCCATTCCGGCACCATGCGCACTGATTTTCCATTTTAGATTGATGAGCAGTGATGTGATTGCTGCCAATCCACCGCCGATTAGGAACATAGGAATCCATTTTGGCGCATTTACCTCTGTGAGATATATGGCTCCCACTATATAACTTATGATTGTAATGATATATGGGATTAATCGATCTTTTTGTTGATTTACTCCAGGATCGGAAATTTTGCCATATTTGTATAAAAACGCAATTGATATGATAGGAATCATGCATGTGATACATAAAATTGCTAACGATACCATTATGCGTGCCGATAAAGATGATTGTATGGCAATATAGGGGAGATTAATGCAATAACAAACGGCATATGTGGGAATTATCAATGGAGTGAAAATCATAGATATAATCTCAGCACAAAACTCTAATATGTTTTTACGATTGGGCTTGTTTTTTGCAGGAACGTCATTGTTGGCTATTTTATTCAGATTGCAATTAATATTGTTGTCATCTGAGTAACCAACATATTCTTGTTCTATATTTTTTTTGATATCCATATGGTTATAATTCTTTTCTTAAACGAGCAACCGGTAACCCGAGTTTTTCGCGATATTTAGCCACTGTGCGACGAGCAATATCATATCCTTTCTCAATAAGGATTTTAGTGATAGCTTCATCGCTTAATGGTTTGTTCTTGTTTTCATTTGAGATAATATCTTTCAACACGGCAAGGATTTCATGAGAAGATGTGTCATCATCGTCTTTAGGGCGTTCGTTGAAAAATAGTTTTAACGGATATACACCTCGTTGTGTCATCACAAATTTTCCGGCAGTGGCACGTGATATTACCGAAAGATCATGCCCGGTTATGGCCGAAATATCTTTCAATATCATAGGCTTTATTTTACTTTCATCATCGGAAAGAAAAAACTCACGTTGAAGCTTAACAATTGCAGCCATCACCTTGTAAAGCGTTTCTTGGCGCATTTTCAATATCTTTATAAACCCATTAGCCTCTTCGCGCTTTTGTTTTATGAAAGTTGCAGCTTCACGTTGACTGCGAGAAGCATTTGTCGGGATTTCGCTTGCTTCTTCTGAAAATGTTGATTCAATTTGTAATTCGGGAATGCGATTGAGTAACGTTAATGTAATATTGCCATTGTCGTTATCAACCTCGATACTAAAGTCGGGAATTATGTGGCGAATATTATCGCTAATGCCTCCTGTAATAACACTACCCGGCTTGGGGTTTAATGATGTTATTATTTCCATCGCCCCTTTTAATTCATCAACAGAAATATCTAACATGTTACGCAATCGGTCGTAGTGCATTTTAGAAAATAAATCAAAGTAATTATCAATAATGTCAAGAGCAATAATTACAGATTTATTTTTTTTCTTGCGTTTAAGTTGTAATAATAGGCAATCTCGAAGATCAATAGCTCCCACTCCGGCAGGCTCGAGGTTACGTACTAATTCAAATATTTTTTTTATTTCATGAAGAGAAATATCTAACCCCACATTAAACGCCAAGTCATCACACATCGCATTTAGATCACGAGCCAGATATCCATTGTCATCAATATTCCCAATAATATATTGGGCTACGGCAAGTTGTAATTCATCAAGGTCAAACTCTATCAACTGGCTGTTGAGAGTCTCAATTAGAGTCTCACCTGACGAATCAACTGCAATGGGTTCAAAATATTTATCGTCGGCACTATGATTGCGAGCCTCTAATCTATATGATGGAATCTCATCTTCATCGCGATAATCGGCGAGTTGAATTTCTTCGGCACTTTCGTTGAATGTTTCGGTAGAATCTTCAGTTAGATTATTTTCGCGTTCATCTTTGTCGCATCGTTCAAGTGCCGGATTGTCGTCAAGCACTCGTTGTACTTCCTCTTCAACTTCTGGACCGGTCATTTCAAGCATTTTGACAAATTGCACTTGCAACGGAGTAAGCCGTTGTTGCAACTTCTGTTCGGTTGATAATTTTAGTGATTCTTCCATTATATGTGCTTTGCCAAAATAGTTTCACAAAAATAATCACAAATTCTCACATATTACCAATCCTGACGCTTAAACATTGCTAAAAGAGAGACAAAACGAGAAGAAATATCAATTAGAGATTGAAATAATATAAAATTTGCTATATTTGTGGTTAAATATAATAAACAATTGCTTATGAATGATTTTAATTACTATACTCCTACGCGATATGTCTTTGGTCGTGGTGTTGAGGCTCAAACCGGTGAGCTAACCCGTTGGATGGGCGTGAATCGAGTGTTGCTTGTTTATGGCTGTGGATCGGTTGTGCGAAGTGGATTGCTTGATAGAGTAAAAGATTCACTTGACGCAGTTGATATTGAATATATAGAACTTGGAGGCGTATTGCCTAATCCAACAGATGACAGAGTGTATGAAGGAATAGATTTGTGCCGTAAAAACAATCTTACAGGATTGGTCGCTGTTGGTGGCGGTTCGGCTATTGATACAGCCAAAGCGATTGCTTGTGGAGTACCTTATGAAGGTGATTTCTGGGATTTCTATGCGGGAAAGAAAGTTGTTGAGGAAGCATTGCCTGTTGGGGTAGTGCTCACAATCCCTGCTGCCGGTAGTGAGGGCTCGGGAAATTCGGTGATTACTAAACTTGATGGATTGCACAAAATCAGTCTTCGCACCGAAAGTGCTTTGCGACCTAAATTTGCAGTGATGAATCCCGAACTCACATTCACTCTACCTCCATATCAAACAGCAAGTGGCATTGCCGACATGATGGCACATATCTTTGAACGATATTTTACCAATACTCCCGAAACTGAAGTTACCGACCGTGTGGCAGAGGGGGTGTTAAAGGCTATCATCACTGAAGCTCCACGCGTGATGGCTGACCCCGAGAACTATGATGCTCGTGCTAATATCATGTGGTGTGGCACATTGGCTCACAATGGTATTTGTGGCACCGGTCGTCAAGAAGATTGGGTCTCGCATTTTATGGAGCATGAGTTGAGTGCTGTGTATGGTGTTACACATGGTGCTGGTTTGGCAGTGATGACACCTGCATGGATGACCTTTATGGCAACACATAATCCATCAAAGGGCGCGCAATTTGCTCGCCGAGTAATGGATGTGACTAATGATGATGATACTCAAGCAGCTCTTGATGGTATAGCACGATTAAGAGCATTTTATGCCTCATTAGGATTGCCTATCACGCTTGCACAACTCGGCATCGAAACACCCGATTTTGATCTGCTTGTGCAAAAACTGCATGAAAATAAAGGAGAAGTTATTGGAGGATATTATCGACTCACGGCTAAAGAAACTCGCAAAATATACGAATTGGCACAATAAATCAATAATAATAAGGAGAACCATGATGAATAGTTCTCCTTATTTTATGTAGTGGACTATTTTTATAACTGTTGCATAACGAGATAGGTGGTATAGGCAATGTAGCAAGTTATCATTATTGCACCTTCAAGGCGAGTAATGGTACGTTGCTTAAATAGCCAACCTACAATGAAGAATAATACACTCGCACCTACCATAGAGAGTAAGTCAAAGTTTGTAATACCACCCATAGGAAGTGGGTTTATAGTTGAAGCACACCCCAAAATGAAGAATGAGTTAAATATATTGCTACCAATCACATTGCCTATAGCTATGCCTGGATTCTTTTTGAGTGCAGCGGTAATGGAAGTTGCAAGTTCGGGCAAAGAGGTCCCTGCCGCAACGATTGTAAGCCCCACAACTGATTCGCTAACGCCCATACTTATTGCGATGCCACTTGCTCCGTCAACAAAGAACTGCCCTCCAAAGATTAGTCCTAAAAGACCTCCAATAATAAAGAGTGTGGCTTTAATGCCCGACATGGTTTTTACCTCTTCGGTATTGTTATCACTACTACCTTTTGTTGCAATAGAGAAGGTGTAGCGCATGAATATTGCGAAGAATAGGAGTAATATCAATCCGTCGGCACGGCTTATGACGTTGGCAGTGTCGCCGTTGAGTAAGATGTCATTGGCGCAAAATAACATGGCAAGAGCTGAGAGTATTACTAATGGGATCTCGTTGCTCATGATACTTTTTTCAATCTTTATAGGCATCACTAATGCCACGCATCCGATAATCATAAGTATGTTGAACATATTACTACCCACTACGTTGCCAATAGCCAATTCGGCACTGCCATTTATTGCCGAAATAGTGCTGATAACAAGTTCGGGTGCCGATGTGCCAAATGCAACAATTGTGAGACCAATAACAAGGTCGCTAACACCCCATTTTTTAGCTACCGAAGAAGCTCCATCAGTAAGGCAATTAGCTCCCACAATAATTAAAGCGAGTCCTCCAATTAATAAAATAATATTAAGAATCATTATAGAGTTCCTTTAGTTGATGGCAGTGAATAATTGTTGATGTCGCGAGAAATCGCCATCTTTATTGCACGAGCGAGGGCTTTGAAAATACCCTCAATTTTGTGATGCTCGTTGGTGCCCTCGGCACGGATAAATAGGTTCATACGCGCGCTATCACTTAAACTTTTGAAGAAATGTAAGAACATTTCGGTAGGCATTTCTCCTATTTTTTCACGTTTGAAATCAGCCTCCCACACAAGCCAAGGTCTTCCCCCCAAATCGAGTGCCACAGTACATAGACAGTCGTCCATTGGTAGGGTAAAGCCATATCGTTCAATGCCTCGTTTGTCGCCAAGAGCGATGCGTAGTGCCTCACCGAGAGCAATGGCAGTGTCCTCAATTGTGTGATGCTCATCAACGTGAAGATCACCGTTTACTTTAATCTTTAGATTCATTCCAGAGTGGCGACCAATTTGTTCAAGCATGTGATCGAAAAATCCTAAACCTGTGGAAATATCGCATTGTCCCGAGCCATCAAGTGATACCTCAATGTCGATTTGAGTTTCATTTGTGTTGCGAGTTACGTGGGCTTTGCGTTCATTGTCGAGTAAAAATTTCGCAATATCACTCCACGACTTAAACGCATTTTCGTTGATATATATGCCTTTGCACCCAAGATTTTCGGCAAGTTTCATGTCGCTTTGACGGTCGCCGATTACCCATGAATTTTCAAGGTCATAATCACCTGTAAGATATTCGGTTAATAGAGCTGTACCTGGTTTGCGAGTGGGCTTATTTTCGTGTTCAAAAGTGCAATCGATTATGATATCGTCAAATACGATACCTTCGTTTTCGAGAGCCTTTAACATCTTGTTGTGAGCAGGCCAAAAGGTGTCCTCAGGAAATGAGTCGGTCCCCAAACCATCTTGATTTGTCACCATTACCAATTTATAGTTCAACCGAGTTGCAATCAAGTGCATGGCTCGCATCACACCGGGAAGAAATTCCAATTTTTCGAGAGAATCTACTTGATAATCCACCGGTGGCTCTACAATGAGAGTGCCGTCGCGGTCTATGAATAATACGCGTTGTTTATCTTGTGCCATATTCTTGAAGTTTTTCGATTAATAGTTTGTTTTCTTCATCACTGCCAACAGTTATGCGCAAGCAGTTGTCACAAAGATGCACTCGTGAACGATTGCGTACAATTACCCCATTGTCGCGTAGGTAGGCATAAATGGCATTGGCATTTGTTACTTGCACAAGCACAAAGTTAGCGTCGGTAGGATATATTTTTTCAATAACATCAAGCATAGCCATTTCAGCAACAAGGGTGTTGCGAGCATCAAGAATTTCAGAAGTGACACGTTTGATATTATCAATGTCGTTGAGCACTTTAAGAGCTTGACGTTGTGTGAGAATATTTATGTTGTAGGGGTATTTTACTTTATTGTAAATTTCTATGATTTCTTGAGAAGCGTATGATACACCAAGACGCATAGCTGCACTTGCCCATGCTTTTGAGAATGTTTGCATCACAATCATATGAGGAAATTCATCAAGGTATTCGACCATAGACCCCTTTGGAGAGAAATCAATGTATGCTTCGTCGATAATAGTAATGCCCCCAAATCGGCTACACAATTCACGAAGTTGTTCGCGAGGGAAGGCATTTCCTGTTGGATTATTTGGCGTGCATATCCACAAAATTTTTGTATTTTCATCGGTAGCATTGAGCACGGCATCAACATTGAGAGTGAAATCATCGTTGAGGCTCACTTCGCGATATTCAATATCGTTAATGTCGGCACATACTTGATACATGCCGTATGTTGGTTTTAGTGCAACCACATTGTCAATACCAGGATGACAAAATACTCGATATGCGATGTCGATACATTCATCACTTCCCACACCAAGAAATATTTGAGATGCATCTACATTGCGAATTGCCCCTAATCGTTCTTTTACTTCCCATTGCAATGGATCGGGGTAGCGATTAAGTCCTTTAATACGACTGTTTTCATTTGCATCGAGCCATGCACGAGCCTCGCCGGTAAATTCATTGCGAGCGCAAGTGTAAGGCTCAAGATTCCATATGTTTGGTCTTACTAATTCTTTTAGTGTCATAAAATTATAATAAAATTAACTTTCCCTCTGAAAATTTGAATGATTTTTTTAGGGGGAGTACGGCTATGCCGGGAGGGGATTGTTTTCTAATGATTTTATACGCAAGGTCATCGCCATTTTGTGGGCGTGAAGGTCTTCATTTTCTGCCATCACTTCCACTGCACGACCAATTGAGGTAATCCCTTGTGGTGTTAGCTCTTGAAACGTGATTTTTTTTGTGAAACTATCGAGATTTACCCCACTATAAGTGCGAGCATAGCCCGACGTGGGTAGTGTGTGATTTGTTCCAGAGGCATAGTCTCCGGCACTTTCGGGAGAGTAAGGACCGACAAATACCGAGCCGGCATTTTTTACCTTTGATGCTAATTTCCATGCATTTTGGTGGTTGATTATTAGATGCTCAGGGGCATAATGATTTGAAAAATCCATTACTTCATCGTCATTGTTTAATAGTATCATGCGACTATGACTTAATGATTTTTCCATCATTTCACGACGTGGCAATATTTGTAACATATTCTCAATCTCATTAGGAAGTTGCTTGAGTAACTTTTCAGATGAAGTAACTAAAATAGATTGGCTATCGGGTCCATGCTCGGCTTGCGATAGGAAATCAGATGCCACAAATGACGCATTGGCATTATCATCGGCAACGACCAATACTTCCGATGGTCCTGCAGGCATATCAATTGCTACATTTCCCTCACTAACTTGGCGTTTTGCCTCGGTGACAAATCGGTTGCCCGGTCCGAAAATCTTATATACGGCAGGGATCGTCTCGGTGCCATAAGCCATTGCTGCGATTGCTTGAGCTCCTCCGGTTTTGAATATTTTTGTTACACCTGCCATATTTGCCGCATAAAGTATCGCCGGATGTACTTTGCCATCTTTACCGGCTGGGGTACAAAGGATAATTTCTTCACAACCGGCTATTACGGCAGGCACAGCAAGCATTAACACCGTTGAAAATAGGGGAGAGTTGCCTCCGGGGACATATAACCCCACTTTTGTGATAGGCACTTGGCGTTGAATACACTTCACTCCGGGGGCAGTTTCTATAATCACTTCGGTTGCTTGAGCTTTGTGAAATGCTTCAATGTTTTTGCGAGCAGTTTCGATAGCCTCTTTCAACTCATCACTCACAAGCAATGTAGCTTCGGCAATTTCTTCTTGACTCACAGCAAGTGAATTGAGTGTAGCTCCTGTAAATCGTTGCTCATATTCTTTCACAGCTTCATCGCCACGTTGTGCCACGTTAGCAATGATGTCGGCCACGATAACTTTCACCTCGTTAGCCTTGTTGGCCAATGCTCGTTGTGAAAGGTCGTTCCACTTATCGCGAGAAGGATATTTTATTATTTCCATTATGAATGGTGTGAGAATGTGTTATAATACCATTTTTTCAATATCAAGGGCAAGGATTCCTTCGGCTCCGGCATTACGCAACTTGCCGATTATTTCCCAGAATCGTTTTTCTTCCAAAACGGTGTGTACCGAACACCAATCATTATTGGCGAGTGGCAACACAGTCGGACTCTTAATGCCGGGTAACACGGCCAACACTTCATCCAGTTTCTCGCGTGGCACATTCATCAAAATATATTTTTTCCCGTCGGCAGCTTTTACGGCATCAAAACGGAACAACAGCTCATCAAGGATAGCTTGCTTTTCGTTAGATAGTTTTTGTTTCTTTGAGCCAATAAGCACAGCTTGACTGTCAAGAACCTTTTCAACTTCAATAAGATTATTGCTTACAAGAGTAGAACCTGATGAAACGATGTCGAATATACCATCTGCAAGACCTATACCGGGTGCAATTTCAACAGAACCGGTAATCACATGAATGTCGGCTTTGATATTATTCTTGTTAAGAAATTTTTGAAGAATAACAGGGTAGGAGGTTGCAATTTTACGATTGTTAAACCATTCAACACCGTTGTATTCGATGCGTTTTGGAATGGCAAGAGATAATCTACATTTGCTAAATCCAAGTTCTTTTATTAGTTCAACTGCTTTGTCTTTTTCGAGGACTTCGTTAAGCCCAACGATACCTATATCTGCTGTACCCATTGCTACAGATTCAGGAATATCATCATCGCGAAGAAAAAGGAGTTCAACGGGGAAATTGCGAGAGGGAACAAGTAGTGTGCGTTTAACAGAAGTCATTTTTACACCAGCTTCTGATAGCAATTCCATTGTTTCCTCATATAAGCGGCCCTTTGATTGCACCGCAATTCTTAGTTTTGTTTCCATTGTTATATTGTTTTTTATTATATTCTAAATTAAAAAGCCGGTTGCCTTGAAAAAAGGAAGCCGGCTTGGTATTTTTTATTGAGTTATTTACATTTTTTGTTACACATATACCTCACAACCACGCTTCCCATTAGAGAGCGAAATGATGGTGATGATGATATGTTGCATTGAAAACCATGTTTTGATTTGTTTTTTAATATTTTGTGCAAAGATATAATCTTTATGTTGCAAATGCAATAGTTTTTGTGGAAAAATGCTAATAAAATGTAATTATAAGGGTAATTTGTGCAATATTTGAGGTTGAGCGTAGCTACATCAAACCAGGGGGATGCAAGTTTGTAATATTTTATAAAATTGTAAGAAATAAAATAGAAGAGTGGCTCAAGTAGGGTAATATGAAGCGATTATTGCTCAAAAATAATTAAACTTTTGAGGTTAATTGCATAAATCTAAAAAACTTTCCTTAATTTTACAGCTGAATTTTGAAGTTAAATCCTTTTATGGACAAAAATATACCAAAAGAAGATTTGGAGTTAGTGGTTCGATTACGAGAGCCATCAACTTGTCGTGAGGCTTTTGGAGATGTGATAAAAAGATATAGCGAACCACTATATTGGCAAATACGTCGCATGGTTAATAACCATGATGATGCCAATGATTTGCTCCAAAATACTTTTATGAAAGCATGGAGTGCCATAGAACAATTTCGTGGAGATGCAAAACTGTCAACATGGTTATACAAAATCGCGATTAACGAAAGTATCACATTCCTTGAAAAAGAACGCAAACGCAATAATATATCACTTGATGATGAAGAATCGTTTCTCATCAATACTATTGAAGCCGACCAAAATGTTGATGGCGACGAGTTGGCACTAAAGTTGCGCAAAGCGATAGCCTCATTGCCCGAAAAGCAACGATTAGTTTTCAATATGAAATACTATGAAGAGATGAAATATGAACAAATGTCGGAAATTCTTGGCACTTCGGTAGGTGCGCTAAAAGCATCTTACCATCTTGCAGTGAAAAAAATAGAGCAATTTTTTGAAGAAAATGATTAAACCTTTTCAACTCTTCATAGTCTTAATTAACGAACAAAAAGATATAAAATGAAAGAAGATAAGACCATATTAGACAAAATCAATCGCAAATCAGGAATGACTGTTCCCGATAATTATTTCGCTGATTTTGCCGAAAAAATGATGCAAAATCTTCCTGAAAAGCAAGAACCTATAATCGCAAAACCTCCCACAACATGGCAAAAAGTAAGGGCTTATGTCTATTTGGTTGCAATGTTTGCCGGAATTTGGTGTATGGTGAAAATGGTTGATTTAATGGGGTCTGGAACTCCAGGGACTCCGGCTTCAATTGCCGAATCGGAGCAAATTTTGGCACAAGCGTTTGAAGATGAAACATTCATCGATGAATACTGCTATGAAGGCATCAATGAATATAGTGAGCTTGAAAGTATGTATGAAGAAGGCGTTTTAGCCGAGGAACTAATTGATGAAACAACATTTAAATAAAATATTGCCATGAAACGTAGTTTAGTCTTTATATTATTATTGTCGCTAATTGCTCCATTTAGCATTATTGAGGCAAAAGATAAAGATAAGAAAAAAAGAGATCGCAAAGAATGGTTTGCTCACATGCGTCAACATAAACATGAATTCTTGGTCGATGAACTTGAATTGACCAAAGAACAACAAACAAAATTCTTCCCTATTTATGATGAAATGGAAGATGAAATGTTCAAAGTAAATCGCGAAACTCGAAAGCTTGAAAAGCAAGTGTCTGAAAACAAGGCGGCGACCGATGTAGAATATGATGCAGCAACAAAGGCAATAATAGATTTGAAAAAGAAAGAAAGTACAATCGAACTTAAATATTTTGAGAAACTAAAGACTGTGCTTTCGAGTAAACAACTATTCTTGCTCAAAAAAGCCGAACGAAAGTTTGTCAATAAGATAATGAAAGAACACAATAAAAAATGTCGCAAAAAATAGAGATAAGCCTTAACTAAGACATAACTCTTTTTATATATCTCCCTATCCCTCGACCTTAAGGACACTCTCTTCTTATAGTGCCTTAAGGTTTTTTTCTAAATACTCATAACTTCTCGATTATGAAAAGTATAATCAAAATATCTTTTGTCATTGTTTTTTTCTTGGTAGCATACCTAAATCTGTCGGCTCAAAATATTGTTAAACCCGACTTTGCCTACCCAAAACAAGTATTACAACAATCTGATGCTAACCTTGAAAAGGCTCTGAAAAATGGAGATGGCAACTTGGTTGTGAAATCACTTATCGAATATGCTGTTGCTCAAGATGAGATAGACAGCGATAGCATACAATCTACAATCAATAAAATTGAGCAAGTTGTAGCCAAAGAAAAAGACCCCTGCACAATGGCTTTACTTAATTCTCTGTTACTTGATATCTATTGTAATATCTTTGTTAGTAACGAATACATCTTTAACGCAAGAGAGAAAGTTGGCACTGACATTCCTTCCGACTTCAACGAATGGAGCAAAGCCGATTTTACGAATAAAATCAAAGGACTCATATCTGCAATTCTATCTGATAAAGAAGCTCTTAAAAACGCACTTCTTAAAGATTTTGGCGACATAATCACACACAACGATCTCACCCATATATTTTATCCTACCCTATATGATTTTGCAATATTTCATATTATTAGTTCCATTGACAACACGTTTGAGGAGTCCAATCCCCAAATACCTCAAATAGACAATATTGACCGATTTATAATCTCTAAAAGCGAAAATGACAACGAATTTAGCACCATCGTAAATTCGCTTTATCGCGATATCATGTCATTTCATCTTCAAGATGTAGCCCCTCTCATAAATTGGGAAATCAATCGTTTAGAATTTGAGCAAGATATCAATATGTTTTCTAACAAAATAATGCCTAATGAATTTGAAAAACAATACATTGAAGCGCTCAACTACCTTTACAAAAAATATGAAAGTTCGGAATATGCCACAAATGCACTTCTTGTTATTTATGGCGAAATCCTTTACAAAATATACAATCCCGGCAACATTTACACTGCAAAAGAGTTATATGATATTTTCACTGCTCGGTTGAATAAATTCCCTGCCTACTATAATAATTGTTCAGTCAATAAATGCATTGACCAACTCACTCAACAAGAAATTGTTTTATCATATCCTAAATTAATAGTTCCTAACGACACTCTGACTATTAATATTAAAAACACCAACTCAAGACACTATATTGTTGAAATACATCGTCTTCCCGATGATATTATTCCTCAATATCAATCTGGCGACCGATTCAACGCCAACAAACCATTTGAGACTCAGTTAGTTTCCAAATTCACATCATCAACATTTCAAAAAGACCCATTTCATAAGAATGACACGATAAAAACCACGCTCACATATCCCGGCTATTACACTATTATAGCATATAGTGATTCCATAAAAAAAGAATTCAACAATCAACTCATTCGTTGCACAAACTTCCAAATTGCCAAAGGTTCTCACGATAATTCCAATGATGGTCGCATGTGGGTATTAAACCCAAAGACGGGAGCGCCTATTGTAGAGGCAAATATTTCTATATATGACACAAAAACAAAAAAAGTTATTAATACAATGCCATCTCGCAAAGATGGAAAATTAGATTTCTCATTAAAATCAAGGCAATATGTAAAGGCTCATAATGACATTGATATATATTCCAATCCGGAGACTTTATATATTTACAGCCATAGCAATCAAAACAACTACGACGAACTTGCTAAAGCCTCAATATTTACCTCTTTGCCAATTTACCATCCGGGAGATTCCATTGCATGGAGTGCAGTTATCTATAACCAAGATAACAAAGAAACACAATTATGTAAAAATCGCACCTTTACTATAATGCTTCGTGATGCCAATTACATGGAAGTTGATACTCTCATGGCTACTACCGATTGTTTTGGTCGTATTCAGGGCAAGTTCCTAATCCCGATCGATCGTCTCACCGGCAACTATTCAATAAATGTAATAGGTAAATACAATCGAGTAATTGGACGTGAAAGTTTTATGGTTAGCGACTATAAACTACCAACATTTAATGTCACAATTTCAATCATTGAGAATAATCAAGATGGCACATACTCAATTTGTGGCAAAGTAAAAACGCTATCCGATTTCCCTGTTGAAGGTGCCACTACAACAATCTCATTTTCCAATTACTACAACCCATTAACCGTCAACTTTACTGATTCTGTTACGACCGATTCAGAAGGTAAATTCTCCTTTACAATTCCAACTACATTCTTTGATAAACATTTTCCTTCAGCATATTTCTTCAAAGCGAAAATTACGGCTACATCAATTACCGGAGAATCACAATCAGCTTTAAGAAATTTCTCAACAGGCAAGCAATTTAGCATAATTAGCTCTAATAGCAATCAAATTGAGGCATCAAAAAACATAAAAATTAATGCTAAAATTCTAAACTTAAACCGAGATTACGTTGATGGAAACATTTACTATATGCTCATCGACAAAGAAAAACAAATTGCTAAACAAGGCTCTTTCTCAACCACATCGCCCGTTGTTGACTGGAACAAAGTGCCAAGTGGTGAATATGAATTCAAATTATATTCCATAGCCCCCACTGCCACCGACACTATTTCTTCAACCATATATCTATATCGACTAACTGATTCAACTCCTCCAAGCGAATCTGTACTATGGATTCAAAACGACGAATATACAATCACAAAGGGACATTCTACCGACATTTATTACGGCTCAAAATTTGAATCTGCCGAAATTCTGTATATCCTCTATGATAACGACACAATCTACGAACAACGATGGATTAAAGCGAAAAAAGGAATACACAAAACTCGCGTGTTTATGCCACAAAATGTCAACAATGCAAAACTCACATTATATACCATTAACAATTACAACAGTTACTCTCGCACTATATCAATCAAACGTGATAACACCCATAAATCCATTAAAATCTCTGCCGAAAGTTTTCGCGACAAAATAATCCCTGGCAGTGAAGAACAATGGCGTTTCAGCGTTACCGATAATAGTGGAAACGGAAGTGAATCGGCGATGATTTTCAATATGTATTCACTTGCAATTGAAAAAATTAGAAAGCACAATTTTAATTTAGGATTCCCCTCTTTTGACCATATTATAAATTATGGTTTTACTCCATATTTATATAATTCCAAACATTATTTCAATCTCAAAAGTCAATTAAAATCATATTCTTGCTCCAATATTACCCATCCTGAGCTATACACATATGACCATTACCTCGGCTGGCAAAATAATCGCAACACTATTATCGGGTATGGTAGAGTAGAATCTTTGCAATTTGCCAAATCAAGTTCCGATGCTATTGTTGAAAATGAAGAAGATGTTTTGGGTGAAGTTGTAGTTGCTGCAAAGGGGCAAACCACTGAAGGGAAAGCTCTCAACTATGCTGTTCAATCGGTTTCCCCCGAAACGATTGAACCAAATATCTCTCTTCGCGATAACGAGACTCCTCTCGCTTTCTTCCGTCCCATGCTCACTACCGACTCGCTTGGCAACTTAACATTCTCATTTACTGTTCCCAATGCCAACACTACTTGGCGTTTTAATGCCATTGCCTATAATGACGACATGGAACTGGCTGCATTTACTCGCGATGTGCTCGCCAATAAACCGATAATGGTACAACCAAATATGCCTCGTTTCCTTCGCAATGGAGATAAAGCTACAATAAAAGCTTCGGTGATGAATAATAGCGATAGTACATTGATTATCTATACCATTATTGAATTATTTGACCCCACTACAGCCAAAACTATTTCAACATATCGCCAAACCGACACTATCATTGCTTCACAATCGGCTTTAGCATCAATAACACTTACAGCCCCAACTGATGCCACAATGATAGGGTATCGCATAAAATCATATTGCGACAGCTTTGGCGATGGCGAACAATCGTTAATCCCCATTCTTCCTGCCACATCTCCGGTAATCGAATCTACAACATTCTATATGGGAGCTAATGAAAAAAGTTATACTCATCAACTTCCTTCAATGCCATCAGAAGCTCGTGTTACGCTCGAATTCTGTGAAAATCCCACATGGTATGCTGTAACTGCTCTCCCTGGGCTAAATAAGAATCAATCGCGCACCTCAACTTCGGCTGCAATGGCAATTTATTCGGCTGCAATAGCCGATGGAATTGTGCGTCAAAATCCACAAATAGCCAATGCTCTATATCAATGGCAACACTCCGACGAAACCGACTCTACTCTTGTGTCAATGCTCTCTCGCAACCAAGATCTTAAAAACATGCTCTTGAGCGCTACGCCTTGGGTGCAAAATACCGAAAACGACACCGAGAGAATGGCTCGATTGTCACTACTATTTAATAAGAAAGAGATTAAAGCATCTCTTGAAAAAAACTTGCATCTACTCGCCACTTTGCAACGCGATGGGGGAGGGTGGGCTTGGATTGCCGAGTGTGACAAAGCATCAACATGGGCAACACTCTCAATTCTTGAGAAAATCGGACACATGAAAAAACTCGGTTTCCTTCCCGACAACAAGGATCTAAACTCCATGACCGAAAATGCATTAAAATACATTGATGCCGAATATGCTCAACTATATAAAAAATATCCCAAAGGCGACTATAGTCTATATGTATTTATTCGCGACATGTTCCCCGAACACAAGCAATCTACAGCCGCAAAAAAAGTAACCAATGCTACTATTCAACAAATCGTGGGAAACTGGAAGCAATATTCGCTTGTAAAAAAGGCCACATCGGCAATCATACTCAATAATAACGGCTATAATTCCACCGCTCGCGAAATACTGAATTCGGTTACCGAATTCGCACAAACCTCGCAATCAAAAGGCATGTGGTGGCCAACGATTGAAAATAGTTCAGATTGGAGCATTGATAAAATTCTATCTCATGCCAACATATTGGACGCATATCACCAAATAACACCCAACAACAAAGATATTGACAAAATGCGTCAATGGCTCATTATCAACAAAGAAGCTAACGACTGGGGCAACTCATCGGCAACAAGTTATGTAATATACACACTGCTCAACACCGGAACACGTTGGACTCAACCATCGTTGGGTTGCGAAATATTGCTCAACGATGAAAGCATCACCCCTACACGTTTCGACAACATCACCGGATATGTAAAAACCGACATTTCTCCCCTTGCGCCTTCGGGCAAGAAACTCACCATTGCCAAACATGGCGAATATCCTTCATGGGGTGCCGTATATCGCCAATTTAACGCCGACATGACCGACATTAAAGCAGTGGCAGGCAATGACATCTCTATCGAAAAAACTTTACTGAAAAAGGTTGGAGATAAATGGATTATCGCCACTGATTACAAAGTGGGAGATTTAATAAAAATACAACTCACCATCAAAGCTAAACGCGACATCGATTATGTTACGATTACCGATGAACGTGCCGCTTGTTTCGAGCCTACCGAACAATTGCCAAAACCTATATTTGCCGAAGGTATATTTTTCTATCGCGAAAACCGAGATGAAGCCACAAATATTTTCGTGACAAATCTCCCTAAAGGCACATATCTACTCACTTATGATATGTATGTAAATAACGAGGGCGAATTTGCATCGGGCATCGCTACAATTCAAAGCCAATATGCACCTCAAATCACCGCCCACTCTGCCGGAAATCATATCTTCGTAGGCAAATAAAAAGCCTCATAAATTCGCAACTGAGGGGTTATGTATAAAAATGCATAGCTCCTCTGCCATATTATAAATATTCATTTTCAATTATATTCTTTAACACATCATTCTATGCATTAAATAGGAGTTCGTCACAAGCCGCGTTAATTTATTTAACATATTACACTCTTTTATCTATATAAATATTCCACCTTTGTGTTAATGATTAATAACATAATTTCAGTTTTTTGCAAATTTTTCATTTTTTCTTATATTTGCATATTAATATACTCATAGTGTTTATGCACGAATGAGCATATTTTTGCATTTTAATTAACATAAAACAAAATCTAACTAAATATATACCATGCAAAAATTTGCAACAAAAATACTTCTTGTTCTCACTCTAATTCTCTTTTTTTCTCAAAACATTATAGCCGAAAATCCCCCTAAACGCGAATTTCGTGGAGTATGGTTCACCACCGGTTGGGGAATAGACTGGCCTTCTACAACAGGAACTTCTTCATCTGCTCAATCTGCACAAAAAGCAGAACTTCTACAATACATCGAAGCCCTTGAATACCTTAATATCAGCACTATCTGCTTTCAAGTACGAAGCATGAGTGATGCAATGTATCAATCTTCAACCCTTCCCGACGGATTACAAATCCCTTGGTCTTCTTACATCTCCGGGACTAATAATCGTGGCACAAGCCCCGGTTGGGATCCATTGGCTTATGTGATTGAAGAGTGTCACAAACGAGGCATAGAAGTTTATGCATGGGTTAATCCTTTCCGTTGGGCGAGTTCAACAGACCAATCAACATGGTCCACTACATACGATACTGCAATAAAAAACAAAGGTTGGCTATTGAGTTATGGCAGTTCTACTGTGCTAAACCCCGGCATCCCTGAGGTTCGCCAACATGTTATAGAAGTTTGCAAAGATATTATCTCAAACTATCAAGTAGAGGGGATTATTTTTGACGACTATTTTTACCCAACAAATTCAAGTGATGGCTCCGGGCTCCCAGAAACATCTTCTGCCGCCGACTATTCTCTCTATCAAAGCAGTGGAACAACATTATCAATTGGTGATTGGCGTCGTGAAAATGTTGATAAAGCCGTACAAGGCATTTATGACATGATTCAAGAAACACGTCCCGAAGTGCGTTTTGTTGCAGGACCATCACCTCTTGCCGGTGCCTCGGCATCTAAATTTGGAGTAGAAATGTGGAAACGAGATGACGGTTATGGATATGACAACCAATATAGTACTCTCTACTCCGACCCCCTTTCTTGGCTCAACAACAAGAGTGTTGATATGATGGCAACTCAGATATATTGGCATCGCGATCACAAAACGGCTCCATATAACGTACTAACCGATTGGTGGTATAGTCTTGCAAAACATTTTGATCGTCATAATTGCGTAAGTATGAACATATACGATTTTGACTCTTCAATGGGTTCAAATCAAGCTGAATTAGGCAACACAACAGCCCACTACGACGAACACGTTGCTAACATTCAAGCCTCGCGTGAATATGCAGCAAAATATGGAGTAAAATCAACCGGAGTAAACTTTTACGACACTCGCCACCTTGTAAGCATAAAATCGGGATATGACTACCAAGCTCATGGTGAATATCTTCGTGATAATTGTTTCCAACGCAAATCAATTAACCCCGAAATTCATTGGGAAAACACTCCTGTATATAGTGCTGTAAGCAATCTAACTTATAGCAGCGGGAACCTTTCATGGACTGCCGCATCAATTCCTTCCGGAGCACATGAACTCACAACAATTCGATACACAGTATATGCAATCCCATCTTCAGTTAGCTACGAAAATGCAATTACTAACGATGGTTTTGCCGGAGAATATCTTCAAGGAATCACTTACAGTCCAAGCTATACACTCGATAGTGACAAACAAAGTGGTTATTGGTATGCAGTGTGCGTATTCGACGGGTTCGGAAACGAACACGATGCAGCGATTTACAACTATGCCAATGGCGCTTCTGCCCAAACTACACTAATAAGCCCAAGCAATGGAGGAAATGCGAAATGGGAACAAACATTCTCATGGAGTGCAGTAACTGATGCCACTTATCATCTACAAATCTCTAAATATGAGAACTTCTCAAACATACTAATTGATCAACCCGATTTAACTTCAAATTCCATCTCAATCAATCTCGAAAGCCTCGTTGAAGAGAATACATATTACTGGAAAGTCACTACTCAAGAAAGTGGGAAAATCGCAACCGACAGCGAAGTTTATTCATTCACCGTCTCATCTCTGACTGATGCACCTTTAGCTCAATTAGAATCTCCTTCAAATGGAGCGACATTATCTAATACTGCCACTTTTGAATGGAGCAATTCTGACGAACATGTAACGTCGTTTACTTTCCAAATCGCAACTGATGCTACTTTCTCAAATATTATCAACTCGCAAGATATGGATAAAGTTGAGAATGGGTCTAATTCTACAAGCTTCTATCTTAATAGTATGGAGGCCGGAACATATTACTGGAGAGTAATTTCTAAAGGTCGTATTTATAATGATACCCCTTCTGAACCATATTCTTTCATTATACCGGAACTCCCCACAATCGAGATATCTCTTATTTCTCCCGATAACGGGTATGTTATTAGTGGTACTACCCAACATTTTGAATGGAGTAATGTTGAAGACGCAACTTTCTTATTGGAAATAGCTGCCGACGAAAACTTCAACCATGTTATTATTACAAAAGATCTTACAACTAATAGTTACGACCTCAATATTGAAAATATAACATATAGTCCTATTTATTATTGGAGAGTCACTGCATATAAAAACGACTACAAAGACACAACTTCTGAGACTAACACATTCCTTAGTAGTTCTGAATTTGAAACGATAGACGGACTTTGCATTGAACGACTTTGGAATTATAGCTTATACTACAATAGTAGCGAAGACAATAGTTATGATTTCCCTTCTCAACTTGGTAAAGATCAACGTTCGATGACGGCTTATAACGGAAAAGTATATATATCTTATCGAGAAAGTGCAAGTAGCTTACATTTGTTGGAATTTAGTGGTGAAACAGGCGAATATATTCGCACTATTCCTTTAGAAGGAGACTGCATTACAGGACAATATGGTGCCAACTGTATCTTCGTTGATGGAGGAGGGCATCTTTGCATTAGCAACATGGGAACATCGTCGTCTAACCCCATAACTGTTTGTACGGTAGAAATTTCAGACGATAAAGCCACAACTACTCAGGTCTTTACTTATGCACTTCCTACAGGTGCTCGCATCGACTATGCAAACGCATTTGGAGATGTAACCACTACTGGAGGTCAAATATGGGGTGCTGTATCTGATGCAGGGTCTGCCAATGACAACTATGTATATAAATGGACTCGTAATGGAGACGATTGGACAGCAGAGTATACTATTATAAATAAGTTTTACCCAACGGAAAACGCCATAGGTGGAGCTCCATGGGTGATGCCACTTTCTGCTACCCAATTCTTAATTGACGGTAGTTCCAACTATCCAACCCTTTACACATTTAATGCCAACGGAAATGCTACATATGTAGATGGATTTGATGCTAATACATCATTAACACCTACCAATTATGAAGGGGTTGGATTGGGAGAAATCTCACTTGGCAATTATAAATTCTTTATATATAGTAATGAAATTGCTGCCGGAACAGGATATAATTTTAACATCGTTAATAATCCATCTTCATACGATTTCTCTAAAATGGAGAAATTTTGGACGATTCCAAAAAATAAACTTGGAGACACTTCTCACTCATATGGATTGAACTCTGTGGCAACAATAAATAATAATGATGGCAGTGTAACTATATTTGTTTATGCTCCTAATAATGGGCTTGCGGCTTATCGCATTTCGTTGCCTGAGATTGATATTACTCTTGATGCTCCTGCCGATAATGCAACTCTCGAAGAAGATTTTGATTTCTCTTGGAGTGGTGTAGAGGGTGCAAGTTACACTCTTGAATTATCAAAGACATCGACATTTGACAATATCGCGTTCTCGGCAACTACAACTTCTACAAGTTATAATTCTGCCAACTTCAATCTCGCAAGCGAAACTCAATACTTTTGGAGAGTAAAAGCTTCTCACCCCAATTACACTTCAGCCACATCTGAAATTCGCCAATTCACAAGCCCATTTAAACAATCGGCAGCGAACAACTTGACAATTACAGAGCTTTGGAACAAAAGTGTAAATAACGGCAATACATTCCCATCCCAATTAGGGGGAGTTCAATACTCTATGGTTGCCTATAATGATAAGGTTTATGTTATCACTCGAAACACTGGAGCACTATTAGAATTCAATGGAAGTACAGGGGATTACATTCGCACAATTACGCTTACCGGAGACTGTTTTACAAATAAGGCTGGGAACAAATTAGGTTTTCCAACAAACTGTATTTTTGTCGATGGGGCTGGGAATTTATGTGTAAGCAATTTGGTTACTAATTTTACTTCATCCGAGCAGCTAACTGTTTGTACTATCAATATTGAAACAGGGGTTGCAACTCGCATATTCCAATCAAACACAATTGTAACAATGCGTATTGACTATGCCAACGCATTTGGGGACATCACAAAAGAAGGTGGGCAAATTTGGGGTGCTGTTTCAGGGAATGGCTCATCTAACCACAATCGCATATATCGTTGGACTCGCAAAAGCGATGGTTCATGGGCTGAAGAATATACCACATTAGCGAAATTTTACCCTACAAATGGAAATCTTGGAGGAGCTCCATGGATTATGCCTATTAGCGAAACTGATTTCATAGCTGATGGTAGTGGCAATGCTCCCACATTATACACATTCATTTCAAGCGGAAATGCTACATACAAAAGTGGTTTTGATTCTAAAACCGACTTAGCACCGACTAAACCTAATGGGGCTGGTGTAGGTCAAATCACACTTGGCAAATACCCTTTATTTATATACAATAACAATACTCATAGTGGTGACGGATATAGTTTTAATATTGTACACAATCCCTCCTCATACAATTTCTCTTTAATGGAGAAATTAAAAACAGTCCCCGAAAACTATTTTGGAAAAGAAAGTTACATCAATGTATTAAATCAAATTGCAACAATCAAAAACGATGACAATTCGGCAACAGTATTTGTATATGCACCTTTAAACGGGCTTGCGGCTTATCGCATTTATTTGCCAGATATGCCTATCACGCTCAACTCGCCTATCGACAATGACCAAACCGAAGATGGATTTGACTTTATGTGGACAGGGGTTGAAGGTGCATCATATACTATTGAGTTGTCAGCAACACCAACATTTGACGAAATTACTTATAGTGCTACCACTAATAATAATATATATAGTTCAAACAACATTACTTCTTTACCCAACTCTACTACATATTATTGGAGAATAAAGGCAGCCCACGATAATTATACAACAACAACATCGGCTGTAGGACAATTTACTACCCCTAAAAAGCCACATCTAATTAATGCACTTTATTACCCTAACGACAAAGATGCATTTAACAATGACATCGTCTTTATTTCAATTAAGCCATATGTAAAAGTAGATGGTCAAGTTTCTTATGCCGACGAAACGATATTAGAGATTTCCAAAACTGAAGATTTTTCAGAATTATATTTTTCAGGATATCAATATTGGGACGAAGTTGTAACTGACGACGGCAGTTACACCTGTTTGCAACGCACATTGCCTATCTCTTACTTCTCTAATGGCACATATTATTGGCGTATTCGTGCAACTAAATCAGGCTACGACGAAGCGATATCCGAAACACGCTTATTTACTGTTATAGACCAAAGTAATGAAACAGGTTCTACAGAAAGTGACTACAGAATTAAGCGTGAAGATTATGAATATGCACCCATTTCAGCGAATGGTTCTAACTATATTCTCACTAATCTATGGGTACGTAATGCGACTATAAACGATCTTGGTCAAAGCGAATCAAGTACCGATTATCGTGGGTTCTGCACTCGTTCAGCTCAATATGGTGGTCAAGATGGCATCGACATTTTATGGGTAGCTCGACATAAAGATGGAATAGGATATTTAGACAGATATAATGCTTCTACCGGTGAACGCTTGACCTCTCTAACATTAAAAGGAAGTCACGCAACATCAACCTATCCTTGCAATGATGTATTTCTTGACAAGAGTGGCAACTTATGCATTATGAATCTTAAAAACACCACTGCCGATATTTTACAAATTGCGACAGTAAATCCAGAAACAGGAGAAACTACCGTTTGTCTCAATTTATCTGTTCCAGAACGTATAGACCACGCTCGAATTGTTGGAGATATAAATTCAGGCGAAGCCTATGTCATTGCCGTTTCTGCTGCAGCAACAATTTATAGATGGGAGCTTTATAATGGAGAGGTGCAAAATGGAGGCGAATATGAATCAACCACAATCACCACGTTCTATCCTACAAACGTTTCTTCGTTTGGGACTGCGGCTCGCATATATCCTATTGATAAGGATTATTATTATATCGATGGTTTTGGCTCGGCATTTACTTTATATAAATTTGGCACAAAATCGCCAATAAGCACATTTGCTGCATTCTCAGGGCTTATACCTACCAACAACGGCGGTAATGGTGGTACTTATTTCACTCATGATGGGAAACCATTTATTGTTTATCCAGGTACATCTTTCGCAATAAAATCAGAAACTCCGGATTATAAATTCACATTGGCAAATGTCAGCAGTTTAACCGAATGGTCTTCTGCTTCTAAATATTGGTCGTTACCCACTACATTTAGCTTTGGCACAGTTGTCAATGGCGGAGGTGACTATGGCATGCTTGCCGATTACCTACAATATGATGCATTGACCGGTGCTACCAAAAGCAATATTTCAACTTATAATTCAGGTTACGACCGCACTAATATATATTTATATGTACCCGGCAATGGTATGGCGGCATATTCACTCACTCGACACGTTACTACCGGAGCCGACGACATTAATGGAAACAATGTTAAATTAGGAATTAATAATAGCGAGATAACCTTTGGTTGCGAAGTTGAGAATGCTCAATTATATACTCTATCGGGCATAATGATTGGGGTTACCGAAAACGCGTCTTCAATCAAAAAGCCTGAGACAAGAGGTGTGTATATGCTTAGCATTACTATCGACGGAGTGACTACTATTCACAAAATTGTAATATAATCACATTGAATTAAATATATTAACTTTAAATAATAGTACTATTTTATGAAAAAAATTTCCCTAAAAATCGTCATGTTGGCATTGGTTGCATTAATTGCATTCCCATCATGGAGTGCTACAACGCCTAAACGCGAACACCGCTCAGTGTGGGTAACTACAGCATGGCGTATGTGTTGGCCTACTGATGCCGGAACAACTACTACTGTTGCTGCTTCACAACAAGCCGAAGCTATCCAGTATCTCGACTTGCTTCAAGAAAATGGGTTCAACTGTGTGTATTTTCAAGTGCGTGGCATGAGCGATGCGATGTATAAATCAAGTTACGAGCCATGGTCGAGCTATGTGAGTGGTACTCGTGGTTCTGCTCCTGCGTATGACCCTCTTGCTTTTTGGATTGAAGAATGTCACAAACGTGGCATGGAACTATTTGCATGGGTAAACCCCTATCGTTATGAATCATCGATATCGGGAGCTTCTTGGACCGGAGCAAATGACTATCGTACAACCCACCCCGAATGGATTCTTGAGTATAATAACATGAGTATTCTCAATCCCGGTCTTGAAGCTGTTCAAACTCGCATCGTTGATGTGTGTCGTGAAATCGTAGGTAACTACGATGTTGATGGTCTTGTATTTGATGACTATTTCTACCTTAATAGTATTCCCAATTCTTACGATGCCGACACTTATAGCGCATCAGGTTCTTCACTTTCACAAGCCGACTGGCGTCGTGATAATGTGAATACAATGGTTCGCAAGGTTTATAATATGGTTCAGTCAACCAAACCATACGTAAAATTTGGCATCTCTCCTGCCGGTGTTTCTAAAACAAATGCATCAAAATATGGTATCTCTACCTCCTCTATCAGTTCAGCAAGCGACTGGCAATACTCTCAAATCTATTCCGACCCATTGGCATGGCTTGGTGAAGGTACTGTTGACTTTATCTCTCCCCAAATCTATTGGATTACATCTCACTCAACCAACCCATATGGGCCACTATCTAAATGGTGGAGCGATGCTTGTGCTGATGTATTTGGTCGTCATTTCTATTCCAGCCACTCTATTTCATTCTTAGATGGAGCGAATACCACCTCTAACTGGTCAGAAGTTGCGACACAAGTTCAATACAATCGCGACTACGATGGACTCAATGCCCCCGGTTGTGTTTTCTTCGGTTCTCGAGACCTCACAGGTAAACGCAATAGTGGTGTTGCCGAGTATTTGAAATCAAATAAATTCCAAAATATTGCACTTCCTCCTTGCTTGACTTGGAAATCAAGTTATGCATATAATCCCGGAACAGTATCAGGACTCACTCTATCAGGCACTACACTTTCTTGGAATGGCTATGACAATATGCGCTATGTAGTGTATGCTGTTCCTACAAACATTACAATCTCAGGCGAGATTCCCTCAGATTATATCATCGGCAACCCTTACTCTACAACCTTTGATGTATCATCTTACACAAGTGGTTATAAACTTGGGGTATCAGTGTTTGACCGCTATGGTAATGAATATGAAGTAACATGGTTGGGCGATGATGGCGGTTCAGGCGAAGAACCGGGAACTTCAACCGAACTTGAACGCACCACAATCAACACTCCTTCTGATGGTTCAACAGTGCAAGCAGGCTTCACATTTGGCTGGACAGCAAACTCGGTAAGTGGTGTTTCTTATCGTCTTGAAGTTGCAACCTCAAACACTTTCAGCGACGTCATCTTCTCAGCAACCACAGGTAGCACAAGCTATTCATCTTCATCTATCTCTTTCACTGAAGGAGCTACTTACTATTGGCGTGTTATTACATCAAAAGAGGGTTATACCAGCTCTACTTCATGGGTAGGTTCATTTACTATTGCCACATCGGGTAGTACACCTTCTACACCAACCGATGTGGTAAAAGACCCAAGCACATATAACACAGTTAACGGTTATTCTATCGAAAGCCTTTGGATGTATTCGGTTAACACCTCTAACTTTCCAACTCAACTTGGAGGCGACCAACGTGGTATGGCAGCATACAATGGCAATGTATATATCTCTCAACGCGATGGTCAACTTCTTGAATTTAGCGGTGAAACAGGTGAATACCTTCGTTCAATCACTCTCACCGGTGACTGCTTAACCGATGCAAGTGGCAACACTCTTCAATATAAATGTCAAGACCTCTTTGTTGACGCAGCAAATAACCTCTGCATAAGCAACATGACTCTTGATTGTTCATCAGTTCCACTAACCATTTGTACAATTGATGTTAATACGGGAGCAACAACTCGAGTATTTAATATGACCACTACATTAGGCGGACGTATTGACTTCGTTGCTGTTCGTGGTGATGTAAACACTACCGGTTGCGAACTTTGGGCTGCTGTTGCAAATTCAAACTATGTATATCGTTGGACTCGCAATGCAAGTGGCTATTGGGCAATTGCTTATACATCAGTAAACACTTACTATCCCTCAGGCAGTGCAACAACTAATAGTACAGCCCCTCGCATTATGCCAATATCAAACACCCAATTCATTCTCGATGGGCACAATTCGGCTCCGGCACTTTATACATTTAGTGCAAGTGGAACTGCTACATACAATGATGGTTTCGGAAGCAACACAGCGATAGCTCCAAGTGCCAACAACTGGAACGGAGTGTCGCAAGCTACTCTTAACGGAATGCCTATTTTCGCATACGTGTCGGGCATCGGTCCTAACACATTCACTATTGTAACCAATCCATCAAGTTTCAAATTCGCTTCAATGTCTAAACTTTGGACAGTTCCTGCTAATGGTTTAGGTTCTGAAGCAAACTCTTATGTTACATCTAAACCCACAATGGTTAATAACAGTGATGGTTCGGTTACGTTGTATATTTATACACCTAACAACGGTCTTGCCGCTTATAAACTCACTGCAAGCTCTACTGTTGTTACTCCTCAGCTCGATGCCGTATCGTTGAGTACTCCCATAGGTGGCACAACTGCGGCTAAAGGATTTAGTTTTGGTTGGAGTTCTATCTCAGGTGCAACTTATACTCTCGAAGTGTCTAAATCATCAACATTCGCCACCATTGATTTCATGGCTTCAACAACAAGCAATAGCTACTCATCTTCCAACTTCAATCTCGCAGCCAACACCACCTATTACTGGCGAGTGAAAGCATCGAAAGATGGCTACCTCTCATCTACTTCAGGTGTGGCTTCATTTAAGACTGCTCAAGAAGCCCTTGCGTCTGTAACATTGACAAGCCCTATAGAAGGAGCAACCGTTGAAGATGGCTTTACATTTAATTGGAGTGCAATTTCAGGTGCAACATATACACTCGAAATTTCTGCAGTTGCTACATTTGCATCTATTATGTACTCAATTGAAACTACTTCAACCAGTTATTCTTCTGCAAGTTTGGATTTCATGGATGGCACAAAATACTATTGGCGTGTGAAAGCCGATACCGATGATGCAACCGAATCGGTTTCTGCTACTGAATCATTCACAACCAAGCAAGCAGAGGTTATTAATCCTGAACCAAATCCTTCTGATTCTCCAACCGAAGGTGTAGAATACGATACAAAAAACAACCTAAGCATCAAAAACCTTTGGATTTACTCAATCCAAAAAGGGAATTTCCACGAAGAACTTGGTCGTGACCAACGTGGTATGGCTACGTACAATGGCAAAGTGTATATCTCAGAACGTGCAAGTGGTACTGGTTACCTTCTTGAATTTGATGGAAATACAGGTGAATATCTTCGCAAAATAACTCTTACCGGCGAATATTTAACGCTTTCTGATGGTTATACATTAGGATATCCTTGTAATGATGTATTTGTTGATGGAGGTGGGCACCTTTGTGTAGCAAATATGATTACATCTTCTTCGGCAAGTAGCCAATTAAACGTATCTATTGTTGATGTTGAAACCGGTGCTACTACTCGCGTATTTGAAACAGGTATTTCAAACGCTAAATTACGTATCGACAACTGCATGGCATGGGGTGACCTCACAAAAAAAGGCGCACAAGTTTATGCAGCTCCATCTGGTAATTCAGCCACATCTTCTAATTTACGCAAACGCATCTATTGTTGGACTCGCAATAAAGATTATACTGCTGGCGTAACTGATCTTTACAACGAGTGGGATCTTGGATATAACACAGTTAGAGCATTATATCCATCATCAGCATCTAACTTTGGAAATGCTCCTCGTGTATTACCTATTGGAGATAATCGTATCATTGTTGATGGTTCTACCGTATATCCAACATTATACAATTATAATACCGGTGGGAATGGAGCAACATCTACTATTGAAGATAGTTTTGATTCTAATAGCAGCATAAAACCTGCAGGTATGTTAAGCGCCGGTATGTGTGTTGGCGCAATTAATGGTCGCAACCTATACATTTATAGTTTTAACGATGACATTGCTGAGTTCCATAACTTTGCTATTCTTCTTAATCCAAACGACTTTAGTTATGCCGATATGGAAATACTTTGGAAAATTCCACAAGCAGGTCTTGGTAATGTGGGTAACTCATTTGTTTCTTCTATTCCGGCAACTCAAAAGAATGCTGATGGTTCATTGAATCTTTATATCTACACTCCATCAAATGGTCTTGCGGCTTATCGCATCGACGACCCAACAACAAGTATACAAGGTATTGAGTTCAACACTAAATTAAGCATTAACGCTTATAACAAGACTATCCATTGTTCTGAAGCTGTAAACATGATTGAAGTGTTCACCCCTGCCGGTGTAAAAGTTGCCGAAGGTGAAAATTGCCAATCACTCAATGTGGCAAACCTCGCAAAAGGCATCTACCTTGTTCGCGCAACAAACGATGGCGAAACAATCACAGAAAGCATTGTTATCAAATAACATTGAATTCTAAATATCACAAAGACCGATGTGGAATTTCCATGTCGGTCTTTTTATTTTAAATGAATAATTGTAAATTTGTCCTTTGAAAAATTTTGACGATGAACTACGACGAAAAATATATGCGTCGCGCCATTCAATTGGCTCGCAACGGAATGATATTTGCCTCCCCCAACCCTATGGTAGGAGCAGTGATTGTGCATGAGGACAAAATCATTGGCGAAGGATTTCATCGTCGTTGTGGAGAGGGGCATGCCGAAGTCAATGCTGTTGCATCGGTAACACAACCAGAACTATTGCCCCAATCAACAATCTATGTCACGCTTGAGCCATGTTCGCACTATGGGAAAACTCCTCCATGCGCTCAACTCATCATCGACAAAAAAATACCACGAGTGGTAATTGGCACTCTCGATCCGTTTGAAAAAGTGAGCGGTCGCGGTGTGAAAATGCTTCAAGAAGCCGGCATTGAAGTTGTTCATGGCATCTTAGAAGAGGAGTGTCGCCAAATAAATCCACGATTTATCATAGCACACACTCTACATCGTCCATTTATCACCCTCAAATGGGCCCAAAGCAAAGATGGATTTATTGACCATATTCGCACATCTCAAACACCTTGTGCGGCTCAATTCTCAACCCCCATTTCATCCACATTTGTCCATAAACTCCGTGCTACTCACGATGCGATTATGGTTGGCAGCAACACGATAATTAAGGATAATCCCTCACTCAATTGCCGACTTTGGGATGGAAATAGTCCCATTCGTGTGATTTTAGATCGCAATAGAGTAATTCCCAATAATGTCAAAGCATTCATAACTAATCCTAAAAGCACTACTATATATTTCACATCAATTGAACGTAAAGATATTTCAGAACATATTATTCAAATAATTATAGATATTGACACTCCATTGTCTGAAATTATGTCAATATTATATCGCCGTAACATAACTTCCATTCTCATTGAAGGTGGAGCTATGTTATTACAAAGTGCTATTGATGAAAATTTATGGGATATTGCACGTGTTGAAACTGCCCATTTCTCACTTAACAAAAATGGGGCGATTAAAGCTCCTATTATCAAAAAATCAATCGAAAAAACTACTATTATAGCTGAGAACCAAATTGATTTTTATATCAACAACAACCTTGTAGGAGTTAAAAACTTATAAAAAGGGATATAAAACCCTTAATGAATTATCACAGTTTCATTGATTTCCATTCAAATAACAACTTTTTATAGTATCTTTTTATACATTTTATATTAGTTTACTTTAGGCTTTTAATGAAATTGTTGCTAACTTTGCAAATTGTAAAATACTATCTTATGTTGAAAAAAATTACAATTTATATAATTCTTGCAACATTTGCATCATCATTTGTTGCTTGTAATAAAGATGATGAAGAGGAAACAGTAGATACTACAATCCCGTCAAGTGTAATTGTATCCTCATTTTCTTTGGCAGAAAATGATAATGTACTTAAAAATCTTGATTCGGTGTTTTTCTCGATAGACTTGGAAAATGCAGAAATATACAATGCCGATTCATTACCTTATGGTACAAATGTGTCAAGTCTTGCTGTTAATATTACAACTTATGGTAGCTCTGTTGCCGAAATTTACGTTCCTCGTCCCGGGAATAGTGATACAGTAGTTAATTATTTAACTAATTCAACTGAAAAAATAAACTTTGCCAATGGTCCTGTCAGATTACATTTGGTGTCATCTGATGGTTTAGCTCAACGCGATTACTCAATCTCGGTAAATGTTCATCAAATAAAACCTGATTCGCTTTATTGGAATAGCTTGTCTAAAAATAAACTGCCATCAACATTAAGCAATCCTAAAGTTCAGAAAACAATAAAATACCAAGATGAGGCTGTGAGTATTGTCGGCTCACATCCCAATTATACGATAGCTACGATTAATAATCCGAGTGATTTTGAATGGGATATACAAGAGGTTTCATTCTCATTTACTCCCGATGTAAATACTCTTGCGTCAACTAATGAGGCTCTATATATGCTTGATATTGATGGAAATCTATACTCATCGGTAGATGGTTTAACATGGAACTCTTGTGATACTAAATGGTATCATATCTATGGTGGTTATGAAGAAAATCTTTTAGGTGTTAAAAAAGTTGACGATAAGTATTATCATGTAACATATCCCGAAACCACCTCAGTACTCATTCAAAGTGAATGCCCGGTGTCGGGAACAAGCCCGATAGTGTATTATACTAACGAATGGAGCAATAAACCCCAAGCGTTCATTATTGGAGGCCGTAGTAGTAATGGTAACACAGTAGGAGAAATGTGGGGCTATGATGGCGAAAGTTGGGCACAAGTGAGTCAAGCAGGAATTTATCCAAGAGAAGAAATGACATTTTTTGCTTATTATACATTTAAGACAAACACAAATAATTGGAGTGTAACACAACTCCCAACACTTATAGCATTTGGGGGATTTGATGCAGAAGGTTACCCCGGACGCAATGTGTTTGTTTCAATTGACATGGGATTGCACTGGAAACTTGCCGATGATTTAATGCAATTGCCCGATTATATTCCCAACATGGGTGGAGCACAAGCACTTGTGTTTGAAAAAACGATGACCGCTCGTGGTGCATCTGATTGGGAATCATATCCATCAAAGAATCTTCCTATTTGGTGGGAGATATACAACCCCATAAATTCTCGTGCAAACCAAGCCACTAACCAATGGCAATGTCCTTACATCTATTTATATGGAGGATATGATAAAATTGATGGTAATCTCTATAATACAGTTTGGAGAGGAGTGATAAATCGTTTAAGCTTCAAACCATTAATATGATGAAACAAATCGGCACCATACTCTTCTTCATCTTAATGATGGTATCTACTTCGACACAACAAGTTTGTGCCGAAGAGTTTGCTTCATATAAGTTTGATGTGGGGGTACATGGTGGAATGAGTGGTTATCTTGGAGATGCAAATGAAAGTAATATGTTTAAGCATCCCGGATACACTGCCGGAGTTTCATTTAGGTATCTCGTAAATAGTCGTTGGGCATTTAGAGCAATATTTTCTACTGCTTCTCTGAGTGGAAATACCGCAGATTTTGAAGATAAATTCCCGGGAGGTAAGAATTATGATTTTTCTTCTCAAATATATGATTTAGGAGCCAGATGCGAGTTCAATTTCTTTAATTATGGCATTGGCGAGACATATAAAAAAATGAGACGATTGAGCCCTTATCTTGCAGTAGGCATAGGTGCAACACTTGCTTCTTGTGAAGGGAATAATGCTTTTGCAATGAATGTTCCCATGGCATTTGGTGTGAAATATAAATTGCAACAAAGATTAAATCTCGGTTTGGAATTTTCAATGACAAAAGTGTTTGGAGATAATGTAGATGGTAAGGATTTAACTGATTTATATCAAATCGCAAGTGCTTCACTAAAAAATACAGATTGGTATTCACAAATAGCATTTTCAATAACCTATGAATTTGGCAAACGATGTGAAACCTGTCATTATGTAGATTAACCCAACAAAACAATGCGATATGACACTTATTGACAAAATAGATCGTACAAAATTACCCGTTCATGTTGCTATCATAATGGACGGAAACGGTCGATGGGCTAAGGCTCGTCAATTAAATCGTTCGGCAGGTCATGTAGAAGGAGTCAATACCGTGCGTCGCATCACAGAAATAGCATCAGAGGTGGGTGTTAAATATCTCACTTTATATACATTCTCAACCGAAAATTGGAATCGACCCAAAGAAGAGGTAGATGCATTGATGAGCCTTATCGTAACGGCGATAGAGCGAGAAACTCCCGATTTGATAAAAAATAATGTAAGTCTCACAATGATTGGTGATGTTGCCAGAATGCCCGAAGAAGCATTGAATCGTCTCCAACAATGTATTAAAGACACATCTCATTGTTCAGGAATGAAATTATGCCTTGCGCTTAGCTATTCAGCTCGTTGGGAAATTACACAAGCATGCAAAGCTATTTCACAAAAGGTTGTAGATGGAGATATTAAGTTGTCGGAAATTAATGATGATATAATATCGGCACATTTAACAACAGCATCAATGCCCGATCCTGATTTATTGATACGTACCGGTGGCGATATGAGAATAAGTAATTTCTTACTTTGGCAAATTGCCTATGCCGAAATAAATGTAATTGACACATTTTGGCCCGATTATAGTAAAGATGATTTTTGTCGTGCCATTATTCAATATCAATCGCGAGAACGCCGTTTTGGTCTCACCAGCGAACAAGTAACAAAATGATAATAATTTCACATTATGCGATATAAGATTTTTTTAATAATTGCTATAATTTGTGCATCTGTTTTTGGAAGCAATGCCCAAGAACAAGTTGATACAATCTATAATCCACCTGTAATATTTTCATCAATGCCTAAAAAATATGAGTTAGCAGGCATTAAAGTTACGGGTAAGGGGAATTATGAAGAATTTATTATCATCGGTTATTCCGGACTGAAAATTGGAGATATCATTGAAGTGCCCGGTAGTGAAATCACCGATGCTGCAAAGCGATTAATGAAGCAAGGTCTTTTTGCTCAAGCACAAATAAAAGTTGAAAAGATTGCAGGGAATAAAGTGTGGTTGGAATTTGCTCTTCGTACACAACCTCGCATTGCCGAGATCAATTATTATGGCGTGAAAAAAGGGGAGAAAGAAGACCTTCAAGAACGCCTTCAACTCATGAAAGGAAACCAAATTAATCAAAATATTATTAATCGAGCTATCAAAATTATCGAAAAATACTTTGATGATAAAGGGTTTAGTAATGCTACCGCCAAAATAGACCTTCGTGAAGATATTTCAAAGCAAAATGAAATGATTGTTGATATAAAAATCAACAAAAACAATAAAATGAAAGTCCACAAGATTTACATTGAAGGTAATGAGGTGTTGAGCGACAATGCTATTAAGGGGGCAATGAAAAAAACCAACGAAAAAAACAATATTCGTGAGATATTTAATCAAAAGAAATTTGTTGAAAGTGACTATCGTGACGACCTTAATCGCATTATTCAAAAATACAATGAGAAAGGATATCGTGATGCAAAGATATTGTTTGATAGTGTGGCTCAATATAATGAAAAGACAGTAGATGTCTATATTAAAGTTGAAGAAGGTAAGAAGTACTATATTAAAGACATAAATTGGGTGGGGAATACGTTATATTCATCTCAAGAACTGTCAAAGGTGCTTGGTATTGTTCCAGGAGAGGTTTATAATCAAAAACTACTTAATAAACGTCTTTTAGAAGATGACGATGCAGTTTCTAACTACTATATGAACAAAGGATACTTGTTCTATCAACTTGTCCCTATTGAAAAAAATATCGTTGGCGATTCTATTGACCTGGAATTAAGAATGTTTGAAGGTCCTCAAGCTCGCATTAACAATGTAGTGATTAATGGGAATGACCGCCTATATGAAAAGGTTGTACGTCGCGAACTACGCATAAAACCAGGCGAACTATTTAGTAAAGATGACTTGATGCGTTCGCTTCGTGAAATTGCGCAAACCGGTCACTTCAACCCCGAAAATATGCAACCCGATATCAGACCAAATGAAGAAAATGGAACAGTAGATATTGTTCTTGATCTTGAATCAAAAGCAAACGACCAAATTGAGTTTTCAATGGGTTGGGGACAAACCGGGGTAATTGGAAAACTTGCATTGAAATTTACAAATTTCTCAATTAAAAATTTGTTCCGTCCCGACTCTTATCGAGGAATCATTCCTCAAGGTGAAGGGCAGACATTTACTGTCAGCGTTCAAACCAATGCAAAATATTATCAAGCATATAGCATTTCATTCCTTGACCCATGGTTTGGTGGCAAACGTCCTAATTCACTGTCAGTATCGGCTTATTACAGCCGTCAAACTGGTGTGAACTCGTCATATTATAATAGCAACTGGTCAAATCCATACTTATATGGAGGGGGATATGGATACAACTATGGCTATGGCTCTGATTATTATCAAAATAGTATTCAGAATGCTTATGACCCAAACAAATTGCTCCAGATGGCAAATATCACTCTTGGTTTTGGGAAACGTCTAAGTTGGCCTGATGACTATTTCACATTCTCTACCGAGTTGTCTTATAATTGGTATTATCTTAAGAATTGGGAATACCTATATTACATGAATAATGGTGTATCTAATTCAATTGTATTGGGATTGACCCTCGCTCGTAATAGTATTGATAACCCATTATATACTCGTCGAGGAAGTAGCTTCTCTCTTAATTTCCAAATGACACCACCGGCGTCATGGTTCAATCCAGGGAAAAATTGGGAACAATTATACAAAGATAATAGCACCGATTCAAAAAAAGAGCTATATAAATGGATAGAATATTGGAAACTCAAATTCCGTTCTCGTACATATACTCCACTTACCGACCCATATGGTAAATGGACATTGGTGTTGATGACTCGTGCCGATTTTGGGCTTCTTGGTAGTTATAATAAGTGGTTAAAATCTCCATTTGAAACATTCTATGTGGGTGGAGATGGTATGACTGGTAGTTACACATATGCAACAGAAACAATTGGTATGCGAGGTTATGACAATGGTCAGTTTACTCCATGGGGTAAAGAAGGTTATGCTTATACTCGTATAGGAATGGAACTCCATTTCCCATTTATGTTGCAACCAACAACTACAATCTATGGATTGCTCTTTGCTGAGGGTGGTAACGCATGGACATCGGTTAGAGATTTCTCTCCATTTAATCTCAAACGCAGTGCTGGAGCCGGACTCCGCATTTATCTTCCAATGGTTGGTATGATGGGTATTGACTGGGCATATGGTTTTGATAAAGTATATGGAAAGAAAGGTGGTAGCCATTTCCACTTTATTCTCGGTCAAGAATTCTAAAATCTGAACAAGAACTAAACTTTTTATACTATTGATAGTCTTATAATCAGAGTAACAAACAAAACAAAAAACAAATCATGAAAAAGTTAGCATTAGTCTTATTCGTTATAATTGCATGTGCAGTTGGTGCATCGGCTCAGAAATTTGCGCTTGTTGATATGGAATATATCCTAAAGAATATTCCTCAATATGAAATGGCAAACGAACAATTAAATCAACTATCTCAACGTTGGCAAAAAGAAGTTGAAGCCAAATTCAAAGAAGCTGAGACTCTCTATAAAAACTATCAAGCCGACATGGTATTCCTTACCGATGACCAAAAGAAAAAGAAAGAAGAAGAAATCACAACTAAAGAAAAAGAAGCTGTTGACCTTCGAAATAAATACTTTGGACAAGATGGGGAGTTGTCTAAAAAACGACAAAGCCTACTTAAACCCATTCAAGATGATGTTTATAATGCAGTAAAAAAAGTGTCTGAAGAGAAAGGATATCAAGTTATTTTTGATCGTGCATCATCTACCAGCATAGTTTTTGCGTCTCCACGCATTGATGTAAGCAACGAAGTGTTGGCGAAATTAGGTTATTCAAAATAATTAAATTACCTTTGCAGTAATATTTAATAATTCATAGAATTTATAACTAAAATCACATTATACGAAAATGATTAAGAAAATTCTTCTCGCAATCATGATTGCGGTTCCAATGTGTGCAATGGCACAAACTAAAATCGGTGTAATATCTGCAGATTCAGTATTTCAAGTAATGCCCGAAACTGCTCAAGCACAAACTCAACTTCAAGAAAAGTCAAAAATGTATGACGGTGAAATCAAGAAACTTCAAGAAGAACTTCAAAAGAAATACACCGAATATCAAACATTAGAAAAAGATGCAACAACTCCAGCATCAATTAAAGAACGTCGCGTTCAAGAAATTCAAGAGTTGGACTCTAAATATCAACAATTTATCCAAACTGCTGAACGTGATATTCAACAACAACAACAACAATTGCTTGCTCCAATTCGTGAGAAAATTATGATTGCAATCAAGGCTGTAGGTAAAGAAAATGGATTTACTGCAATATTCCCCGAAGGAACTGCAATTTATACAGGCGATGATGTTGTAGATGTAACTCCATTGGTTAAAGCTAAACTTGGATTGAAATAATAAAACACTCAATATGTATAGAACGGATAGGTCAAAGCCTATCCGTTTTTTTGTTATATGGATGAGATTTCATAAATTTGCACAATGAAACAGTTAAGTGATAAACCGGGACCGATAGGTGTATTCGATTCGGGATATGGAGGATTGACTATCTTGAACGAAATACAACGAGCAATGCCAAGTTATGATTATATATATCTTGGTGATAATGCTCGTGCTCCATATGGAACTCGATCTTTTGATATTGTTTATCGTTTTACTTTGCAAGCTGTGAATTATCTTTTTGAACAAGGATGCCATTTGGTTATCCTTGCGTGCAATACAGCTTCGGCGAAGGCTTTGCGCTCAATCCAACAACGGAATCTCCCTCAGATAGGCCCAAATAGGAGAGTGCTTGGAGTTATTCGTCCTACGGTGGAAAAATTGAGCGAATTATCAAAAAATGGGAATGTGGGAATTTTAGGGACTCCCGGCACCATTCAAAGTCAATCCTATGACATTGAGATAGCAAAGTTCTATCCACAGTTTAATACCTATGGAAATGCTTGCCCAATGTGGGTGCCATTAGTTGAAAATCGAGAAGCCGGTAATCCGGGAGCAGACTATTTTGTCAAACAAGAGGTGGATAATTTGTTTGTGCAAAATGCCGAGATTGATACTGTAGTCTTAGCTTGTACACACTATCCTTTGTTGTATGATAAAATACGTCAATATGTGCCGAAATCAGCCCAAGTTGTGACACAAGGAGAAATTATAGCAGAAAGTCTTGTTGATTATATGCGTCGCCATCCCGAAATGGATGAACGTTGCACACGAGGAGGAAACACACGTTATCTTACAACCGAAAACGCCTCAAAGTTTGCCGAAATGGCGAGTATATTCTTGAATCAAAATGTTTCAGCAACTCAAGTTGAATTGAAATAGATATTCCTTTAATGCATATGGGTAACACCAAGAGATAATACACTGATGCGAGTCGTTGGTGATTGATTGTTAATTGCTTCGCAGCAGGCAAGAATCGTAGCTCCCGTAGTTATCACATCATCAACTACAAGTATATGTTTGCCAATTAATTCATCGGCATTTACCACTTTATAAATATCTTTTGTGTTTTCCCATCTTTCATATCGGTTCTTGCGAGTTTGAGATTGATGTCCTCGTCGGGCTTTTAGATTGTCGCCCATTTTGATGCCGGTAATACTCGATAACGTTTCAGCCAAGACTTCACTTTGATTATATCCACGTCGAAGCTTTTTTAACCAATGCATAGGTACCGGTAAGATTAAATCTACATCATCAAAGAATCCACTGCTTTTTATCTCTGAGACATATTTACGAGTTAGTTGTTGTATAATTATCGGACGATTGTTGTATTTTGCTCGATGTATCAATCTTGTGTAATCACTTTCTCGATAATAATAAAAATATCCTGAAGCACGATCTATAGGTACTCGACCGGCAAGCCTTTGGTGGATTGTATTAAATGTGTCAATATGTAGGTTTGTGCGAGGAATATCAATATAGCAATGAAGACACATTAAATTTTCTCCTCGAGTTAAAGACCGTCCACATACCTCACATACTTTGGGGAATATTACCCTTAATGCGTCATCGCCCAATTCCCTTAACCACGTCAAGTCCATCGTGAAGTATCTTTTATTATTTGTGCAATAAGAGAAGATTCATAACCTCTTGAGGCAATTGAACGGAATAATCGAGTGCGACCTTCATAGGTATTGACATCTTTGATGGTTTTTGCTTTGACTTTTATCAACGATACCAAAATTTCTTCATATTCTTCGTTGTTAATCTCGGCGAGGGCATTTTGGATATCAATATTTGAAATCTGCTTTGCTCGAAGTCCATATATGATTTTTATCTTGCCCCATTTGTTGAAACGATACTTATCGCGACAATAAGCTACTGCAAATCGGGCATCATCAACAAACCGAGTCTCAATCAATTTCTTTATAATTTTCTCGCTATTTGATGCCGAAATTCCCCAACGATATAACTTTTGACGTATATCCATGCTACACTGCTCACTTTGTGCACACAAAGCTTCTAATCGCAACAACGCATCTTGAGGTTTTATTGCCTTTTTAGGTTTCTCAGTCATCACAATCTATCTATAGAATATTTTGCACAAAGCATTCGATCGCGAGCCTGCATATCTTTTATTAGCTCAATATCATCATACCCTAAGTCGCGCATCATCTTTATCATTTCCGATGCAAAAAGAGGATTTATCTCAAAGTATATCCATCCTCCAACGTTCAATACGTCACAACCCCATCGTGCTATAGCTCGATAAAAACATAATACATCATTATCCGGTACAAATAATGCCGACTCGGGTTCATAGTTGAGTACATGATTTTCCATGTCGCAACGTTCGCTATTTGCAATATATGGAGGGTTGCTTACAATAATATCATAACATTCGTTGCTTTCGGCTTGCAACGTTAGGGCATCTCTAAGATTAAAATTTACCCTAACTTTTAATGTTTGAGCATTCTCATGTGCTACATCAAGCGTACGCTGAGAAATATCAATAGCATTTACTTGTGGAAATTTTAATCCTCGCGCAAGAGAAATTGCTATACATCCACTGCCGGTACCTACATCCATAACACACAGGTCTTTTTCATCTCCATGACGCGATATTATCAAGTCAACGAGTTCTTGTGTCTCAGGGCGAGGAATGAGAGTGTCGCATGTTACCTTAAACCTATGACCGGCAAAACGGGCCCATCCGAGGATATATTGTAATGGTTCTCCATTCTCAATTCGTTTTACTATTTGGTCAATCTTTGTCAAAATAAAATTACTCAACTCTTCATTTCCCTTTAAGAGCATGTCAACTTCGGAATAGCCCAAGATATCTTCAAAAATATCTCTAACCATCCAATAAGACTCTCGTTCACCAACAAGTGGAATGAGATGCCGTTTTATCTCTTTTGTTTTTTCTTGCAGAGTCACGTTGTTATTTTTTTCAACACAAAGATAGCGATTTTATTGGGTTGTGAATGCAATTATGATTGCTATTTTTATTGTATATTTGTAGTGTAAAAATATAAAAGTATGGAAGTTGCATTGTCAATTGAATCAATATTATTAGCATTGGGCTTGACATTAGTAGCCGGGATGTCAACGGCAGTGGGTAGTTTAATGGCATTTTTTACTCGAGCCACAAATACTCGATTTTTGTCGGGAGCATTGGGCTTGTCGGCAGGGGTGATGATTTATGTGTCGTTTATGGAAATGATTCCAGAAGCATTGGATAAGTTGAATAGTGTGTATGCAGAAAACACCGCGACGATATATATGTTGTTAGCTTTCTTTGGTGGAATGGGGATGATTGCTTTAATCGACTTTCTAATTCCTGAAGATGAAAACCCTCACGAGTTTCATCGAGTAGAGGATATGGGAAGCAAATCTGACCGATTAAAACGCACAGGCTTTATGCTTGCATTGGCAATAGGCATTCATAACTTTCCCGAAGGGATGGCTACATTTGTGTCGGCTCTTGATGGTCTTGATGTGGCAATCCCTATTGTGATTGCGATTGCAATACATAATATTCCCGAAGGTATTGCGGTTTCGGTGCCGATATATCATGCAACGGGAAATCGACGTAAAGCTTTGACATATTCATTATGGACAGGATTGGCTGAGCCGTTGGGCGCAATATTTGGAGTGGCATTCTTGTTGCCATTTTGGACTCCTACTGTTAGCGCGTTGTTGCTTGCTGCAGTGTCGGGGATTATGGTTTTTATTTCATTGGATGAACTATTGCCGGGAGCAGAGGAGTATGGTCATCATCATTTCTCCATCGGAGGTGTGATATTGGGAATGATGATAATGGCTATATCGTTACTCATATTATAAATTTGATTTGGTGTCGATTATTTATATTGGTTTTATCACTATAAATAGTGATTGTGGAATTGTGGAATAAGTGCTAACTTTGCATCGAATTTTTTCCACGAATGAATAGTTTTAGACTCATACACATATTAATGCTGGTAATAAGTAGTACTTATTGCTTAAATGCTACGGAAATTGAGAGCTCTGACACTTTGCAAGAATTAACAATATCTTCAATTAAGCAGACTTCTGATTTGAATAAAAGCCCGGCATCGTTGACAGTGCTAAATGATAAGCACATTGAGCGATTGGGTGTTGATGCTATTAAAAATGTGAGTGCGATTGCGCCTAATTTCTATATTCCCGATTATGGTTCACGCATGACCTCATCAGTATATGTGAGAGGTATTGGTGCGCGCATCGACCAACCGGTGGTGGGGCTAAATGTCGATAATGTGCCATTTCTCAATAAAGATAATTATGATTTTGATTTGAGTGATGTTGATCGCATAGAGGTGTTGCGAGGACCACAAAGTACTCTATTCGGACGAAATACAATGGGAGGTCTCATAAATATATACACATTGTCGCCGTTTAAGTTTCAAGGAGTGAGATTTATGGGGGAATATGGCAGTGGAAATACACTAAAAACGTCATTATCATATTATGCTAAACTTAATTCGCAATTGGCGATGTCGGTTGGTGGAAACTTTACGATGACCAATGGATTTTTTGATAATGTTTATAATGGGGCCGATGTGGGTACTGAACGACAAGGTTCGGTGCGATGGAAAACGAAGTGGTATCCGTCTTCGTCGGTGGCTATAGAAAATGTAGCAAGTGCTCAGATTTCGCGACAGAGTGGTTATCCTTACCAATCGGTAGATTCAGGAATAATTAGTTATAATGATACTTGTTTTTATCGTCGCACATCGGTTAATGATGGTTTGACTGTGAATTGGAATACGGGAAAAGTGACTATGTCGAGTATTACAAGTTTTCAATATCTCGATGATAATATGACACTTGACCAAGATTTTTTGCCAAAAGAATATTTTACTCTAACACAAAAACGCAAAGAATGGGCTTTGACACAAGATATTGTTGTAAAAGGGACCACACAAAATTATGATTGGTTAGTGGGGACATTTGGATTTTATCGACACACAAATATGAATGCGCCTGTGACATTCAAAGATTATGGTATAGCGCAACTTATAGAAAAGAATCGCAATGAGCAAAATCCTAAATATCCAATATGTTGGAATGAACGAGAGTTTGTTTTAGGTAGCGATTTTTTGATGCCTACTTATGGATTGGCTTTATATCATCAAAGCCATTTGGATATAGAACGATGGTCTTTTACTCTTGGACTACGTCTTGATTATGAAAAATCTACACTTGAATATCGTAGTTTTTGTAATACATCATATACAATTAATAAATATGATGAGATAACTGATGACATTTCTGAGTTTGCTCAAAATGTGGTTGATATTGATGATTGTGGAAGCTTGAGTCAATCTTTTAAGGAGTTTTTGCCAAAGTTGACGGTGACATATCGCTTGCCGATAAACGATGACTCTCGAGTGTATGCTTCGGTAGCAAAAGGATATAAATCGGGGGGATTTAACACTCAAATGTTTTCTGATGTGTTGCAGCAACGCATTCGAGGTTTGATGGGTTTGAGCGAGTTGTATAAAGTTAATGAAGTGGTATCTTATAAGCCAGAAAAGAGTTGGAATTATGAATTAGGAGCACATGTAACAAGTAGTGAAGGTACTTATTCGACTGGCTTTTCGGCTTTTTATATTGATTGTCAAGATCAGCAACTTACAGTATTCCCAGATGGAACAACTACCGGTCGCATAATGACAAATGCCGGTAAAACGCGCAGCTGTGGTATCGAGGTGTCGGCATCGTGGCGTCCAATTGAAAAATTATTGCTGAATGCAAGTTATGGATTTACCGATGCACGGTTTGTGGAGTTTGATAATGGGAAAGCCAATTATAAAGATAAATACATTCCATATGCACCCCAAAATACAATGTTTGTAGGGGCATCATATGATATCCCGGTTGATCAATCGTGGCTTGATTATATTGGGATTAGTGCCAATGTAAAGGGAATTGGTGATATATATTGGGATGAGGCAAATAGTGTGAAGCAACCGTTTTATGCTTTATTGTCGGCATCTGTGAGATTTGTGAAAGATGACTTTACGATAGACTTGTGGGGAGAAAATGTTACCGATACACAGTATGATACGTTTTATTTTGTTTCTATAGGTAATGCGTTCTTGCAACGGGGTAATCCTGCTCGTTGTGGAGTGACTTTGAGATTGAATTTTAATACAAATAATAAGTAAAATATATAAAATGAAATTATTAAAATCTATTTTTGCGATAATGTTAATCGCAACAGTTACAACGTCTTGTGATAAAAACGAAGAAGTTTATGAACCTCATGAAAATTATTTGGAGCAAGACTATACCGGGTGTTTTAATTATATTTATAAGAAAAGTGTAGAGGCTGGAACAATAAGCATTGGAACTACTTATAAATTCCGTTGGAGAGCCGATAATACAGCCGATATTTATGTCTATAACGCAAAATTTTCGGCAATGATGCCCGATGGTATAAATATAACGTTTGAAGGATTAGAATGGAAAGAAGTTGATGGAGTAAAAAAAATCACATTGACCGATGTAATACCAACTGCAGTTACGATGAACGGAGAGACGGTTGACGCATCGACATATGTGATTGATGCATTAAATCTTAGTGTGATTGAACGTCGAATGGAAGATACATATATCCCGGTAATAAACATGTCAATGACAATGGGAGGGGTTGAGGTTGTAACTATTCAACAACGAAGAATGTATTTTGGCTCGACAATGGTAACAAATAATATGGCATCAACTAATTATACATCAGAGTCGTCTTACTATTTGGTGACGCTTAATCCGTTAACAAAGCAAGCAACAATAGATATTTATCAAGCAAAATTTGCAGAGATGATGCCTGCGATGGATATGAAATTTTCAGAAATTCCATTTGAATTATCTAATATGGGGTATACACTTGCTTGTGAGGAACTTATCCCAACAATAAAAGAGGGAAATAATGATGTGCCTTATGATGAGTATAAAATCACAAATCTATCGGGTGTGGGGCAATATGATACCGGAATGGATTTGAATTTTGATTGTAGGGGAGTGTTTACTGTTCAAGCAAATTTGAAATATTAATCACAAAATATATCTACCTCAAAAAAAGAGCCGATTTGCCCTAAAGGGGTGTCGGCTCTTGTCGTGTCTTTTTGTTTTGTTGGAAATGGCAAATAGTAGGGAAGAATTGTTGATAAATATTGTGAAATAAAAGTATTGAATATTTGCATATTTTGACTATCTTTGCAGTTGTAAATTCAAATAGAATAGACAGAAAACACGAGATGCGATTGTATTGGTGTGACTATCAAAATGATAGATGCCGATGCTTTGCTGTGTTTGTTAGTGTGTGGAAAAATATTAGATACTAAAATATGGTTTTATTAGACATTTTTGGAATTCAGAACAATGCGTTGCTTGCTGTAACGGCAGCATTGACAGGTTCAGCCCTTGTGGTATTGGGGATGTTTGTGGCAAAGTTAATCTCGCCACGTTCGTTCAATCCACAAAAAGGAGAAGCCTATGAGTGTGGCATCCCAACTCGTGGAGAAAGTATGTCGCAATTTAAGGTTGGATATTACCTTTTTGCGATTTTGTTTTTGATGTTTGATGTAGAAACAGTATTCTTGTTCCCATGGGCAGTGCGTATGCGTGAACTTGGAGTAGATGGCCTTCTTAGCATCGCAGTGTTTTTTGGAATTTTAGTGTTAGGCCTTGTGTATGCATGGCGGAAAGGAGCTCTTGAATGGAAGTAACAACAAAGAGCATGCCTTATGAGGCATGGAAAGATAACGAATATATTGAATCGCTTGTAAAAGAATTACAAGAAAATGGCACAAATGTCATTGTGGGTTCGCTTGATAAACTTATTAACTGGGGTCGTTCAAACTCAATTTGGCCATTAACTTTTGCTACAAGTTGTTGCGGGATTGAGTTCGTATCGCTTGGAGCTGCTCGTTATGATATGGCTCGCTTTGGATGGGAAGTAGCTCGTTCATCGCCTCGTCAAGCCGACTTTATGATGGTTGCTGGTACTATTGTGCATCGCATGGCTCCTGTAATGCGTCGTCTTTATGATCAGCTTGCTGAACCAAAGTATGTGATTGCTTGTGGAGGATGTGCAATTTCGGGTGGTCCATTCCGTAAATCATATCATGTAGTGAAGGGTATCGACGAAATTGTGCCTGTAGATGTGTATCTGCCAGGGTGCCCTCCTCGTCCCGAAGCGATGATTTATTCAATCATGCAATTGTCGCGTAAGATGAAGGTTGAAAAATTCTTCGGTGGCGTGAATCGTCAAGAAAAGATTAAAGATTTTCTTGCAGCGCATCCCGAACAATCATTGACTGATTAATCGCAGACGAAGTCAATCACTAATTTTATTAAAGTAAATTAAGACAATATCAGATATGGCAAACATTCAGGAAAAGATAGCCAAACTATTTCCCGAAGCAACATTTGAAGAAGGTGAAAGCCTATTGGTGTGTATCCCTGATTCAAAATGGCATGCTTTAGCAAAAACCTTGAAAGAGGATGCCGAGTTGCACTTTGATTTTCTTGTTACAATAGTAGGGATGGACTGGACCGATAAACTCGGTTGTATCTACTATCTTAAATCAACAGTTGACAACTCAATGATCTCGGTGAAAGTTACCACCGAAGATCGCGAGAATCCTATGATTCACAGTGTTTATGATGTGTGGGCTATTGCTACCACATTTGAGCGTGAAGTATATGACTTCTTTGGAATTATTTTTGTGAACAACCCCGACATGCGTCGTATGTTCCTAAGTATTGATTGGAAAGGTTATCCATTGCGTAAAGATTATGATGATAATCCTGAAATCAATCCTGTTCCAAAAGAAAATGAACGTCAAGAAGATACTACAGTGTCATATGTAGAAACCGAAGATGGCAAAATCGAAAAGAAGGTTCTTAATGTATTTGAACCTAATGATTTTGTTGTAAATATCGGACCTCAACACCCTGCTACTCATGGTGTGTTGCGTTTTCGTACAGCTGTAGATGGCGAAACAATCAAAAAAATAGACTTCTATTCAGGATATATCCATCGTGGTATAGAGAAAATATGTGAAGGATTGACTTATCCTCAAACTCTTCACTTTATGGACCGTATGGACTATTTCTCAGGCCATCACTATCACCATGCAATGTGTATGGTATATGAAAAAGCATTGGGTATTGAGATTTCTCGTCGTGCACAAGTGATTCGTGTGTTGATGGACGAGTTGGCTCGTATTGCTTCTCACTGCTTGTTCTTGGGAACATTCTGTATGGACCTTGGTGCTACAACAATGTTGTTCTACACATTGCGTGTTCGTGAGCAAATCCTTGACATTATGGAGAAAACTTGTGGCGCACGCATGACATTCAACTATGGTTGTATTGGTGGTGTGATGCAAGATTTGCACGAAGATTTTGTGAAAGATGTAAAAGAACTTCTTGCAGTATTACCTAAAAATATCAAAGAATACAACGAATTGTTCATTGGAAACGTAATCGCAAAAGGTCGTTTGATTAACGTAGGAAATCTTTCTCGCGAAGATGCTATATCTTATGCAATAACAGGTCCTTCGGGTCGTGCATCGGGTTGGGCTTGCGATGTGCGTAAAACAAATCCATATAGCATTTATGGCGAACTTGACTTTGAAGAAGTGGTTTACACTGAAGGCGATTCAATGGCTCGTACAAAATTGCGTATAGCCGAAATGGAACAATCTGCTCGCATCATTGAGCAACTTATTGACAATATCCCTGATGGTGAATATTGCGTAAAAGTGCCTAAAGTGGTGAAATTGCCTGCCGGTCGTTGGTTCCAAATGGTAGAAGGTTGTCGTGGCGCATTTGGTGTATATGTAGAAAGCACTGGAGGTACATCTCCATTGCGTTTGAAACTTGTTCCTCCATGTTTGCCATTAGCAAATGTGGTTGACCATCTAACTCGTGGAAACAAAATTGCCGACCTCATCACTATCGGAGGCTCTCTTGACTATATTGTGCCCGATATTGATCGATAAACATTGATAAATATAGAAATTATATAATAATATGTACGAAATAACATTTGCTAATATAGCCAGTTGGATTGATGCTTTCTTGAATCAATACATGCCCTCATGGCTTGCCACTACAATCGAATGTTTGGCTATTGGGGTAGGTCTCCTTTTGGTTTATGCCTTGTTGGCATTGTTTTACATCTATTTTGAACGTAAGGTCTGTGCTGCATTCCAATGTCGACTTGGTCCTAACCGTGTAGGTCCAATGGGATTGTTGCAATCATTTGCCGATATGTTTAAGATGCTCATCAAAGAGATAATTACTTTGAAACATATTGATCGTTTCTTGTTTGCTCTTGCTCCTTATTTGGTAATTATGGCATCAATGCTCACTTTTGCTTGTTTGCCTTGGGGTAATGGCTTGCAAATCATTGATTTCAATATTGGTATTTTCTTCTTGATTGCAGTTTCATCAATTGGAGTGCTTGGTATCTTGCTCGCCGGGTGGTCAAGTAACAATAAGTTTACATTGATTGGAGCATTGCGTTCAGGTGCGCAAATGGTAAGTTACGAGTTGTCAATCGGTCTTTCAGTTTTGACAATGGTTGCTTTTGCCGGTACAATGTCTATAACAGAGATTGTTCAAGAACAAGAAAATCTTTGGTTTATATTCTCAGGACACATTCCTGCACTTATTGCATTTTTAATTTATATTGTTGCAGGTACAGCTGAAACTAATCGTGGCCCATTTGACTTGCCCGAAGCTGAGAGTGAGTTGACTGCAGGTTATCACACCGAATATTCTGGTTTGCATTTCGGCTTCTTCTATTTGGCTGAATATCTTAACCTATTCGTTGTTTCAGGTGTTGCAACATTGTTGTTCTTTGGCGGTTGGATGCCTTTGCACATACCGGGTTGGGATGCATTTAACGATGTAATGAACTACATCCCATCGGTAGTGTGGTTTGTGGGTAAAGCTATCGCAATTTCATTTATTATCATATGGTTTAAGTGGACATTCCCACGTCTTCGCATTGACCAATTGTTGAAACTTGAATGGAAATATCTCCTACCAATCAACCTTGTAAATCTTGTGTTGATGGTAATCATCATTGTATTTAACTTACACTTTTAATATTAATTTCACACTAAGATAAATTTCGTGATTATGAGCGAAAAATTTGGTAAAATAGCTCAGGTTATCGGTCCTGTAGTTGACGTCGCATTTGAAGGTGAGGGCAATACGATTCCCCCCATTTACACTTCATTAAAGATTGATCGCCCCGATGGTTCTGAACTCATTCTTGAGGTAGAGCAACATATCGGAGAAGACACCGTGAGATGTGTTGCGATGGACAGTACCGATGGATTGCAACGTGGTATGAAGGTTGTAAACCTTGATCGTCCTATCGCAGTCCCTACAGGAGAACAAGTAAAAGGTCGCTTGCTAAATGTAGTGGGTGAGGCTATTGACCACTTGCCCGAACTCAAACGTGAGAACGTGCGTCCTATTCACCAACCGGCGCCTGCCTTTGAAGATCTTACTATTGGTACTGAAATTCTTTATACCGGTATCAAGGTAATTGACTTGCTCGAACCATATAGCAAAGGTGGTAAAATTGGATTGTTTGGTGGGGCAGGTGTAGGAAAAACTGTGCTCATCATGGAACTTATCAATAACATCGCTAAAGGTCACAACGGATTCTCGGTATTTACCGGAGTTGGAGAGCGTACTCGTGAAGGTAATGACCTCCTCCGTGAAATGATTGAGAGTGGTGTAATGAAATATGGCGAAAAATTTGAAAAGGGAATGGAAAAAGGGGAGTGGAACCTTGCCGATGTCGATATGGATAAGGTTAAGGAATCGCAAGCAACCCTTGTGTTCGGACAAATGAATGAACCTCCCGGTGCACGTCTTCGTGTTGCATTGTCGGGGTTGACAGTTGCCGAGCAATTCCGCGATCAAGATGGTGGTGGTAAAGAAATCCTTCTCTTTATCGACAATATCTTCCGTTTCACTCAAGCAGGTTCTGAGGTGTCGGCATTGCTTGGTCGTATGCCATCGGCTGTAGGTTATCAACCTACTCTTGCTTCTGAAATGGGTACATTGCAAGAACGTATTACTTCAACAAAGAATGGTTCAATTACATCGGTTCAAGCTATTTATGTGCCAGCCGATGACTTGACCGACCCAGCTCCTGCTACTACATTCAACTTCTTGGATGCGACAACCGTATTGAGTCGTAAGATTGCCGAATTGGGTATCTATCCGGCAGTTGACCCATTGGAATCAACATCGCGAATTCTTGACCCAAATATCATTGGTGAAGAACATTATAATACAGCTCAAGCAGTGAAGCAATTGCTTCAAAAATATAATGAGCTTCAAGATATTATAGCAATTCTTGGTGTTGACGAACTTTCTGATGAAGATAAACTTGTAGTGGCTCGTGCTCGTCGCGCTCAACGTTTCTTGTCTCAACCATTTAATGTGGCTGAACAATTTACCGGTCTTCCTGGTGTGATGGTACCATTGAGTGAAACTATTCGAGGCTTTAAGATGATTTTGTCGGGAGAAATGGATGAATATCCCGAGCAAGCATTCCTAAATGTGGGTACTATCGATGAAGCAATCGAAAAAGGTAAAAAACTTCTTGCAGAGGTAAACTAAAATAAGATAGCTTAAAATTAGCAATAATGATACTAAAAATTATATCAACCGAAGATGTGCTTTTTGATGGAGAAGTTAATGCAGTAACTCTTCCCGGTCAAAAAGGCTCTTTTACCGTACTCAATAATCACGCATCAATCGTGTCATCGCTTGTTGCCGGAAATATTGTGTATGAGGAGGCAGGAGTTAAAAAAACAATTGCCGTAGATGGAGGATTGGTTGATGTAGATCGAAATGTGGTATCGGTGTGTATATATTAACATGAAGAAAGTATTTCTCATATTGACAATGTTGGCTATGGCATTTATTATGCCAAGCAACATCTATGCATCAACTGAAGGTGGTGATGGAGAATTAGCCATTAAGGAAACAATATTCCACCACTTGGGTGACGGTTATGGTTGGGAGGTACCATTTTCACACCATCATCGCATTCCATTGCCTGTTATCGTAAAGGATTGTAACGGCGAATGGCATTGTTTCAGTTCTGCAAAAGTTACAAATGGAGGCACCTACGAAGGTTTTTATATCTCTCATGGAGAAGATTATAATGGTAAAATTGTAGCAAAAGATGCCTCGGGTAATGTGTATCGTCCTACCGATTTGTCAATAACCAAGAATGTGTTGGCATTGTTTATCTCATTAGCAGTGGTAATGTTGTGTGTGTTGAGTGTAGCACGTTGGCATCGTCGCAATGGAGCTAACGCACCTCGTAAAGGATTGGGTGCAATCGAAACTCTGATTTCATTTGTTTATGATGGGGTAATTAAATCTACACTAAAGGATAAAGCATCACGATTTGCTCCTTATTTGTTAACTGTGTTCTTCTTTATATTTGGAATGAACTTGCTTGGGCTGATTGTGATTTTCCCGGGTGGAGCCAACCTCACAGGTAATATTGCAGTGACATTGGTGTTGGCAATATTGACATTTTTGATGACAAATCTGTATGGTACAAAACATTATTGGAAAGATATATTTTGGCCCGATGTGCCATTATGGTTGAAATTCCCAATACCTATTATGCCAGTAATTGAAATCTTTGGTATGTTTACAAAACCGGCAGCATTGACAGTGCGTTTGTTTGCCAACATGATGGGAGGTCACATGATTGTGATGGTATTGACTATGCTCATATTCATCTTTGCCCCTATGGGAGCAGCAGTCACTGGCGCAACTACCGTAGTGTCGGTGCTGTTCTCAATTTTCATGTTGCTCATAGATGTGTTGGTGAGTTTCATTCAAGCCTATGTATTTACAATGTTGTCAACAATATTTATATCGTTGGCTCAAGAAGAACCTCATCATGAGGACCATAAATAACAAGAAAGAAAAGAAAAAATAAATAAATTAAATAACAACATTAAAAATTTAAGATTATGTTAGCAATGATTTTAGCTTCAGCAGGTTTAATGAAATTTGGAGCATGTTTTGGTGCTGCATTGGCAGCTATTGGTGCTGGTATTGGTATCGGTAAAATTGGTGCCGCAGCAATGGAAGCTATAGCTCGTCAACCAGAGTCAGCAGGTGATATTCGTAGTAATATGATTGTTATCGCTGCGCTTGTTGAAGGGGTTGCACTTTTCGCAGTTATCGTTTGTATTCTTGCTTTATTTGTATAATAACAAGTAAATCTGTAGTATGGAACTATTCACGCCTGATTTTGGCTTGATTTTTTGGATGTTTTTTTCATTCGCTGTGCTATTCTTTGTTTTGGCGAAGTGGGGGTGGCCTGTGATTCTAAAAGGCATCGATGAAAGAGCCGACTTGATCGATAAGGGTGTGGAATATGCTCAAAATGCCAAAGAGCAACTTGACCACGCTCGCGAAGAGGCTGAAAAATATATTGCAGAGGCTCGTCGTCAACAAGCCGACATGCTACGTGAGGCAGATAAAATGAAAACTCAAATCATTGAAGATGCTCGCGAAGCTGCGCAAAAAGAAGCTCAAAAGGTTATGGATGCAGCAAAACAATCTATTGAGCAGGCACGTAAAGAGGCTGAACAAAATTTCCGTAACGAAGTGAGCGCATTTGCTCTTGATATTGCCGGAAAGGTTGTGAGAAATCAACTTGCCGATGAAAAAGCGCAAAAACAGTTGGTAAATACTCTTCTTGACGAAATAGAGAATAAAAATTAATAAACGCAATGAACGAAGGTCTTATTCCACGCCGATATGCTAAGGCTCTTTACAAGTTTGCACTTGAGAAGGGGCAGGATAAACCTATGTATGGTTTGATGCAACAATTGTCGGCTACGTTTGCAGCCGATTCAACACTACAAGAGGTAATGAGCAATCCTTTTATTGACAATCAAGATAAAGTGAAATTGCTCAACGTTGCAGCGCAAGCCGGAAAAACCGACACTTGCTTTGCCGATTTCTTGAAGTTGTTGATAGAAAATAAGCGCATATCAGTCATACGTTCCATTGCTTTAGCTTATTTGACAATATATCGTAAGGCCAATAATATTTATTTGGTTGAGGTAGTATCGGCTTCTCCTATGGATGACGATAGTCAATCTCGACTCAAAAAACTCATTGAGAGTCATCTCCAAGGTGGATCAATGGAATTTAGCCAGCGAGTAGATTCTCAACTCATAGGTGGATTCGTTGTCAATATCGATTCTGAACGACTCGATGCATCTGTGCAAAATGAATTGAAACAATTGCGTTTAAATCTTCTTAGAAAATAATTTGTGATGATTAATCCAAGCGAGATATCTGAAGTATTAAAACAACAACTTGAAAATGTAAACTCTAAGGTTTCGTTTGAAGAAGTTGGTACGGTCCTTGAAGTTGGTGACGGTGTTGCCCACGTTTTTGGACTTGATAATGTGTGTGCAAACGAACTTGTTGAGTTTGAAAATGGTGTTAAAGGCGTTGCACTAAACTTAGAGGAAAGCAACGTGGGGGTTATTTTGCTTAACGACGTTAATAAAGTAACCGAAAATATGACCGTGAAACGCACCGGTAAGATTGCTTCTATCCCGGTGGGTGAGGGTTTGTTTGGCCGAGTTATCAATGTTTTGGGTGAGCCAATTGATGGTCGTGGTCCTATTGACGGCGATTTAATTGATTTACCACTTGAACGTAAGGCTCCCGGTGTAATATTCCGTCAACCGGTAAAACAACCATTACAAACCGGTATTAAGGCTATTGACTCAATGGTGCCCATAGGTAGAGGTCAACGTGAACTTATCATCGGCGACCGTCAAATTGGTAAGACTGCCATTGCAATAGATACGATTATTAATCAACGCAAGAGTTTTGAAGAAGGTAAGCCTGTATATTGTATATATGTAGCAATCGGTCAAAAAGCCTCTTCAATTGCAGCAACCGTTGATACTTTGCGCCAAAATGGAGCATTGGATTACACTGTTGTTGTTGCAGCATCGGCTTCCGACTCGGCTGCAATGCGTTATTACTCACCATTTGCCGGTGTGGCTATTGGTGAATATATTCGTGATACTGGTCGCGATGCATTGATTGTGTATGATGACTTGTCAAAACAAGCAGTTGCTTATCGTGAAATATCATTGATTTTGAAGCGTCCTTCGGGTCGTGAAGCATATCCCGGTGATATTTTCTATCTACACTCTCGCTTGCTTGAGCGTGCAGCTAAGATTATCGACAACCAAGAAGTAGCATCAAATATGAACGACCTTCCCGATGTACTCAAGCCAATGGTGAAAGGTGGTGGTTCGCTCACAGCACTTCCTGTTATTGAAACACAAGCAGGCGACGTTTCGGCATATATTCCTACCAACGTAATTTCTATTACTGATGGGCAGATATTCCTTGAAACAGCATTGTTCAACCGAGGTATTCGTCCGGCAATCAATGTGGGTCTTTCTGTATCTCGTGTTGGTGGTAGTGCTCAAATCAAGTCAATGAAAAAGGTGGCAGGTACGCTTAAGATTGACCAAGCTCAATTCCGTGAACTTGAGTCATTCACCAAATTTGGTGGAGATATTGACCCTGTAACAGCTCGTGTAATTGACAAAGGACGTAAAAACGAACGCTTACTTATCCAACCTCAATATCGTCCAATGTTGGTAGAAGAAGAGGTTGCAGTAATATATTGTGGTGTGAAAGGGTTGTTGCAAAATGTGCCTATGGATAAAGTGGCAGAATTTGAAAAACAATTCATTCAAATGCTTCACGCAAAACATCAAGCTGATGTGTTGGATTTGCTTCGTGCAGGTCAGCTCAATGAAGAAGTTGAGGCAAAAATCACAGCAGTGGCAAATGAAATAGCAAGCCGTTATTAAACTGAATATTTAGATGGCAACGTTAAGAGAATTAAAAGGAAGAATCGGCTCGGTGGCTTCGTCAGAGAAGATTACCGGAGCGATGAAGATGATTTCTTCGGCAAAAATGCATAAGGCAGAGCAGGCGTTGAAACGTCAGCTACCTTTTCGCACTCAAATTGAAAATATAATAGCCAATTTATTGAGTGCCGATGCTCAGTTTGTCTCTCCTTTACTCGAAGCTCGCGAAGTGAAACATGTGAGCATCGTGGTGTTGGGCTCTGATGATGGTCTTTGCGGTGCCTATAATGTGAATATATTCAAGCAATTATTAGAACGCATACAGTATTATCGCACTACATATGGCGAAAATGTAAAAGTGAGAGTGATAGCTGTAGGTTCAAAGATGTATAAAGCTTCGCATAAAATTGCACATGGAGCAGTTACGGTAGAATCAGTTGAAGGTGTAAACTCAAAAACTGAGGCTGATGGTGTGAAGGCGTTTATGGCTCAGTTGCAAGGTCAATTCCTCCAAGGTGAGACCGACAAGGTCGATGTGCTCTATATGAATTTTGTGAGCATGAGCCGTCAGCGTCCTCGCGTTGAACAGTTGCTACCTGTGGTGCAAGAGTCGTTTATGCCTGCTGATAAAAAAATAGCATCATCGCGACCATATTTGTTTGAACCCGATGTAAATCAAATATTTTCATCGGTATTGCCATTGTTCTTGCTTTCTACATTGCAAGAACTCTTCACAGAAAATCGTGCATCGGAACAAGCCGCACGTGTGATGGCAATGCAAAGTGCAAATGATAATGCGAAAAAATTGCTTGACCAATTAAGATTAGAATATAATAAACTTCGTCAACAAAGCATCACAAATGAGTTGCTTGATATCGTTGGTGGACAAGTGAGATAAGAAATAATAATAACTTAATAATATAGATTTAGACTTAATTCTATGGGTAGTGTAAAAGATTATTTTTCATCATTAGGTGCCGGGTTGGCAAGCCTTGTAAAGGGTATGCAAATCACCGGTAAAGAATTTGTGACACCTAAGATTACTGAAAAATATCCCGAACATCGTGACACCGTAAAGGTTTCCGAGCGTTTCCGTGCGATTTTGGAACTCAAGTATGATGAGGAAGGAAATCATAAATGTATCGCATGTGGAATTTGTGAACGTAATTGCCCTAATGGTACAATTACTCTTACAACCAAAATGGTGGATACATGGGACGGAAAGAAAAAACGCAAGTTAGATAAATATGTTTATGACTTGGGTAGTTGTACATTCTGTCAGTTGTGTGTAACATCTTGTCCTCAAGATGCATTGGATTTTTCTAATGATTTTGAACAAGCTGTGTTTACTCGTGAAAAACTTGTGAAGCAACTCAATTATCTTCCTGAAAAAGAAGAACCGGCTCCAACACCCGAACAAATAGCAAAAGCAGCTGCCGAACGTGAGGCTAAGATTGCAGCAGCTAAGGCTGCCGCAGCTGCAAAGAAAGCTGCCGTAGCATCTGAAGAAAAATCGGCAACAGAGGCTCCTAAAGCTGATGAAGCTGCTAAAACTAACGAGGAAAAATAAAAATTATAATATATGGAATCAGTAGGAAGTATCATTATTTTAGGCATAATCGTGCTATCGATTATTGTCTTTTCGGTACTGACTGTCACTTCTCGCAAAATTTTGCGTTCGGCAACCTACTTGCTATTTACGCTTTTTGCAACAGCCGGAATATATTTCCAACTCGATTATGAGTTTTTAGGAGCTGTTCAGATTGCTGTATATGCAGGTGGTATTGTTGTGTTGTTTGTCTTCTCAATTTTGTTGACAAGCCGTCCAGGTGACAACAGTGCAAAACTTACTTCAAAAAAGCATTTTCTTGGCTTGATTGCTGCCGGTGCCACTCTTGTAGTTGCCGGTTATGCTTTGTTTAGCCGTTGTGCCGACCTATTTAAGACTTTGCCATCAATGGAAGCTATCACCATGGACAAACTTGGTGAAAATTTGATGGGAACAGGTGCCGGTCAGTATTTATTGCCTTTTGAAGCAATCAGTGTGTTATTACTCGCATGTATAATTGGTGGCATCGTTGTCGCTCGTAAAAGATAATCGATTATGGAACTTACGATGTTATATTATATTATTCCCAGCTTAATAATGTTTTGCTGTGGTGTTTATGGGTTTATTACCCGTAAAAACATGATTGCGATATTAATCTCACTTGAGTTAATGCTCAATGCTGTTGATATTAACTTTGTAGTCTTTAACCGTTTCTTGTTCCCCGGACAGATGGAAGGTATGTTCTTCACACTCTTCGCTATTGCAATCGCAGCTGCCGAAACAGCCTTGGCTATTGCAATCATCATCAACCTTTTCCGTGTGGCTAAGAACATCGATGTTGAAGACGTTAACGAAATGAAATTTTAAGCGCTATGGATATTACAATGCCTTTAATGATTTTAGCTATTCCCTTAGGAATGTTCCTCGTGTTGGGACTATTTGGGAATAAGATGAGCCATAAGCTTGCCGGTTGGCTCGGTACATTGGGTATGGGTACTGCCTTGGTGCTTGCTTATACCACTGCATATCAATATTTCTTCAGCGGCAGCGAATTGTTTATCAATGCAGCCGGTGAACGTTTGCAACATGCAGTATTCGACTATACTTGGTTGGAATTTACCGAAAAATTGATTATCAAACTCGGTTTCCTTCTTGATCCTATTTCAGCGATGATGCTTGTGGTTATTACCACAATCTCATTTATGGTGCATCTTTATAGCCTTGGCTATATGCACGGTGAAAAAGGGTTCCAACGCTATTATGCATTCCTTTCATTGTTTAGTTTCTCAATGTTGGGATTGGTTGTTGCTACCAACATCTTCCAAATGTATATCTTCTGGGAGCTCGTGGGTGCATCATCTTATCTTTTGATTGGTTTTTACTATACAAAACCATCGGCTGTTTCAGCTTCTAAGAAAGCGTTTATCGTTACTCGCTTTGCCGACCTTGGTTTCTTGATTGGTATTCTCATTCTCTCATTCTATAGCTCAACATTCGACTTCGTAACCATGACATCAAATCCTGAATTGGCATTTGCAAGCACTGAAGGTGCAATGTTTATGGGTGGTTCAGTGTTGACATGGGGCTTGGTTCTCATCTTTATGGGAGGTATGGGTAAATCGGCTATGATGCCACTTCACATTTGGTTGCCAGATGCGATGGAAGGTCCAACTCCTGTTTCGGCTCTTATCCACGCTGCTACAATGGTTGTTGCCGGTGTGTTCTTGGTGGCTCGTATGTTCCCTGTTTACATCGTTCAAGAAACAGCATTAGAAATCGTAACCGTAGTGGGTGCGTTGACAGCTCTCTATGCTGCAATCGTGGCTTGTACACAAATTGACATCAAACGCGTGCTTGCGTTCTCAACCATTTCACAAATTGCGTTCATGGTAGTGTCACTTGGTGTTGCTCGTCCTGAGTTCCACGAAGGTCTTGGATATATGGCTTCAATGTTCCACTTGTTTACACATGCTATGTTCAAGGCTCTCTTGTTCTTGGGTGCAGGTGCATTGATTCACGCAGTTCACTCTAACGATTACACATCAATGGGTGGTCTTCGCAAATATATGCCAATTACTCACATCACATTCCTCATTGGCTGTCTTGCTATCGCAGGTATTCCTCCATTTGCAGGTTTCTTCTCAAAAGATGAAATCCTCACTGCGGCATTTAACAACAGCCCACTTTGGGGTATATGGATGACAGCTGTTGCCGGTTTGACTGCATTCTATATGTTCCGTCTTTACTATCGCATCTTCTGGTGGAATAATCCTGATTATGGACACCACACTCCACACGATGGTCCTTGGACAATGTCATTGCCATTGATTATCCTTGCAACTGTTTCATGTGTAGCCGGATTCATTCCTTTCGGAGAATTCGTAACATGGAATGGTCATGAATATATCATTCACCTTGATTGGACAGTGGCTACTACCAGCATCGTTGTTGCCGTGTGTGCAATTGCTCTTGCTACAGTGATGTATCGCAAAGAAAATGCAATCCCAACAAAGATGAAAAACTCTATGAAGGGTTTGTGGACTGCAGCTTACAATCGTTTCTACTTCGACGAACTTTATATCTTCATCACTCACAAGATTATCTTTAACTTAGTGAGCCGTCCTATCGCATGGTTTGACCGTCACATCATCGACGGAACAATGGATAGTTTCGCGACTATGACCAACTATGCATCAGAGAAAATCAAAGGTTTGCAATCGGGTAGTGTACAACAATATGTATGGGTTTACCTTCTTGGTGCTTTAATCCTTGCAGGTGTAATGATTGTGTGTGTGATTTAATAACAATGGTGCAAATCTAAAAAATTAGAAATTATGTTATTTGGATTAAATATATTATTATATTTCGTGATAATCCCGGTGCTCATGTTGCTCGGATTATTCCTCTGCCAAAAAGACAATTTGAAGCAGATTCGCACTGTTGCTGTTGTTGGTTCAACTGCATTAGTTGCACTCTCGGTTTACTTATTGGTAGATTACCTCGCACTTCGTGCTGCAGGTGAAACAGCTCAAATGCTATATACCGACTCATGGAGCTGGTTTGGTCCACTCAATATCAATCTTGCTATTGGTGTTGATGGTATCTCTGTTGCTATGATTTTGCTTTCAGCTATCATCGTATTTGCCGGCTCATTCGCTTCATGGAAAATCAATCCACTACCAAAGGATTTCTTCTTGTGGTTGATTCTATTGTCAACAGGTGTGTTTGGGTTCTTTATCTCAATCGACTTGTTTACAATGTTCATGTTCTATGAAGTTGCACTTATCCCTATGTACCTTCTTATCGGTCTTTGGGGTACAGGTCGCAAAGAATATTCAGCAATGAAACTAACTTTGATGTTGATGGGTGGCTCGGCATTTTTGATGCTCGGTCTCATTGGTATCTACTTCCACTCAGCACCCGAAGGTGGTCAACTCACTTGGAATATTGTTGAGATTGCTCAAAATCATGCAATTGATAAGAATTGGCAATATTTCTTATTCCCTATGACATTCGTTGGTTTCGGTGTTCTTGGTGCAATGTTCCCATTCCACACATGGAGTCCCGACGGTCACGCTTCAGCACCTACTGCCGTGTCAATGCTTCACGCCGGTGTGTTGATGAAACTTGGGGGATATGGTTGCTTCCGCGTGTCAATGTATCTCATGCCCGAAGCTGCTAACGAACTTGCTTGGATTTTCTTGATTCTCACAGGTATATCGGTTGTTTATGGAGCATTTAGCGCATGTGTTCAAACCGACCTTAAGTATATCAACGCTTATTCATCAGTGAGCCACTGTGGTCTTGTGTTGTTTGCAATTTTGATGCTCAACACCACTGCAATGACAGGTGCTATCATGCAAATGCTCTCTCACGGTTTGATGACAGCATTGTTCTTTGCACTTATCGGTATGATTTATGGTCGTACTCACACTCGCGACATTCGAGAAATGGGTGGCTTGATGAAGATTATGCCATTCTTGGCAGTATGTTACGTAATTGCCGGTATGGCATCGCTCGGTCTTCCCGGCTTGAGTGGTTTCGTAGCCGAAATGACAATCTTCGTGGGTTCATTCCAACACGCCGATATGTTCCACCGTGTGTTCACAATTGTAGCTTGCTGTTCAATCGTAATCACAGCGGTATATATCCTACGTGTGGTAGGTAAATTGCTCTTCGGTCCTGTTCAAGATGAACACCACTTGCAATTGACCGATGCTACTTGGTGGGAACGTTTTTCGGCTATCACTCTCATTGTGTGTGTAGCAGCTATCGGTTGTTTCCCCAATTTCTTCAGTGACTTGATTAAGTTCACATTTGATCCCGAGTTTTTTACAGTATTAGGTTTAATTAAATAAGATTAAGTAGAAATGGATTACTCACAATTTTTAGCAATGAAGCAAGAAATAGGATTGTTAGTCATATTTCTATTTGTCTTCTTCTATGATGCCTTTATGCCTAAAAAGTCGCAAGGTGCGCTTGCAGGTATAACAACAATGTTGTTTGGTATCTTTACTCTTTATGGATTTTTCTGCCCATGTTTGAATGGTGCATGTGCTACCGATGCTTTTGCCGGAATGTATAATACATCGGCAATCGTTGTAGCCATCAAAAACATTCTTAACATAGGTGTGTTTATCGTATTCATTCAATCAATGAGATGGGCTAATAGCGAAGATCAAGTAATTCGCCGTGGTGAATTCTACGAATTGTTGCTCGTTACTTTGTTTGGTATGTACTTGATGATTTCAGCTCGTCACTTCTTGTTGTTCGTTATCGGCCTTGAAGCTGCATCATTGCCATTGGCAGTAATGGTAGCTTTCGACAAGAAACGCGTTGAAAGCCACGAAGCAGCAATCAAATACATCCTCACTGCTGTATTCTCATCGGCTGTATTCTTGATGGGCTTGTCATTTGTATATGCTCTCACAGGTTCGCTCTACTTTGATGCTATCGCTTCAAAAATCGTAGCAGAACAAGGTGTGATGCTCATCGTAGCTGTTGCATTTGTAATTGCCGGTATCGGTTTCAAACTTTCATTGGTGCCTTTCCACTTGTGGACTGCCGATGTTTATCAAGGTGCTCCTACATCAGTAACTTCTTACCTTTCGGTAATCTCTAAAGGTGCTGCTGCATTTGCATTCTTGGTGATTATGGCACAAGTGTTTGGCACAGTTTACTCACAAGTGTGGGAATGGATGCTCTATGCGTTGATTATCCTCACCATCACTATCGGTAACCTCTTTGCTATTCGCCAACGCAACATGAAACGCTTCTTGGCATTCTCATCAGTGTCACAAGCCGGTTATATCATGCTTGGTGTGATTGCAATGACTGCAACAGGTGTTTCATCATTGATGTATTATATCCTCGTGTATATCTTCTCTAACCTCGCTGCCTTTGGTGTGATTCAAGCCATTGAAAACAATACCGGCATGGTGAGCATGGATGATTACAAAGGATTATACAAAACCAATCCACGCTTGTCGTTCACTATGATGCTTGCAATGTTCTCATTGGCAGGTATCCCTCCATTTGCAGGTTTCTTCAGCAAATTCTTCATCTTCACAGGAGCCATCGAACAAGGTAGCATCGCTATCTATGTGCTCGTGTTGATTGCGTTGATTAACACTATCATTTCACTCTACTACTATCTCCTTGTAGTGAAAGCAATGTTTATCCACCAAGATGAATGTAAGATTGCAAACTTCAAATCGGCTTGCTCAGAACGCACAGCAATGTGGATTTGTGTAGCAGGTATCATCATCCTCGGTATCGCAAGTTGTGTTTACAACTCACTTCTCGGTCTTACTGAAGGTGTAACATCAATTGCAAGTATCTTCTAAGAAGATTTAATTAAAATCACAATAGAATAGCAACGGCTTCCAGCAATGGGAGCCGTTGTTGTGTTATCGGTGTTATCAGTGCTACCAGGTGATAATAGTAACACTATAAAAATCTATTGCTGTCCAGGAAACGTCGGTAGAGCATTAAAAAGAGGGTTTAGTTGCTGAATTTATGCGATTGAGAGTTCATGTTGTAAATTACAAGCCCCCTATATATGATTAAATCATTGAAGTAGTGCGAAGCACATGAAAGCGAAGCGTCTATAATAACCGCGTGGTTGAGGTCAAAGACCGAAACCTCCGGTTATTACAATCTACACAAATGCGTCTGACAGACGCGAAACAATCATA
>JAZSDX010000053.1:0-80760 GCA_045531405.1 Muribaculaceae bacterium | reverse complement strand
ACTAATTGAGCAGAGTCAGTTTGATGCTGTTCAAGCTAAAATCAATCGAAGACCTCGAGAAAAACTAAATTTTTCTTCTCCAAAAATTGAATTCTTCAAATTATTAAAATAATTTTGCACTTGCTTGTTGACTCTACATATTTAATTAATAATGAGAAAAACTTTTTTTTCGCAAAAAGAATTGTTAATTTTGCACTCGCAAAAAAGTTGACGAGTTTATAATAATTATAGAGTGACCTCGTTACTATATATAGTAATGAAATATGCATATTTAAGAATAAAAATGAAAAAATGTTTACTATATGCGATGGCTGTTATTGCTTTCGCTGTATCTTCGTGTTCATCGTATAAAACGTCTCTCCCTTATTTTGAGGATATTAAAGGTGCATCAGGTGAATTTTTACAAGGGGATTATGGAATTAAGATTATCCCTGATGACGAATTGTTGATAACTGTTACTTCTATGGTGCCATCGGCAACGGCGATGTATAATTTGACATTGTCAAATCCGGCGACTAGAGAAGCTGTGATAAGTGCTACACAACCTCAACAGCAGACATATATCGTGGATGCCGAAGGTAATATCCAATTCCCAATCTTGGGCAAATTGCATGTGGCGGGTTTATCTACTCAAGAATTGAAAAAGGAACTAGAAGTTCGTATCGGCAAGGATGTTGAAGATCCTATTGTGAGAGTGCAATTGGTGAATTTTAGAATAAATGTTCTTGGAGAAGTGAAAAATCCAGGTGCAATATCTGTAAAAAAAGAGCGATATACGTTGCTTGATGCGCTTGCTGATGCCGGCGATTTGACCGAGTATGGAGAACGAAACAATGTAATGCTAATTCGAGAAGTGGATGGCAAGCGTATCTACCAAAGACTGAATTTGAATAACTCTGAGGTTTTATCATCACCATATTTCTATCTTCAGCAAAATGATGTGGTATATGTAGAACCAAACGAAATTCGTCGCGAAAATGCAAAATATAATCAAAATAACTCATATAAAATTTCAGTAGTGTCAACAATCGTGAGCGCTTGTTCAGTGATAGCTTCTCTTGTTATTGCATTGACTGTTAAATAATTATTGAATATTTGCAATGGAAAATAAAGTGAAATCCAATGACCAGATAGATTTGTCGCAAATTGTGGCAGTGTTACGCCGTAATTGGTGGATGTTTGTCGTTTCTGTGATTTTATGTGGCGCATTAGCTGTTACATATTTATATGTGAAACACTCCGTGTATGTGGTTCATGCAAAGGTGTTAGTGGCATACGATGAAGGAACAAACTCAATGGGATCTTCAATTATGCAAAGTCTTTCATTGGGAGGCGTTGGAGGTAGTAATGTTGAGGATGAAGTGCTTGTAATGGGTGCACATTCGATAAAAGAACAAGCGATAAAGGAATTAAAACTTAATCGTTCATATTATAGTCCCGATGGATTTTTGAAGAAAAAATATTATTATAATAATAGTCCTATCGAGATATCAGCTCCCGAAGAAGTGTTTGATACGCTTTCGGTGGGAATGAAATTTAATATTAACGCCAATAAGGATTTAAGTAAAATTGAGGTAACGGTAAAGAAAGGACGCTTCAAAACCTTAACAGAGGTTACAGGTGATAAATTGCCGATGGTGGTAAGTACACCTTATGGCATTTATTCAATCGATAAAACGAAATATTATGTTCCTGGCGAAGAAATTGAGGTTAATGCTAATGTTATCGGTAATTCGGTATATGCAGAAGCGATAACAACTAATTTAACAGTTCAAAAATCGGAAAAAAAAGCAAATGGGATTTCGTTGTATTATGAAGATATAAATGTGAAGCGAGGAAAAGATTTGCTTAATAAGATGGTAGAGTTGTATAATCGTCGAGGACAAAAAGAAAAAGATGAAATGGCGGTTAATACCGGTAGGTTTATTGATGAACGTCTTGATACATTATATGTCTCGCTTGCTGATGCCGAGCGTAAAATCCAAAGTTATAAGCAATCAAAGAATATTGTAGATGTGTCGGCTGAAGCTACTTATTTAATGCAAAAGAAAAGTACAGTAGAAAGAAGTATTATAGAGGCTGAAACATCATATGAGTTATTGAAAATCGCAAACGATTTTTTTAAAAATCCTGAAAATAATTATGCGATGATGCCATTTGCTTCAGATATCCCAGGTGTTGATGGTGCAATAAACTCTTATAACGCATTGATTGCTCGTCGTATGGAGATGGAATCTAATGCAAAAGGAGATAACTTGGCATTAAAAACTCTCAATGATCAGATTGATGCAGTGAGAGAAAATATAAAAGTCTCTATAAATAGAGCAACAGATAATGCATCTGTGCGACTAAAAGAGTTAAATTCTGTTGCGTCGGAATCAGATAGTAAGCTAAATTCGATACCATCTCAAGAGCGAGAATTTTTAGAATTGAAAAGAGATCAAACGATAAAAAATCAGTTATATAGTTTCTTGCTCCAAAAGAGAGAAGAAAATCAATTAGTACTTGCCGCGACTACTCCCAAGGGGAAAATTATTGATAAAGCGTTTGCTTATAATGAACCTGTTGCGCCCAAAAAAGCGATGGTGATTCTTGTTGCAATCTTCTTTGGCTTGTTGATTCCTACAATGTGGCTTTATGTGAAGAACTTAATGAGTAACAAGTTTGATTCGGTAGAATCATTGGCTCGCCTAACTTCATTGCCTATTATTGGCGAAATTTGTCATTCTCGTCGAGCAAAAGATAATCCTATAGTAGTGAGTGAAACTTCTACTCGCTCTATCGCTGAATTGTTCAGATTATTGCGTAGTAATCTGCAATTTATGTTCCCATTAAAATCCTCACAATTGGGACAAGTTGCTATGGTTACATCAAGTTGTAGTGGTGAAGGTAAAACATTTGTGTCGATGAATGTTGCAGAATCACTTGCACTATTAGATAAAAAAGTAGTCTTAGTAGGAATGGATATTCGATTGCCCATGTTGGCTCAAAACTTAGGATTGCCAAGTTCTCCAGGTGTGACAAATTATTTGTCAGGATCTGTTGATGATATTGATTCATTGATTAATCACAAAGGTAATTGCGATGTTATAGTTGCCGGTCCGGTTCCACCTAATCCGTCAGAGTTATTGTTGAGTAAACGTATCGACCAATTAATTGCTGAATTGAAGCAACGTTATGATTTTGTGATTATAGATTCAGCTCCAATTGGATTGGTGTCAGATACATTCTCATTAGGACGATTTAGTGATGTTACACTTTATGTGTCACGTGCAAATTATACCAAGAAAAGCTTTATAAAGTATCTAAACTCAGTGGTTGAACGTGGTCAACTTAAAAATGTAGCTGTCGTTGTCAACGATACCAATCCTAAACTTTCACATGGCTACGGCTATGGCTATGGTTCAAAAGAGGATAATTAAGACAATACACAACATAGAGATCGCAACAAATGGTTATCTCTGTGTCTCTTTAAGAATAAATGCTATTAAGTAAATCAAAAATAGTAATGAACTTGGTGCTCACACTCTTTTGGGTGTGGTGCACTTTTGGTTTTATAAGTGAAGAATTAATGCCATTTTTATTAGGAGCTAAATCGGGCGTTTTTTTCTTAATTGATGTGGCTATGCTGTTCTTAGGATTTTGGACCTTAAAAGATAAATGGGATAAAATCTTTGTAGTATCATTCCTCGCTATAACATTTTGGATAACATGTATATACAACAAATGTGCTGTAGTATTTTATCTTAACGGAATTCGTGAATTTGTTTTTTTAATATCATTGATACCTATATTGCGCTATCTCTATAATAGTAGTCAAGAAAAAACCTTTATTGAAAAGTTTGACAAGCAATTATTTATATTTTTGATTGTTCAGGCTATTTGTATTATGTTCCAGTTCCTTAAATATGGAGCCAATGATCATGGAGGGGGCTCTATGGGAAATGGATGTTCTGGAATTGTGTCAATATTGATATATGTTATATCATTTTATTTAATGAAAAAGCGAATGGAGCCAAATAGATATGTGGGCTCATTGATAGAAAATAAATGGCTGGTAATATTGTTGTATCCCACGTTCATGAATGAAACCAAAATTAGCTTTATATTCTTTGTAATGTATTTTATATTGCTAATGCCTGTAGATCGCCGTATGTTCGTTAGATTGATAGCATCATTTCCGTTTGTTATTGTAGTGCTAGTAATATTGTTCAATGTGTATACGATGGCAACAGGTAATAAAGATGATATAACTTCAGTAGATTACTACTTAAATGAATATCTCTTTGCTGGAGATGATAATGACATCGTCGATTGGATGGAGGCATTACATGAGAGTGGCGAGGATTTGGCAATTGATGGAACGAATGATTTGCCTCGTTTTACCAAAATAGCTCTTATTCCCGAATTAAATGCAGAATATCCAGGACATGCTATTACTGGATATGGTATAGGGCATTTTAAGGGAGGGACAAATATTGAACGATCAACATTTTATAAGGAGAATGAATGGCTATTGAAGGGGTCTATTCCATATAGTTATCAGATGTATATTCAATTAGGAGTATTTGCATTGTTGTTCTTTGTGTGGTTATGGATTAAATTGATTGGTTTGAGACAGAAGGATAATGCTCAAGAATTAGGTATAATGGCATATGTTGTAATACTGGTGCTCATAATATTGTGCTATAATGACCTTTTTGCATATAATTGTCCTACATTTATTCTTTTTTATATATTTACGCAAGCATTGCGTTGGGAACCTAACGAGAAGAAAACGATTGAAACGATATAAAATATATGCGCAAGATATTAGTAACCGGAGGAGCCGGTTTTATTGGCTCAAATTTATGTGAATACCTTTTAGCAAAAGGTGATTATGTGGCGTGTCTTGATAATTTTGCAACAGGACATATCGAGAATTTATTGCCTTTGATTGAACAATACCCTGACACATTCAAGCTGATTGTGGGGGATATTCGTAACCTTGATGATTGTCGCAAGGCAGTTGAAGGTATGGAATATGTGCTTCATGAAGCGGCATTAGGTTCTGTGCCTCGTTCGGTTAAAGATCCTATTACATCTAATGATGTTAATGTAGGAGGATTTCTAAATATGCTTGTAGCATCGCGTGATGCAGGAGTGAAACGATTTGTATTTGCTGCAAGTTCTTCAACGTATGGTGATAGTGAGTCATTACCTAAGGTGGAAGATGTAATTGGACGTCCGCTTTCTCCCTATGCAATTACTAAATACGTGAACGAATTATATGCCGATGTGTTCGCACGCACATATGGTCTTGAGTTTATCGGATTGCGTTATTTCAATGTGTTTGGTCGTCGTCAAGATCCTAATGGAGCATATGCAGCGGTAATCCCATTGTTTGTGAAGAAGTTTATGGCTTATGAGGCCCCTAATATCAATGGCGATGGTGAATATAGTCGTGATTTTACATATATTGACAACGTGATACAAATGAATGACCTCGCTCTTCAAGCTGAGCCGGGGAGCGCTGCCGTAAATCAAATTTATAACACGGCCTATGGTGAGCGCACAACATTGAATCAATTGGTAGAATATTTAAAAGAATACTTGTCACAATACGATGCCGAAATAGCAAATGTGATACCTACTCATGGACCTAATCGAGTAGGAGATATACCTCATTCACTCGCATGTGTAGATAAGGCAAAACAATTATTGGGTTACGATCCAAAATTTAGTATGAAAGAAGGGTTGAAAGAGGCTTGCGGTTGGTATTGGAATAATCTTAAATAAAATTGAATGTTATGAATAAGAATATTAAGATTGCAGTAATCGGATTGGGATATGTGGGGCTTCCTTTGGCTCGCTTGTTCTCAACAAAATATACTACAGTGGGCTTTGATATGAACAAAGCTCGTGTTGACGCTCTTATGCAAGGTCATGATGCTACTCTCGAAGTAGCTGATGATTTGTTGCAGGAGGCTATCGTTAACGGATTTAGATGTACGGCCGACGTAGAAGAAATTCGTGATTGCAATTTCTATGTGGTAGCAGTGCCAACACCGGTTGACCGAGATAACAATCCGGATTTAACTCCTCTATATGGCGCAAGCGAAACCGTTGGTAAAGTTATTGCAAAAGATGATATTGTAGTATATGAGTCAACAGTATATCCCGGAGTAACCGAAGATGAATGTATTCCGGTTGTGGAACGTGTGTCGGGGTTGAAATATAATGTTGATTTCTATGCCGGATATTCTCCCGAACGTATCAATCCCGGAGATAAACTTCATACGGTAGAAAAAATTAAAAAAGTGACATCGGGTTCTACTCCTGAGATAGGTAAGATTGTTGATGAGGTATATTCTTCGGTAATCACAGCCGGCACACACCTCGCTCCAACAATCAAAGTCGCTGAGGCAGCCAAAGTTATAGAAAATTCACAGCGTGACATAAATATTGCATTTGTCAACGAATTGGCAAAAATATTCAATCTCATGGGTGTTGATACCCAAGCAGTGCTTGAGGCAGCAGGAACAAAATGGAATTTCTTGCCATTCCGACCCGGATTGGTTGGTGGACATTGTATTGGCGTTGACCCTTATTATTTGGCAATGTGTGCACAACGCTATGGCTATAATCCCGAAATTATTCTTGCCGGTCGTCGCATGAATGACAGTATGGGTGAATATGTGGCATCACAAGTCGTTAAATTGATGATTAAGAAAGGTATTCAAGTAAATGGCAGTCGCATTGCGTTATTGGGCTTCACATTTAAAGAAAATTGCCCCGATGTTCGAAATACTAAAGTCATTGATATATATACTGCATTGAAAGAATATAATATTGATGTAATGGTATATGATCCATGGGCTAATGCTAAAGTCGCACAACACGAATATGGCGTGGAAATTAATAATGAATTGCCCGAGGGTGAAAAATATGATGCGGCAATAGTGGCTGTGGCTCACAATGAGTTTAAATCACTCGACGTAAAAACTATTGTAAACGAAAATAGTGTAGTTTACGATGTGAAGTGGATGCTCGATGGCTGTGCCGATGGGAAACTATAATTGGAATAATCAAAGCAAATAGATGTCGCAAGAAGATATAAAGCAAAAAGCCGTAAAAGGAGTATTTTGGAGTTTTTGCGAGCGCTTTGGGTCGCTATTAATATTATTTACTGCCAATGTGGTATTGGCGAGAATGTTAACACCCGAAGATTTTGGACTTGTGGGTATATTGATGGCATTTGTGATGATTTCGCAAATACTGATTGATGGAGGTCTTGGGAATGCTTTAATTCAGCGACAAAAAATCACAACAATTGATAGCTCTACTGTATTTTATACAAATATAGCAGTGGCAATAGTTTGTTATGGGGCATTGTTTTTTGGAGCCAATGCAATAGCAGCATTTTATGACCAAGAATTACTATCACAGCTTATAAAGGTATTGGGATTAGTGGTGGTCGTTGATGCTTTTGGCGCAGTGCAGAATAATCTGTTGATGAAGAATGTCGATTTTAAGCGCATTACGATTGTAAAGGTGGGTGCCGCCTTGTTCTCTACTGTTATTGCGATTGTCGCTGCAATATTAGGAATGGGAGTGTGGTCGTTAGTATTGCAATATATGGCGTTTAGTATTGTGAAAACGCTGTTGTTGTGGCTGTTGTCATCTTGGCGTCCAGTGTTGGTATTTAGTAAAGTGTCATTTATGGACTTGTTTGGCTATGGCGCAAAATTATTATTCGCAAGTTTGTTGAGTGAGGCATATCGCAATTTACAAGTGCTAATAATTGGAAAATTTTTTCCGAAAGCAGAAGTGGGATATTATTCGCAAGCAAAACATCTTCAAGATGTTCCTGTCGGTGCGATTGTTACGATTGTAAATCAAGTGACATTTCCAGTATTTTCCCAATTGCAAGATGACAAAGAACAATTAGTAAGAGGATTGAGACGGAGTCTTAAAATATTGACATTCTTGAATTTTCCATTAATGATGTGTTTGGTGATAATGGCAAAATCAATATTCCTTTTGGTCTTAGGAGAACAATGGTTAGATTCTGTGCCATATTTCCAATGGTTGTGTGGTGGCTTTGGGTTATTGTTGGTGATTCATAACACTAATATAAATGCGATAAAAGCAGTGGGACAGAGTGGGATAGTATTGTATCTTGAAATAATCAAAAAAATTCTTGGTTTGTGCATGATTTTTGGATTTATTCTACTTGGATATGGTGCTATGAGTATAATGTGGGCTTTGGCCATAAATTCATTTATTGAGTTTTTCTTGAATGGATATTTTACAGGGAAATACACCGGGTATGGGATTTTGCAACAATTGCGAGATGTATTGCCTAACTTAATAATAGCATTAATTGCATCGGCATCGGCATATTTGCTTACTTATATTCCTGGGATTCATTATATATCGCTACTCGTGGTGCAAATAATTTGTTTCATTATGGTGTATTTGACGGTTATGAAAGTTGCTAAAGTCGAAATTTTTGAGTACCTTGCAGTCGAATTAAAATCAAGGCTCAGGAAAAAATGAAAAAAATAGCAAAAGTGATTTTGCGCCCCCCTTATGCCTATGCGCGTTATATCTATTTAAGATACATAAAACAAGGCTTTTATAATTCAACTGAGGTAGTATCTCAAGAATTGAATTTGAGCGCTGTCTCAGAATTTCCTATGTCTTATTTTGGATATTATAATGTGTCGCCCGAAAATGATAATGGGCAAGTGCTTTACTGTGTGCCTAAAGGTAAAAATAAGGTGGCACTTTATTATCGAGATTCCGACGGAGAGCATGAGATAGGGGAGACAATGTCGTATAATCTTCAACAAGGGTGTATGTCGCAATGGGGGTATTCAAACCCCAATCGTGCATATTACAATCGTTATAATCAATCAACTGATAAATATGAAGGGGTGGTTTATGATGCTGATACCCAAACGGAAATTGACACGTTGCCAATGCCTATATATGCGCTCTCAAAACAAGAAGATTATGCGTTGTCGCTAAATTTTGATCGATTAGCCGTAATGCGTCCCGATTATGGTTATTTCTGTCATAAAACAATGGATATGCCGGCTAATGATGCTGATGGGATATGGCACATTAATGTGGCAACAAAAGAGGTGAAATTGATAATCACGTTGCAGCAACTTATAGATATGCAGCCTGTGGAAACAATGGAGGGTGCTATGCATAAAGTTAATCATATTGATATTGCTCCCGATGGCAAACGCTTTATGTTTCTTCATCGTTGGGTCGGCCCTAAAGGTCGGTATATGCGATTGATTACTGCAAATGCCGATGGCTCGGATATGTTTATTCTCAACGGAAACAAGATGACTTCTCACTCATATTGGGTAGATGAAAAAAGAATTGTTTCATTTTGCCATACTCCCGAAACAGGAGATGCGTATGTGATATTTGAGGATAAAACTGATAATCGTAAATTATTATCAACAAAACTTCCAAAAACTGATGGACATCCATCGACAATCAATCATGGAGAGTGGATGATAACAGATAGTTATCCCGGACACGATGCAATGTCGCGATTATATCTTTATAATATCAAGACAGATAATCTAATTTGTCTTGGTCGTTTCTATCAACCATTGAAATATAAGGGCTCTAGACGTATAGACTTGCATCCTAAGTGGAATATGCAAGGAACAAAGGTGTATTTTGAATCGGGGCACGATGGTAATAGAAAATTATATAAAATAAATGTTGAGTGTTTTTTATAAAAAGAAATAATATGAATATATTGGTGTTAAATAGTATATTGTTTACTCCGGATAAAGGAGTAATTCCTAGAGTAAAATCTATAAAAGATACAATGATATATACAATGTGTTTAGGATTTAAAAAACTTGGGCACAAGGTGACATTGGTTGCGGCAGATGAATATAGGCCAATAGAAGAAGAGGATTATGATTTTGAAATTATATTTTTTAAATCAATATATGAAAAAATTTTTCTACCGACTGTATTACCATATTCATCGGATTTAAATAAATTTGTAAAAAAGAATCAACATAAGTATGATATGATGCTTTCAAGTGAAGTGTTTGCTTTTCCGACATTGGCTGCTTCTAAGGCCTGCGCGAAGAAGACGGTCGCATGGCAGGAACTCGCAGCTCATCAACGAAAGTTTCATAGATTGCCTTCTAAAATTTGGCATAATGTAGTAGCTCCGTTATTCCAAAAGGATATAATCGTAGTACCTCGTTCTGTCGCTGCATATGATTTTGTGAGGAAGTATTTCAAGAATACCAGTTCTGAAATTGTTGATCATGGAGTAAATACGGATAAATTTATAGCATCGTCGGAAAAGAATAATCAGTTGGTAATTATATCACAATTAATAAGACGAAAAAATGTAGATTTATTAATAAAGAAATTTGCTAAATTATTGCAAATTGAAAAATATAGGAATTATAAATTGTACATAATTGGACGAGGGGAATTAGAGCAAGAATTAAAAGATTTAACAAAAAAATTAGGTATTTCAAACAATGTGTTTTTCACGGGGTTTATAACACATATGGAGATGAATCAATATGTGTCAAAATCAAAAGCGTTATTGGTTCATACTGCTCAAGACATAAATATGGTGTCAATACCAGAATCAATTGTTAGTGGAACACCAATTTTGACAAATTCAGTACCAACAACAGCTATTACTATTTCAAATAATCAATTGGGGATAGTGAAAGATAATTGGGATATTGAAGAATTGGCAAAAATAATTGACGATAATGAATATTATGTGGGTAATTGTATTAAATATCGGGAAAAGTTGACAAATACCTATTGCGCACAAAAGATTATTGATATATTTAATTCATATCAAAAAAAAGGAAGTGTATGAATATATTAATGGTAAATCAGAGTCAATTTGGCTATTCTGCTGGGTACTATCATTATTGTGTCCATTTGGTTGATGCTGGTCATACTATAACATATATAGGAAATGACCAACATCTAAAAAAAGTTGAATTGAATGGGGTTAGGACAATTCATATCGATGAACCGAAATCTATTAAGTGGAGATTGAAATTTAAAGAAGTAATAGATTCGGTAGTAAGAGAAGAAAAATATGATGTTGCATTATTAGCTAGCTTTAAGGGATTTAGTTGTTTGTTAGGAAGTTTTGGGAACGTTCCTGTTATTGCAAATGTGCGAACAGGAGATATCTCAAAGAATTCCATAAAAAGGAAACTATATAATTGGTTAATTCGGTTTGAATCAAATCGATGTAATTATATTATAACATTATCTGATTCGTTAGCAAAAAAATTGCATTTAAATAAAAATAAATGTGATATTGTTCCATTGGGTTCTGATGTGATTTGTGATAAGGATAAGAATTATGAAAAATTAAACATACTCTATGTTGGCTCGTTGAATCAGAGAAATATTTATTTAACAGTAGAAGGTGTTGCGATTTTCAAAAAGAAATATCCACAAGCAGATGTAAATTATGATATAATTGGATATGGTGCAGAATATGAAGTTCAAACATTAACACAGTCGATTGAACGGAATAACTTAGGGGGATTTGTGTCTTTTCATGGACAAAAAAATTATAAAGAATTAGAGCCATATTTTAATTATGCAAATGTAGGAGTTGCATTTGTTCCAATGACGCCTTATTATGATTGTCAGCCATCAACAAAGATATTTGAATATGCATTGTCTGGAATATATAGTTTGGCAACTAATACATATGAAAATAAATTAATAATATCAAGTAAAAATGGAATTTTACATCAAGATACCGCAGATGCATTTGCAGAAGCATTGGAACGATATTATTTAATGAAACGAACGTCACTGAACGCAACAGAGATAAGACGCACAATGGCTGATTATGAATGGGGAAATATTGTTGCGAAGAAGCTAATCCCAATATTAACAATGGTTTCAAAACAAAAAAAATAAAATTAGGATGATGTAACATAAACAAGGGGGAGTTGGAATAGTTGTAAATGTCCGTAGTTCAATGGCTAAATATGAGTGGTCAAATATTGTCAATAAACAACTTTTTGCAATAATGCAGAAACTAATGGCAGATAAATGTTGATTGATGTAATAAAAGGTTAATTAAATACGTTTCTTAAATAAAGAGACGTATTTTTTATATGGGAAAAAGAATATTACTTGTAAGTAAATTCTATTATACACGAGGAGGAGCAGAGGTTGTGGCCATAAATATGGCTAATGACTTGGAAAAACGTGGATATGAGATAGGGGTATTTACTATGGACTATCCTTTGAATCTTTCTCCTAAAAATTTTTATACTGCATCACAAGTAGATTTTGCGGGTGGAATGAACGATAAAATTAAGTTTGCGATGCGCACAATGGGTTATCAAGATATTAAATCTTCATTTAAGAAGGCTTTGCAAGATTTTAAACCCGATATTGTGCACCTTCATAATGTTCACTCTTATTTATCTCCTGCAGTAATAAAACTTGCTAAAGAATTTGGCTGTAAAGTGGTATGGACTCTTCACGACTATAAATTGGCATGTCCGGCTTATAGTTGCTTGAACAGAGGACGAATTTGTGAAAAATGTTTCACTTCAAAGATAAACGTAGTAAAGGAGCGATGCTTTAAAGATAGTTTGCCCGCAAGTATTTTGGCTTATTTTGAGGCAAAAAAATGGAACGTGAAAAAGATTCAACAATATGTTGACTATTTTATCTGTCCAAGTTCTTTTATCAAACGTCAGATGCTAAAAGCAGGATTGCAAGAGGATAAATTGAAGGTGGTTTGTAACTTTGTAGATCCCGTAAAACTTGTGCAATTAAAGAATACCGAAGTTTTAAATACAAGAGAAGAATTCTATGTTTACGTCGGACGATTGTCGGACGAAAAGGGAGTTGCGACATTGCTTAAAGCTGCAAAAGAATTGCCTTATAAGTTGAAATTGCTTGGCGGAGGTCCTTTATATGATGGATTGGTGGCTGATTATGGCAATTGTAAGCAAATAGAATTCTTAGGTCATCAAAGTGCTGAAAATGTAGCTGCAATATTGTCGAAAGCTAAATTCTTGGTGTTGCCATCGGAGTGTTATGAAAATAATCCGTTGAGTGTGATTGAGGCATTGTGTGCCGGAATTCCTATTGTTGGTGCTAATATTGGTGGTATCCCTGAATTGATTGACGAAAATAGTGGCGTAGTATTTGAGTCGGGCAATGTAGAAGATTTACAACGTGCAATTGCTCTAATGATGCAAGCCGATAAATATAATTATGTTCAAATTGCAAATGCGTCGCAAGAGCGTTTTTCGTTTGACACTCATTTCCAACAATTAGAAAAGTTATATCAATGAGGGTCGCAGTAATAGGCACAAGGGGATTCCCCGATATTCAAGGTGGGGTGGAGCGTCACTGCGAGTGTTTATATCCTCGCTTTGGTGGCTTTGTTGAAGCGATAAAGGTGTATCGTCGCCGTCCGTATATGTCATCTGAAACGAGATTGGCTCATTATCCCCGTATTTCATTTGTTGATCTTCCCTCTACTCGAATTAAAGGATTTGAGGCTGTTTTTCATACCTTCTTGTGTTGTATGCACTTGTTGTTTCATCGTGTAGATGTGGTGCATATTCACAACATAGGTCCGGGAATGTTTACCCCTCTATTGCGATTGTATGGGTTTAAGGTGGTAATCACATATCATAGCCCCAATTATGAACATAAAAAGTGGGGAACAATAGCAAAATTGATACTTCGCACGAGTGAGTCGTTATCGTTTGGATTTGCTAACAAAATAATTTTTGTGAATAAATTTCAGATGGAGAAAGCTCCATTGTCGATTCAAAAAAAATCGGTATATATTCCAAATGGAATAGACGATATATCTCGAAGTGAAGCAACCGATTATATTGATAAAATAGGGGCAAAGAAAGGAGAGTATGTGCTTGGAGTAGGGCGTTTAACACCTGAAAAAGGATTTGAATATCTTGTTGAGGCTGTAAATAAGCTTGATGAAGTAAAGCAATTGGTAATAGCGGGAGCTACCGATCATGGCGATGGCTATTTGCAGCGTCTAAAAGAATTAGATGTGAACAATAAAGTGATTTTTGCCGGCTTTGTGGGTGGTGAAAATCTTCGTCAGCTATATAGCCATGCACGTATGTTTGTTTTATCATCTGAAAACGAAGGTTTTCCATTGGTAATGCTCGAGGCAATGAATTATGACTTACCTATGGTCGTTTCTGATATTCCTGCAACACATTTGGTGGAACTACCCTCAAATTGCTATGCAGAAAAGGGCAATGTGGAAAGTTTTGTGAATCGTATAGTTGAAAAATACAACGAAAAGGACATTAGAAAATATGACCTTTCGGAATATAACTGGAATATGGTTGTGAAACAAACAATCAGTGCATATAATTAGTCTCCAAAATTGCGATATGAATTAAGAGGGTGTGTCAATTTGAAGTTGATACACCTTAATTATTTATTGATGTGTCGATGTTTTATTCTGTTGGTGTTGGATTATTACTTCGCTTTAGGGAGTGTGAATGAGAATTCAAGACCTCCTTCTTGACGGTTTCTAACGGTAATTTTTCCTCCATGAGTGTTAATCGTGTTTTTTACGATGGGTAGCCCTAAACCAGTACCTCCGGCTTTGCGTGAACGTCCGGCATCGATGCGGTAAAACCTTTCAAAAAGGTTGGGGATATGTTCTTCATCAACCCCAGTCCCGTTGTCGTAATATCGGAATGTATAGAATTTTAGTGATTCTCCAATCATTTCAAGTCGCATCGATGTGCCACGTGAATATGCTACAGAATTCTTAATTAAGTTAAGAATAGTGCTATTTAATAATGATGAATTACCATTGATATAGCAGTTGAGTGGAATGTCGAATGTTAGCTCCATCCCATTTGTTGAACCTGATTCTATGACGTCGTTAACAATAGTGTATATAAGGTCATGGAAGTTTAATTTTTCGGTAGGTATGGCAGCTGTGGATTCATTGAGTCTTGTAATGGTTGAAATATCATTTAGCAAATTACAAAGACGAGTTATTTGCTCTTGCGTTTTTGAAATGAAATGGTTTCGAGTCTCTTCTGGCATTTCAGGATCGTCAGCAATGGTGTCAACATACCCTTTAATTATACCCACCGGAGTTTTTATTTCATGACTGATATTGTTGGTTAATTCTCGTTTGATACGGCTCTTTTCTTCGATAGCGGCGAGCGCTACTTTATGTTCTTTTTCACTATCTTCGATAGCTTTGTTTTTGCTGTTAAATAAGTTCACGATTTGTTGTGATACATCACCTAACTCATCTTTGGGAAATTCAAAAGTAGAGTCAAGGTGTTTTTCGGTAGCAGCCTGTTTGGCAAAATTGCGCAGAAGTTTTACTGTTTTGCTGATGTAGTGAGTGGAAAAAAATGCAATAATAGTTACAACAAGCGCAAGGATTATAATGGTAATCCACATGGTACTATCGGGCGAAAGTGCTTCTGCCAAACTTACCGTATGAGGCATAGCTGTATAGACGATAAAATTCTTGTCTTTAGTCGCTTTTTCTGAGTAAAAAAAGTTTGGACGTTTGTCAGCTTCCGTTTTGTGTAGTTTGATTGGGTCTCCAAATGAGTAAACCAATTCGTTGGAGCTGGTATTATATACCGAAATTCGAGCATCGTTATAAACCGATTGTTTGAAATAATCGGTGATGAATTTAGTAAATGGGGCTAAGTTGGCATTGTGTTCGTAGGCATATATCACACGTTGTGTCACAAATTCGAGCCGGTTCCTAACAATGTCACTTCGATATGATTGTTCGCGTTTGTATTGAAAAAACACCATTGCTGTAATTGTTGACCACAGCAATGTAACAAGAGGAACAAATAGTCGCCATTGATAACTATACGGTTTCCTTGAACCCATATCCAAATCCTAAGCGAGTGATAATATTGTTGCCATATTCTCCGAGTTTTTTGCGAAGTCGGGTGATGTTGGTGTCGATAGTGCGATTTGTTACTACTACATCACAACCCCACACTTGACGAATTATTTCTTCGCGAGAGTATATGCGATTGCGATGTGTGAGGAAGAATAATAGAATATCGAATTCGGTTTTTGTCAATTGTATTTCTTCTCCGTTTACATATCCTAATTTCTCGTTGCGGTCAACACGAAGAGACTTAAATGTAATGTCGGGCTCATAGATGCTTTTAGAAATGTTGTAAGCATGGTGATGGGTGATATGGGAGCGACGCAATACGGCTCTCACTCGAGCCAAAACTTCGCTTATTACAAATGGTTTGGTTATATAATCATCTCCTCCGATGTTTAGTCCCATCACTGTGTCATCTTCTCCATCAAGTGCCGAGCAGAATATGATAGGGGTATTTTCGGTCGCCACGTTATTTTTTAGGCGTTTTGCGAAATCAAAACCACTTAAACGGTCCATCATTATATCTAAAATAAAAATAGAATAACCGGCAAGATCATGACCAAGGGCATCTTCGGCACTATATGCACAATCTACTTCGTATCCTTCTTTTTCAAGGTTATATTTTAGAATCTCGCAAATTGATTCTTCGTCATCAACAACAAGGATTTTTACTCTCATGGCAGTTATAATTTTGTTTATTTGTTAAAGTTACAAACTAACTATTGATTTCAGTGTTAAAATCTGTTAATTCTTCGATGTTTGCAAAGTTTTAGATGTTTTTAGTGTAAAAAAACTATATTGTACTATGTTTGGTGAAAGATATAAGGCTTATCTAAGGATAGGTTAACGCGCATTAAGATTTTTAGTGCGATTATTTTTTTGAGAAAATATTGATGCGACAAGAACAAAAAAGATTTGAAATGTGTTGTTTTTTATATAACTTTACAAAATCATAAAACAAAAAGAATTATTAACCTACAAAACTTAATGTAAATTTTTATGAAGCGTTCATTTTTATTTTTGGCTGAAGGGTTTGAGGAAATAGAAGCCCTAACAGTTGTTGATGTTATGCGTCGTGCTGGTATGGATGTGAAAACAGTCTCAATAACAGAGGAACACAAAGTGCTTGGTGCACATGGAATACCCGTGTTGACTGATATCCTAATCTCGGAAGTGGATTTTGCTAATGCAGAATGGCTGATTGCTCCCGGGGGTATGCCCGGCTCAACCAATTTGTCAAATTGTGAAACACTTAATCGGGCATTGAAAGCTCATGCTCAAGCAGGAGGAAAAATTGCGGCAATTTGTGCAGCTCCTGCCGTGGTGCTTTATCCTCTTGGCATTCTTGATGGAAAAGAAGCAACTTGCTATCCCGGATTTGAAGGCGAATGTGTGAAGGCAGTTATGCGCGATACTCCAGTCGTGGCCCTTAATAATATTATCACCGCAAATGGTCCGGCAACGGCTTTGCGCTTTGCGTTGGCTATAGTTGCAAATTCGATGGGAGATGGTGTCGCTCAAGAAGTTGGTAGTGGAATGTTGCATTACCCTCGTTCAATGAATTTTTATTTCTAAGATAGTATAAAATCACGATAATAGAGTGCGCCATAGAAGATGAAAACTATTGCGCACTTTTAATTTGCAAAAATGGTGATTTTGAACTAAATTTGTTCACTTTGTAGGGCCCTTGATTTTGAAACAAATAATGCCTAAAATATTAAAAAGTATTTTGTGGATAGTAGTTGGAGTGATTTTGCTACTATTAGGCATATTGCAAGTTTTTTATACCGACTGGTTTCAAGAGCAAATGCGTGAAGAATTGATTTCGAGAGTAAATGCTACGCAAAAAATAAAATTAACCCTCGATAGATTAGAAATAGATTTCCCATTAGATATTGCGATAGAGGGATTGTCGGTAGTGTCCCGGCAAAATGACTCACTTGTAGTTGCAAAAAAAATAATGGCATCGATAGAGGTGTTCCCGTTACTAAGAGGAAATGTAGTTGTTGATGAAGCAACTTTAACGGGGGCTAATTATGCTATGGGAGATGTTGATTCGGCGATGTTTATGAAGATTGTCGCGTCGTCATTAAATTTAGATGATGCAACGGTATCGTTGTCGGCAAATGAAATCGATTTATCTAATGCAGTTATTGAAGGTGGACGTGTAGATTTAATATTGAAGAAAGATACGACATCAATGTCTATTGATACGATATCGACAACACCTCCAACTCAGTGGAAAGTAAAAGCCAAAGACTTGATTTTAGCAGATTTTTCTTACCACATGGCTTTGGAATCGACGATAGACTCGCTTGAAGCTCGATTCAAAGATGCTCAGTTGGCTGATATTGTGGTTGATTTGAATAGTCAAACAATAGGAGCTTCATTGATTGAAGGCGAAGGACTTGAAGTTACATATATAGCATCTATTACTGATAAGGATGACCAAAATAATGAACCTGCCTCAAAACCATGGTTGATAGCTATTGATTCAATAGATTTAAATCAATCAAAAGCATTATATGCGATTGCTGATGCTAAACCAATGCCAGGTATGGATTTTAATTATATTCAAGTCGATAGTCTTGATATTAAGATTGCCTCCTTTTATAATAAAGCATCAGAAATTTCAATCCCTATAAAATATATAAAAGCACGCGAACGCTGTGGGGTTGAACTGATAGGGAAAGGCGTTTTTTCAATGGATAGCAACGCGATGAGTCTTCGGGATTTTGATTTGATGACAGCATATTCGCAATTGAAAGTCAATGCTATGTTAGGGACTGATACAGATATTTCTCAAGCAACAGTAGCTATGGTTGGAAACGGAGCAATTGCAGTTAAAGATGTTGTTATGATGTTTCCCACATATGAACCATTTGCAAAAGGATTGCCATTGAATGATAAAATATATCTTGATGTAGATGTTGTAGGTGCTATTAATGATATGTCCATAAATAAATTGAAATTTGATTTGTCGGGTAGAGCAAATGTTGATGTTAAAGGATATATTGCAAATATTACAGATTTTAATCATATGCGAGGTGCAATTGATTTATCGGGAGAGATTGTTGATGCCGATTTTGTAAATGCAATAATCTCAGATGATGCCGATGATGAATTTGTTGTGCCGGCAATGACTCTTGCGGGAATTGTAGATATAAAACCAGGAGTAATTGACGGAAATCTTAAAGCACTTGCAAATGGAGGAAATATGGCATTGAATGCTAAGTGGAATAGTCGAGTTGAAGGGTATGGCATTAATTTATCAATGAACGAGTTCCCAATTGATGCGTTTCTTCCGCGAATGGGATTTGGGAATTTAACAGGTTCATTAAAGGCGACAGGACAACGATTTAATCCATTTGGGGCAAAGATGGATATTAATGCACATGCAAAAATTGATGCAATAGAATATCGAGGCATTGAATATGACGATATTTCGCTTGATGTAGAGATGGCAAATAATAATGCCGAAGTGAAGTTGATGTCTGAAAATATAGGAGCCGATTTGGATATTATGGCTTGTTGTCAATTTGAAGATTCCAAAATGACGTGGGATGTAAATGCCGATATTCGAAGCCTTGATTTGGCATGCCTTGCACTTATGGAACAACGAGCCGAGTTATCTACCATGTTTAGTAGTCGGGGCCAACTTGATAAGGAAAAACATAGCATGAGAGGTGCGTTGCAAATAGACGAGGTTGATTGGCGTAGTGATTCGTTGAACTTGGCGATGAAGGATATTAACACTAAATTAATGGCTTCTGATTCGGTCATAAATATGGCATTGCGAAATAAAGATATGTTTGCGTTTCTCAGTACAATGGAGCCACTTGATACTATCATGAAAAAAGTGACCAATGTAGGAGATGAATTTGCGCGACAAATTGATTCGAGAATGATAGATGTTGAAAAAATTCAGCAGGCATTACCAAAATTTAATTTAGATGTCAGAGCAGGTTCTAATAATATATTATCGGAATATTTATCCTCAAGAAATCAGACATTTGAGCGCTTTGTATTAAAGGCAAGCAACGATTCAATGATAAATTTATCGGGACAAGTGCTAAATTATAAAATGTCAACGACTGCAATTGATACCCTAAAGTTTGAGGCAACGCAGTATGATAAAATATTGATGTATAACGCTTCAATTGGAAATCGTCCGGGGACATTAGATGATTATGCGCAAGTCGTGTTAGATGGCTATGTCGCAAATGACTTGGTCTCAGCACACTTGCAACAGCAAAATGTATTGGGAGAGATGGGATATAATATTGGGGCGCTTGCGCAGGTTGGTGATTCTATCGTGCGATTTGAATTATTCCCCGAAGTGCCTAAACTTGCATATAAGTCATGGAATATAAATGATGATAATTTTATTGAATATAACATATTTACACGTCACATTGATGCAGATGTCGCGATGAAAAATGCAACAAGTTCAATAAATATTTTTACGCAACATGATAGTACATCTCAAACTTCACATCAGGAAGATGTGATATTGAAAGTGAAAAACTTGAAATTAACTGAATTGGTCGCATTTAATCCTTATGCCCCATCCATAAAGGGAGATATGTCGGCTGATATTCGTCTAAATTGGGGAGATGGACGATTGAATGGAAATGGAGTTGTGTCACTTGAGGAGTTTGTAGTAGGAAAAGAACGAGTGGGTACGTTTGTCGCCGATCTTGGTGTCACAACCGATAAATCAGGTCAAACAAATGCATCGGCATCATTAATGATTGATGGGGAAAAAACAATGACACTCGTGGGATGTATAAATGATACCACAAGTCAATCGCCATTTATGATGGACTTTTCGGTTATACATTTCCCGTTAAAGGTGTTAAACCCGATGATTCCAAAAACAATTGCTTCGTTGAAGGGAACTCTTAATGGTGAAATGAAAATTAGAGGGAATCAAGAAAATCCTATTTTTAATGGAAATCTTAATTTTGATACAACGGCAGTGATGGTTACAATGACCGGAACTCCATTAAATTTTTCACAAGAGAATATTCCTATTGTTGACAATGTCGTATCGTTTGATAATTTTGCAATATCGGGGGTTAATAAGAACCCACTGATGGTTGATGGTATGGTTGATATTGGCGATTTGACTCTGCCTAAAATTGATTTGACTCTCAAGGCAAGAGATATGCAGATTGTGGGGAGTAATAAATCCAAACGAGCCGATGTATATGGTAAAGGATTTATTGATATTGACGCAGGGATAAAGGGGGATTTGTCGCAGATTGATGTGGATGCAACAATAAACCTTCTTGGAGGATCTAATATTACATATATAATACCGGATGCAACATCAACAATAACATCTTATAATACTGAGGATATGGTTAAATTTGTAAAATTCTCAGATACAACGAAAGTTGATGCTACAGATAAAATGGTTGAGGCTATGCTGTTGAAATTAGATGTGGATTTAGTTGTATCAGATGGATCGACAATCAATGTGGATTTATCGGCCGATGGAAAAAATAAAGTGCAGCTGCAAGGAAATGGCGTGTTGAATTATTCGATGGACGCAATGGCCGATAGTCGCTTAACCGGACGATATACAATAAATAAAGGTTTTGTTAGATATACACCACCTTTGATGTCGGAAAAGTTGTTTAATTTTGTCGAAGGTAGTTATGTAGCTTTTAATGGAGATATGCTTAACCCAATTTTGAGTCTTAATGCAATTGACAATATAAAGGCTAATGTGACACAAGAAGGGCAAGACTCGCGATTGGTTAACTTTGATGTAAAATTGTCGGTTTCTAATACGTTGAATAATATGAATGTGGCATTTGATTTATCAACACCTGAAGATATGACTATTGCCAATGAGTTGTCGTCAATGAGTGCTGAGCAGAGAGCAAATCAAGCAATGAATATGTTGCTGTATAATATATATACCGGGGCAGGCTCAAAGGCAAATTCAAATTTATCGGGAAACCCGTTGTACTCGTTTGTTGAATCAAAATTAAATACATGGGCTGCGAATAATATAGGTTTTGTTGATGTCTCATTTGGGATAGACCAATATGATAAAACCATTGATGGTAGTACATCAAAAACAACCAGTTATAGTTATAAGGTGTCAAAAACAATGTTTAATGATCGATTTAAGATTGTAGTAGGAGGTAATTACTCTACCGATGCTGAGACAGATGAAAACTATTCGCAAAATTTGATTAATGATATCTCGTTTGAATATATGCTCAATCGCAGTGGTACGATGAATGTAAAATTGTTCCGAAAAGTAGGATTTGAGAGTATTCTTGAGGGTGAGATAACACAAACCGGAGTGGGTTTTGTGTATAAACGAAAATTGAAATCTCTCAGAGATTTGTTTAGATAAGCAATATGTAAATGTCAAGATTGAGTCTCAATATAAAATTTAGATATTTAATTGTAATCCTATTTGCAATTATTGTAGTGTCATGCTCTACGACAAAGAGATTGAGTGCCGATGATCCTCTTTATACCGGAGTAAAAAAAGTGGAGATTCAGTCGGTTGATGGAGGAAAGTTGCCCTCTGAAGTAAAGTCACAGGTAAAAGAGGCAGTAAATGTTCCCCCAAATAATAGCTTGATTTCTCCGACAATTCGCCATCCATTTCCGGTGGGATTGTGGGTGTATAATAATTGGAATAACAACTCTACCGGAATAAAAGGATGGTTATATAATAAATTGGTAGAAGACCCGGTGTTGTTATCCGATGTGCGTCCCGAATTGCGAGTGAAGATGATAAATGAGATACTCGAGAATAATGGTTATTTTAGCTCGGCTGTTGGTTATGAACTCATCAAAGGTAAAAATCCGAAGAAAGTGAGAATTGCATATGATGTAAAGACCGGTCCGGTGTATCGTATTGACTCGATTCAATTGTTGCCCGATACAAACCATCTAAATCATATTATAGATTCAATAACCATAAAGTCAAAATTATTGACAAAAGGGACTCGCTATTGTACCGATTCGTTGGCTGAATTGCGTACTGAAATAGCAAATCAAGTGAGAAACCGAGGTTATTATTTCTTTCGCCCTGAGTATATTGAATATTTAGCCGATAGTACAATCGTGCCACAATCAATTGCAATTAAAATGGTGATGGCTGAAAATGTGCCTACTAACGCACTGGTTAGATATGTTACAGGAAATGTGGTTGTTTATGTGCACCGTAATGAAGGGGGGGGGCAACCCGATACAATCCAAACACAAAGGGCAACAATCGTACAGATGCAACCCTCAAAATTGAGACATCAAATTATTCCCGAATGTGTAACCTTTAGAAAAGGTCGAACTTTTTCGATTAGAGATATGAATCGCACTCAAACTTATTTGTCGCGATTGGGGATATTTAAGGATATAAATATCAATGTTGTTCCCGATTCGTTGTCATTAGAAAATAGGTTGAATGTAGATATAATTTGTACACAGGACGCACCGATAGAGTTAAGCCTTGAAGTTAATGCTACGTCAAAGTCAAATAGTTACTTGGGCCCGGGAGTCTCGATTGGTGTTACTAATAAGAATTTATTTGGCGGAGGAGAACAATTAAATGTGAGCTTGGTTGGTGCATATGAATGGCAAACCGGTAGAAATCGCAATTCCCTATTTAATTCATATGAATTTGGTATAAATACTACATTATCATTTCCTCGATTGCTTGCCCCTCGTTTTATCCCACGCCGTCGTCGAGAATTAAATTGGACACGATTATCGCTTGATGCAGAGGTGCTAAATCGACCTCATTATTTCAAAATGGCACAATTTAATGCCGCAATGAGTTATGATTGGCAATCATCGAGATATTCAACAAATACTCTTACGATAGGGAAAGTTACATATACAAAACTACTTAATACAACTACCGATTTTGATTCTATCATGAACCAAAATTTGGCTGTTGCGCAAAGTTTTCAAGACCAGTTTATCCCTCAAATTGCATATTCATATACATATGATAGACGTATAGATCGAAATAACGCGATAAATTGGCAATTTACGGCGCAAGAGGCTGGAAATTTATGTTGGGCAATATGGGAACTTGCTGGGCAAAAAAATGAGAAAACAATGTTTGATACACCATTTTCTCAGTTTATAAAAGGTTCAACACAAGTAGTCTTTAGTTGTCGTTTAGGAGGTAGTCATTGGCTGTATTCTCGAGCAACTGTTGGAGCCGCTCATGCTTATGGTAATTCGGCACAAGTGCCATATAGCGAGCAGTTTTATGTGGGGGGCGCAAACTCGGTTAGAGCTTTTGCCGTGAGAAGTATAGGTCCGGGCACATACCGAGCTCCTGGTGCATCAGCCGATAATTATTTTGACCAAACTGGTACATTTAAGTTTGAAGCAAATTTGGAATATAGATTCCCGATATATGGGATGTTCAAAGGCGCATTCTTTGTTGATGCCGGAAATGTGTGGCTATTAGAAAATGACCCGCAACGACCGGGAGGAACGTTAGTCGGCTCTCGTTTTTTGCGAGATTTAGCACTTGGAACCGGAGTTGGGCTTCGATTTGACATGGAGATGCTTGTGGTTAGAGGGGATTTAGGGATAGGCATTCATGTGCCGTATGATACCGGAAGAAGGGGTTATTACAATATGGAGTCTTTTGGAAAATCATTGGCATTCCATTTGGCAATTGGCTATCCTTTTTAGAAATTGTATTAAAAAAACTAATTTTAGTGGTTAAAATAAAACCTAAAGGGCTGTTAATCCGTGCTGATTTACTATCTTTGTACTTTGAAATAAAGTGAACTAAGCATTTGAGCCGAACTCAATTCTATATATTAGCAATTTTAATGTTGTTTACATTCAACGTTGGGGCACAATCCTTGAACGAGGATAGTGTTGTCAATGTTGATACTATTGTTGTCACTGATACTATAGCTCCCGACTCAATTGCAATTACAACTATAGATTCAGTAAAGCCATCGCGTATCCGTCGAGTAAAAGTTGATCTTGATAACCAAGTTGACTTTTCGTCAAAAGATTCTATCGTAATGACGGGGCAAAATCAAATTTACATGTATGGTAATGGTAAGGTTAAATATGGGAATCTAAAACTTGATGCCGATAAGATAGATATGGATATGAAGAATAGCCTTGTCTATGCGGTAGGAAGCAAAGACTCTGTTGGAGAATGGGTGGGAAAACCTATATTTGATGAGGGTGGGACTACCTATGAGACCGAAACCATGAAATATAATTTCAAAACAAAGAAAGGGTACATTACCAATGTAATAACTGAACAAGGTGAAGGGTATCTTACGGGAGGAGAAACAAAGAAAGATTCCGAAGACTCTTATTACATAAAAAATGGTCGATACACAACATGTGATAATCATGATTGCCCTCACTTTTATTTCCAAGTAACCAAGGGCAAAATGAGACCTAAAAAGGATATTGTAGTAGGCCCGACATATTTGGTGTTGGCAGGATTACCATTGCCATTAGCTGTTCCTTTTGGTTATTTCCCATTTACTGAAAAATATTCATCGGGGGTGATTTTCCCCACTATTGGAGATGATTATCAACGTGGATTTTATTTAAGAGATGGTGGATATTATTTTGCAATAAATGATAATATCGATTTGGCTTTAACCGGAGAAATTTATACCAAAGGTTCTTGGGGGCTGAAAGCAAGATCCAATTATGTGAAGCGTTATAAATATTCAGGTAACTTTGATTTCAGTTATCTTAAATCGATATATGGAGATAAAGGTATGCCTGATTATTCAACACAAACCAACTTCCAAATCCTATGGCATCACACTCAGGATGCAAAGGCCAATCCAAACTTAAACCTCTCGGCAAGTGTTAACTTTACAACAAGTGGATATACTCGTAATGATTTGAATAGTTATTATAGTAATGCATTTACCGAAAATACAAAGAGTAGCTCGGTAAATTTGACATATCGATTCCCTCAGTCTAAATGGTCTCTTTCTACGACTCTTAATGTGTCGCAACGCACACAAGACTCAACATTGTCGGTGTCGTTTCCCAATTTTACATTATCTATGTCGCAAATATATCCGTTTAAGCGAAAACGAGCTGTGGGTGATGAAAAATGGTATGAAAAGATTAGAATGTCATATTCAGGGCAATTCCAAAATTCGTTGACTGCAAAACAAGATGAATTTTTTAAGAAAAACCTTATAAAGGATTGGAGAAATGGGATGAGACATTCGGTTCCTATTTCAGCAACGTTCAATTTGTTTAAGTATATAAATATAACCCCACAAATGTCGTTTACCGATCGCATGTATACAAATAAAGTGCGACGACAATGGGACCCTAATGCAGCTGCCGAGGTGTGTGATACTACATATGGATTTTATAATGTATGGGATTTTTCGGCATCAATGTCTCTTGATACAAAGATATATGGTTTTTATCAACCATTACCTTTCTTGGGCGACAAGGTGAAGATGATAAGACATGTTTTTACTCCTACAGTTTCATTTACTGCATCTCCCGACTTCTCTTCCAGTTTCTTTGGTTACTATGGCTCATATCAGTATGTAGATGTGAATGGAAACGCTAAAACTCGTAAATATTCATTGTTCCCTAATAGCATGTTTGGAGTGCCAGGGCAAGGAAAAACAGGGGCTGTGTCGCTTGCTCTCTCAAATAATGTAGAGATGAAAGTTAAATCAGATAATGATAGTATTGGGGAGAAGAAAATATCGTTGATAGAGAATTTTACAGTATCACAAAGTTATAACTTTGCCGCCGACTCATTAAATTGGAGTAATATTAATACATCGCTAAATCTTCGTTTGGTGAAAAATTTCAACCTAAACTTGTCGGCAGTGTGGGATGTATATACTTATCAACTTAATGAATATGGGAATCCTGTTCGTGTGAATATCCCTCGTTGGGAGGCGGGAAAAGGATTGGGTCGATTGTCAAGTACGGGAACTTCGTTCTCTTATACGTTTAACAATGATACATTCCGGCGTAAAAAAGATGAAAACACATCAAGCACCGGTGATGAGACCTCTGATGATATGGATAGCGAAGATGATTCACAATCTACAGCTACTACTTCGCCATATTCAAAAAAGAAAAAAGAAGTACAAACCGATGAAGATGGATACATGAAATGGTCGGTGCCATGGAGTTTGACGGTCAACTATTCGGTAAATTATGGCTATGGCGAATTTGATAAAGAAAAGTTGGAATATAAAGGTAAGGTGACGCAAAATTTAAGTTTTTCGGGTAATATACGTCCAACGAAGAATTGGAACTTTGGATTCTCCGCGAGTTATAATTTCGATACTAAGAAGATTGCATATATGAATTGTAATATATCTCGCGATTTGCATTGTTTCTCAATGCGAGCAAGTTTTGTTCCTGTCGGACCATATAAATCATATAATTTCCATATTTCAGTAAAATCGTCAATGCTGTCCGACCTCAAATATGATAAACGCTCATCTTATTCTAATGGTGTGACTTGGTATTAAAGAGTCTTGGTGTGAGTGACACACTCGGGTACTTCGGGAAGGTAGTGTGTTACATATATTAGTGTGATGCTGTCGCGTGCTACAAGATGGTTGATTATGCCACGAATGCTACGTTTGCGAGCAGCATCAAGACCATGTAGAGGTTCGTCGAGAATGAGTAGCTGAGGGTGCTTGATAAACGTGCGAGCAAGTAGTACCAATCGTTGTTCTCCAGCCGATAGGGTGTTAAATCGACGGTCGGCAAGATGCTCGATATGAAGTAATTGTAACCAATGCATGGCTCGTTCCATTTGATGTGGCTTTACTTGACAAAATAATCCAACAGTATCATTCAGCCCTTGTGCCACAATTGTTTTTATATCACCACTACCATTGAAATATAGGTGCATTTCGGGTGAAATATATCCTATGCGACGTTTTATATCCCAAATACTTTCACCACTGCCTCTTTGACGGTCAAAGAGAGTGATATCATTGGAATATCCTTGAGGATTGTCGGCATGCACGAGGCTTAATAGAGTGGATTTTCCCGAACCATTTGGCCCAAATAACGCCCAGCATTCACCATTGCGTATTGTCCACGACACATCTTCTATGATGGTGCGTGAGCCATATTTTACTTTGCAATTTTTTAGAGCCAATACCACATCGGTTTCCTCTGCATTATATTCGCGAGTAGGTTGTGATGGTAGTGCATCAAGATTTATGGCATAGTCAAAGAGATAATAAAATGATTGTTGAAATTGCTTTATATCTTTTCCTTGCCGCATCATCGGTTTTTGTATCTCCATATTGAGCATAGGTATAACGCAGTCGGTACATGGAGGTAAGTCAACAGGATTACAAAGGAGTAAAATTACCGATACCCCTTTATTGGCAATCATTTTTATAGTGTCGTTGAGTATTTCGCGTGAGGCTGCATCAAGACCTATATATGGATTGTCGAGAATCAAAACATCGGGCAAGTCAAAGAGCATATTCACTATAAGTAACTTACGAGTTTCTCCACTTGACAAGAAATTAATGTGTTTTGTCGTGATGTCATTTAGTCGTAGCTCATTTGTCAATTCTTGCCAACGAGAGGAGCTGATGCGGTCGTGAAAGATTTCGGCAACAGTGGGCACCTCATCATTCATCATCGACTCAAAGCGTTGTTGGTAATACTCCACCTTAAATCCGGCAAGCGAATGAATATCGGCAAACTCAATTTTCTTGATATTCAATCGTTCGCGATACCCCTCGATGCTATTTGTGCAGAAATTCCACCCTTTTTCGATGATATTGCCGAGCATAGTTTTTCCGGCACCATTAGGTCCCATTATGGCAGTAACACCACGGGGAATCGTAACGTGATAAGGGTTAAGAATCTTCGCCTCACGATAACGTAAATGATCACTTTTTAGTTTTATCAAAAAATCCATGCTACAAATTTACACAAATTAATTGAATATGATAGCTATGGTTTTGTTGTGAATTTTGAAAAATTGGTTGCATTTTAGAAATAAATAATTAACTTTGCGATGCATATCGCTTGCAGACCACCGTCGGCAGAGACGAAACTTGTTTGAGTCAACCCCGATGTGGGTTATGTGGGTGGGTGCAGACATAATTAGAAAAGCGTTTACTTTCGCTCTTTCTTGGCTTTTCGAAATCTGGAAAATTTCAATCACTGCCAAGAATGAGGCAATAGTAGGTGTCTTTGTGGATATGTATATCATGAATTGAACAATTGCTATGGTTGTTTGATTATATATCATATTCTGCGTGAGGCTTCTGCTTTGCTCGTTCTACAGTGATGGGCATTCCAGAGCCTCGAAAAGCGGAACGAGCAATTAGTGCGGCTCTCACGCTTTTTCTTTGTTGGAATATAATAATGCTATTTGAGAGCCATAGTAATAAATGATTGTTATTATGAAAAAAGTAATCTTTACAATTGCATTATTTGCATCAGTAATGGCTAATGCACAAACTTGGGTTGGAGGATCTATTGGTTTAGATTTGGTAAAACCTGATTACGAAGGAGCAAAAACAATAACTTTGTTTTCAATTGCTCCAGAAGTAGGTTATTCCTACAATGAAAAATTTGATGTGGCAATTGCTTTAAGTGAAAGTTTAATTAATTATGATGGCGAAACCGCAAACTCGTTATCGGTTGAACCATATGTGCGTTGGACATTTGCAAATAGTGATAAGGTGTCATTTTTTATTGAAGGAGGTTTTGGCGTCGGCTATACGGAGTTTGCAGATGATGAATTTTTAGATGACTCTCAAATTGAATTCCATATTGGATTCAGACCTGGGGTTAAATTTGAAATGTCAGATAAGGTTGGATTAGTTGCTAAGTTTGGATTTATTGGTTATGAAAAAGTAATAGATACTTATGAAGCATTTGGATTTAATGTGAATAATAATTCTTTAAGCTTTGGTATGTATTATAATTTTTAAGAATATATAGATTGCTTTAATCCTCTATTGCAGTGAATAATTGTGTTAATCTCGTCATATTTTGACGAGATTAGCTTGTTTTTTCGCGTCATTGTGTTATCTTTGTGGCAAAATTAGATGTTATGAGAGCAACATATATATGGCAACAATCATCATGGCCAAAGTTTACTTGGGATAATTCTCGGTTGATAACACTGTTATCGGAGGTGAGAAATCTTGAGGGGAGAGTGTATGGGTTGATGAGTGGTTTGGGATTAGAGCTTCAGAATCGCGCTTCACTTGATGTGATGACGCAAGATGTGTTGCGTTCGTGTGAGATTGAGGGAGAATTACTAAATCCCGACCGAGTTCGTTCTTCTATTGCTCGGCATCTTGGGATAGAAGTAGAAGGGTTGCCCGAACCAGACCATTATACCGAAGGCGTGGTACAGGTTATGCTTGATGCTGTGAAAAATCACGATGCAGAACTAACACATGAGCGTCTGTTTAATTGGCATGCAGCACTATTTCCTACCGGAAGAAGCGGAATGTATCCGATAACGGTTGCGTCATATCGAGTAGGGTCGGAACCGATGCAGGTAGTGTCGGGAGCAATGGGAAGAGAGCGAGTTCATTATGAGGCTCCATCGTCGGAATTGGTGAGCGATATGATGAACGAGTTTTTGCAATGGGTTAATAATGAAGGAGATGTTGACCCGGTGTTAAAGGCGGCAATAGCACATCTATGGTTTGTTGCCATTCATCCATTTGATGATGGAAATGGGCGATTGACACGTACGATAACTGATATGTTATTGGCACGAGCTGATGGGATGTCTCATCGCTTTTATAGTATGTCAGCAGAGATATTGCGTGAACGGAAATATTATTATGATGTGTTAGAAAAGACAACCACGGGAGGTGTGGATATAACCATTTGGCTTGAGTGGTTTTTGCTGACGCTTCGTAATGCAATATTACGTTCTGAAGCTACAATAAAGAGAGTCGTTAAGAAATCAATGTTTTGGCAAGAGAATAGAGATGTGGCAATGAATGAGCGTCAGGTGAAGGTTGTCAATAAGTTGTGGGACGGATTTGAAGGTAAACTGACCACTTCAAAATGGGCAAAAATGGCTAAAACATCTCAAGCCACAGCATTGAGAGATATTAACGATTTAATAGAAAAGGGAATACTATGTGCTTCCGATGAAGGAGGTCGTAGTATGAATTATCTTCTAAAAGAAGACTATTGAATTGTTTAATGTCTTTAGAGACTTTTGCGACTTTATAATAAGGCGATGATTGCAAAGGCGAGAGAGTAGGCGGCCATGGCCACTGCTGTCATGCCGAGGAGTGGGTTTAGGCGTGAGCCGGTGCGAATGCCGAGCAGCCACCATATAGTTGTGTGAGCAATGAGGTATAAAGTGGGGATTGCCCATGCCCATATGGGTAGTGTCAACCATGTGACACCCATTAATGCCACAGCGATGTATCCATTAAAAAGATATAAGTTTGCCACTGTGTTACGTCCAAATATCACAGCAAGGGTGTTTTTGCCCACACTTCGATCGTCATCGTAGTCGCGATAGTTGTTTACTATCAGCACGTTGGCTCCCATCAACCCCATAGATATTGAAGCCATCAACACATCGATATTCCATTCAAGCGATTGCACATAATAGGTGAGAGTAACCGGTATTATGCCAAAGAAAAACAACACTGCCACTTCGCCCAATCCATGGCGAGAAAGGGGATATGGGCCGGCGCTATATGCCATTGCACCAAGTGCTATTATGATACCTATTGGGAGTAGCCACCACCCTCCATAATAAATGAGAGAGCAGCCTATTATGCACGCCAACCCTAATGTTTCATAAGTGGCAATCTTCATGGCGCGAGGAGTGATATCTCCTTCAGTGACACCACGACGAGGACCTTCGCGACCTTTGCGATCGAGCCCCGATTTAAAATCGTAGTATTCGTTGGCAAAGTTTGACGAGATTTGAGCCAAAAGTGCAAAAAGTAGGCATAAAATAGCCGGCGTAATATTGAAATTATTGTGAAGAAAGCAAAATCCCCAAGCCATAACCACTCCTGCAAGCGAAACAGGGAGAGTGCGAAGTCGCATTGCCTCTATCCAATGTTTAATCATTTTGAGTATTGTTTTTGGTCGTTGATTGTAGTTCGTTATTAAGGGAGTTGAGATTGTCGGTGTCAAGTCCGAAACATTTAATTACAGCACGACGAATGCGTTGTGCATCTTTGCCGTTTTGCTTTAAAATATTGATAATTGTGCGAATATAAGCCTCTTTATTACTCAATCCACATAGGTTACTTACATTGCTCGATGGAATCATCGACTTGCGATTAAATACTCGCAACACATTTTGATAATCGCCACTTGCAACATATCCATGAAATTCTCGGCAAAAAGCCTCATACATGCCACGTGGATTAATCTCTTTTACTAAGTCGTTGATGTGGTCCTCAAGTGAATTGATATTGTTGAATCGCCCATCAATGCGATATTCAAGAGTGCGTTTCACTCGGTGGCGAGTGTGCATTAATGCTTGTTGTTTAACCTCTTGCTTGAATAGGTCAATAATAGTTGCTTTTACTTTGGCAAAAACTTTATGCTCATCTTTTTTGTGTCGTGTAGCAACTGTACGTATCACCTCCTCAAGCATCAAAATGTTTTCTATTTCAGCAACATTAGGAACTAAAATTTTCCTTGTCCGTAGATATTTTACCTCTCCATCGTCGCGACGATCACGGTCAACTATGCCATAACTGTCCATTTTGTGAAATGTTCTCAAATCGTTAAATGCACGAGTGGCTTCGATTACTTTGTTACAGCTCCCTAATGACTTTACCGTATATTGAGGGAAGATGAGAGGATACAATTTTGAGTCGATAGAGTGTACCCCATCACCTTCAATAAAAAGCACCGGTTTGCGAGCTCCTATGATGGTGAGATAAATGTCGTCGGATAGCTCGGCATGGTCGGGAAGGATATCGTAATCCCAAGTCCCGTCGGTTGCATCATATTCTCTCACCCATATAACAGTATTATCGGTGCGAGATGACGCAAAGTCGATATCGTGAGTTGTGTAGATGAACGTACAATCGGGACGTAGTTGCTCAATGCGATCCCATAAAATTTTTGTGATAGATTGGTGCAAAAATATTCCCGGGTTGTCAATAAAAATGACAGCATTTTTCGTTGCCATAAGAGCTGCACCAACATAATACATTACAGCTCTTTCTCCGGCTGATAGCTTCATCGAAGAATAGCATGTTGGGTCACTTTCGCGAGAAATCAACATCTTCCCACCTTCAATTAAAATCTTACTTCCGGGAAAAATTTCTTGCCACACCTCAATAACTTTGTCAAGTTTTGTTGAAGGCAATTTGGCCTCGGGGTTATCAGATAGGGTTACTTTGTAAGAAATGAGATTAAGCATTTCTTCCTGAAAAAGTAAAGATGTCAGGCGTTCGGCTTGTGACACATTGTCGTTTCGGAGGAGGTTTGAACGCTCAACAGCCTCCTTGAATAGCATATCAATAGAGCCTGGAAGGGGATCGATTTCGCGTGATTCATATAGTGCACTTATTATCGACATGCGAAAAGCCCGTCCTTGTAAATCGTTGATTAAATAATCGGTGAAACGAGTTTTCCCGGCACCATTGGCCCCAATGATTGTAATTTGTCGGTTGCCGATAGCAATTTCTTGGCGAGTTTTGTCTTTCTTGGGAGGAAGTAATATTTTCATAACTTCTCGACGTTTTAGTAATACTCTCAAAATTACAAATTCTTTTTGAATACTTCAATAATAAAAACAATTAAAGATTTAATTGTGCAATGAAAAATTAAATCTGTGGAGTAAAATTGGAGTATAGCGCAGTTTTTTGTAACTTTGTGAGTTAAACGACTTGAATAATGAAAATAATAAATATATTATCACTTGCATTATGTTGGCTTATGATTGCGTGTTCGGCTAAAACAGAGTCAAAATCGGAGACAAATAATGAGCCTACAACAATCAAGTCTCGCATAGAATTTAATGCCGATAGTGCCTATCGCAATGTGGAGGCACAGGTTAATTGTGGTTATCGAGTACCTGGCACAAAGGGACACGCTTGTTGTGCACAATATCTTGTATCGGAGTTGAAGCGATATGGAGTTGATACTGTAATAGAACAAAAAACGACCGTAACAGCTTTCAATGGAGATAAATTGCCTATCAACAATATTTTGGGGCAATTCAATAAAGACGCAGTGAGACGGGTGCTATTGCTTGCGCACTGGGATACTCGACCATGGGCCGATGCTGAAGAGGATGTTTCAAAACACAATACTCCAATTGATGGTGCAAATGATGGAGGTAGTGGAGTAGGGGTATTGCTTGAGATTGCGAGATGTTTAAGCATCGAGAAACCTACAATAGGCGTTGAAATATTATTTGTTGATGCTGAAGATTATGGACAATCAAATGGTGACGATGAAAATACCTGGTGCCTTGGCACTCAATATTGGATAAAAAAACTACCTTATGCCCCGGAACGTATGCCCGAATATGGCATTCTTCTTGATATGGTGGGGGGTAAAGATGCTAAATTTCATCGAGAATATGCATCGCAATATTTAGCCGGACACATTGTAGATAAAGTGTGGGCAATGGCGGTTGCATCGGGGTATGGCGATGTGTTTGTCAATCAGGTAGGAGGTAGCGTGATGGACGACCACATATATATCAATCAAGCAAATATCCCTTGTATTGATATCATTGAAAACAACAATCCATCAACATCATCGTTTAACCCTACATGGCACACTCTCAATGATAATATGTCAAATATTGATCGTAACTCACTTAAAGCAGTGGGCCAAACAGTGTTGAATGTAATTTATAACGAATAATAAAGGAAATATGACTATAAATCAAATACAAGACGAAATAATCGACGAATTTGTTGATATAGAAGATTGGATGGACCGTTATGCCTATATCATTGATTTGGGCAATGCACTTCCTGCGATAGACGAAAAGTATAAAACACCTCAATATATCATCGAGGGGTGTCAAAGTCGCGTGTGGCTCAATGCCGAACTTAACGACGAGGGCAAAATCATCTACACAGCAGATAGCGATGCTATTATCGTTAAAGGAATTATCTCGTTGTTGATAAAAGTGTTGTCAAATCACACTCCACAAGAAATTCTTGATGCCGACCTTTATTTTATTGATAAAATAGGTCTTTCAGAGCATCTCTCTCCAACTCGTAGTAATGGTCTTGTGGCAATGGTGAAACAAATGAAGGTATATGCCCTCGCTTTCAAAACCAAAATGGAAACAGGAGCTTAATCAAACTCGCAAAATTCAATTAATTATTAACTAAATAACAATTACATTTATGTTTAAGAACCACCCTAAAGGATTGATCCCCGCGGCACTTGCCAATATGGGCGAGCGTTTCGGATTCTACATTATGATGGCTATTTTGACATTGTTCTTGATGTCGAAATTTAATTTAGATGGAGAAGAAGCCGGTGTGCTTTATTCGATTTTCTATTGTTCAATTTATATTCTTGCTCTTGTTGGAGGCCTAATTGCTGACAAAACAAAGAATTATAAAGGTACAATTATTGCGGGATTGTTAGTGATGAGTGCCGGATATGCACTTTTGGCAATGCCTGCGTTGATTACTACTAAATACATTGCATTGGGAGCATTGTTGGTAATCGCATTTGGTAATGGGTTGTTTAAGGGTAATTTGCAAGCTGTTGTGGGACAATTATATGATGACCCCAAATACAGTGCTCGCCGTGACGCCGGATTCCAAATTTTCTACATGTTTATTAATATTGGTGCGTGTATAGCTCCTATGATTGCTATTTGGGTGCGTAATACATTTGTTGAAATGCAAGGATTTGCGTATAGTGCCGATCTTCCTGCAATGTGCCACAAACTCATTGAAGGAAAACTCGAAGATACTACCCGCTTCCAAGAACTTGCAGTGTCGGTGTCAAATGGTGCAACTCCAACTGATTTAGTTAAGTTTGCTAATGATTATCTTGAAGCATTCAATACCGGTTTCCACTATGCGTTTTCTGCTGCAATTGTAGCAATGCTAATCTCTTTGGTAATCTTCCTTGTAAGTAAAAAATCTCTTCCCAATCCTGCAAAGAAAGAGGCTGCAAAAACTGAGATTTCTAAAGAAGAAATCAAACAAAATGCACAAGAAATCAAACAACGCATTCTTGCACTATTTGCAGTGTTTGGCATTGTAATATTCTTCTGGTTCTCATTCCATCAAAATGGTTTGACTTTGACTATGTTTGCTAAAGACTACACATTATTGAAACTTGGATCAATGGAATTGAGTGCCGAAATCTTCCAATCAATAAACCCATTTGTAGTAGTGTTCCTCACTCCTGTTGTGATGTGGGTGTTCTCTTCAATGGCTAAAAAAGGGAAAGAGCCTTCAACTCCTATGAAGATTGCAATTGGGATGGGTATTGCAGCTTCGGCTTATGTAGTTATGGCAGTTGCCTCAATTGGATTGCCTAACTATAGCGAAATATCAGGTTCGCCACTTGCTGATACCGCCCGTGTAACACCATGGGTTCTCTTCTTTGTTTACTTCATCTTGACTGTTGCTGAGCTGTTTATATCTCCTCTTGGTCTTGCATTCGTGTCAAAAGTTGCACCTGCTCACCTTCAAGGATTGATGCAAGGGTGTTGGCTTGGAGCTACAGCAGTAGGTAATGGCGCATTGTTCCTTGGTGCAACAATGTATGAAAGCACTTCGTTGGTTATAACTTGGAGTGTCTTTGCTGTAGTATGTTTCATCTCAATGGGAGTGATGTTTGGTATGGTAAAATGGCTTGAAAGAGTCGCTAAGTAAGCAAAATCTCATTCTAAAATAAACGCAACGCCATCGTTCTTTCGGTGGCGTTGTTGTTTTTCTGTCTTTTTTGAGTTTTTATTTGTTATATAAAAGTAGCAGCAAAAATTTGAATATAGATTGAAAAATATTAACTTTGACACTCCTAAAATTTATTATTATGAACGAGGATAAAAATTTCGTAATCACGATTGGTCGCCAATTTGGCAGTGGTGGACGTGAATTGGGAAAATTGTTGGCATCAACTTTTGGGATAGAATATTACGATAAAGAACTATTGCAAGAAGCTGCTAAACAAGCTGGGATGTGTCCTGAAATTTTTGAGCGAAGCGATGAACGTGTACCATCGTTTTTGAGTGGGATGTTTGCTGTTGGCACAGGTTATAATCCGGCATCATGTTATTCTTGTTCATCAACAATTGCCAGTGATGGAATTTATAATGCACAAAGTGAATTTATACGTCGCATAGCAAACGATAAATCGTGTGTTATCGTTGGTCGAAGTGCCGACTATGTGTTGCGAGAACACCCTCGTTGTGTAAATATCTTTGTACATTCATCAATTGACGATTGCATTGCTCGCATAATGCGTCGAGGAGATCGACCAACTCCCGAACAAGCACGTACAATTGCTCAAAAAACTAATAAGTTACGTGCTAATTATTATAATTTCTACACCGACAAGAAGTGGGGTGATGCTGCGAGTTATGACCTCACCATCAATACATCGTTGCTCAAAATGGAAGATGCAGTAGCAATCATTGCCGAATATATCCGTCGCCGTTTTGGCATAAATCCATTTGGAGGGAAGTCTTAATCATTAAACAATTTATGTAGCTCGTTGAAGCGTGCGAGGCTGTCGGCTGAATGGCGTGCCATTGAGGCTCTTACTTTGTCGAGTGACTTTTCTTGCATTGCACCACTTTTTGAAAAGAATTTGTCGGCGTAGCAAATGAGTTTTTCAAGCGTAGTTTCAGGTAGGTAGTCTTTATGAGGCAAAGGGAGCTGTTGCCGTTCTATGTCGTCGATAGTTAGTCCTACTCCGGTGTGGCGTTCTGCCACGCGTGCGATTGATTCATCTACACCCTCCTTGCGTAATAGTTCTGCACCGAGAATGCCGTGGCGAATGTAATGCTCTCTGCCGTGGCAATCGATATCGGGAGCATTAGTGAGGAAAATCCCTATGTCATGAAGCATTGCTGCCGCTTCCACGGTTTCTAACGGAATATCCAGATTGCACCGACGAGCTATTTCAACAGCTTTGTCAGCAACTTGACGGCTATGCTGTAAAAAAAACCCGCGACACTTAGTGCCTGCGGGATAATATTTATCTATGATTTCTTTATAAGACATTAGAATAATTCTTAACTTTCAATTAACTCGGTTGAGCCTCGTTGAGCCCTTTGGGGTTCTCAATTACTCCACGATTGTGTTCCAACCGTGAATATCCTCTTCTTCGCCAAGTTGAATGCCACGAAGTTTGTTGTAAAGAGCAGTTACCACAGGCCCCGGTTCGCCATTATTTGAGATGATATATTTTTTATCGAGGTCAAGGTCATGGATTTCTCCGATAGGAGATGCTACGGCAGCAGTGCCACAAGCAGCGGCTTCTTGTATTGTTTCAAGTTCTTCGATAGGAATTTGACGACGTTCTACCTCAATACCCATGTCTTTTGCGATTTGTTGAAGACTCATGTTTGTGATTGAGGGGAGAATTGATTCAGATGCAGGAGTGATATATTTGCCATCTTTGATAGCCAAGAAGTTGGCAGGTCCACATTCGTCGATATATTTCTTTTCTTTTGGGTCGAGATAAAGCACTGCTGAATAGCCAAGAGAGTGTGCTTTTTCGCCTGCTTCAAGACTTGCAGCATAGTTGCCTCCCACTTTCCAGCGACCGGTACCCTTTGGTGCAACACGGTCAAACTCACGCATGATGCAGATGTTAGTGTTTTTGAATCCACCTTTGAAGTATGGGCCAACAGGAGTAACGAGAATCAAGAAAAGATATTCGGTAGAGGGTTTAACACCTACTTGTGCCGAAATACCGATTTCGAGTGGGCGAATGTAGAGTGATGCTCCACTTCCGTAGGGTGGTACAAAGCGTTCGTTGAGTTTAACAACACGTTTCACCATTTCGCAGAAAAGCTCCACGGGGATAGGTTGCATCTTAATACCTTCGGCCGAAGAGATGATGCGTTTTGCATTTTCTTCAAGACGGAAAATGCGCACTTTGCCATCTTTGCCTCGGAATGCTTTCAACCCTTCAAAGATTTCTTGACCATAGTGAAGGCATGTTGAAGCCATATGTATGTTGATGTGTTCTGAGGTTGATTCTTCAATTTCGCCCCATTTGCCATCTTTGTAGTAACAACGCACGTTGTAGTCGGTGGGGATATATCCAAATGATAGGTTGCCCCAGTCTAATTCTTGTGTCATAATGATATTGTAATTTATTCTTCTGCAAAATTAGCAAATTATCACGAAATATCTTCTTTTTGTGGCAGAAAATATGCCAACGCCCAATAAATACTTCATTGGGCGTTTAGTTATAAGAATTTGCCAACTATCTACTTTTTAATAAACACCTTTTTGCCATTATGAATATAAATACCATCTAATGTTGGAGCTTGAGGTAATTTAATCCCCATAATAGTGTACCACCCTTCTGGGTATTGCACATTATCATTCTCAACTTTTTCAATCCCAACAATTACCCCGTCAAAGTCGATAGTGTAGCTCTTAACAGCCATTTCTTCAACACCTTGAAGCGAAGGAATTTCAAAATATACGAAGAATCTACTTAATATTGCATCTTCAGAAGGATAATATATCACATTTTCAGTGATCATAAACATTATGCTTTGGTCGCCACCCGACATAGTTTCTACTGAAATATCTCCAAGTTTTGCATAAAGTCCATATCCTTGCTTGCCTTTTGCAGTGGCAAGTGTAGGGAACAGAACCTTATCAATGGCGAGGTCATAATAAGCCACGACCTTAGATATGTCGTAACGGCTTAATTCCTGTTCCATGAATAGCCAATTTTAAAAGATTTAGATATTGACTAAGTGTGCCATTGGGATTGTTGTATTCCCAATTAATAAAGTCTTGACTTCTTGAAATTTCATATGCAATATTATCTTCATAATAAGATGCATTCGGATTTCCCATAGCCCAATTTCTATATGCATCTGTTCCTTCAATAAAATTATGAGTATTCATAACTCAATAAACGATAAAAATTCCCTATTATATTGGATATTAAATCACTCATCGTCCTCCATATCTAAAAGGTTCTTATTCGTGATCTCAATCGCAAGTGGCGAATTTCTCTATTTTTTCAACTTGTTCATCGGTAAGAGGTTAATTGTCGGAATTTTGATTGTTCTTCCAGAGTTTAATAAAATCAATAACGCTACCAACTAAAAGCAAACTAAAGATAGCAGCTCTCCAATAACGTATCTCAACAAAAAGAGATTCGTAAATGATGATAATGCAGAGGATAGAGGTTATAATGTTGAGGATAGGATTCCGATACTTTTTTAATGTGGAAAAGATTTGTGACATGCTTTAATCAATTAATGATATGACTACAAATTTAGTGATTTATTGAGAACTGAAACTTTATTCAAATTAAAATCATAGAAAAATATAATGATTATGAAATTTCCAAAAAAATTACTACCTTTGAGGTAATTAGATATTACATTTTTATTAACCTTAAATCAAAAGTACTCGTATGAAACGAAATTTTGTTTTAGCAATTTCACTCTGCTTAGGCTGTGCATGCGTTTTCGCACAACCTCGCTCGGCAAGTGAGCCTCAAAAGCTCATTGAGTATTCAGTAGGTTTGATGGCTCCTGTGTGGTCTCCCGATGGGTCTCAAATCGCTGTAACAACCGACAATTACACCGGTATTTTGGTCGCAAATGCCGATGGTAGTAATTTAAAATCTATTACATCTGAATCGGGCGCCGGTTACAAGATGAAATGGAGTGCCGATGGTACGCAAATATTGGGCCGTACCAATGTTATTGAAAATAATTGCGTTCTCCATGAAGTTAAGAAATGGGACATCGCAACCGGTAAGGCTGATATCATAGTAGGGAAAAGCAGAAACATTAATGGTACTCCAACATGGAAATCTATCAAAGCAACTGCTACACTTGAAGCAGACGGAGTATATGAGTTGATGGTTGCAGAACCGGCAAAAGCTACATCAAAAATTGTTTCGTTGAAAGAGTTTTCAGGAAAAATGATTATAAATCCGGCATTGTCGCCCGATGGAACAAAAGTTGCGTTCCAAATTCCGGGACATGGAATGTGGATTTGCGATAATAATGGAGGAAATCTCAAAAGCATAGGTAAAGGGTCTAATCCTCAATGGTTAGCTGATAATCAGTCGCTAATTTTTACATTAGTAACCGATGATGGCTCTAATTTTACATCGTCAGATATATATTCAATTAATATTAACAATGGTGTGAAATATCTTCTTACAGGCAACACCGATTTAATTCCATTGACACCTTCGGTATCACCTGATGGCAAGAAAGTTGCATTTGAAAATGCAATAGATGCATCAATTTATGTTATTAATCTCAAATACTAATTACTGCCATGAAAAAGATGAATATATTTAAGAAAAGTGCAGTAATATCTGCAATGTGTTTAATGACAATGCCTTCTTTTGCTCAAGAAAATACAGATACTATAGCAACTGATTCGATTGTCGAAAAAGAAATAACAGGCTGGGGTGATTTTAAATTATTCCTTGATCCCGGTCACTCTATGAAGGAAAATAGAGGACTTTGGGGATATTCTGAAGCTGAAAAAGTATTTGCAATTGCACAAACAATGAAAGAATATTTGCTTACATATACCGATATGCCGGCAGATAATCTCATGCTTTGCCGTGAAGATGAAGTTACAGAGGTTGGACTCGAAGAACGCTCTGATATGGCAAATGCTTGGGGCGCCGATTTCTATTACTCAATACACTCTGACGCGTCTGCAGAAAACAACACAACTGTTACTCTATTTGGTGGTTGGATGAAAGATGGTGTAGAAGTAGAAAAAACTCCTAATGGGGGTAAAGCATTTGGTGACATACTTTGTCCTAACCTCACAGACATGATGATGAACTTTGCTTGTACCGGAACTCGTGGCAACTGGTATGACCGTTGTTTCTATCTTCGTGGAGAAACTACTCATGCATATCAATATCCTTATTTATCGGTAAACCGCCGTTCAAATATGGCTTCTTTGTTGAGTGAAGGTGCATATCATACTATTGCTGCACAACAACAACTCAACATCAACAAAGAATATAAACGTCTTGAGGCTCTTGCAGGTTTTCAATCAATCCTTAAATATCGTGGTTTGAATGTTCCTTCTCAAACATTCCTCGCCGGTATTATAAGCAATTCTGAAAATAACACACCTATTAATGGTGTAAAAGTTACTGTTGATGGTAAAACTTATACAACCGATACTTGGGAATCAGTATTTAACATTTATACCAAAAATGAAAACTTGATTCACAACGGATTCTATTTCTTTGAAGGATTAGAAGTAGGAAAAACCTATGATGTGACATTTGAACTTGACGGATTTGAATCTAAAACAGTTCAAGTGACTATTAAAGATGGTGCACAAGGTGCAACAAATGATTATGTTACAGTTCAACACGTAGAATTAACAAGTACTTCTCCTGCTAAAGTTGATGCAACATCGGTTGTTGACCCAACAAATGTTTCCCCTATTTATCCTGTTACAATTACATTCTCTCGTAATATGGATAGAGAATCAGTTGAAAAGGCTATTACAATCAACAATGGTGGTGAGATTGCCTTTGAATGGGTAAACGATTATACCTTGAATATTGATATCACAAAACTTGATCCAATGTGGACTTATGATATCACTATTGATGGTTCTATTGCAAAGAATTCACAAACCAACCAATTCTTTGATGGTGATGGTGACGGTGTCGAAGGTGGTAACTATGTGCTTTCTATCACTATTGCAGAACCTGATGTTACTGCTCCACAAATTGTGACAACTTATCCTGCTGCTGACCAAACAGCAGAATTTGCAATTATGCCTCCTATCCGCATCGAATATGATGAAGAAATTGTGTGGAATGCCGATAAACATTCTGATTTCATCACTGTAAAAGATAGCGATGGAAAAACTTATGAAGGAACAGCTACACATGCTGTAGTATTTGGAAAATCTGTTCTTCATTTCTACACAAATGATACTATTCCTGCCGACAAGTGTTTCTTAGTGTCAGTAAAAGCCGGATTACCCGACGTTTCAGGCAATGAAACTGAAGAATTCCATTTCCGTTTCCTTTCAGAATATCGCACTAAAACATCTTCAACAGTATTATTCCCATTAACAAGTGCTGATGGTTTCTGGGCTCCAAATGGCTCAGGTTCTACTTCAGGTCTTACCGACGAAGGCAACTCAACCACATCAAGCACTCTTGCTCCTAACAAAAATACTGCTGGTTCTGCATTAATGACTTATTCATTTGATGAATATTTTGCAAATGAACTTTGGCAAATCCGAGAATATACTCCAACTCAATCAGGAGTTAATGCTAACCGTAACATATCAGATGGCATTTTGACATTCTGGTTATATGGCGATGGCTCAAATAATGCAGTTTCGGCAATGTTGCGTATCAATAATTCAGAACTTAAGTATCAAGATCCTCAAACAACTATTGATTTCCGTGGTTGGAATCTTGTTAAATGGGATATTAAGAACGAGCCATTTACACATTTCACAGGAGAAGCAACAACAATCTCAACATGGCGTTTTGATAGCTTCTTTATGCGTCATGAATGGACCGATATTGACGACGAAGAAACTCCATATCAAGCATGGAATGGAGCAGTAAACTTCAATAATCTTGAGTTTAGCCAATGGGATAATGCAACTCAAACTGCAAAAGTTACCGACATCGAACTTCCAGCCGTAGGTGTTGAAGCAATTGAAGAAGTAGCAGAAATCAAGACTTCATGTAATGGCGAAGTATTAAATATTAGTGCAGCTAATACAATCGAATCAGTTGAAATTTACAATGCTTCAGGTGCGATAGTATTGAATGCAACCCCATCATCTTCAATGGCAATTATTTCTGTTGCTGATTTGAGCAATGGTGTATATATCGCCAAAGTTACAACAGGTGGAAATGTAAAAACAATCAAGTTTATTAAATAATAAACTCTGACACTAAACGAAAATGGGCTGTCTTTGCACAGCCCATTTTTGTGTTTAGAATTATCATGTAACAAGATAATTATTTCACTGCAATTTTTATGCGTTGATTGTCAGTCGTTACAATATATATGTCATTGTTGAGATTTAATAGAATAGAGAAGTTGTTACTATTAATATCGCATGAATAAATAAGCGATCCGGCAACATTATAAATTAAGCATCTTTCTCCTTTACAGTTGTTAATAGTCAATACTCCATTGACGTAATTTATATCTATATTGTTGTTAGATATACAATCAATTCCCGATGGCACTTTGCTTTCAAATGCAACAGGAATTGTCGCAGTGAATGTTTTTGAACCATAAGTTTTGTGAGTAATGGTTTGAGTTAATTCAACAGCAGCTTCCCCTTTTACACCTTCCATAGCAGTAATAACCAAATTATTGTTTTGGTCGATTTCAGCACTGTTGATAAGAGTGTAGTCGCTAACGTTTGAAACATTAGTTACAAATGTTAGGTTAGTTGTTGATTTAGGGTAAGTGAAAATGTTACCAACCGAAAGCGTGTCAACGAGTACCGAATCGGTATAGATTATTACTTGTGATTCGTCAATCGTTGGTTTGTAGATGCGAGGAGTGATGCGGATTGTGGCAGTACTCATTGTTGATGCCCCATTCTTGTCGATACATTCAACCGGGAACACAATGTCGGTTAAATTGTCAACATCGCCGGTGTATTTAACATTAGGAGTGATGTTGCCTGATGAATATGTTACATCTAACCAATCTACATCTTCACGAATATACATAGTGAGGTTGTCGGTAGTGTTGCCTTCGTTGTCGGCAAAGAGTGTAGTTAGTTTTGCTGCGGTACATTTTTTTACCGAAGTGGCACGTTCATATACTCCCGATGTGTATGAATAAGCTTTCTTGGTAGTAGGAGCCTCATTTTGTTCGGTTGCAGCCATTATACTTATTGCCGATGGAATTGCATTGAAAATCATCTTTGGTTGTGTTAAATCAGATGATTCAAACATAGCCATGCCTTGAGAATATGCCACGTAATAGTATTCAGATGAGTCGGTGGGTTCGTAAACGGCAAGTGTTGGGATAAATATGTCGTTGAGAATCATCACGGTTTCATCAGCGAATGTTTCGGTTTCAAGATTATATGCGATAAATCCACAACCACGTGATACCATAATGTTATTGCCTGCTTGAACCGAAACACCATGAGGAATTTGCATACTTCCGTCGATGGTAGCCGATGTTGTAGTATTAGAGTTGTCAGTTGGGTTAAACACAACCATTGAGGCTGCTTCTCCGTTTACTTCACCGGTAGCAATATAGAGTTTGTCGTTAAGGTAATACATTCCTGAGGCTTTATTTCCTCCGTCGATATCTATATTGGTTTCAGCCAAAGTCCATGTGGCAAGATTGAGCTTGTTTATTCGGGCGTTGGCGTCAGTTGCACATAAAATATAGGCAACATCTCCATTTATCACCATTTGTTTGATTGTGCCATTTAGCTTGATTGATTTGAATGCTTCGAGGTCGGTGCGATAGAATGCTTTGAGAGAATCTCCGTCGCTAACAATAATTTTGTCTTTGTAAGTAGCAAGTTGATGCTTATCGGTAGAGGTTAATGTTGCACTTACAACAGTTTTTCCCCATTCCACATCATAACGAGAAAGGTTTGTGCCTTGTGTAAGGTATGCGTATGAACCATCAGGAAGAATATTGTCGGTTGGGATTTGATTCAGATTAGAGCCGCAAGCAAGATCTTCAACGTAGGTCTTGTTCTCAAATGTTTCTGCATCGATGCCTTGAAGTTGGGCAATGCCTAAGTCAACGCCATTTTCATCAGTGCTATTAATCATCAACACTTTTTTGCGAGAAGCCAAGTTGTAAGGACCATAAGTGATAGGAACTTCGATAGTTTTTTCTTGACCATAACAAATCACCTTAAAGATGAGAATGTCAGTAACATATTCACCTTCGGTAAATTGATATGAAAGGCGGTTGTTGTAAAGTGAAATATTTGCCAATCCTTTCTTTGCAGTTACTTTGTCCATATATACAGTAGCTCCAGTGCCTGTTGAGAAGATGTCGCTGTTGAGTAATTCTCCAGAGTGGCTAGTTGATGCAATTTGTATAGGAGTTATTGTAATTTCGGGAATATCAATAACTGTTATTGCAATTTTGTCGTTTAATGATGGGTTAATTCCCGACACAGCAGTGAGAGTGGTAGTTCCAGGTTTCAATGCGATAAAGTTCCCATTATCTATTGTCCCTACATCGGGATTGCTGTTTAACCAAGTGTAATTATCGTAGATAAAGCGATTAGATTTTGTCTCGTTCACATTTTGGGTGTTGTCATCTTCACTTTCAACGTTGATGTAAATACGTTCTCCAACGACACATGTTAATTCTTCACTTTCAATGCCTTGGTTCCCTTCAAGATTGATAACTACGCTTGAGAGATTGCACACCGACACTTCAAATGCTTCTTCAGGAATACCGTCCATAGCCGAGAAGTGTACCCACACTGTTCCATAGCCATTAGCAGTGAGTAAACCGGTATTGTCTATTTCGGCAATGGCATCAACTCCATCGGTTACAAGACCCTCTTTGTCCATTGTAATCCGCCAATGTTGTGTCACATTTTCTACCGGACGACCATTCTTGAATAAAAATCCTTCATATTGGCATGTGTGTCCTTTAGGTACTTGCAATTGAGTTATACCTACATAATTGTAGTAATAATCTTGTGGCACATATTCGGGATCGGGTAGAGTAATGGCACAGTTTAACACTTCGGTTGACCATTCGCCAAGCCAACCGGCAATAACTTGCCCGGCGGTATATACTTTCACGAAATCAATCTTTTCAAGTTCTACATAATTCCCATCTTTGTCAACTGCCCAACTTATATCCATGCCATCTCCGGCTGTTTCGCCAAGATAAGGACGACCATAAGGATTTTGAGCAATACGCGAATCTTCTTTCACAAACCCCTTATTGTCGCAATATCCAAATCCTGAATAAGCGTAGAACTCGATATAACTTGGCGAACGCATATCGATGCAACCACGAATGTTGGTGACACCGGTAAATGTGATTGAATCACGGGAAACACTTGGAGAAAACCAGCGTTTAGACTCATCGGGATTGTCTTGATTGTAGAAATAATCGGGATAGAATGAGTGCTTGTGGAAGTTGTTTGTTACTACTGCACCATATTCATGCTTAATTTCGCCATTTTCCTCCCATTTCATAGCCCAGGGCACAGTGTAACGATCATTATAGTGAGGGTTGTAGTATGTTAGTTCTACATTATGTTTGGTGGTGCTTAACCAATAGTCGCTACCTGCAAGCTCATACCATTCGCCGTCATCGGGAAGCCCGTTGCCGTTTTTGTCTTCCATAACTTGCACGGCTCCGGGTTCGGTCCACACTCCTTTTTCGGCAGCTACAAATGAATTTCCTTCAACAGTGAAATCCACGCCGTAGGGATTTTGAGGATTGTTGTAGATAGGTTGGTCGAAACCAAATACGATATATCCACCTAATGCACCAAGGCTCACACCACGTTCGTTATTTTCAAAAAATTCGATAGGGTTGTCCCATGCAATTTCACTACGAAATTGTCCTGCGGCAGGTTGATATTCTAATATTTTTGTAGCATAGCAGTTGCGAGTAGTATATGTGATAATTTTATTTGAAGAGGATTCGGTTCCGTCAGATAAAGTAATTGTATATTTGATTGCATCTGATACAATTTGTTGAGGAGTGCCGTTAGGAGTATATTGAATAACCTTATATCCGTTTTCTCCGTCAACTAATTCGATAGTACCATATTTTAATTCATCGGCGTTGTCGATAGTTAAAGAACAAGTCGTTTTTTCCGATGATTTATAGAAACTTGTGTTGCCGATAACATCAAAAACTTGAGGAGCTATTTCATCGGGGTTGATATATGATTTAATCATTGATGTTTCTAACCCATGCACTTTTACAGGGAAGCTATTTGTGACGGTTTCGCCATTATAAGTAATCGATACTGAGAATGTGGTTTCACCTTTTACTTGTCCCATACGAGTTAATTGCATTCTCGTTTTGCTCATGTGGGCGCCTATGCTGTTTAATTTTATGATAGTGTTATCGCCCGATGATGTAGTGATTGTGATTCCCTCCTTTTGTGAAATGTCGGTTGATGTTGAAATGTCGTCGGGATACTCAAATAGGTCGTAAAAATAAACATAAAAAGAACTACTCCCATCTGAGCCAACGGCCTCATAGGAATACTCTTTGGGGACAAATTGAGTCCCGGCTTGAGCTGTGAATGCCATTGCTAACGACAAAAACAGCATGATAAGACTAACCTTTTTCATTTTATATAACAATTTTATGTGATTGATTTGAAATTTTTACGATATAGAGATTGCCTTTAACCAGTCCTGAAATCATGTCGCCATTGTTAATAATGACCGATTTTACAAGAGAGCCTTGAGCATTGAAAACATCTACTTGTTGGGGTGTGTCAATGCCGGTAATCATAATATTTCCTGAAACGGCAAAAACGTTTGCTTGTTCAATGGTGTTTAATTGAACAGAGCTGATGTCGGCAGTAACTGATATTTTTACACTTTCAGTTACTACTTTTCCATTGGAATTAAAGGCTATTTCAATCACTGTATTACCTTTCTTCAATGGGGTGAGTACTAAATTGCCATTAATAATTTCGGCTTTTACGATTGATTCATCTTTGATATTGCTTATGCTTTTTATAATAGCGGCATTATTTGAATCTTCGTCGGTTACTTTGTCAGATAGAGTGACTTCAATAGGATCTTTATCATCGATAGTTACATCTTCAAATTTCTCAACAATAGGAGCTTTATTGTCGGGGAAGATAAACATTGCAGGATACCAGTAACGTTTAATAGGCTCTTGATATTGAATCATTTCCCCTTCGGGAGATATAATTGCGTAGATCCATTCTTGTGTTGCAATGTTTTCGCCCACATAAAGTGATGCATATATATTCCCATCTTTAGGATTGCATTGAATAGCACCGCCATAGAAATACAATCCATCAAAAGAACTATCATATATCTCTTCGCAAGCACCTTCGGCATACGCTTCGTCGGGGTTTGAGAGGTCGATATTATCCCAATCGATAGCATCAATATTGAAACGATATAATACGCAGTTTCTAAACCAGTTGATTTGTCCAAGGCTTGGGTCGGTATATACAAAGTATAGAGTATTTTCGGTGTTGCTCGCAGTCAAAGAGCCTGCAGTCCACGCATACCACGATTGAGGCACGCCACCGGTGTCTAAACGAACCTTTTTTGTTTCAAGGCTATATTGGTTGATACACATGAGTTGTGAGCCGTTCCAAGCATTTCCATTCCACCCGTATGGATAGTTAAGGTTGCTTTCATTACCCTCTTCTTGATAGTTTACACCTACCCATATATTCCCATCTTTGCTTTGAACCATGGTAGAGAAACAACCTTCAATAATCTTTATTATTTCATCGGTTTGGGGGTTGATGACGAGTACCCCCAAGTCTTGTTTTATTGCGAAAACATAATCTTGAGTGCGAAGCATCATGCCTATTTGGTTGTGGTAAAGAGGCCCTTGACCATCGGCATTACTTATTTCGTCGCCAGTAATAAGTTTGTTCTCGGTGCCTGGAATGGGCTTCTCTGAGTCCCACACAAAGATTTTTCCTTGTTCATTCCATTTAAATACATATATGCCATTTGATGTGCCCACATAAAACTTGTTATTGTCAACGAAACAAACACCTCGGCCATCGGCATCGGATTTGCCATTCTCGTTAACCGAAATGAGAGGGTGTACCTCATCACCTATGGGTTTGAGCGTGTTTTTATTCAAAATGGCAACGCGTCCCGATAGCATATCGCCACCTTCACCGGGGTCTTTATCTTGTTTGCCTGTAATTACGAGAAAATCTCCATAAAGTTGACCATACTGAGATGTGCAGCCAAGAGAATACTTATAGTTGTTGGCCATCTGCATAATGAGGTAGTCGATAGTCTCTGCCTCCGGATTCCAGAAGTTTAGAGTACTATTGTTATGCCCATACCAATCCTCGTTGAGGACATACGCTCCATTGTAGTAATTTTGTGCAATAGATTGCATAGAACTTGCTACAATCAAAGCACTTGCAATTAGTGATAAAATTTTTTTCATATTATGTAGTTTAATTTATTATAATCGGTTAGGGATTAGGTAGAAAAGAGTTGTCAATATGCAAATCTTCGGCACGACAAATCTCAGTAGAGGTTTCGCCAAGCCAGCCACATGATTGATTTACACCGGTGAATACACGAATGAAATCCACACCATCGAGCTGCACATGGTTGCCGTTTTTATCTACAGCCCAATCGATATTGAAGCAGCTTTTGTCGCCAACCTCATTGGGGTGATTGTCGGCATATCCCCAATCATAGGCATACAACACGAAATAGCTAGCTATGCCACTCTCATCGATACCATTTGAAGCCAATCGTGTTCCGCTAAAAGTGATTTCATCGACCGTAACCCATTTAGGGAAATAATCTTGACGGTGATATGAGTTTTTTTCGATATAGCCTGTTGTGCCATCGTTTGCAGTCCATTGAATATATGTGTTGTCGGTAATTGGCGACTGAGGAATGGGTGTTGCAACGTGGTCGCTTGGGGTGCGAAAATATGTCACTGAATAGTTGTGCAATGTTTCAGGTTTATAGTATTCGCTTCCGGCAAGTTCATACCATTCATCATCGGGTTTGCCATTGCCATTTTTGTCGATAGATACCATCACGATGCCCGGCTCGGCACTGCCACCCGATTCCGGTGCATTGGGGTTGGGATTTGCTTCGGCATAGAAAGAATTTCCTAAGATCTTAAAATCCATTTCGTTTGGAACGTTCACTACAGCATGGTCAAATCCAAATGTTACATATCCACCATATCCTCCGAGTGAGATGAGGACATCATTCTTATCCGAGATACATTCCAAAACCTTTTTTATCATTGATTCTTCTGTATCCCCATCTTTGTACTTGGGTAACTCGTTGATAAATTGACCTGGTGCAGGACGATACTCATACACTTCGGTGATGTATCGACTATAAGCAACTTGCTCGTTCCATACCACGATTTTTATGTTATGCTCTACCGGGTCGGAGTCATCAACAATGTTGAGTTTTACATTGTATGTGCCTGCATCTTTTTTTACGAAATACAAGTCGCGTTCATTTGATATTACAGAGTCATTCCCATTTACATCTTTCATCGACCAAATGTATGACTCACCGGGGAATTCGGGATGAAGGTGCAGTATTCTCATTCGTTCAATGGCATATTCTTCATCAATGCCAAGGCTAACCATCTCAATCTCAGGTTTGCAAGCTGAGATGGTGGCTGATAAAATGGTAGCGATTAATATTTGATATAAGTATTTCATTGTGAGTTATTATTTATATAGGAATACCATGTGTGCCGGAATGTCGCCGGTGCGTACACTCCATTTCTTTTTACCTTCACGGCTGTAACAATGCAAAGCTCCACTCGAAACATAGTTTTTGGCATCAGTAACATATATATCGCCGGTAATAGGGTGTACGTTTATACCGTAAGGGATTTCAATGTCCTTTTCAGTGCCGTCGGTAATGAAATGGTCGGTAACAAGTTCTTTTGTTCGCACATCGATGATGCCGTAGGCAATGTGGTTTTTTTCTTCTTGATTGCTCCATTCTACGCTGTAGAAATAGAGTGAATCCCCTTGAATGTGCATCTCCGAACAAGGAATGTCGAGAGTGTCGGTGACAACCATCTTTCGTGAGAATTTGCTCTCTTTTTCAAGTACAAACATTTTGGAACGAATTGAGCCGTAGTTGCCACGAGATGTTACCCAAAGTTTTCCGTATTTGTCAGCTTCTGTGCGATGAAGGTTTATACCAACCGGTATTTTTTCAACTTGGGTCATGCCAAATTTCTCTACAACCGATATCGTATAGTCATATTTTGGTACTCTATAACCACCTGAATTTGCTACATATATATATTCCCCGAGGATTTCTAACTCGTCGGGTTGGTAGCCAACGGTGCATTTCCCGGTGATGGCAAGAGAGGCGGTATCTACTCGATACACAGCCCCAAGTTGTGCATCAGGGTCAATAGCTACCGGTCCCACATAAGCCGAAACGTAGGCATTCCCTTTGTCAAATTTAATGTAGCGGCAGTTGGGGATGTCAATTTGCCCAATGCGCACCAATGAATGCGCATCCATCACTTCTACCTTGTGAGAACAGTTTATTACGGCATATATCTTATTGCCATATATCTGAATATCGTTACCCACATCACCCAGTTCTTTGATAATAGTGGGATTACGCTCGGCATACATATTGCGCACATAATAGGCGTTCTTGAAATCCACAAAGTCGATAGAGGCCTTGTTGCTACCCATATTGCCCTCGTTGAGCAAGTACAAGCCTATTGGATTCACGTCGGAGTTGGGCTCAAATGGCAAAATGTCGTACTCTGTTGGTACCACAATCTCGTCTTCACGACAACTTGTGGCACAACAAAGCATTAATGAAAAGAGTATAGAGAAAATAAGTTTGTTCATATATCGAAAAATTAAAGTTCAACGACAATGCCAAATCGATAATTGCGTTTGGGCATAGGGTAGTTAAGAATCACATCATAATCTTGTGAGAGAAGATTATTAACCTCGGCTGTGGCTTTTAGATTTACCTTGTTGATCTTAAACGATTTCATCAGAGAAATGTCGCTTGTGTACCATGGTTGAGTGTAGTTATAGCGGATATTCTCTTGTTGGTTATATCTTTCGCCGGTGTAGATGAAGCTATAATTGAAATGCCAACCTTTCCAATCGAGCATGACAATAGCCGAACCACTATGCCATGGAATATAAGGAATCTGATGACGATAGTAATTATCGGCAGGATTTGTTACGTCGATAGCTTCTTGGTAGGTGTATTGGACCTTGGTAGTGAAATCAATGTCGTATGGAAGTCCGAATGTCGCACCTAATTGGGCATCGATACCTTTGATTTCTACTTTGCCGAGATTGAGCATTGTCCATCGAAATTGTTGTCCTTTGGGATATGCTACAATTTTATCTTTTACATCATTATAGTAAACATCTGTTCCAACCTTAAAATATTTGAACCAACTTTTTTCTTGAACTATATCATATAATAAGCCAACATTATATTGTATAGCTGTTTCGGGTTTGAGATATGCGTTGCCCATATCGGTGTAATACAAGTCGTTGAATGTGGGCATGCGATAGCTTTGTTTATAAAAAGCACGTAATACTAAATTAGGCTTTTTAAATGGTTTATATGATGCAAATACACCTGGGGTGAATTTAACTTTGTCGGGAGCTGAGTTGCGTTCTCGTTGTTCTTCATTTACGTATGTCATTAAACCCGATGCTTGCAACTTTAGGCAATCCCATAATGATAGGGCAGTAGCCAATGATGCCCAATGAGTTGAGCGGTCAACGTCCATATATTCCGATAATTCATTCCATTGAAAGTCGTATGCCATAGACAAATCCCAATTAGGCAACGCACTATATTTGTTTGCCCATGATAGATATACCTCTCTTTGCTTGTAGATGTTATCGACATGAATGAGTTTGTCGTCATTGTTTACATATCGTGTGTAGTCAAAGGCATATTTGGCGTTTACCTTTGTGCTGAATTTTGAAGAGAATCGATGTTCAAACATTCCCTGTGCAAACGAGTTTCGATCCCATAGTCTTTCGCCACGTCGCCACACGTTATTAACAATGGCACCAGGCACTCCTCGTTCTGAATTGTAATGGTATAGATAAACTTTCCATCGACCTTTAGGAAGGAATCCATACACTCCACCTTCAAGACGAACAGCATCAATATCGCCATTTTCGCGAATGGCAGTTGTGTCGTAGGCGAGTTCGCCCGAAGGAGTAACGCGTCGATAACGGAATTTGTATTTTCCCGATGAGCTTATCCACTCGGTATTGAAACTCATGCTGATAGTTTTGCTGAGTTTGTACTCAAATGTCAGAGATGGGTTGAAGAGGTCAAATGAGCCGGCTCGCAATCCCACTCGCAAATGGCATGATTCTCCTTCTTTGAATTTAGGAAATCGGGTGTTGAGGTATATTGACCCGGCAGAACCAAATTCGCGTGCCGACTGAAAAATTTCACTTTTTTGTCCGTTATAGAGTGAAACGGTTTCAATGTTTTCCAATGAATATTTCCCTAAATCGACTTGTCCGTTTTGAGCATTTCCCAATTCGATGCCATTATAATAAACCCCCATGTGGTTTGTTCCCATCGAACGGATATTGACCGTTTTAATACCACCCACACCACCATAGTCTTTTAATTGTACTCCCGAAAAATACCTTAAAGCATCGGCTACACTGTGTGAACGCAATGCCTCTAATTCTTTTCCTCCTAATGTTTGTGCCGGTATAACTTCTTTGTAGGATTGAGCTGTGATTTCAACCTCTTTGAGAAATGTAGTGTCAAGAGTAGAGTGTCCCTCGTCGCTGAGAGTGGTTGCTGACGCGAAATGTGTAGTCAGCAATAAATAAAAAAACGAGCTTGTTAAGATGCGTCTTACCATTTTGATAACTAATAATTTAAGTTGTTAATCAAAATAGCTTCGAGGCGACACCTTGTCAAGCCTGAAATGTAAACGCACTCCTATCTCGTATAGGGTGGCAGAAACAAAGAAAAAAGAAGACGAGTGCTAACTACATGTCTTAACTTTTCAAAGCTCATACCTCGTAAGCTATTGAAATAAATGTAGTGGCAGGTCTTCTGACTCGTTTCCTCATCCCGACGCCTTCCCAAGGCCTTTCGCCTCAGTGGCAGGTTGTGAATGTCGGTGAGTGATAATGAAACTCACAGCAGCGGGGACTGTCCAGGATTTACACCTGATTCCCTATTAAGTAGAGTAACCCGGTTGGGTATCCACACCATTACATCGGCAAAGTTATAGGTTATATATTAATTAACCAAATAAATTTTGTGTTTTGTTACAAAAAAAAGTGCGGCACTCGGTTGTGAGTGTCGCACTTTGCGTTATTTATATCTCTGAGAGATTGTAGATTAGTTGTTTTCAGGACGAAGTTTGCGTACTGTAACAGCTGTTTGCCACATTTCGCTTTCACGAAGGGCTTTAAGTTCTTCTTCGAGTTTTTCGCGATAGTCGGGTTGTGAGTTGCTGTCGATTGAAATTTGAGCTTCGTTACCTGATTTTACGCTATCATAAAGTTGTTGAACAACAGGTTTGATTGCATCGTGGAATGGACCCATCCAGTCGAGAGCACCACGTTGAGCAGTGGTAGAGCAGTTTGCATACATCCAGTCCATACCGTTTTTAGCGAAGAGAGGCATCAATGATTGTGTCAATTCTTCTACTGTTTCGTTGAATGCTTCAGAAGGAGTGTGACCGTTTTCACGGAGCACTTCATATTGAGCGAGCAACAAACCTTGGATTGCACCCATCAATGAACCACGTTCACCTGTGAGGTCAGAAGTTGCTTCACGTTCGATAGTGGTTTCGAAGAGGTAACCTGAACCGATACCGATACCGAGAGCAAGAGCACGATCAGTTGCACGACCTGTAACATCTTGAGAAACTGCATATGAAGAGTTCAAACCGCGACCTTCGAGGAACATTGTACGCAATGATGTACCTGAGCCTTTAGGAGCAACGAGAATAACGTCAACATCAGCAGGAGGAACTACGCCTGTGCGATCGCTCCATGTGAGAGCAAAACCGTGAGAGAAGTAGAGAGCTTTGCCTGGTGTGAGATATTGTTTAAGAGTAGGCCATACCGACATTACAGCAGCGTCAGAAAGAAGACACATGATGATAGTACCTTTTTCGCATGCTTCTTCGATGCTGAAAAGTGTTTCACCTGGAACCCAACCGTCAGCGATTGCTTTTTCAAATGTTTTACCTTGACGTTGACCAACGATTACGTTAAAGCCATTGTCACGAAGGTTCATACTTTGACCGGGACCTTGAACGCCATAACCGATCACAGCTATAGTTTCGTCTTTTAAGATTTCACGAGCTTTTTCTAAGGGAAATTCTTCGCGGAGGATTACGTTTTCTTCAACTCCGCCAAAATTCATTTTTGCCATAATTGAATTGTTATATTAGTTTTTTTGTGATTTTGTTGCAAATTTACTGCTTTAATTGTAATTTAGCAACAAAATGCAATTAAATATTTAATTTTTGTGTCAAATTTTGCTTATAAAAGAGATTTTTGCTCTACAAGATGCGTTTTCGCCAACCGAAATCTCCGATTCGGCAACATTATCGGCAACTTTAGATTTAACCACAGCATTGTCGCCAAAGTGGGTTTCGTGGAGATATTGAATTTCAAAACGAGCAATATCGTTATTGTCAAAATGCTCTAAATTCCATTGGTTGAGCAAAGCATCCATATACCTCACGCTATTTACGTGGCGATTAAAATCAATGTCGGTAACTCTAAATTGATGTTGTACCATAATTGTGGCATCTTCATCTTTCACCGGCATCAATCGGCTTTGCTTGGCAATAGGACAAGGACGATCGTTGATTGTTTCGGCAAGCCAAGAAATGTTTGAAAGGTCTGATGGACGACGAGTGTCCATGTCGATTGCAACCCATATTGTTCGCACATATCCTATTGTTTCGCCATTTCCATCTTGAATCTCCATATTACGCTCAGAATAAAGTCGATTAAAACCTTCAATCCATGTAATTAAACTGTATTCCTCGTTCACTCCCGGATAGCGAGTCATTTCGATTGACATGCGGCTCAACACCCAACCCGAGTTGAATTTAATCATATCGCTATAACCCACGCCGAGTATATTGGCATGTTCGGTGGCAATTTCAATCACTCGTTGAGCGATGAGAGTGATGGGCATTTGGCGTTGTGCATTACATTCGCCTGCAGTGAGAAAATATTTATGAGTATGTTCCTTTGGTCTCATTTGTATTTAGATTAGCCCTTCGGCACGGTGACGTGCTTGCTCTTCAAGGAACATTGTTACATATTCTTCGGTTGACTTTGTGACTGCTACACGACCACTGCGCACAAATTGGCGTATGTCGTAATGCTTCAATTCCTCAAACAAAGCCTCTGTCTCGTCGCTATGCCCCGATTTTTCAATCACAGTATATTCCTTTGTGATTTCAAGAATGCGAGCATTGTGACGACGAATGATTCCTTCTAAATTTTTCTCGTTGAGGAGTTGCTCTGTGGGAACTTTATAGAGTGCAATTTCTTGATATACAATTTCGTCATCGGTGTATAGGAATGATTTCAATACGTCGATACGTTTTTCGATTTGCTTTACTACCTTTTCCATTGTCACACGGTCGCTCCATGTGGTAATAGTGAATTTGTGTATCCCTTCGATTGAAGATGGACTCACTGATAGGCTCTCGATGTTGAGGCAACGGCGAGTGTATATAATTGAAATTTGGTTGAGCAAACCAACCTGGTTTTCAGAAAATACGGTTACGGTAAATAATTGTTTTTCCATTGTTTACAATGTTTTAGTCGATTTGATACATCTCAGTGGCATTAAGCATGATTGTGTCAACGCCTGCTCCGGGAGGTGTCATTGGGAAAATCATATCGGTATGGTCAATATTTACATTGAGCATATAAGCACCTTTGTGGTTGAGCATACGAGCGATAGCATCGTCGAGTTGTTCACGAGTTTCTACGTTTTCGGCAGCGATGCCATAAGCTTTTGCTATTGCCACAAAATCGGGGTTAATCATTGGTGTTTGAGAGAAACGGCATTGGAAGAATAATTCTTGCCATTGACGCACATTGCCAAGGAAATTATTGTTGAGAAGTATGATTTTTACATCGGTACCATACTCCATAATCGTACCGAGTTCTTGTATCGTCATTTGTAATCCGCCATCACCGGTGAAGAAGCACACTGTGCGTTCGGGTGCACCCATTTTAGCTCCGATAGAAGCGGGTAGCCCAAATCCCATTGTGCCAAGACCTCCTGATGTGAGAATGCTTTTGGGATCGGTGTAGCGGAAATAACGTGATGAGAACATTTGATTTTGTCCCACATCGGTAACCAATACAGCTTTGTCGCCGGTGGCTTTGGATACTTTATATGCCACTTCGCCCATTGTCATCGTGCCTTCGGTGCGATATACTTCACGTTTCACAACTTTTTCTTGCTCGACTTTGTCGCATACATCAAATGTTTTGAGCCATTCGCTGTGGTCGGCAGGGTTGATAAGAGGTAGAAGTTTTTCAAGCGCTTCACGAGCATCGCCATGAATAGTGGCATCGGTTTTGATGTTTTTGTCAAATTCCGATGAGTCGATGTCGATATGGATGATTTTTGCTTGCTTTGCATATTTTGAAGTATCGCCCGTTACACGGTCGTCGAAACGCATACCGATAGCTATCAACACATCGCAACGATTTGTGTTGACATTCGGACCGATATTTCCATGCATACCAAGCATACCTTTATATAGAGGGTGATTACTTGGCATGGTTGAAAGACCGAGAAGCGTTGCAGCAACAGGGATATTTGCTTTTTCGGCAACAGCCGCAAGCTCTTTTTCTGCGCCCGAAATCATCACACCATGTCCCGAAATAAGCATTGGACGTTTTGCCGAATTAATAATGTCGGCTACTTTTTTGAGATCGTTGTCGTTGATTTTGGGGTAGGGGATATAGCTACGAATATAGTCGCATTTCTTGTGATTCCATTCAACAAGCCCATTTTGAGCATCTTTCGCAATATCAAGCACTACCGGACCGGGGCGTCCTGAGTTTGCAATATAGAAGGCTCGAGCCACTGCTGCGGGAATATCTTCGGCACGGCGAATTTGTACTGCCCACTTTGTAATAGGTTGAGTGATACCTACCACGTCGGTTTCTTGGAAGGCATCGCTACCAAGGAACGATGATGCTACTTGACCGGTAATCACCACCAAAGGAGTGCTATCCATTAAAGCGTCGCTCAAACCGGTAATTACATTTGTTGCGGCAGGACCTGATGTCACGATAACCACGCCGGGACGACCGGTTACGCGAGCATAACCTTGTGCAGCATGGGTTGCACCTTGTTCATGGCGAACGAGAATATGTTTTAATTGGTCGGTATAATCATATAATTTGTCATATACCGGAATGATTGCGCCACCGGGATAACCAAACACACGGTCAACTCCTTCGGCAATCAATGACTTTATTAAAGCCTCGGCTCCTGTTATTTTTTCAGCCATATATTGTAAATTGAAATTTTCTAATTATGAATTATGCATTGTGCATTATACATTATATCTCTCCTCTCACGCCTCCTTTGTCGGCCGATGTTACCATTGACGCATAAGCGCGCAAAGCTTTTGAAATCACACGATTGCGATTGCGTGGTGTGAATGCATCTTTGCCTCGTGCTTCTTCCTCTTTGCGACGGTTGGCAAGTTCTTCATCGCTGATTTCCACGCTGATAGTGCGTTGTGGAATGTTGATATCAATAATGTCACCATCACGAACAAGACCGATATTGCCCCCGGCTGCAGCTTCGGGTGAAATGTGCCCGATTGAAAGTCCAGATGTACCACCCGAGAAGCGTCCGTCGGTAATGAGCGCACACTCTTTGCCCAAGTGTTTACTCTTGATATAGCTTGTGGGGTAGAGCATTTCTTGCATGCCCGGACCACCTTTAGGACCTTCGTGAGTGATAACTACCACGTCACCGGCTACAACTTTGTCGCGAAGGATGCTTTCAACAGCATCTTCTTGTGATTCGAATACTTTTGCAGGGCCACAGAAGTGGAAAATGCTTTCATCCACACCGGCAGTTTTTACAACACAACCATCAAGAGCGATGTTGCCACGTAGCACTGCCAACCCGCCATCTTTTACGTATGCGTGTTCAAAGTCGCGAATACAACCTTTTTCACGGTCGGTGTCAAGGGTGTCGTAGGTGCAATTTTGCGAACCGAGTACGATGTTTTTCTTCTCGCCCGGTGCGCTTTTCCACATAGCTTCGGCTTCGGCATCGAAATTTTTGCCACCGATAGCATATTTTTCAATAGCATCGCCAAGAGTAAGACCGTCAACGCGTTTTACGGTTGTGTCAATAATACCTTCTTCGGCAAGAACTTTCATGATAGAGATGATACCACCTGCACGGTTTACATCTTGAATGTGATATTTTGAGTTTGGCGCAACTTTACATAATACAGGAGTCTTGCGTGAAAGAGCGTCAATATCGTCCATGTTAAATTGGGCTTCAGCTTCATTAGCAATCGCAAGAAGGTGAAGCACTGTATTTGTAGAACCTCCCATGGCAATGTCGAGAGCCATAGCATTGAGCATCGCTTGGCGAGTTGCGATATTACGAGGCAACACGCTTTCGTCGTCATCGTAGTAGTATGCAAAAGTGTTTTTTACGATTTGTTGTGCTGCTTTCTTGAATAACTCGGTGCGATTGGCATGAGTGGCAACGATTGTTCCATTGCCGGGAAGAGCCAAACCGATAGCTTCGTTGAGCGAGTTCATCGAGTTGGCAGTAAACATTCCGGAGCATGAGCCACATGTGGGGCAACCTCGTTGCTCAAGTTTTGTAACAGTGTCGTCATCAACACTTTCGTCGGCGGCATCAATCATGATGTCAATGAGGTCAAGAGGGCGATCGCCAAGGCGTCCGGCTTCCATAGGACCTCCCGATACGAAGATTGCAGGGATGTTTAATCGCATGGCAGCCATGAGCATACCGGGAGTAACTTTGTCGCAGTTAGATATACACACCATAGCGTCGGCTTTATGCGCATTTACCATATATTCTACCGAGTCGGCGATAAGGTCGCGAGAGGGGAGTGAATATAACATCCCGTCATGACCCATTGCGATACCATCGTCGATGGCTATTGTGTTAAACTCGGCAGCAAAGCAACCTTGCTTTTCTATTTCGGCTTTTACTATTTGACCTATTTCGTGGAGATGAGTGTGCCCGGGCACAAATTGAGTGAATGAATTGACGACGGCAATGATAGGTTTGCCTATTTGTTCCTCCTTCATACCATTGGCACGCCATAGAGCGCGAGCCCCTGCCATTCTTCTTCCTTGTGTGCTGGCTGCACTTCTGAGTGGTTTACTCATAATTTTTTTCCTCCGTTTTTAACTGCAAAGCCTCCCTTTTGCGTGTTGCATGGTGGGGAGGCATTGTGTTATATGTTATTATATATATTTAATGTGTAATATATACAATCAAATTTCCCTCCCATAATTATAGGACGTTGACGACTGCAACCACATGATGCAGGTGAGTCATATTAAAACTTGATTGTAAATATTGACGATTCATCTAACATTTTATTGAATTGGTTGCAAAATTATGCTTTTTAATAACAAAATGCAAATAAAAATAGAATAAAATAAGTATAACGGCATCAAAAAGTGATTTTTAGAAGATTTCAAATAATTGTTTCGGAATTGGTGGTATAGGAAATTATTGCTGTCCGGTAAGCGTCGATAGAGCATCAAAAAGAGGGTTCAGTTGCTGAATTTATGCGGTTGAGAGTTCTTGTTGTAAATTACAAGCCCCCTATATATGATTGAATCATTGAAGTAGTGCGAAGCACATGAAAGCATTTCCCGTGCTTCGCACGCATTTGTCCTTGAAAATGTTTTATCGGACACCAATAATAGGAAATGAATTGTTAGAATAATGAATTGATATGTTTTTAACATTATTAAAATCGAGGCAAATGTTGTCGATAAAATCAAACTGATAACGATTTTTTGTTTTTTAGTGACTTTTATGTCGCTATTTTTTGCAAAGAAAGCCATTTTGTGATAAAAATGAGGTAAAATCTCCAAAATGTTAAATGTTAAAATCGAAGAAAATCTGCCAACATTTGTTTATGATTAGATATTTTTATTTATCTTTGCATCTTATTAGGTGTATTATGACGTGATGTACCTAATGAAGAATGAGAGAAATAAAAAATGAAAATAACAAATTATTTTATGTTTAATTAATTATTAATTTATGAAAAAGCTGTTTCTATTACTTTTGACAGTCCTTTCTATCAGCCTATGCGTTTCGGCTCAGAATCGCACAGTGAAAGGGGTTGTCGTGTATGCCGGAGACCAAGAGCCACTTCCTGGCGCTACTATTCTTCCGGTTGGCGGTGGTAATGGTGTAGCAACCGACCTCGATGGTAAATTCTCTATCGAACTACCCGCTAAAGTAACAAAATTGAATGTATCTTACGTTGGTATGGTTACCAAGCAAGTTACAATCACAACAGGTGAAATGCGTATCGAGTTGACAAACTCAGAAAACAACCTCGATGAAGTGATGGTTGTGGCTTACGGTACTGCTAAAAAATCAACCTATACAGGTTCGGCTGCAGTAGTAAAAGCTGACGACATCAACAAGGTGCAAACTTCAAATGCTGTTAATGCTTTGAATGGTAAAGTTTCGGGTGTGCAATTGAACAATGCTTCAGGTCAACCCGGTTCTAACTCACCAACAATCCGCATTCGTGGTATTTCTTCAATCAATGCTGGCTCTGCTCCATTGTATATCGTCGATGGTGCTCCTTATGATGGCGATTTGAACAATATTTCAAATCAAGACATCGAGTCAATGACAGTGTTGAAAGATGCTGCATCAAATGCTCTTTATGGTGCTCGTGGTGCTAACGGTGTTATCGTTATCACAACTAAAAAAGGGAAACAAGGTGATGCTAAAGTAACTCTTGATGCTAAATGGGGTGCTAACACTCGTGCAACTCAAGATTACAACACTATTAATGACCCAGGTCAATACTATGAAATGTATTATGGCGCATTGAAAGGCTATTTCGTTAATTCTCTTGGCATGGACGAAGCTTCGGCTCATGCTCAAGTAAATAACGTAATGACCGGTAATGGTTCTTATGGTCTTGGTTATAATGTTTATACTGTGCCCGATGGTCAATACCTTATCGGTACAAATGGTAAACTAAACCCAAATGCTTATCTTGGTAGCTGGACAACATATGAAGGTCAACAATATTTCATAACTCCTGATGATTGGTTGGATGAAGCATATAAAACAAGCCTTCGTCAAGAATACAACCTCTCAATCAATGGTGGTACCGATCGTTCTTCATTCTATGCATCTTTGAGCTATCTTGATAATGAAGGTATTACCGCAAACTCTGACTACCAACGCTTTACCGGTCGATTGAAAGCTGATTACCAAGTTAAAAATTGGTTGAAAGTTGGTGCTAATATGTCATACACTCACTTTGATGCTAATTCACTTGGTGAAGATGGTGCGTCAAACTCTTCGGGTAATATCTTTGCTTATGCGACTCAAATGGCACCAATTTATCCTCTTTATGTGCGTGATGCTCATGGTAACATCATGAAAGATGATAATGGCTTTACTGTATATGACTTTGGTACAGGTGATAATGCTGGTCATCAACGTATGTTACTCTCAGGAGCCAACCCATATTCTGAAAATCAACTCAATACCGATAACTACGAAGGTAATGCTTTCACTGCTCAAGGTTTTGCTGAAATCAAATTCCTTAAAGATTTCAAATTTACTTGGAACAGTGGTGTAACAGTTGACGAAACTCGCACTAACGCGTTTACTAACCCATACTATGGTCAATATGCTTCTTCAAACGGTATGTCTTATAAATATCATACTCGTTCGGTTGCTCAAAACCATCAACAATTGTTGACTTGGGGTCGTCAATTTGGCAAAAACAATGTTGACGTAATGATTGGTCACGAATACTACTTGCGTGATTATTACTATCTATATGCGTCTAAAACCAACTTCTTAGATCCTAACAACCAAGAATTGGCAGGTGGTATCTCTGAAAATGGTTCTAATTCTTATACTACAAAATATAACACCGAAGGTTACTTTGGTCGTGCTCAATATGACTACGATGGCAAGTACTTCGCTTCAGCTTCTTATCGTCGTGATGCTTCTTCTCGTTTCCATCCCGATCATCGTTGGGGTAATTTCTGGTCAGCAGGTCTTGCTTGGAATATTGCAAGAGAAAAATTCTTTACTGCTGAATGGATAGATCTTTTGAAACTTAAAGCATCTTATGGTGAACAAGGTAACGATAATATCGGTAACTACCTTTACACTAATACATTCGATATCGTAAACTCTAACGGTAACCCTGCAGCGGTTCCTTCAATGATGGGTAACGAAGAAATTACTTGGGAAACTCAAGGAAACTTCAACACAGGTATCGACTTTGGTATGTGGAATGGTCGTTTCAGTGGTACAGTAGAATATTTCTATCGTAAGACTTCTGATATGTTGTTCTCGTTCCCATTGCCACCTTCATTTGGTTACACTTCTTACTATGCTAACGTTGGTGATATGCGTAACCAAGGTGTGGAACTCGAACTTCAAGGTACTCCTATCTTGACTCGCGATTTCTCTTGGACTCTTCGTTTGAACCTCACTCATTATAAAAACAAAATCACTGAACTTCCCGAAGAACGTCGCACAATGGTGGTTGACGGTGTAGAAGGTTATTCAAGTGGTAGCTATTTCTATGGTGAGGGATTATCTCTTTACACTTTGTATATGAAACAATATGCAGGTGTTAATGAAAACGGTGAATCTCTATGGTATAAAGTTACTGAAACTCCACGAGTAGATAGCAAAGGTAATCCGGTGTATGATAAACATGGCAACCAAGTAATAGATCGTGTAACAGAAACAACCACTGAATATGCCGATGCAACATATCATTTATGTGGAACTGCACTTCCTGATGTTTATGGTGGTTTTGGTACTTCATTTACTTATAAAGGATTTGATTTATCGGTTGACTTCGGTTATCAAATCGGTGGTCAGGTTTATGATAGTGACTATGCTACATTCATGAGTTCTCCTTCAGCATCAAACAAAGGTCGAAACTTCCACGCCGATTTGTTGAATGCTTGGTCATCAACAAATAAAGGGTCTAATATCCCTCGTTTCCAATTTGGAGATCAATATTCAGCTGGTACATCTGATCGTTTCTTGACCGATGCTTCTTACCTAAGCTTGAATAATATAAATCTTGGTTATACATTGCCAATGTCTTTGACTCGTAAAGCAGGTATGGAAAAAGTACGCGTTTATGTATCTGCCGATAATATTTGGGTATGGTCAAAACGTCAAGGTCTTGACCCACGCCAATCTATCTCAGGTGGATCAACAAGTAGCTACTATGCTCCTATTCGCACTATTTCTGGTGGATTAACATTGACTTTCTAAACTTAAAAGGTTTAAAATAAAATGCAAAATATGAAAACTAAAATATCAACATTATTTGTAGGGCTCGGTATTGCTGCTTCATCATTGATGACAACCGGTTGTATCGAAGAAACATTCCCTACCAACGGAGCAACTGAAGATCAGCTTGGCGCATCGTCTAAAGCAACTGAATCTTTGGTGTGGGCGATGCCTGCTTATCTCAATACTCCATTGTCTCTCGCCGAAAACCACTATGAGTGGGGATATGGTGCGATGATGCACATTCGCGACGTGATGACTACCGACTTTGCCGTTGTAGCTTCGGGCTATGACTGGTTTGCTAACTGGGCTCTTAACGAAAATATAGGTAGCAATACAGGTCGTGCTCAATATATTTGGAACTTCTATTGGAAAAGTATCCAAACTACTAATAACTTGATTGCTGCTATCGATGAAAGTTCGGCAACAGGCAATCAATTAGGTATGCTTGGTAACGGTCTTGCTTTCCGTGCTATGTATTATCTTGATATGGCTCAAATGTTTGAGTTCTTGCCAAGTGATATTTTCCCTTCAGGTGTTAATGGCTCAGGAAAAGATGTAACAAATCTTACTGTGCCCATCGTGCGTGAAGGTATGACAGAAGATGCTGCTCGTAATAACCCTCGTGCTAATCGTGCGGCAATGGCTGAGTTTATTCTTGGAGACTTGAATAAGGCTGAACAATACATCGCTAATTCTCCATTTAATGGCAATAAAGCTCTTCCTAACCTTGCTTGTGTATATGGTCTTAAAGCTCGCCTTTATATGTGGCTTGCAGGTGATGGTACAGGCGAAAATGCTACCGAATATTTGATTAAAGCTAAAGAAAACGCGCGTTTGGCTATTAACCTTGCCGGTGCTCCAATGTCAAAAGAAGATTGTCTTAGCACTACTGCCGGGTTCAACACACTCTCTTGCTGGATGTGGGGTTCTCAAATTGTAGCTGAGGATGATTGTGTGAAAACAGGTATCATCAACTGGACTTCTTGGATGTCAAACGAAACCGACTTCGGTTATGCTTCTGCCGGTGCTTACAATATGATTGACGCAGGCATGTATAATCGTATGAGCGATACCGACTTCCGTAAACTTATGTGGAAAGCTCCTGCCGGAACAGCTCTTGATGGTAAATCTCAATGGTTGACTGTGGCTTATGCTGAAAATACTCCCGTTTATGGTTCATTGAAATTCCGTCCTGCTAATGGTGCTTACAAAACACCAAACGAAGGTGCTGTATCGGCTTATCCTTTGATGCGTGTTGAAGAAATGTATTTCATCGAAGCTGAAGCAGCTGCTCGTCTTGGTGAAGGTGCTTCTCTTCTTGTAGATTTCATGACTCAATATCGTGATCCTGAATATGTTTGTCGTGCTACTGCTCAAGAAGATATCGTTGATGAGATTGTGTTCCAAAAACGTGTAGAACTTTGGGGTGAAGGTCATGTGTTCTTCGATTACAAACGTCTTAATATGTCGGTTGTTCGTGGTTATGCGGGCACTAATCACCAAGATGAGTCTCGTTTCATTACTCAAGGACGTCCGGCTTGGATGACTATCTGTATAGTAATCACTGAAGAGAATAACAACTCGGCTCTTGTAGGATATGAAAATCCTGATCCAAGTGGTAAATACACTCCATGGGTAGGTCAATAATATTTGAGTAAATTACTTAAATTGTAAAAAGAGAAAAATTATGAAAAAAATTAATCTTATATTAGGTGCGTTGGTTTGCATGTTTGCATTCTCAGCTTGTACCGAAGAAGTAGAATACGAAGGCGCATCGAAAGAAAGTGCCAATGGTGTCTATTTCCCAAGCACCTCATCGGCTTCGATTGCTCTTGCTGCCGATGACAGCACTTATAACGTGCAAATTAGCCGTACTGAAACTAAAGGTGAGCAAGTGGTAAACTTGACAGTTGAAACCAATGATACTGTAGGTGCATTGGAAATTCCTACTTCAGTAACTTTTGCTGATGGTGAATCTACTGCAAATCTTGCAATAAAGTATGATTTTGAAAAAATGGGTTATGGTAATGAAATCGCAGTTCAAATTGCGGTAGATCCTGCAGTTGCTTCTACTGTAGGTCTTAGCACTTACTCATTTGTTGTTTCTGTTCCCGAACCTTGGAAATCTCTTGGTACAGGTAAGATTACCGATGCATTCTTGTTCTACGATTTTTATGATGTAGAAATCGAACAAAACGAACTTGACCCAACTTACTTCCGTGTAGTTAATCCTTATCACGAAGCTTTTGAAGTTGATGATGATGGTTATTGGGGTGGTCCATGGGAAAATACTGACGAATATATGTATTTCCGCATTCTTCAACCGAGTGCTACATTTGCCGGTGTTACTATCACTATGAGCGACCTCGTTTATTTCGAACCATTCAACACCGGTTGGAACAATCCTTCATATGGTGCTGACGTATGGTTGTATCACCCTGCTCACTTCTCTTCATTATCAAGCGAAGATATGTGGACTTACAATGCAGTTCAAAGCTATCAAGAAAATGGCCTTCCTGCAGTAGTTCAACTCGCTCCTATGTATTACATGGATGGTGTTGGTGGTTGGAACCACACTCAAGAAGATGGTTATGTAACTATCGTATTCCCGGGCGTTGTGCTTAAAGATTACTCGGTAGCACTTACTTACCTCGGTCGATTCACTGATACATCAGACAAAGTATATGCCGACCTTAGCGTTGTAAAAGGTGAAGATGTAGCATCAGTACAAGTAGGTATGGCTATCGCTGATGATCCAAGTGTTGTTCTTTCAGGTATGCTTGACGGCTCAATCGAAGTAACAGAAGTAACTGAATCAGGAACAATTCGTCTTCCATTAGATGAACCTGGAAAATACACTGCTGTGGCAATTTCTGTAGATGCTGATGGTAATTTACAAGAAGCTGTTTATACTCAATTTGAATATGTAGGTGCTAACGGTCCTGTTTGGAATTCACTCGGTATGGCTCAATATTCAGAAGGCTTTGTATGTAGCTTGTTTACAGGTGTACCTACTATAACTTATGAAGTAGAAGTTCAAGAAAGTGAAGACAAACCAGGTGTCTATCGCCTTGTAAATCCTTATGGCGCTGCTTATCCTTATAATCAAGAAGGCGATTGGGATGCAAGTAAAGATTACTATCTTGAAATCAATGCTCAAGATCCTCAAGGTGTTTACATCGAACCTCAAGAACTTGGCTTCGATTGGGGTTATGGTATGTTCTCTGCAAGTAGTTATGCTTATATGCTTATGGCTAATTATGACTTTGAAACAATCAAGGGTGCAGGCTACTGCGGTACATTGGTTGATGGCGTAATCACATTCCCAACTCAAGGCTTATTGTTTACAGCTACAGGTCTTGATGGTTGGTATTATGCTAATGTTGATTATGATGAAAACGACCAACCAATTCCTGGAAGTGGAAACTTTAAAGTTGTTCTTCCTTCTGCAGCTTCTAAATCAAGCAAGTCAGTTAAGGCTATCGTTAACAAACAAAATGTGAACAAGAAAAAAGTTTCAGGTCAAAAAGTGAAAAAACACCAACAATCACTTCCTCAAAACTACAAATTGAAATAAACTCAATTTAACCTCTTATACCAAAGCACGGCTCAATCGAGCCGTGCTTTTTTGTTGATTGTCAGAATACCTACTGCAAAATCTTTTATTGATAATTTTGAGTGTAAGAAAAATGTAGTAACTTTGTATTTCGTAAAAGCGTTGCAAGCTACATAATTTAGAAATAGAATGATGGTGATTTACGCTAAATGTGTGGAAATACGCTGAAAGTGCAAAAAATATGTTATATGCTATCCCTAATTGCACTGATTCTAATTTTATCTCACACTGCCCCTATGCATAGATTTTAATTTAAAAATTTAAATTGTGAATTGATAAATTTTTCTATCTTTGCAACAATGTCTAATCGTAAAAAATAAATAATAAGAATTATGGCAAATTGGTTTGAGTGTAAAGCTCAATTTGATAAAATGATGGAAAATGGCTCCTTGAAAAAAGTTACCGAGCCATATATGGTAGATGCTCTCTCATTTACAGAGGCAGAATCTCGCATAATAGAAGAATTAACCCCATTTGTATCGGGCGAGTTGAATATTACAGCAGTGAAGAGAACTCGTATTGCTGAAATTTTTTGGGACGATAGTGCCGATAAATGGTATTTAGTGAAGGTCGCTTTTATTACCATTGATGAAAAAACAGCAGCCGAAAAGAAATCAGTTTCACAAATTCTTGTTGCCGGGAATGACTTCAAAGGAGCATACGACAACTTTATGGAGGGCATGAAAGGTACAATGGCCGATTTTGATATAGTTTCTATTAACGAAACTTCAATTATGGATGTTTATAAAGTGAAATTATCTGCGCCAAAACCGGCTGCTGAGTAATTGAATTTCAATAAATAGTTACTATAATTACTATAGCTGCTATTTTAATGAATATTGGAGAAAATATACTGAAAGTGCGTGCTACCATTCCTAAAGGAGTGGAATTGGTTGCCGTGTCTAAGTTTCACTCTAATGAGGCAATAATGGAAGCTTATGGGGTAGGGCAACGTGTATTTGGCGAAAGTCGTGCCACAGAGTTAAAGGCTAAGGCTACATCTTTGCCCACCGATATACAGTGGCATTTTATTGGACATCTTCAGACAAACAAGGTGCGCATGATAATGCCATATGTGTCGCTGATTCAGAGTGTTGATTCGGAACGATTGTTGCGATTGATTGATGCCGAAGCAGCTCGTGTTGATAAAGTCGTTGATGTGTTGTTGCAGGTACATGTGGCACAAGAGGAAACAAAATTTGGATTCTCGCAAGATGAATTAGTGCAACTCATAGAAACGGGAGCCTTTGACGAATTGAAGCATGTGAGACCTATTGGCATTATGGGCATGGCAACAAATACTGATGATGAATCCCGAATTTTAGAAGATTTTAAGGCTATTAACCAAACTTATCAAAATGCACATGCGTTATTAAAAGGAAATGCTGATTTTAATCAAATAAGTATGGGCATGAGCGATGACTATCATTTGGCTATAGCTGAGGGTAGTACGATGGTGAGAATAGGTTCTACAATTTTTGGGAATAGAGAATATTAAAAAATAACCTCAAATTAATAGATATGGAAAATAAAAAAGCTAAAGGAAACATAGTGGCGATTATAGCTATGTTTTTTTTGTTTGCAATGATTTCGTTTGTAACCAATTTGGCATCGCCAATGGGCGATATTTTGAAAAATCAGTTCTCAATCCCCAATTGGCAAGGTACGCTTGGTGTGTTTGCCAACTTTATTGCTTATGCTGTGATGGGTATTCCATCGGGCGCATTGTTGGCAAAATTGGGATATAAGAAAACCGCACTATTGGCAATTGCGGTAGGCTTTATAGGAGTTGGCATACAAACGCTTTCGGGAGTGGCAGGCAGCTTTGGTATCTACTTGTTGGGTGCGTTTGTTGCCGGATTCTCAATGTGTATGCTTAACACGGTAGTTAATCCTATGCTTAACACTCTCGGTGGAGGTGGAAAGAAAGGAAATCAATTGATACAATTAGGAGGATCGTGCAACTCGTTGGCGGGAACTGCGGTGATTGTTATGACCGGTATTTTGATACCATCTATAGCTAAGGCTCAAATTAGTGATGTATTCCCATTGATGTATGCTGCATTGGGAATCTTTGCCTTTGCATTTTTGGTTATATTGATGTCAAAGATTCCTGAACCTCAAAGTGGAGGCGCGATAGAAAAAGATACGTCAAATGTTGGTCCTATGTCGTTCCGTCATTTTGTGCTTGGAGCAATAGGTATCTTTGTGTATGTTGGTGTTGAAGTGGGAATTCCCAATGTGTTGCAAAAATGGTTGCAAAATGGAGATGTAAACGTGTTGCAAGTTGCTGAAGGGGCTGAGGCTATAGCTGCATCGGTAGCTGCTACATATTGGTTCTTGATGTTGATAGGTCGTTTAATAGGGGCTGCTATCGGAGCAAAAGTGTCGGCTAAGGCTATGTTGACAACGGTGTCATTTGTGGGCATTGTGCTTGTATTGGGCGCTATATTCTTATCAACTGATAGTTTTGTATCAATGCCTGTGTTTAAGAATAGTGCCGATGGCTTATTCGGATTTGTAAATGTCCCCATAAACGCAATGTTGCTTGTTCTTGTGGGATTGTGCACGTCGGTAATGTGGGGAGGTATATTTAACCTTGCCGTTGAAGGTTTAGGTAAATATACTGAACGAGCATCGGGTATCTTTATGGCAATGGTGTGTGGTGGAGGGATTCTCCCATTATTGCAGAATGCCGTTGTTGACATGCAAGGAGGAGTAGGCTATCAGACAAGTTATTGGGTGGTTGTTGCCGGTTTAGGATATTTGCTCTTCTATGCTCTCATTGGTTCAAAACCAAAAGTGGTGAAATAATAACGGATTTAAATATATGATGCGAGAGTTTAATCTTTCGCATCATTTTTTTTATCTACATTTTTAGGTTTTTATTGGGCGAAATTTGCCTAAATGATAGTTTTGTTGTATTTTCGTACATTAATAATAAAAAACATTAATTCATCATATATTTATAATAAAGTATGGACACAAAGATATTGAACAAAGCGGCCGATAATATTCGCATTTTAGCCGCATCAATGGTAGAAAAAGCCAAATCGGGTCACCCTGGAGGATCTATGGGGGGCGCTGACTTTGTCAATGTTCTTTATTCAAAATATCTCATAACCGATCCCGATGATTCTACATGGATTGCTCGTGATCGGTTCTTTTTAGATCCCGGACACATGTCGCCAATGCTTTACAGCGTGTTGGCTCTCACCGGTAAATATACTATCGAAGAATTGCAACAATTCCGTCAATGGGGTAGTGTGACACCGGGTCATCCTGAAGTGTGCCCTGAACGTGGAGTGGAGAATACCTCAGGACCTCTCGGACAAGGACATACTATGGCTGTGGGGGCTGCTATTGCTGAGCGTTGCCTTGTAGCACGTTTTGGCGAGTGGATGAGTCACAAGACTTATGCATTCATCTCTGATGGCGGTATTCAAGAAGAAATTTCGCAAGGTGCAGGTCGCGTAGCCGGTTATCTCGGATTGAGCAACCTCATTATGTTTTTTGATAGCAATAAGGTGCAACTTTCAACCGATGTTGATGCTGTTACTACCGAAGATTATGCTGCAAAATATCGTGCTTGGCACTGGAATGTAATTGAAATTGATGGCTGCAACCCTGTTGAGATTGCTGCTGCTCTTGATAAAGCAATTGCTGAAACCGAAAAACCAACTCTTATTATAGGTAACACCATAATGGGTAAAGGTTGCGTTACTGCCGACGGTTCAAATTTTGAAGGTCAATGTAGTACACATGGTCAGCCATTGAGTAAATCGGGTGCAGACTTCCCAAAAACCGTGGAAAATCTTGGAGGAGATCCTGATAATCTTTGGGTAATTTGGGATGATGTGAAAGAATTATATGCTCAACGTGAAGCAGAATTACGTGAAATTGTAAAAGAACGTCGAGCTCAAGAAAAGGCTTGGGCTGAGGCTAATCCTGAACAAGCGAAACAACTTGCCGATTTCTTGGCTGGTAATCTCCCTGAAATAGATTATTCTCAAATCGCTCATAAACCCGATGTTGCAACTCGCACGGCTTCGGCTGACGTGTTGTCTGTTCTTGGTGAGAAGGTAAAGAATATGATTGTGTCATCGGCCGACCTTGCAAACTCTGACAAAACAGATGCATTCTTGAAAAAGACTGGTGCTCTTGTGAAGGGTGATTTCTTGGGGGGGTTCTTCCATGCCGGAGTTGCCGAATTGACAATGGCTTCAATAATGAATGGTATTGCTCTACATGGTGGTATGTGGGCTGCTTGTGGAACATTCTTTGTGTTTTCAGATTATATGAAGCCTGCTATACGTATGGCTGCTTTAATGGAGTTGCCGGTTAAATATGTGTGGACTCATGATGCTTTCCGTGTGGGAGAAGATGGCCCTACTCATGAACCAATTGAGCAAGAAGCACAAATACGACTTCTTGAACAAATGAATAACCTCAGTGGTCGTCCGGCTATGCTTGTGCTTCGTCCTGCCGATAGCGCAGAAACTACTATTGCTTGGGAGATGGCTATGGAAAATAAAGAAACTCCTACCGGTTTGATTCTCACTCGTCAAGATGTGAAAGATATACCATCAACATCGGGCAACCGTTATGCCGATGCTCAAGGCGTGCGTCGCGGTGGATATGTACTGAAAGATGCTCAAAATCCGGCAATCATATTGGTAGGTAATGGCTCTGAAGTGTCATTACTTTGGGATGTTGCAGTAAAACTTGAGGAGGACGGTATTGCTACTCGTGTGGTTTCTGTTCCATCTATTGGATTGTTTAACGCACAAGATGCCGAATATAAAGCGTCGGTTATCTCTGCCGATGTCCCTGTATTTGGTTTAACTGCCGGTTTGCCATCAGTGTTAAGTAGTATAGTTGGTGCAAATGGAAAGATTTATGGTCTTGCTCGCTTTGGCGCATCTGCTCCATTCAAAGTGCTTGATGAGAAATTTGGTTTTACGGTAGAAAATATTCTCAAAGAGGTAAAATCAATGCTCTGATTATGACCTGAAAAGGCGTTTTTGGTTAAATAATGTTTAATATTACATAAAATTGACATCTTTTTGTCTTTGAGTTGAAAAAAATAATGTAACTTAGCACATTATTATATAATGTTTTGCAAATAATAATTATAATCAGTAATATTTCTATGAAAAAAATTACATTTTTAGCATTTATTTGTGCACTTTTTATGGGTCAAGCAGCTTTGGCTCAAAAAGCACAAGAAGTGACTTATGTAGAAGATCCTTCTCAAGGTTATCTTTTCAACAAGTTCAAAGACAACTGGTTTGTTACCGGTGAAGGTGGTGTAGGTTTCTATATGTCACCTGGAGATACGAGTCGCGATTGGTATAATCGTTTGTCTCCTGCAGCTTCTATCTATGTAGGTAAATGGTTCTCTCCAATTATCGGTCTTCGTGCAGGTGTAAACTGGTTGCAATGTAAAGGTTTGTCAGAAACATCTGAAGGTACTGGTATCGAATGGGATGAAAATCTTGTTGACGGTAAATATAAACAAAAATTCTCAGAAATCGGTCCGGTTTTTGACGTGATGTTAAACCTTACAAATTGGTTCTGTGGTTATAAACCAGGTCGTAAATATAATTTGATTGCTTACGTCGGTGGTGGTGGCTACTGGTCAATGTCAAAAAAATATAATATCAAAGAATCAACAGAAGAAGGTATTGCCGGAGATCTTTATTCATTCTCAAAAGAAGGTTGGGAGTTGAATGATGACCGCATTATTACATTCCGTGGTGGTATTATCAACTCATTCAATGTGTCAGATCAAGTGCAACTCTCTCTTGATATTCGTTATAGTGGTGTTGACAACCATAAAGATGAAGCCGGTGAAGGTTGGAACAAAACTTCTCATGACGTTCAAGCATACCTTGGTGTAACTTATTTGTTCAAAAAACGCGAATGGAATGCTCCTGTAGTTCCTGTTTGTCCTGAACCTGAAAACTGTGACGCTCTTCGCGCTCGTCTTCAAGCTGCTGATGCTCGCATCGCTGACCTTGAAAAACAACTCAAGGCTTGTCTTGAAAAACCAGAACCTCAACCTATCGTAGAAAAAGCTCCACTTGCAACAATTTATTATCCAATAAATGTGTTCAAGCTCACAAAGAAAGATGTAAATGTGTTGGAAGCTGTTGCTGAAGTTATGAAAGATAATCCTAATAAATCTTACGTACTTACAGGTTGGGCTGATAACTACACAGGTAATGACCAAATCAACACTCGTCTTCGTCAAAACCGTGTAAAAGGTGTAGAAAAACAACTTCTCAAGCAAGGTGTTTCAGCTAATCAAATCGAAGCAACAATCAACCATGCTAACCTCGTTGACCTTGGCGAAAAATATCAAGCTCTTGGTCGTGCGGTAACTATCGAAGAAAAATAATCAGCTAATAAGTTTAGCTTAATATAAAGCCTCGCCTTATGGTGAGGCTTTGTTTTTTGGGGGATTGTTTTGATTTGTGTCATAAATAAATTATTTTTGTAAAAAAATACTAACTTAAATATATCATGAGAAAGATTTTACTAACACTTACGGCATTTGCGTGTACAATATTGGTAAATGCCGAGTCATTTACAGCAGGGGGTGAAACTTATACCTATACGGTGACAAGCTCTTCCACTCCAAGTTCGGGTATAAAACACACTCGTATGCGATTCTCTGCACCTTCATCATGCAATGTGAGTATTGTAGAAGTCGATTTGACTGATTCAAATGTAGCGGTTGAAGCCTTTACAGCAAGTGATGCATTGTTGAAAACTGAAAAAATGACAAATTTTTACACTCGCAAAAAGAATGCGGGTCGCAATGCTGTTGTAACTCAAAATGGTCACTTCTGGTCAATGTCATCTCAAACTACAACATCGGCTGGCGTTTATGCAACAAATACACTTCTGGGAGGTTGTATGGTTAATGGTTCTATCAAAACTGAGACCAATTACCTATATGACCAATGGAATGGTGGACCTACTCGTACAGGAATATTGGGTATCACAGCCGATGGTAAAGCGATGATTGGCAACTATAAGACAGTTGTAAAAGCTATGTGTCCTGCAAAATGGGGTAGCGATGAAACCTCTAATGTATTGCAAATTGCCGAGGTAAACAAATATTGTATCGCAAGTGATTATATGGCGTTGTTTACTCCGGAATTCCCCAAAGACCGTGCATTTAAGGTTCTTGATACCTCTGGGGGACAACCCGGTTCGGAAGTAACAGGTACGGCAACTGAGGTATATCTCAAAATGGACGCAGCCCAGTCATTGGCAAATAATACATGGGTAACTGCAACCGTTGGAGAAATTAAGACAAACACTTCGGGTGGCACTCGTGGCGATTATGATTTTGTGCTTGTTGCAGCTCCCGGTGTGAGCCAAAATGTGTTAGCATCAGTGGCTGTGGGCGATAAAATGCAATTTAAGTATTATTGGGAAGCAACAAGTGGAGGTGCTATCCCTGCATTTACAAATGTTATAGCCGGAAATGCAATCGTAATGCAAAATGGCTCAATAACAACTCGAGCTACCGATGAAACGTATAACACAACATCATATGCACGTTCGTTATATGGAATCAACTCTGACGGTACAAAACTCATTATGTGTGTGGTTGATAAAGGACAAAACGATGCCGAAGGCGTTTCTTATGGCGCAACTTGTACTCGTGCAAGTTATATTATGCAACAATTTGGAGCACAAACAGTGCTTCAAGTCGATGGCGGAGGTTCGGCACAAATGGCAATTAATGGCTCATTGGTAACAAAACCTGCTGATGGCAGCGAACGTGCTGTAGCTTCGGGTATAGCAGTTTATTCATTGGGTGGTACAACTCCCGAACCGGAACCAGGAACTCTCGTAGAAGTTACTCCTGCCGCAGGAACAGCAAACCCATTCGCTTTTGAGGTAACCGGCGAGGTTAACGATAATAAATTAACAGTGAATTATGTGCTTAATACTGCTGCAACGGGAGTAAATGTCGTATTAATGAAAAATGGTACAGTCGCTAAAACGGTTGCTTTGGGTAGCGATAAGTGTACTGAAGCCGGTCACTCTGCAGAAATTGATCTTTCTGATCTCTCTGCAGGTGATTACACTTGGGCTGTAGAGGTAATCGGTGATGCAAAAGATGCTGTGCAAGAATTTAAGTTAATTCGTTTCAACCACCCACAAGGTGTTGATATTGACCGCAACTTTGAATCACCTTATTTCGGTCGCATTTATGTAACTGAAGGTCGTGCAAGTTCAAGCTCTGTTCATTATAGCTATTCTAATGGTGGGCAAGGTCTATATATGTTTACTCCTCGATTTATCGGTATTCAAAACTGGATAACGGGTAAATATGCTTATGTCGGAGGTGTGACCATTGATCAAACAGTGGGTTCTAAATCAGGTGCAGACTTCCGAAAAGTGCGTATTGCAGAAGATGGACGTATTTTTGTGACCCGTCAAAATGATAGCGGTAGTTATCTTCTTGAAGTGCCCGACCCAACTGCTTTACAACAAAATAATGCATCATTTTCAAATGTATTCACTGGTGGTTCATTAAACACTACTACCTATGCTTATGAAAATGGCTCAACATTTATTTCTGCTCCAAATATTGGTTTTGACCTAAAGGGTAGTGGCGATAATTTAACGCTTGCAATGCTTTCAGGTCAAGCATCATTGTTCTCAAACACTGCAACATCGGCTACACGAGTAGACCAATATGCTCTTGGCTCAAATGCTAATTGGAGTAGTGCCGCAGCTCCTGTTTCGGCCCTTACAGGAAAATATACAGTGAACTATTCAGGAACAAACCTCTGTTATGACAATCGAGGTGGTCTATGGTACTGTCAATATCGCGATGCTCCATCTTCTACACAACCTGCTCTTATTTATATTGATTCACAAGGTAATCAAAAATATATTGATATAACAACCGTGCGTGGAGGTGGAGGTATTCGATTTAATCCCGATTTTACGCAAATCGCTATAGCCTCGTCATTGACTACAATTTCTATCTATGATATTTCTTATTCAAGCGATAATACACCTACATTGACCGAGCGTATTCGCATCACTCATGGAATGGGTAAAAATATCAACGATATCGCATGGGATAGAACAAATAATATTTATGCAGTGAGCAACAATGGCGAAATTCTAAAAGCATTCAGTATCCCTCGTTCAAATAATGCTTTCGCAACCGAGGCAGCATCACAATATGGATTTACTATTGAAGTTAAAGAGAATGATTTGAGTGTAAATGAGGAGGCGAGCGAAGGTTATGCTTTAATTCAAAAGTGGGCACATACAGAAGGACATCTTGCCGCTAACACAGCAAGCCGTTGGGCTACTGCATTTGATGGTAAAATTTATGTAAATGACCACTCGGCTTCAAAACTTTACTATTGGGACGAAAATGGTAAAACTGATACAGGTATCGCATCAGCTACCGGAACAGCTATTACAAGCGATGGTGCCGGCAATGTTATCGTATCTACATCTATGTATGCCGGAGGTAACACTGCTATGAAAGTTCTTCCTGTCGGTGGTTCATCAATGCAAGAGTTGACAATCACAATGCCTGCAGGTGTAACTGCAGCTCAAATGCAATATCTTGGTAAAGCTACGGGCGACATTCTGGGGAATGGTGGCGCTTTATACCTTTTCCCAAGTGGAGCTACATCGGTAGCAAAAATTACGTTCAAAAATGGTGTGCAACAATCGTCAGAGGCTATTGCAGTTGGGACAATTACTGCCGATGGCCAATCGATTGTAGTTCCATTGAGCGATGATTATACCTCAAATGATATTGCGGTAAGGAACCGAAATAATAAACATTTCTATCATAGCAATGGAAGTGCATTCGTAGCTTATGCCGACAATGGTATAACAACAACACAAGGTGGTACAATCTTCAAGTTGGGTGATGTATACTATGGCGTAGAACCAATAGGTACATCTTATCGTGATGGATTCCAGATTGTTGACTTGGCAAATAATGTAGTTGTGGCGAAACATACAGAAGAACTTACCTCTACGGCTGTATCGCCTAACCCCAACTGTATAACTGCTGAAATCAATGCAGATAATACTGTAAATATATATCAATATGTGCCGGGGCAACTTGCTACGATGTACACCTTTGAAGTGAAAGCTCTTACAGGTGTTGAAGATGTAGAAGCAACAGAAACAACAGTTGTAGCAGGCGGTGGCTATATTGAGATTTTGGGAGATGCACAATCAATCGAAGTTTATGACATGCAAGGAAATATGATTAGCCAAAATGAGGCATATATTTCATGCCAAGCAGGAATTTACCTTGTGCGTGTTGATGAAATAGTAACTAAAGTTATTGTGAAATAAATAAATTGAGATTTAAGGCAAATAAAGCCCGAAGGTTTCTCCTCGGGCTTTATTTTTTTGTGCCAATATTTTTTATAAATATTTAATTAAAACATTAGGAATAATAATAAATATTCACTAAATTCGCAGAAACGAGTGCTGTCATTTGTAATGATTGAATTTTTGCAAGATGCGACAAGCGATATATCGATATATAAATTCAAGTATAATAGTTGTCATTTCAATGATGATGGTTCAATGTAATGGCTCAGTGAAACAATCGTTACCGCAAATCCCAATAGAAAAAATTCAACAAGGAGATATTGTTTTTCGTAGAGGCGAAAGCATGGCAAGTGAAGTTGTTCTATTTAACGATGTTGATGGTAAATATTCACATGTAGGAATTATCGTGGAATGCGATAGTGGAATGATGGTAGTTCACGCTGTTCCCGGAGAAAACAAAAAACTTCCTGATTACGACTTAATAGTAATGGAACGAATAGATAAATTTTTTTCACCAGAGGCTGCTGTCAAGGGCGAAATAATGAGAATGGATTTAGACTCAACCCAACGAAGTCTATTAAGTAAATTGGCTATTGAAAAGGTTGAGCAAAAAGTGCCATTTGACCACAATTATGATTTATCCGATACTACTAAGCTATATTGTACAGAATTGTTACAGCTTATTTATGAAAAAATTGGTGTTAATCTTGCACAAGGACGAATAACTTCAATTAATGTGCCTGGAATGACAAATGACTATATAATGCCGTCAGATATATATCATAATGATAAACTTAAAACAATATTTATTTACTAACCCTATTTATTAACTCTTAAACACAATTTAATTATGAAAAAAGTATTTTTAGCATTAGTGTGTGTATTTGCTTTAATGGCAACATCATGTGGTGGTGATTCTGCAACTCCAGCAGGTGCAGCAGCAGAATGTATTGAACTCATCAAAGCTAAAGATTATGAAGGTTTTGTTGAAACAATCAAAATGAGTGAGAATGCAACACCCGAAGAAGTTGAACAAGTAAAACAAATGTATGTGTCTATGTTCAAAGAAAAAGGTGAGAAACAAATGGAAAAGAAAGGTGGCATTGAATCATACACACTCGTGAGTGAAGAAATTGCAGAAGATGGACAAACTGCAAAAGTGAAATACGATGTCACTTATGGAGATGGTTCTACCGACACTCAAAAATTCGATATGGTATTGGTTGATGGAAAGTGGATGCAAGAAGTAAAGAAATAAACACTAAAATTTAAATATAGGGGGCAGCATATATTCCTTTAGGTGCAGCCTCCTATATAATTGACTAGTCCTAAATAAGCGTTACAAAATTAATACTTATTTATTAGGACAAAATTAATAACTTTTTAGTTACACACAATGGAGCATGCTCCATTG
>JAZSDX010000054.1:0-35250 GCA_045531405.1 Muribaculaceae bacterium | reverse complement strand
ATTCCGGTGCGCTCTACTTCTTGTACTACTGCCAACTTAAAAGGCATTGAATAATCGCGTTGCGTTCGCTTAACATACTTGTGTTTAGTCTCTTCCATTTTTTGTTACTTTTTACTGTAACGCTATGTCAGGACTAGACAGCACAATTTGTGCTCTCATATTGCAATAGTGATTAATCCAATTATTTAATGACTTTTGTCGCTTTCCCACCCTGCACTTTTATGAAAATACCGTTTTGTGGATTTTCAACTTTGATGCCTTGGAGATTATAATATTCAATTGGTGCATTTTCTTTTAGCTCAATGTTTTCGATTCCAGTGCCGGTCCATTGTTCATTGAGCCATTTCACGCGAGCTTCAAGAAGGGCTTTGAATTCTGTGGCTTTTGCTGCCGGGTCGGTTGTGCCATATTGAGGCCAACGTTGCACGTCGCAAGCAGCTGCACTCCTGATTGATGTGATGAAATTATCAATATATGCGCTGATAGTGGGGTATTGATTGTTATAGAATGTTGGCCATAATTCTTTAACCTTTGATTGGAATGCAGGGTATTTTGCAATCTCGGCAATCCATATTTGAGGAGTCTTGGGCGAGTTTTGGTAGATGAATTGTTGACCATCACGCATAAACGCATCACCAAAGTCCCATACCGGACCGAAGTTCCAGTTTGACGTAGTGCCACGATCTTTGTATAGATATGTACTGCCATTGAAAGCCTTGTGGTTGTCCATCACTTCTTGAACGATATAGTAGCGGGCAAGAGTGTCGAGGTCAATATATTCTTGCCAAGCAGTTGAATTTTTATCAGTAGCATAAATGGCTTTATCCATTGCATTTAATTGTCCCAATAGATATGATTCTTGTTGTGAAGACAATTCTTCAGGATCTTTATAAGAGAAACGTGCTTTTGCTCCATTTCCTTCGGTAATTGACACCTGTTCGGCATCGTCAACATTGTCAATTTCAAGAAGCCAACCACCGGTAATGATATTTGCATCGGTAGCGTTGTCATCTTGTTTGGTAATGGGAACGCGATCTTTGTCGATACGCACAGTTTCAGTCAAAAAGTATAATCCTTTGTAATCACCGTTAAGTACAAGTTCTACTGCGCGGCGGTTGGGAGTGTAAGCGAGGTTCATTAATTGACTCACTTTATATCCAGTAGTGGCACGAAGAAATGCGTGAGGGTCGTCGGCATATGCCATTAATGCATAGTTTTTACTTTTGCTCATGCCAAGGAGTTGAGTGCCTAATGTGAGTTTGAAACGATATGGTTTCTTTTCATAGTCGGTCCATGATGCTTGACCACGTCCGCGTATTTTCATAGCAGTTTGGCTTGTAGCTGAGCCAAATGATGCATATCCCGATGATTTTGCATCAATATAGAATACAGCGTTGATGTAATTCTCGGTTGAAGTGATTTCGCTTTGAGTTGTGATGTAAATCACCGGGAGTGTTCCCGATGGGTTAACCGCTTTAAGAGAAAATGCTGCTACAACAGTAACAAATAAGAGTAAAAATTTTTTCATATAGGTAATTGATTTAGTTATAATTGTCAATGGTTAATATTATATATGTGCACATTACGACATCATAGGTCAAAGATACTAAAAAATGACGTAAAAATAAAAACGGAAGTGAGCTTATTTAGACAAAACTCCGTTTTATTACGATAAATATATGCTTTTTATGCTTTTGCCATTATTTTACTACAATCTTTTTTGTCGTAGTTGATGCCTCGGTTGTAACCTTTGCGATATATATGCCACTATTGCATTCTATTTGTGATTCATTGCCTGCATTACTTGATGAATGTGTCATCTTGCCCGAAATGTCGCTTACGATTATAGAGGCAATAGGGGAGTTGCTTGCTATCGTTATCAAGCCGTTGACTGGAGAAGTGATGATTATATCGTTGTTGCTTTCTGCGTTTTCTACACCCACTCCGTCGCCCCATTGCTTCACAAGCCAAGTAATGCGATTGTCGAGATATTTCACAAACTCGTTTTTCGCCCATTCTATATCTCCATTGCTATATTGTTGCCATCTATAATAGTTGTATTGCGATGCTGTCGCAATTTGTGATACAAAATCATCAATAAAGTCATGTAGCCCATCGTAGTTGTTTCCTTTGAAATTCTTCCATATTCCCACCACCTTTTGCTGAAAACGTGGATACTTTGCGATTTCGCCTATCCAAGTTTGTCCGAATGGGGGATATTGGTAGATAAAATAACCATTACTCCGTCGGTATGAGTTTCCAAAGTCCCATACAGGACCAAAAATCCATTTTGTAGCTCCTTGATCTTTGTGTAGGTAGCAACTGCCGTGAAACGACTCGGCATTGTCCATAATCTCTTGTATTATATAGAAACGGGCTAACGAATCAATGTCGATATAATGCTCCCAAGTTTCAGAGGTTTTGTCGGTTGAATAGATTGCCGAGTTTATTGCAACCATTTGTGTGCGCAGATAACGCTCTTGTTGAGAGGATAATAATTCGGGGGTCTTATATGTGAAACGAATGACTTCTCCATTCCCTTCGGTGATTTTTACTTGATTACTCTCGTCATAATTGTCAATTTCCACGAGCCAACCACCTGTGATTGCTGTTGCATCGGTGGTAGTGTCGGGTTGCTCTACGATATTTACACGGTCTTTGGCGACTCGCACGGTCTCTGTGAGAAAATATAAACCTATATATTCTCCATTTAACACCACTTCAATTGGTTGTTGTGCAGGAGTATATTTTAAACCTAATCGGCGACTTAATTCAAACCCTACGGTATTGCGAAGAAACCCCATTTGGTCATCGGCATGAGCGAGTAGGGCAAAGTGTTTGCTCTTATTCATGCCAAGAGGAGAGGCTTTTTTATCGAATTTCAAGCGATAGGGCTTCTTGTCGAAGTCTTTCCAAGTATAATTGCCTCTTCCTCGAATTTGTAGGGCAAATGCGCTATCGGGCGAGGCAATCGATTCAATCTCATCAATCCCCATGTTGTCGATATAATATGTGCCCGAAACGTAATCCTCGGTAGAGGTGATAGCAACACCTCCGTCGGTGTTTATAAACATCACTGGCAGAGTGCCCGAATAACCACTGCCTTCTGTGCTTGGTGTGACCCAATCGCCTTGAGCCCAATTATCGCCCGATTGAGGTGTAAAAGTGCCACCGACGATAATTGTTTTATCGGTAGTGGCAGTGCGATATTCGTTATATGTTTTGCTAATTTCCTCTTTGACGGTTGAAAATGTTTTGTCAATCTTTCCGTCGGCAAGATGTGTGTTGGCAAATGTATAACGATACATGTCGCTTATAGTTTCAGAAAAAGTAATGCTCCATATATTATTCCCCTCATTGGTCATCGACGCCACATAAGTCTCGGTTCGCGAGTCGCTACCATACACAAATTTCACTTGACTATATTGAGTCAGCGAATTGTCGAAATAAAATGTACCCTTGGGAATATCCAAAGCCCACGCATACAACGAGGTAAATATAATGGTTATGAGAAGTAATATTTTATTCATAGTGCAAAGTTAGTCAAAATCAATGACAATAATATTTTGTTGTGGAAACAAAATAAAAAGATGAAAGGTTTTAACTTTATTATGTTGATTAACGCAAAAGTATCCCAAGTCGTTAGAGGTCTTAGCAACTTTAACGACCCTAATGACCCTATAAATCCTAAAAACTGCAACAAAAAAGCGAGGTTGCCAAACGGCAACCTCGCTTACTATTATTCTTGTGGAAAGATTATGCTTTACCAGCTGAACCAAGCACGTTGATGATTTTGTGTTTGTAGAGTTTTTCCATATTGTCGCGAGCAGGACCGAGGTATTTACGTGGGTCAAACTCAGCAGGATTGTCAACGAATACTTTGCGGATAGCTGCAGTCATAGCAAGACGGCTGTCAGAGTCGATGTTGATTTTGCAAACAGCTGATTTAGCTGATTCACGCAACCATTCTTCTGGAATACCGATAGCTGCTTTCAATGCACCACCGTTAGCGTTGATAGTTTCAACTTCGTCTTGAGGAACTGAAGAAGAACCGTGAAGTACGATAGGGAATCCGGGAAGTTTTTCTTCAACTGCTTTCAATACGTCAAATGCCAAAGGAGGAGGAACGAGCTTGCCGTTTTCGTCTTTAGTACATTGTTCTGGAGTGAATTTGTAAGCACCGTGAGAAGTACCGATTGAGATAGCCAAGCTATCGCAACCTGTGCGAGTAGCAAAGTCGATAACTTCTTCAGGGTCAGTGTAAGTGTGGTGGTCAGAGCTTACTTCATCTTCTACACCTGCAAGTACACCAAGTTCACCTTCAACTGTTACATCGTGTTGGTGAGCGTAGTCAACAACTTGTTTTGTAAGAGCTACGTTTTCTTCGTATGGGAGGTGTGAACCGTCGATCATAACTGAAGAGAAACCGCTGTCGATACAAGATTTGCAAAGCTCGAAGCTATCACCGTGGTCGAGGTGAAGAACGATTTGTGGGTTTTCCCAACCAAGTTCTTTTGCATAAGCAACAGCACCTTGAGCCATGTAGCGAAGGAGTGTAGCGTTAGCATAGTTACGAGCACCTTTAGATACTTGAAGGATTACCGGAGATTTTTCTTCTGAAGCAGCTTTGATGATTGCTTGAAGTTGCTCCATGTTGTTGAAGTTGAAAGCGGGGATAGCATATCCACCTTTGATTGCTTTAGCAAACATTTCACGAGTGTTTACCAAGCCTAACTCTTTGTAACTTACCATTTTGCTTTATTTTATAAAGTGAATAAAATTTATTTTCTTTTTCGCAGTGCAAAGTTACTGCTTTATTATTTCATATAAAAGCACAATTGCAATAAATTTTTCTAAAATATAGGGATTTAGTTGCTATTTTTTGACAAATTGACATATCCGTAGGCGCAACCTACAAATAATGCTCCTCCAACAATATTTCCCAATGTGGCAGGAATAAAGTTGGTTGTGATAGATTGCCATATTTCCACATTTGCACCTTCCATTATGCCAAGAGGAATAAAGAACATATTTGCAATAGAGTGCTCATAACCAAGAGCTACAAATGCCATTACCGGGAGCCAGCACCCAAGCATTTTGCCAACGAAACTGCGACTCGACAACGCTAACCACACGGCAAGACACACACACCAGTTTGCACCAATGCCTTTTAGGAAAACCATTCCCCATGACATTGATACTTTTGCCTCTGCCACCTTTATGATTGCACTATGATAAGGATCGGCAGCAGTCAGCCCACATTGATATACCAAAAAATATGTAAACGCCAATGCACCGATGAGATTGCCAAAATACACTAAAGTCCAGTTTTTAATGATAGCCCATGCTCCATAATGTTTTTTCATATAAGCCGGTATTAATAGAGCATTATTGCCGGTAAATAGCTCGGCTCCGAGAAGCACCACCAATATCAATCCTATGGGGAACATACAGCCACTTAATAATTTTTGTAGAGAGGGATTGTTGGCGGTGATTTCGGGAAATCCGAACCCTATAGTTAAAGATAGAATTCCTCCAAAGGCAATATATACACCAGCAAGCATTGAGAGAATAGCAAACTTTCCATAATTGCCACTACTTAACTTAACTTTATTTTGTCCGACTATTACAGCCGATTCGATTACATCTTTAGGGCTATTGACGCTCATAGAATAATTATTGATTAATTAATGTGCAAATATATAAAAAAGTAGGGATATAAAAAAGCCCCACCTTTGGGGTGGGGACTTGGGTTATGTTAATTGAAATATTGTTTATTTTTTGCCTTTTTTCTTTTCGAGTTGACGTTCTATTGCCTCGAGGCACATATCGATAGCTTCTTCAAATGTGTCGGCTGTTTTAGAGGCTACTATATCGTCGTGTTGAGGTACGGTTACTTTTATAATTGCCTCTTTGTTCATTGCGCTTTCGGGTTTTACTACCTTGAGAGATACATCGACATTTGCGATATCTTCATTTTTACGAGCAAGACGGTCGGCTTTTTTGTTGATAAACTGTTCAAGTTTTTCAGCGATGTCGAAATGGATGGCTTTAATTTTTACTTCCATATTATCCTCCTTTTTTTAATGCACGTGGATGTGCGTGTTGATAATTAAGTTTTAATTCACGGTATGTTATATGAGTATATACTTGCGTTGTAGCAAGTGATTGATGTCCTAATAATTGTTGCACAGCATTTAAGTCGGCGCCGTTGTTGAGCATATCTGTCGCAAATGAATGGCGTAGCACGTGTGGGCTTTGGCGTGATGCGTGAACGCCGGATGCTGATAATTCTCTATGAACAATATTGTATATAAGTTTGCGATACATAGGCTCGCCCGTTGGACGAGTGAAAAACCGTTCGGGAGTTTCCCCTATAATGTCATCGCGCAATGCTCGGTATATGTTTATTGTTTCACGCATTTCATTGCCAAAAGGAATGATTCTTTCTTTATTACGTTTACCGAGCACTTTTAGTTCGCCACGAGTGCAATCTACATTTACATCGGTTAATGTCTCGAGCTCACTACAACGCATTCCGGTGGAGTAGAACATAAGCATGATGAGATGATCGCGCGCCGCAATATAATCATCGTTGTCCCATGATGTATTTAGCATTGATTGTGTTTCACTTTGACGTATATATATTGGAAGATTTTTCTCTCCTCGAGCCAACGGCAGTTCGGTGGCAGGATTGTTTTTTACATTATGATAGCGATTCAAGTAGCGATAAAAAGCACGCAAAGATTGTATTTTTCTTCTTATCGTGCGAGGAGCCATTCCGTTTGAAGCCAAATGTGCAATCCATACTCGAAGGTCGTTTGGCGTAGTGTCGATAGGGTTAAATGTGTCAATTTTTCCACCTGTCGCAAATTCTCGCCATTGCTCAAGATCATGCTGATATGACGAAACGGTGTGAACCGAAAGATTCAGTTCACACCGTATATATGTTAAGAAAGAACTAATTAGCATATCTCGTTGAGCTACGATTACGGATATTTCCGTTAATCAGTTTCTGTAGCTACGAATTTATGCTTTTCTTTTTAATTTTCCAAATAAATTTAGAGAAAAAATTAATTATTCTTCAACCGAACGTAATTTTTGTACGTAAACAGCTTTCATCATTTTTTTACGATTAGTCACTGATGGTTTTTGGAATGCTTGACGGCTACGGAGTTCTTTTACAATGCCGGTTTTTTCAAATTTACGTTTGAATTTCTTTAAAGCTCTTTCGATGTTTTCGCCTTCTTTTACTTGTACGATAATCATTTTGTTATAATTGTTTTTTAAGTTATTATCTGTTTTTTGTTTTGCGGGGCAAAGTTACGCATACTTTTTTATATGACAAAACTTTTTTATCTCATTTCTTGTCTTTTTACAAAAAATGTTTGAAATGCTAAAGTTGATATTTTAGTTATATCTGTCTTATGAGAACTTAACCCCCTTCCTAATAAAAGAGTTTTATTATTTGTTGATTATCATAGCATCAATAATGCTTCTGTGAAATCGGATGCAAAATTAGTAATAATTTGCTAAATAACAATGTGATTTGGCGAAAAATTAAAAATGAAAGGGGTTAAAGGGTATAGTTAAAGGATATAGTTATAGTGGCTAAGTCACTATTGTTACTATGGAATGGATTAATATAATAAAGTGAGCAACCCATGTGGATTGCTCACTTGTGATTGATTTATAGTAACTATATTTACTATAATTTTCTATTTTCAATTACTTAATGTATTCCTTTGTTGCTTTGTTGCCTTGAACCTTGATGAAGATACCATTTGAAGGATTAGCAACTTCTACACCTTGGAGGTTGTAATACTTAACAGGAGCATCAACGTTTTCGATTTCTACACCATTCACACCTGTAGTCGCAACTGCGAAGATGAATTTTTCAGCAACTGTAGCAGGAACGAAGTGATAGATGAATACTGAATTTTCATCTCTTGGAACAGCGATGAAGCTACCCATACATGCGTTACCTGTTGCTTTTTCACCTTCTGTCCAGTAAGCAACGGCATTACCTTCTTCGTCAAATACTCCGAAGTAAGAACCACGAGTTGCATCACTGCCAGCCGATGTCATTGGCAAGATGAAATAAGATTTGTCGTTGAGTTTGAACCAGTCAAAACCTTCAACACCTGCTTTTGTAGTTGTGTAGCCTTCAGATGTTGCAGTAGTGAACGACCAAGCGGTAACCATTGCAGAGTTGTCGGTGTTCCAAGCATAGATGCCGGTAGGAAGACCACGGCTACGGAGAATGAATGCATTTGAAAGGTCGTTGTTGTCGTCCATAAGAGCATCGATTTCTGCTACAGTTTCAAATGCAGGTTGGCAAATGAATGAAGTAGTGTTAGTCAAACCTGTTGCATTAGAAACTTGTGAGTAATCTGCTACGATTGCACCATTAGCGATTTTAGCAATAAGTACTGTTGTGCCGCCGTTTGGAGCAAGGAATACGTAACCACCTTCGCTTGAAAGCATATTACCACGGATGCGACCAATTTGGTCAACGCGAGCAGCAGTGTAACCTTCAATAGTGCTGAAGTCAATCTTATAAGTTGATTGGAGGTCGGCTGAGATAAGAGTGAAGTTAGAGCCTGAAGTTGCACCTGAGAAACCTGAGTTTACAAGGATATTGCCGGCATCGTCACAACCGATAGCAGTACCAAGAACTTGACCATAGTTAGCAGTGATAGCTGCAGATGGATCATAAAAGTCAGCTTGACCGGTTTCAGTCATTTCGATAATCTTATTGTTCGCCTTGTCGTTTACAAGAAGTTTGCCATTAGAAACACCTGCGAAACGATAGTCTCCACCATTGTTTGTGCCGGGAACGCTTGAAGTGTTTTGCCATACTTTTGTAAGACCAACAGAAACAGATGGAGTAGAAGGCTCGCTTGAACCTGCTGCAGTTGCAGTACCTGTCAATGATACAGTTTTAGAAGTAGCACCTGCTGAAGCCAATGTGAGAGTAGCTGTTTGAGTGCCGGCTGCAGTTGGTTTGTATGTTACGGTGATTGTACCACCTGAAGTGCCAAGTGAAGTGTTGTTGATTGAGAATGCAGCATCACCTGAAAGGGTTGCTGAGATGTTGCCTGTCAAATCAGCACCTGTAACAGTGATTGCTTGAGTAGCTGTTTCGCCAACTTTTGCATTCAATGAAGCACTTGATGGAGATACTGAGATAGTAGGAGTAGTTGTGCTACCGGCAGGGTTGGTGAGAGTTACGGTTGTGGCGATTTCAACGCGGTAAGTAGATGTAGATTGAACAGCAACATAGCTGTTATAAGTGCCGGCACCTTTTGAGAAGTTGGTGTTAAGAGTGAGGCGTAGAGTGCCACCTGTGAGGTCGTTCCAGCCGTCAAGTTTAGTAGGAGTGATAGCTGAAGTTGCACTTGCGACTGCGATAGCTGAAGAAAGACCTGTACCGGTAACTTTTACGTCAACATATTTTGTTTCGGTGGAGCCTACTTCGCCCTCAAGTGTAATACTTTCGGGGTCGCATTTAACTCCAATTTCAGTTGTTGTGCCAGGGTTTGCACTTGAAGGGATGCCAACTTTGATTGACCAGTACCAAGTACCAATGTTAGCACGACCACTGTTGTAGCCTAACCAGTCGTATGAAGAGTGTTGACCATCGTCGTCAGCCCAATAGCTATCATTACAGTCTCCGTAAGGGTCATGACACACGAAACAGCCATTGCGAGCTACGAAGCCACCTTCAGATGTGCGGAAGTATTGGTTTGTGCGGAAACCGAGAATCAAGTGACCACCTGAGTCAAGAGCGATACATAATGGATAAGGACGACCTGAAGCTGCTTCTGAGCAGAATTGGCTCCATGATGTAGATGCTGTCCAACAGTAAGATGCAGAGGTCGCACCATTGAGAGTATAAAAAGTACCCATACGACCACCACCGGGAGAGTTGTCGCCGGTCCACATATAACCATAACCACCGGGAACGCTATAGCAACCATTACCGTATGCTGTTTCGCTGAATGTTTTAGACCCGGCTTTGTTGGTAAATACAGCACTAATAGCGTGTGCATATATTTGAGTGCAAGTACCCATAGAGCCACCAGAACGACGAGTTGTTGTTTTTTGAGGTAGCAAATCATAGTAACCAAGGTGCATACAAGCAGAAGTAGGAGCACATGTTACATAACCGTGTTTTGTACAACCATTAACAGCAGGAGAGTCATAAACTTGGCTCAAGTAAGGAATGTCGAGCTCTCCAATAGTACCTTCAGCAGGTTTTAAGCTTGGTTTGATGTTAGGATTATCATTAGGGTTAGAGATGCGACCACCGAAAACGTTTTCAGAGCCTAAATTAATTACAGAATTGTCGGCGATTGATGCTGCCAATGGAGTGATGCCGGTGCGAAGATCTTTTATTGCAAGACCGCGTTTTGCGCCGGTTTTGTAAGGAATTACAAGTTGATTATCTGAAGTAAGAATTGCATCAACCGGAAGACTGCTTGAACTGTTTACGAGGGTGATTTCGTTAGAACCATCGAAATTTACGCGTTTGATTGCACTGCTTGTGATTTCAAATTCATTTTTGCGTTCAACGCGAGTAACAATCAACTCGTTTGAGTTGTTAGCCCAAGAAACTGATTCAACTTTGCCGAGGTCAAATACGCGTTTTGAAGCGTTGTCGCGAACCATAGCACCGCCTGTTGCGGTTTGGATAACCATTTTTTGACCGTCGGGCGACCATGTTGCACGATAACCATCGATAACATTGATTTGTTCTTTTGCGCCGGTGGAAACATTGATGATGAATGAACGACCATCGATGTTGCTATAAGCTACTTGTGTCCCGTCGGGAGAAATGTTGGCAATGTTTGTATAGAAACCAAGGTCAAATGCTTTACGGAAGTTGCCTTTGCGGATAATGAGACTGTTCCCCATTGTATAAGCCATTGTGCCATCGTCGGCAAATGATACTTGACCACATTCCCACACATAGTCTTCAAGAACTGTAACTACACCTGTTGTTACATCAAGAATAGCAGGGGCTTGATAATCGTGAGCATCAAAGCTTTTGAAGCCGAGATATTTGCCATCTTTGCTCAAGTTAGTGTAAAGACCACAGTTGTTGGCTCTCAAAATAGGAGTCAAAGTGTTGTCTTTAAGAGTGTAGATTTCAGAATAACGGTTGTTGGTAACGATAATGCCATTAGCCGTTTCCATTGGTGTACGGATAAAACCCATATCACCCACTTCGTACATGTCGATTTGAGCCGACGCACCAAGCGAAGTGATAAAGAATGCTGCCAAAGCGGCCTTCTTAATTGTTGATAATTTAGTAAAGAAACTCATAGAATTTATTATTAGATTTAAAAATTAATTGTTCTTGTTAGTTATGACGTTTCGTATAGATACTAATATGTCAATATATAATTCGCACAAAGTTAAAAATAAATTTTTATTTTTGAGATTTATTTACATATTTTTTAGATTAAATAATGTTGCAGGTATGTAAATAAGTGTTAATTATTGACGCAAATTGGGATTTCGTCGTGAAAAACAAAGAGTGTTGCAACTGTATTGCAACACTCTGAATATGTAGTAGTATGATTCTAATTAATAGAATTTCTTTATTCCCATGATTTCGCGCACTTCGCTGAGAGTCTTGGCAGCGCGTTCGCGAGCACGGTCAGCACCTTGCTTGATTACGCGAGCCAACAACGCGTTGTCATTTTGGATTTCTAAGATACGCTCACGGATAGGAAGTGTAACTTTCAAAATATCCTCAGCCAATTGCTTCTTCAAATCACCATAACGAATTGAACAATCGGCATATGCGTCGCGATATTGTTGAATCACTTCGGGTGTCGAAGTCAACTCCATCAATGTGAATAGATTTTCGATTGGAGCAGAAACGGGTGAATTTGGCACTTTTGGACCCTCATCGGTAACGGCACGCATTACTTTTTTGCGAAGCACTTTTTCTTCATCGATAAGGTATATGCAGTTGCCTTCACTCTTACCCATTTTGCCTGAGCCGTCAAGACCCGGAACTTTTACTGCGTTGCCACCAAAGTTGAAGTTTTCGGGTTCGGGGAACAAATCTACACCATAGAATGAGTTAAAACGGCGAGCAAAACGGCGAGTCAACTCCAAGTGTTGCTCTTGATCTTTTCCTACAGGCACCTTGTTGGCCTTTTGAATTAAGATGTCAACAGCCATAAGGGTAGGATAGGTCAATAGCCCGGCGTTTACGCGTTTATTTGATTCGTTGCCAATGATTTCCTTTTCGATTTCTCCTTCTTCTTTGTCTGACTTGATGCCAAGAGCCTTGCGAGCTTTATCCTTAAACGAAGCAGTGCGCATTAATTCGCCGATACCCACATGCATGTTTAATAATAGGTATAGCTCTGAAATTTCAGGCACATCGCTTTGAACGAAGATTGTAGCTTTTTCGGGATTGACGCCGGCAGCAAGATATTCGGCAAGGATATTCTTTACGTTAGTGTGGAGCGTTTTTGGATCGGGGTGAGTAGTCAACGCATGCAAATCAGCTATGAAAAACAAACAATCATAATCCTCTTGCATCTTCACAAATTTACTCAATGCGCCATAATAATTTCCCAAGTGGAGATTACCTGTGGCACGAATACCGCTCAATACGATTTCTTTCATAATATATATATGTGTATTTTTTTTGATTTTCTTTATTCAGATTGCAAAGGTAATATAAAGAATTGGAAATTGAAAACAAAAAAGAGAACCACTTTTGTGATTCTCTTTTTGTCGGGGTACCAGGATTCGAACCTGGGACCCCCTGCTCCCAAAGCAGGTGCGCTAACCGGACTGCGCTACACCCCGAATGCGTGCCTTATTGGCTTTTGCGAGTGCAAAGTTAATAACATTTTTTTATTCCCACAAACTTTTTTTTGAAAAATATTTCAATGCTTGATGAAAACTTTAATAAATGCTGCGTTTTCTTGTCTTTTTTTAGAGCTTAGAACTCTATTTTTGTTCAATCTGAAATACTAATCAACGTAATCATGAGTAAATGCAGTCATTGCATTATGCAATGCCAATGTAAAGCAAGTGATGATATGATTTGTTTTGATGATTAATGAGAAATAAATGGTTTGTCTGATAATAATGAGAATAATTGGTCAAAAATAAGCGGAGTAGATGCTAATACCGACACATTGCGATCGTGGCGAAACGGGGCATATCGTCCACCTGCTTCTTCAACAATGAGACGACCGGCGGCAACGTCCCATTCGTGCAGGTTCATTTCCCAATAGCCATCGAGGAAGCCTGCAGCCACATAACAAAGGTCGATTGCAGCGGAACCTAATCGGCGCATACCTCGCACCAAAGGTAATATGCGAGCAACATTGTCGAGATTGTTGTCGTTTGTACGATCTTTGTCAACCGGAAAGCCGGTGGTGACAACCGAGAGCCCTAAATTGCTTTTTCCCGATGGACTGATTTTCGTACCATTGAGCCATGCTCCTCCACCTTTTGTGGCATAAAACATTTCGTTGAGATAGGGAGCATATACAACCCCGATTATAACCTCACCTTGATATTCTAAGGCTATCGATACCGAAAAAAGAGGTAGGCCGTTGCTAAAATTAGTAGTGCCGTCAAGGGGGTCAATGAGCCACCGATAGTCGCTTGTGGCATCATTATGCCCCATCTCTTCAGAGAGAATGGCATGGGTGGGGTAAGTTGTGTGAATGTGGTTGATAATTACACGTTCCGAAGCTTTGTCGGCTGTAGTAACGATATCGCTATCGTTAAATTTTGATTCAATGTTAAGGCTTTTGCCTCTGAAATATTCAAGTTGCACACTCCCGGCTTCGCGTGCCCAGGTGATAGCATGGTCAAGGAGTGTTGCAATGTCGTGAGTATTCATATAGAGTATTAGTTGTTTAGAGAGTTTATTTATATAATAACACTTAATCAGTCGATGTGGTTTGAAATAGGTATTTGACGCTTAAAAACCTCTTTGAATGAAATGAGCGATTCGGTGCGCGACAATCCCAAATGTTGTAACTTTTCGTGAATGATGTGAAGCAGATGATCGTTGTTACGAGCATAGAGTTTGATAAACATATCATATTGTCCGGTAGTGAAATGACATTCTACTACTTCGGGGATTTTCTTCAGCTCTTCGACTACATGATTGAATTGAGATGGGTCTTTGAGGAAAAAACCTATGTAGGCACATGTGTCATATCCAACTAATGCTGAGTCGATGAGTAGTTCAGATCCTTTGATAATACCCATAGAGGTGAGTTTGGCAATGCGTTGATGAATAGCAGCGCCCGATACATCGCATTCTTCGGCTATTTTCAAATAAGGCTTGCGAGCATTTGTAATAAGTTGTTGCAGAATTTTAATGTCGAGAGAGTCAAGTTGAATTTGTGACATGATTAAATTATATTATGTTGCGTTTTTATCATAATAACTTTTTACAAAGATAGAAAATAGTTTCAAATTATAAGTTGCAATATGATGCAAATTTTGAGTTTTTTGCTAATTTTGTAAACAAAAATGTAGAAATGAAAGAAATAAAACTACGAAATGTCAAAATTTGCCGACAATTGCTCGATGATGTGAAGGATTTGTATTTCAAATCTTTCCCTCCCGAAGAGCGTCGCTCATGGGAGAGCGTGAAACGCTTGTTGCAAGCCGATTGTAGCGCTTACAATTTGAAAGTAATAGTATGCCAAGAGGGTTTTGTCGGGTTTATCTCTTATTGGTATTTTGATGAATTTTGTTATGTTGAACATTTTGCCATAAATCCACAATTGCGAGGTGAAGGTATTGGGTCTTCGGTTTTGCAACAGTTTGTTGGCGAGATTGATTTCCCTGTGGTGCTTGAGGTGGAACCGGTCGATAGTGGAGAGCCGGCTCGTCGTCGCATAACATTTTATCAACGTAATGGCTTTGAGGCTCATGCTAACTTTGAGTATTTGCAGCCTTCATATGGAGATAGTCTTCCGGCAGTTCCGTTGATGTTGATGACAAGCAATGCGCCCTCTAATTTTGATTTGAAAAAGGTTGCACAAATATTGTATCGAGAGGTTTATGGAATAAAATCGTAACTTTAAGAGATTAATGTGAGCTTTTTTGCAATTATATTTGTTGAAAATGTGGTATTTTTGCATTTGTAAAAGTAGAAGAAAATGATGAAAAGAAAAGTATATCTGTTGTTTTTTGTGGCAATGACCTTGTTGCTGCAAGGTTGTGGTGGCGCAGAAAAGAATAGTGGGAAAGCTACTATTGTGGTGAGCCTTGAACCCCAAAAATATTTTCTTGATAAGATTGTGGGCGACAAGATGAGTGTAATATGTCTGTTGAAAAATGGAGCTAACCCCGAAAATTATGAACCATCAATGAATGATTTGATGACTCTTGAGCGCAGTGTAGGCTATATAAAAATGGGGAATGTGGGATTTGAACAAGTGTTAGTTGAAAAATTGGCACAAAATAACAAATCGCTGATGGTATATGACTCGTCGCAAGGGATTGATTTTATTATGGGTACTCATGATTGTTGTGAGCATGATCATGGCCATTTTCATGAACATAGTCAAGATGAGGAAGAACATAATCATGTAGCAACTGCCGATCCTCACACTTGGACATCGGTAAAAAATGCCAAGGTTATTGCACACAACATGCTTGATGTGGTTGTGGCGATTGATTCTATGAATAAAGAGTTTTATCAAGCCAACTATGATAAGTTGTCAGCTTCGCTCGATTCGCTCGACAGTTATGCTGCAACAAAGTTGGCATCAAGTCAAGGTGAAGCATTTCTTGTGTGGCATCCATCGTTGAGTTATTTTGCTCGTGACTATGGCTTGGAACAAATCACGATAGGGCAGATTGGCAAAGAGTTGTCGGCAAAGCAACTTCAAGAACAGATTTACAATGCTCGCAATCATAATGCACGAGTATTTTTCTTTCAAAAGGAGTTTGATTCACAACAGGCATCGGTGTTAAACGACCAAATAGGAGCCACTATGATAACAATAAATCCGTTAAGTTATGAATGGGAAGCCGAAATTAGACGCATCGTCGATGCGATTGCCTCAAAATAAGATGATTGAACTCGATTCGGTGGCAATGCGATGGGACAAACATGTGGCATTGCAGAATGTGAGTATTTCAATTAATGAGGGCGATTTTGTGGCTATTACCGGTCCGAATGGTGGAGGAAAGACCACTCTTTTGCGACTCATTCTTCGTCTCATTAAGCCCACGAGTGGCAAGGTGATATATCGCAGTGAAGGTAAAGACGTGGAGAGCCTTGAAATAGGTTATCTGCCTCAAAAAAATCAGATTGATAGCCGTTTCCCTATCACAGTGGAAGAGGTTGTGGCATTGGGCTTGATGTCGCAAAAGGGGTTGTCAAAACAACAACGCCATGAGCGAGTAGCCGAAACGATAGCTCTTATGGGGCTTGAGGAACATGCCAAACGGTTGATTGGGGAGCTGTCGGGTGGGCAGCTACAACGCACACTGCTTGGGCGTGCCATCGTGTCAAATCCTCGAGTGCTTGTGCTCGACGAACCATTGAGTTATGTCGATAAGCATTTTGAAAGCCGATTATATGAAATTATTGCTCAACTGGCACAACGCACTACGATAATCCTCGTGTCGCATGAAATGACACGTATCGCCACAATGGCCAATCGTCATATAATAATAGATCGCACACTCTATGAATGTAGTGCCGAGCATCACTATGTGGCTACTGAATGTAATTAAATTGATGGCTGAGAATTATGATTGATGATTTGCGATTTAATAGATTGAGATTGTTGCTTGGCGATGATGTGTTGAGTCAAGTGATGCGAAAACGTGTAATACTATTTGGAGTAGGAGGTGTGGGTAGTTGGTGTGCCGAGTCGCTTGTGCGTTCGGGTATTTGCGATATTACACTCGTTGATGCCGATAGGGTGTGTGCTACAAATATTAATCGTCAATTGCTCGCAACATCTTCAACCATTGATGGGGTAAAAGTGGAAGTGATGAAACGCCGATTGCTTGATATCAATCCTTCGGCTCAAGTTACGGCTCTTGAAATGAGATATACACAAGAAACTGCCGGGCAGTTTAATCTCAATGAGTATGATTATGTGATTGATGCAATTGATTCACTTGCCGACAAGGCATTGCTGATATTCAATGCGTGTGATTCGCAAACAACCTTATTTGCCTCAATGGGCGCAGCATTGAAAACAGATTCGTCGCGCATCTCTACGGCTGAATTTTGGAAAGTGCAAGGATGCCCGTTGGCAGCATCGTTACGGCGTCGATTTAAGAAAAATAAAACATTACCCTCTCGCAAATTCAAATGTGTGTATAGCGATGAAATTTACCCCAACCGAGGCTCCATTGTTGGGTCAGATGGCTCAATGACCTATGATAAAATCGCAATCAACGGCACATTATCACACACCACAGCCATCTTTGGGCTCAAACTTGCAGAGCTTGTGATCGCAGACATAATGGGTGGATATTAAGATTCACGGTATGTCTTAATTTGAGATGAATTGCACTTGAAATTATATGTTGAAATATTTTTTTGAAAATGATGATAAAATATTTGTGTTATATCGTGAAAGTTTTCTATATTCGCAGTGTGATTTGGTTTGAATCGGGTCACAAGGTGATTTGAAAGATGGTAAAAAACGAAAAAATATAAGGTAAGTATATGATATTCAATTTTAGATTGGTTTCAGACGAAGTTGAAAACTTCAAAAGAGAGATAAAAATCGATGCTGATTACACTTTCCTCGATTTGAAAAATGCGATTTGTGATGCTGTAGGGTATGACAAAAATCAGTTGTGTTCTTTCTTCCTTTGTGACGAAAGTTGGGAGAAGGAGACCGAGATTACTCTTGAGGATATGGGAACAAGTTCGGATGAAGATGTGTGGTTGATGGAAGATACTATCCTCAGCGATTATATCGAAGATGAAGGTCAACGATTGATATTTATGTTTGACTATATGACCGAGCGTTCTTTCTTCCTTGAAATGAAAGAAATGATTCCTCATAAAAAATTGAAAGACCCATTGTGTACATTGGCATTGGGGAAAGCTCCTGTGCAGTTGATGGATATAAAAGAATTTGAAGCCAAAATTGATGCTAAGTTGGCTGCTGCATCGGTTGAAGATATTGACGAAGATTTCTATGGCTCAGAAGAGTTTAATGCTGATGAGTTTGAGGCAGAAGGATTTGAAGAAATGTCGTTTGATGATTAATGATTATATAGTGAAATATATATAATGTGAGGCTGTTCCCGTAGCATCGTAAGGTGTTGCGGGAATTATTTTTTAAAATAAGGTTTTGGGGTAATAGAATATGGTTATAAAAAAAGAGCGTTCTCGGTAATGGAGAACGCTCTCGTTGCATGTTTTTATAGATTTTATAGAATTGAGAGAGATTATTTTACTTCTTCAAAATCTACATCGGTAACAGTGTCATCACTGCCGGTATTAGGATTAGCACCCGGTTGTCCACCTGCAAATGGGTTAGCTCCAGGTTGACCACTTGCTTGTTGTTGTGCATTGATGATGTCTTGTTGGATTTGTCCAAACACTGTTTCGATTTCTTTGATAGCTGCGTCGATAGCAGGAATATCTTGAGCTTTGTGAGCATCTTTAAGTTTAGCCACAGCAGCTTCGATAGGAGCTTTTTTGTCGGCAGGGATTTTGTCGCCAAGTTCGCTCATTTGCTTTTCGGTTTGGAAGATGATAGCGTCGGCTTGGTTGAGTTTGTCAATGCGTTCTTTTTCTTTTGCGTCGGCAGCTGCGTTTGCTTCAGCTTCTTCTTTCATGCGTTTGATTTCAGCGTCGGTCAAGCCGCTTGAAGCTTCGATGCGAATGCTTTGTTGCTTGCCGGTTGCTTTATCTTTAGCCGATACGTTGAGAATACCGTTGGCATCGATTTCAAATGTAACTTCGATTTGAGGAATACCACGAGGAGCTGGTGCGATGCCATCGAGGTGGAAGCGACCGAGTGTTTTGTCGTCTTTAGCCATTGGACGTTCGCCTTGGAGTACGTGGATTTCTACTGAAGGTTGGTTGTCGGCTGCAGTAGAGAATGTTTCGCTCTTACGAGTAGGGATTGTAGTGTTAGCTTCGATGAGTTTTGTCATCACTCCACCGAGAGTTTCAATACCTACTGACAAGGGGACAACATCGAGAAGAAGTACATCTTTAACTTCGCCCGAAAGTACACCACCTTGAATTGCTGCACCTACTGCTACTACTTCGTCGGGGTTAACACCTTTTGAAGGAGCTTTGCCGAAGAAACGTTCTACGATTTGTTGGATAGCAGGGATACGAGTAGAACCACCCACGAGGATAACTTCGTCGATATCGCTTGCCGAAAGACCGGCATCGCGTAGAGCTTGTTCGCAAGGTTTGATAGTAGCTTGGATAAGGCTATCGGCGAGTTGCTCGAATTTAGCACGAGTAAGAGTTTTTACCAAGTGTTTGGGAATACCATTCACAGGCATGATATAAGGGAGGTTAATTTCGGTTGAAGTAGTGCTTGAAAGCTCGATTTTTGCTTTTTCGGCAGCTTCTTTGAGGCGTTGGAGTGCCATAGGATCTTGACGGAGGTCAATCCCTTCTTCGTTGAGGAACTCTTGAGCCAACCAGTCGATGATTACGTGGTCGAAGTCATCACCACCAAGGTGAGTATCACCATTTGTAGATTTTACTTCAAATACACCATCACCAAGCTCGAGGATAGAGATATCGAATGTACCACCACCAAGGTCGAATACCGCGATTTTTTGGTCTTTGTCGATTTTGTCAAGACCATAAGCAAGAGCCGCTGCAGTAGGCTCGTTTACGATACGTTTAACAGTGAGACCTGCGATTTCACCGGCTTCTTTTGTTGCTTGACGTTGAGAATCGTTAAAATATGCAGGAACTGTGATGACAGCTTCGGTAACTGATTGTCCGAGGTAATCTTCGGCAGTCTTTTTCATTTTTTGAAGAATCATAGCCGAGATTTCTTGTGGAGTATATTCGCGACCGTCGATGTCAACGCGAGGAGTATTGTTGTCGCCACGCACCACTTTGTAAGGAATGCGTTCAACTTCTTTTGCCACATTGTCGTAGGTTTCGCCCATGAAACGCTTGATGGAGTAGATGGTGCGTTTAGGGTTAGTGATAGCTTGGCGTTTAGCAGGATCGCCTACTTTGCGTTCGCCACCGTCAACAAATGCTACTACCGAAGGGGTAGTGTTGCGACCTTCGCTGTTAGGGATAACAACAGGGTCGTTACCTTCGAGAACTGCTACACATGAGTTGGTAGTACCTAAGTCAATACCGATAATTTTTCCCATAGTCTTTTTAATTTTTTATTGTTTTTTTATTATTAAATTCTTGTTTTGTGTTGTGATGTGTCACGAGGACCTCATCGTCGACTCCCAAATAAAACAAATCTTGTGCCAAAAAGGTTTATTTGTGTGTAATATGTTGATTAGCAGTGTGCAATTGCGCGTTTTGATGTTTTGTAGAATGTGACAAAACAACTGACAAAGTTGCTGACAGGGTGACAAAGTTAATTTAGGCTGCATTATCCATAATTCATATTTGAGGATTTAAATAATAATGTGTTATCTTTGTGTTGTTAATTTAGAATTATGACAATGAAAAGATTTTGTTTGTTTATTGCGCTTTTGATGAGTGTTGCAATGGTGTCAATGGCTATGGGAGTGCAACGAGTGTCGCAAGGTGAAGTATTGAATCGCAAGGTGAATGGGGCGAAAGCTACAATGTATATAATAGAGGGAGATTGTTCAATATCGGGAGATGTGACGTTTGCAGCAGGCTCTATGTTGAAATTTGAGGGCGGAACGATTTCGGGTTCGGGTAAGATTTTAGGGACTCAATTAATGATAGATGCGCCAAAATATCAAATATTTGGAGAAAATGTGAGTGTCAGCGGCATTGCCAATGGCGAGGTGTCGGCTCACTGGTGGGGAGCAAAAGGTGACGGTGTAACTTACGATTGTGGCGCGATAAATCGAGCTTTACAAAATGCTGGCTCATCATGGGTGGTGCTTGAAAATTTGAAATATTTGACTAATGAAACAATAGTGCTTGGGGAAGCCCAAAAGTTACGTTGCGATGGAGTTATCGCATATAGAGGAGGCGAAGTTGCGATAGAATTGAGGGGGTCGTATATTGAATTAGATGTGTGTATTTTACGTCATAATGCGGGAACGGGTTATAATCAATCAGATAAATTTAAAGGGGTTGGTGTTTTGTTCTCGGGTAATGTATATAATGCTAATATAAATATAGATAAGGTATTATATTTTGATAGAGCGTTTGATTTGTCGCCCAAGTTGGGGAAAGAATGGTATTGTGGAATACAATATTGTAAGATTACTTGGCAATTTGTTATAGGGGAATATGGGATATATATAGATATGCCTTCGGGGGCGAAAAATGCCAAAAAAGGAGACCGAATTTGGGTAAACGAAAATCAATTTAATGGAGGACGCTTGTTGTGTCGCTTTGGGATTTATTCTACTCCTGTTGATGATAAGTATAAAGAGATAATAGGGGTGATTAATGGCAATGTGTTTAATAGTATAGGCTTTGAAGGCGAGGGGAATATTAAGTGCAAGGCTATTACACTTTATAATGCGTGGCATAATAATTTTAACGATTTAAGGTTGAGTGAAGGATATGTGCCCATTGGTCAGCCGTGGATTGATCTCACGCAATGTGGATATTTGAACTTTAGTTTTAAGAGTCAGATTCCATATTCATCGGTAAAAGCTACAAGGTGTAATCACATTGAGATGCATGCCAATTTCACTGATAATGGCTTAGGGTATTTTGCCGGTTATGATCGTCTATATATTTTAAATGAAAATCCAGCCTATAATCCGCTAAATGATGCAAAAGATAAGAATAGTGAAAATGTGAAATTATTGACGCGAAGCACTGTTGGTGCGGCTGAAATAAAGCAAATATATGTGGGAGCTTCAACAGCATATCCTCGTGGAGAAGTGATACAAAAGATGAATTTCAATGATTTGTTTTTTGCGAATATTGGCGCCCAAAAGGTGTTGAGTGATAAAGCATTTATTACGGTAAATGATAAATCAATATTGAATATCTCTACCGAACACAGTTTGGCAAATGCTTATTTAGATTTTGAATTAGTGTGTAAAATTTCGACCGGCTCAAAAGTTGTTTTAACTAATGCAAAAGGAAAGAAGATGACGCTGACCGAAAGTGGAGTGTATCATGTGCGACCTATAGGGAGCGATTTTGAATTGTTTATGGTAAAAGATGTGGGAAATAACGTTTATCAGTTTAAATAAGATATCAATATAGATGGAAAAAGTAAAGAGATTAGACTATGTAGATGTGTGTAAATGGTTGGGTATCTCATTGGTGATATTTGGCCATATGAAAATGCCCGATGGGGTGTTGCAATGGATTTATGCGTTTCATATGCCGTTGTTTTTTGTGTTGTCGGGATATACCTATCGAGCACAAAAGATTAACAAGGAATTCTTGATTAAAAAGATAAAGACGATTTATGTGCCGTTTTTGTTATTTGCGCTAATTTTTTGTGTAGGAGATAAAAGTAGTTGGTTTTATATCGCTTTTGGAAGTAGAAATGCGTTGGAAATGGCAAGTACATATACTGTGCTATGGTTTTTGCCCTGTTTCTTTGCGGCGGTTATTTTGTTCTCGGTATGTATGAATATAATTAAGAGTAAAAAGTGGTTGCTCTTGGTGGTCGTTGCACTTTTGCTCGTTGGAGCCGTGGCGTGTGATTATCTAAAAGGAGTGCAACCGATGATTGCAAAATATGGCTATCCATTGAATTTTGATATGGCATTAGTCGGAACTGTGTTTATGGTCGCAGGTTACTATCTCAAGCAAATTATAGAATGGTTTAATTCTAAAAAGCAATGGCTATTGATTGCGACTATTGTAGTGTTGTTTGCGATTACAGGTTATACTGCGTTTATTAACTTGCCCGAATCGTTAAATCCGGCTTGTCCGCATGTTGAAATGTCGGTAGGCGCATTTGGTAATTGGGGCTTCTTTTTCATGAATGCGTTACTTATGTCGTTTGCGTTGGTGGGTTTGTCGATATTGTTTGATAAGTGGGTAGGCAAGAAGAAGTTGGCACTATTTATCGGGCAAAATTCGTTGACAATACTATGTGTGCATGGCACTATCTTGTTGGCAGCGTCAAAGGTGTTGCCTAAAATAGGATTAACCGGTGCCGATGATATGTCATTGTTGGTTTATGGCATAGTGTCGTATGTAATTGTAATAGCGGTGTCAATTCCTGTGATATTGCTAATTAGACGCTTTGTGCCCAACCTGGTAGGGAAATAGCGATTATATAAGGATAAGAGCGAGAGGAATCAGAGAAATTAGCATTACGGCAGTAATGCTAATTTTACCTTTTTGCAGAAGTATACAAATCAATTAAATAGACGACCACCCCTTTAAGATATTTGAAATCAATTTGATTAAACCTTTTGCCAATCGTCGTTAATAGAGTTTCTTCGTTTTATAATTTTTGCAGGAACTCCAACGACAATACAATGATTAGGGATGTCCTTTACTACTACTGCATTGGCTCCAATAATAACATCATCACCAATGGTTACACCTCCAATCACTTTTGCACCACAGCAAACGGTTACATTGTTTCCTAAAGATGGAGCCTTTTCTCCGTTATACCCTATGGTTACTTGTTGATATATCTTGCAATTTGCTCCCATTGATTTTGAATTAATAGTGGTGGAAAATCCGTGTTGAATTAATAATCCTGTATCAATAGGATTTTTAGTGATAAATAAAAGTTGTTGTCCTTTGAATAGCCAACTAATGAAAAATTTAGGAATTCCTATTCTGCGATAGATAATACTTCTAAATTCAGGGTATTCAGAAAATAAATTTAGGAACTGAAACCATGAATATTTTCGAGATTTCCATTGACACCATGCTCGAAAATCGCCCTTAATCATAATGATTGTTTCCGATTGTAATATAGAGATATAGAAGAGTAGAATAGGCGAAAGGAATAACGATTTAATTGTGATTATTAAATTTTTCATAATGTAAAATTGTTAAAACGATTGAGTATTGTATTGTAATGCAAAAATAAGAAAAATATATAAAAGCAAAAAGCCTATTCCCTCAAATCCATATTTTATTTAGAAATAAGATAGTGTCTAAATCTCTAAAGTTATTATTCGAATTAAAACATTGTTTAAGAGACTTCCCTGATTTTTTGTGTTATAGGTGTGTATTGAGAGGAGTTAAAAAGAGGGTATAAGGGTGATTGGGATTAGAAGTATTCTAAATGTGGTATCGCTAAAATGTAAAATATAAGGTTAATTTTCAAATAAAATTGTTATATTTGCAACGTAAAGAAGTGGGAAAGGGGTAATTGTGCCTTTTTTTTACTTGAAAATGTGTGATAATTAACAATAAATTAACCTCATAAATCAATTTATTATGAATATTTCTCATATTGAACACGTGGGTATTGCTGTTCCAAGTTTGGACGAAGCTATCCCTTTCTACGAAAAAATTCTTGGTCTTAAATGTTTTGCTATCGAAGAGGTGGCTGACCAAAAAGTGCGTACTGCTTTCTTTCAAGTAGGTCAAACAAAAATCGAACTTCTTGAAGGAACAAGCGAAGACAGCGCAATCTCTAAATATATCGCTAAAAACGGTGGTCGTGGTGGCATTCAACACATCGCTTTTGCAATGGAAGATGGCGTGGCTAACGCATTGGCTGAAGCCGAAGAAAAAGGTTGCGCTCTTATCGACAAAGCTCCTCGCAAAGGAGCTGAAGGTCTTAATATCGCATTCCTTCACCCAAAATCAACTTGCGGTGCATTGATTGAACTTTGCGAAGATCCTAATAAGTAATCAATTTCAATTAAATACAAAGTAATGAGTAATCAACTTGCTAAAGTACAAGAGCTTATCGCATTGCGCAATGAAGCTCGTTTGGGTGGTGGTGAAAAAGCTATCCAAAAACAACATGAAAGAGGCAAATACACAGCTCGCGAACGTATCGCTCAATTGCTCGATGAAGGCTCTTTCGAAGAATTAGATATGTTTGTAAAACACCGTTGTACAAACTTCGGTCAAGAAAAGAAAAGTTTCTTGGGCGATGGTGTTGTAACCGGTTATGGTACAATCGACGGTCGTTTGGTATATGTTTTTGCACAAGACTTTACTGTATTTGGTGGTTCATTGTCAGAAACAATGGCATTGAAAATATGTAAAGTGATGGATATGGCAATGAAGATGGGAGCTCCTGTTATCGGTCTTAATGACTCGGGTGGTGCTCGTATTCAAGAAGGTATCAACGCGCTTGCAGGTTATGCCGAAATCTTCCAACGTAACATTATGGCATCGGGCGTGATTCCTCAAATTTCAGGTATCCTCGGTCCTTGTGCCGGTGGTGCAGTATATTCTCCTGCATTGACCGACTTCACTATCATGACAAAAGGTATCTCTTACATGTTCCTCACCGGTCCTAAAGTGGTGAAAACTGTGACAGGTGAAGATGTGACACAAGATGCTCTTGGTGGTGCAGAAGTTCACTCATCAAAGAGTGGTGTGGCTCACTTTGCTGCTGAAGATGGCGAAGAAGCATTGAAGATTATTCGCAAGCTCTTCAGCTACATTCCACAAAATAACTTAGAAGAAGCTCCATTGCAACCATGTGATGACCCAATCGATCGTCTTGAAGATTCGTTGAATGAAATCATTCCTGATTCAGCCAATAAACCTTACGATATGTATGAGGTGATTGGTGCTATCATCGACAATGGTGAATTCCTTGAAGTTCAACGCGACTATGCTAAAAACCTTATCGTTGGTTTCGCTCGCTTCAACGGTCAAGCAGTGGGTATCGTAGCAAACCAACCAAAGTTCTTGGCAGGTGTGCTTGATAGCAATGCTTCACGCAAAGGTGCTCGTTTCGTTCGTTTCTGCGACGCATTCAATATTCCTTTGGTAACACTCGTTGACGTTCCTGGCTTCCTCCCAGGTACAGGTCAAGAATATAATGGTGTAATTCTCCATGGTGCAAAACTTCTTTATGCTTATGGTGAAGCTACAGTGCCCAAAGTAACTGTAACATTGCGTAAGAGCTACGGTGGTAGCCATATCGTGATGAGCTGTAAACAACTTCGTGGTGACATGAACTATGCATGGCCTACTGCCGAAATCGCAGTTATGGGTGGTGCAGGTGCTGTTGAGGTACTTTATGCTCGTGAAGCTAAAGAATCAGAAAATCCTGCTCAAGTTCTTGCTGAAAAAGAACAAGAATACAACAAGTTGTTCTGCAACCCATATAATGCAGCTAAATATGGCTACATTGATGATGTTATCGAACCACGCAACACTCGTTTCCGTGTGATTCGTGCATTGCAACAACTTGCAACCAAAAAAGTTACTAACCCTGCTAAAAAGCATGGTAATATACCTCTATAATCGACGACATTATTAAGATTTATGAAAAAGAAATTATTATTAATGCTCGTTGCCCTAATGGCAATCTCAACAGCGACTTATGCACAAGGTCGCAAAGGATTGTGTATTAATGAGGTGATGGTGCAAAACGATTCGAGCGTAGTTGATGACTATGGCTTGCGCCATGGTTGGATTGAGTTGTATAACTCAACCCATGCTCCAATGGAAATATCAAGTGTATATCTCACAAACGACAGCACAAAGCCAACGCTTTATCCTGTGCCTCTTGGTGATGTGAACACCGAAATTCCTGCACTTCAACATGTGTTGTTTTGGGCTGATGGAGAACCCAATAAAGGAACATTCCACATCAGTTTCAAAATCGCTCCAGGTGAAACAATCTACATTTTTGACGCAGATCAAAAAACAATTCTTGATCAAGTAACTATTCCGGTAAATCTTGCTCCAAACACAACTTATGCTCGTAAGGCAGATGGTAAAGGAGGAGTCGATCAAAATGCTTGGGAAGTGCGTGATGGTGGAGATAAGTATATCACACCAAGTAGCAATAATGTTATTGTAGATACAAATGAGAAGGTAGAAAGTTTCCGCATTCTTGATGAAAGTGGGGTTGTGCTCACTATAATGGCTATGGCAATTGTGTTTAGCGCATTGTTGGTTTTGAGCCTATGCTTCTATGCAATAAGCAAAATAGGAGGAAAAGTGTCAAAAGTAAATAAGATGCGTTCTCAAGGTGTAGAACCTACAACCGTGGCAAAAACCGATGCACCTAAAAATGACTCGGGCGAAGAAATTGCCGCTATTGTAATGGCTCTTCACGAACATCTCAATGCTCACGACCAAGAGAATACAATTCTCACTATCAACAAAGTGAAAAAAGCTTACTCTCCATGGAGCTCAAAAATTTATGGATTGCGCGAGATTCCTCGTCGTTAATCGTTTATTGCTAACCAATTAATTAAATTTACCACAATGAAAGAATATAAATATAAAATCAATGGTAACACCTATAAGGTAGCCGTAGGCGATATTGACAATGGTATTGCCCAAGTAGAAGTAAATGGCACTCCTTATAAGGTAGAATTAGAAAAGAAAGAAACAGTAAAAGTAGTTTCTGCACCACGTCCATCTGCAGCACCACGCACACAAGGTGGTGAAAAAGTAATAGCAAAACCAGCTCCTGCAGCAGCTGGAAGTCATCAAGTTAAAGCACCACTTCCCGGTGTGGTTGTGTCAATCGCAGCAAAAGTCGGTGATATGGTAAAAGCATCTGATACTGTTGTTGTATTGGAAGCAATGAAGATGGAAAATGCTATTCACGCAGGTCGTGATGGTAAAGTTGCATCAATTAATGTAAATACCGGAGATTCAGTGCTTGAAGGTGCTGCTCTTATTACTCTCGAATAAATTAGCTTAATATGGAACAACAATCTTTAATTGAATTTATGGCAGGTAACCTGCAGACCTTTTGGGAAATGACAGGTTTCTATAATGCCACATGGGAGCATTTTGTGATGCTTGCAGTTGGTATATTCTTCCTCTATCTTGCCATAAAGAAAAATTTTGAGCCAATGTTGCTTGTGCCAATTGGTTTTGGTATCCTCATTGGTAACATTCCATTCCAAGCAGGTATGGAGGTTGGTATTTATGAAGAGGGAACTGTATTAAACATTCTTTATAATGGAGTTGCTGCCGGATGGTATCCTCCACTTGTGTTCCTTGGTATTGGGGCAATGACCGACTTTACAGCGTTGATAGCTAACCCTAAGTTAATGCTTGTGGGTGCTGCTGCTCAGTTTGGTATCTTTGGTGCATATATGGTTGCTTTGGCATTGGGCTTTGCTCCCGATCAAGCAGGTGCTATCGCTATTATCGGTGGTGCTGATGGTCCTACAGCAATCTTCCTTTCATCAAAACTTGCTCCTAACTTGATGGGTGCAATTGCAGTGTCGGCTTATTCATATATGGCACTCGTGCCTGTGATTCAGCCACCTATCATGCGATTGTTTACAACAAAGAAGGAACGTCTTATCAAAATGAAACCGGCTCGTGCCGTTTCGCAAAACGAAAAAATCATCTTCCCTATCGTGGGATTGTTGTTGACATGCTTCGTTGTGCCAACAGCTCTTCCATTGCTCGGAATGTTGTTCTTTGGTAACTTGTTGCGAGAATGTGGAGTGACTACTCGTCTTGCAAAAACAGCAAGCAATGCTCTGACTGATATCGTGACAATTCTTCTTGGAATGACAGTGGGAGCTTCGACTCAAGCATCAGAATTCTTGACATTGGAAACAATCGGAATCTTCTTCCTTGGTTTCATGGCATTTATCATTGCATCTTCATCGGGAGTGTTGTTTGTCAAATTGTTTAACCTCGTGTTGCCAAAAGACAAAAAACTCAATCCGCTTATCGGTAACGCCGGTGTATCGGCAGTGCCAATGTCGGCACGTATCTCAAATAACCTTGGGTTGGAATATGACCCATCTAACTATTTGTTGATGCATGCTATGGGTCCAAACGTGGCAGGTGTAATCGGTTCGGCTACTGCAGCCGGTGTGCTTTTGGCATTCCTTGGATAATAAGAATTTACTATATTTATTAATGTGTGGACATAATAATGTGCCCACACATTTTTTGTTTTTTAAGCAAGGAAAGATGATAAAAGCGACTGAATGACGTAAAAATGAGTATCTTTGTACTCGTAAAATAACGAACACTTTTTTGAAGATAAGGCCTTGATTTGATGCTGTTATTGCAATATGTGAAATATGCCCTAACGTAGTTTGTGTCTTAGGATACTCATGCTTTTTTTTTGAATAATATTAAACAAAAATAATAACTTTGTTGTTAATATAGTGAAATGGGGTGAATATATTCACTTAAATTGTCGTGCAATCTTTCAATATACGAGCTTATGATAACCAAAGAAGTAATTAAAGAAGTATATAAAAAGTATCGTAAAAAGCCACGATCAATAGATTGTCTTGATGTGGCATTATTGTTTGATTCTGTAGGTGAAACACATGGTATTGAGATTATTGATGAAAAGATTGTGATAAATAGTATTGAGTCAACATCGTTGTTTCATCAGATATCATTGTCGCGAGTACATGGAATAGTAAACTTTGAAAAAACAATTGCAATAGTGCTACATTCATCTATAATTTTTCTTGATAAATATGAGCCAAAACAAAATGTTCATATAAAGTCGGAGCCTGTCTCATTTTGGGAAAAATTAAAAATGAAGTTTCGTCGATAGACGTATTTGATTAAGGGAACTTCAATAAATTCCCTTAAAGTTGCAATAATTTGTGAGTTAATTCAATGAAATGTTGTAACTTTACAAAAAAATAAGTTTGGATGCTAAAAGATAGTATTCAAACAGTAAGATGTTATATAAATTCAATCAATAATATGTTTAGAAGCAATACATGTGGAGAACTCCGCATTGGAGATGTGGGGAGAGTAGTTACACTTGCCGGATGGGTGCAACGTGCACGTAAAATGGGAGGTATGACATTTGTTGATATGCGCGATCGCTACGGTGTGACGCAAGTAGTGTTTAACAATGAATCAAATGCAACTCTTTGTGAAGCCGCAAATCATCTTGGTCGTGAATATGTGATTCAAGTAACAGGAGAGGTTGCAGAGCGTTCAAGTAAAAATGCAAATCTTCCTACCGGAGATATTGAAATAATTGCTACTGATTTGAAAATTCTCAACAAATCAGAGGTGCCACCATTTACAATTGAAGATGATACCGATGGTGGTGATGATTTGCGAATGAAATATCGCTATCTTGATCTTCGCCGTCCTGCAGTGCGTCGTAATCTTGAATTGCGCCACAAAATGGCATTTGAGATTCGTCGTTATCTTGATGAGAAAGGATTTATCGAAGTGGAAACGCCGGTATTGATTAAATCAACACCCGAAGGCGCTCGCGACTTTGTGGTGCCCTCACGAATGAATCCCGGCGAGTTTTATGCATTACCACAATCGCCACAAACATTTAAGCAATTGTTGATGGTCAGTGGTTTTGACCGCTATTTCCAAATTGTAAAATGTTTCCGTGATGAGGACCTTCGTGCCGACCGTCAGCCCGAGTTTACTCAAATTGACTGTGAAATGTCATTTGTTGAGCAAGAAGATGTGCTTCAAATGTTTGAAGGATTGGTAAAACATATTTTCAAATATGTAAAAGATATTGACTTTGTTGATCCATTCCCACGCATGACATGGACCGATGCAATGAAATATTATGGTTGCGATAAACCTGATACTCGCTTTGAAATGAAGTTTGTCGAAATTAAAGATTTGACCGTAGGTAAAGGCTTTGCCGTGCTTGATGATGCAGAGTATGTGGGGGCAATTTGTGCTCCTGGTTGTGCTTCATACACTCGCAAGCAACTCGACCAATTGACCGACTTTGTGAAACGTCCACAAATCGGTGCAAAGGGATTAATGTGGGTTAAAGTTGAGCAAGATGATTCAATAAAAAGCTCGGTGTCAAAATTCTATACTGAAGAAGAATTGCGCACATGGGCAGAGCGTTGTAACGCTAATCCCGGTGACTTGATTTTAATACTTGCCGGTCCTACGGCAAAAACTCGCAAGCAACTTTGCGAATTGCGTCTTGAAATGGGTAGCCAACTTGGATTGCGTGATCCTCAAAAATTCTCATGTTTATGGGTTGTTGACTTCCCATTGTTTGAGTGGGACGAAGAAACTCAACGCTATTATGCAATGCACCACCCATTCACTTCGCCAAATGCCGAAGATTTTGACAAACTTGATACGGCGACAGGTGAAGTGCGTGCTACAGCCTACGATATGATTGTCAATGGTAACGAACTTGGTGGTGGTAGTATTCGTATTCACGATGCTCAGCTTCAAGACAAGATGTTTAAGTTGCTTGGACTTACTGAAGAAGATGCACAATATAAATTTGGGTTCTTGATGAATGCTTTCAAATATGGAGCACCTCCTCATGGCGGTTTGGCATTCGGGTTTGACCGTTTTGTGTCTATCCTTGCAGGTCTTGACTCTATTAGAGATGTGATTGCATTCCCTAAAAATAATTCAGGACGCGATATGATGATTGATGCACCATCGACAATTGATGACGCTCAACTTAAAGAATTGGCAATTGATGTAGTCCTTCCTCAAGAAGAAAAATAAGATTAGAAATAAATGACAATAGCAGAAGTAACATCAGCATTAGAAGCATTTGCTCCACTCGCATTGCAAGAAGATTATGATAATTGTGGATTGCAAGTGGGTAATCGTTCGACCGAGTGTAAAGGAGCTCTTCTTTGTGTTGATGTAACTCTGGCTGTCGTAGAGGAGGCGATAGGGCGAGGTTGTAATTTGATAATTTCGCATCATCCACTTATTTTTAAGGGATTAAAACGCTTGACGGGTAACTCTCAGGTGGAACAATGTGTGATGAAAGCAATAAAACATGATATTGCAATATATTCTTGCCACACGTCAATAGACAATGCCTCGAATGGTGTGTCGTGGGAGATGGCTAAACGATTAAATGTTACCACCGATGTGAAAACGCTGGAGCCTCAACAAGGAAAGCTGTTGAAGCTTTCGGTAATGGTGCCAAAGACACATTGTGAAGTTGTAAAAAATGCAATTTTTGAGGCCGGAGCCGGCACGATAGGGAATTATGATTGCTGTAGTTTTTCAGCCCAGGGCGAAGGATCGTTTAGAGCATTAGATGGCGCAAATCCATTTGTTGGGACCCAAGGAGAGATTCATTATGAGCCTGAAAATAGGATTGATGTAGTTATGCCAAGATGGTTAAAAGGCAAAGTTGAGCAGGCGCTAATCGCGTCTCATCCTTATGAAGAGCCTGCTTATGAATTTATTGCATTGGAAAATGGTATAAAAAACATAGGCTCGGGAGTGATAGGAAATCTGTCAACTCCACTGAAATTGTCGCAGTTGATATCGCAAGTGAAAAAGGCATTTAGCTCGCCAATCGTAAGATGTAACACCTCAGACGTAGAACAAGACGTGTCGTGTGTGGCAATGTGTGGAGGTTCCGGAGCCTCCTTCATAAGGGCTGCAATTTCACAAGGGGCAGGGGCTTTTATTACCTCAGATGTAAAATATCACGACTTTGTTGACTATAAAAATGATATAATTATCATAGATATTGGTCATTTTGAGAGTGAACAATGCACAAAAAATATTTTTTATCGTGTAATTCAAGAAAAATTTCCTAACTTTGCATTCTGTTACTCAGATATAGAAAAAAATCCCATAAATTATTTGTAAGAAATGGCTACAGATAAGAATAAAAGTGAATCACTTTCGGTAGAGCAACGTTTGAAAACGCTTTACCAACTTCAAACATTACTCTCTGAAATCGATCGTATTAAAACTATTCGTGGTGAACTTCCTTTGGAGGTTAAAGATTTGGAAGATGATATTGAAGGGTTGAATACTCGTGTCGGTAAATTTCAAAGCGAAATTGATGAACTTCGTCACAAAACAAATGTGGAGAAAGAAAAAATCAACGATTCGTTAGCAAAGATTGAACGATACAAAGAACAACTTGAGACAATAAAGAACAATCGTGAGTTTGAACTTCTTTCAAAAGAAATTGAATTCCAAACACTCGAAATTCAACTTTGTGAAAAGCATCTAAACGAATATGCTCGCATGATTGATGCAAAGAGCAATGAGATTGCTTATACTCAAGAAATTCTTGTTGATAAACAACATGTATTGAGTGAAAAGCGTGTAGAGTTGGAAGAAATTGTTTCTGAAACACGACAAGAGGAAGAAACAATCAGAGAAAAAGCAAAATCGTTAGAACCCAAAATTGATGCTCGCACTTTGGCTGCATTCAAACGCATTCGTAAAAATGCACGCAATGGTCTTGGTGTGGTTTATATTCAACGTAATGCGTGTGGTGGTTGTTTCAATCGCATTCCGGCTCAAAAACAAATGGAAATTAAGATGCACAAAAAAATCATCGTATGTGAATATTGTGGTCGCATCATGATTGATCCTGAACTTGCAGGAGTAAACGATTAAATAAAAAAACGAAAATATATTAACGGGGTTTGCTGAAAAGTAAGCCCCGTTTTGATTTTTTTGCACAAAAAGGGTTGTGAATGTGTAAAATAATAGCTAAAAAAGTATATTTTCTCGTTAAAAATTGCTACCTTTGTAGCCTGCAAAAAATGAGATGGATATCTATAGTTATTGCAGATAGTTTATAACCTCATATTATATTATTAATAAACTATGAAGCTATTACAAGCTAAACTTGCAAAATATACTGTACCACAACAAGCAAAAGCCGCAGGAGTATATCCTTATTTTCGTGCGATATCAAGCGAACAAGATTGTGAAGTAATCATCAATGGGAAAAAAGTATTGATGTTTGGTTCGAACTGTTATACAGGTCTTGTCAATGACCCACGCATAAAGGAAGCTGCAATTGAGGCTACGCGCAAATATGGCACTGGTTGTGCCGGCTCTCCCTTTTTGAATGGTACATTAGACCTACACAAGAAACTTGAAGCACGCATCGCTGAGTATATTGGAAAAGAAGATGTGATGATATATTCAACAGGGTTTGGTGTAAATCTTGGCGTGGTTTCGACACTCACAGGTCGCGAAGATTATATATTATGGGATGAGCAAGATCATGCATCAATTATAGAGGGACGTCGTTTGTCATTCTCTCAACAATTGAAATATAAGCACAATGATATGGAGTCGCTTGAAAAGCAACTTCAAAAGTGTGCACCCGATAAAGTGAAACTCATTGTTACCGATGGCGTGTTCTCAATGGAAGGAGATGTTGCAAACCTACCTAAGATTGTAGAACTTGCAAAACAATATGATGCTACGGTAATGGTTGATGAAGCACATAGTATCGGTGTGTTTGGTAAAGGTGGACGTGGTACATGCGACCATTTTGGTGTGACAAAAGATGTTGACCTAATCATGGGTACATTCAGTAAATCTTTTGCTTCGCTCGGTGGTTTTATCGCATGTGATAAAGAAATTACCAACTTCCTACGTCACCACTCTCGTTCATATATCTTTACTGCAAGTATTACTCCTGCATCAACAGCGGCTGCTCTTGCAGCTATTGATATTATGGAGAAAGAACCCGAATTGCAAGAACATCTTTGGGATATCACAAATTATGCTCTTGAGGGATTCCGTAATATGGGCTGTGAGATAGGCAACACATCTACACCTATCATTCCATTGTATATCCGTGATAATATGAAAACATTTGCAATCACTCGCGATCTTCTTGAAGAAGGCATCTTCGTGAACCCTGTGGTTTCGCCTGCGGTTGCCCCTCACGACACTTTGATACGTTTCAGCATGATGGCTACTCACACTAAAGAACAAGTAACCTTTGCTCTCGAAAAAATACAAAAAGTGTTCCGTGCTTATGGCTTGATACCATAATAAAACAATTTGATTATATATCCCGAAAACACCGAATCGCCATGGCGACTCGGTGTTTTTTTTGTTGATATTTGGATTGTATATTTCTCAGTACTCATTGTTAGAGACTATCGTTGGCAGAGTTGCCAAATATTTTTTTGTACATTCAAAACCGAAGTGCAAAATTTACGGTAAAAAAATAAAAATATGAAAAACACCGCAGGTTTGCCAAACGGCTGGGGCGCGTAGCCCCAAAGAGTGAATTTGTAGAGTAACAAGCAATACAAAAAAAGGAG
>JAZSDX010000079.1:0-30971 GCA_045531405.1 Muribaculaceae bacterium | reverse complement strand
CCATTGTGTGTAACTAAAAAGTTATTAATTTTGTCCTAATAAATAAGTATTAATTTTGTAACGCTTATTTAGGACTAGTCACATATTTATGCTTATCAATTGATAGGAGTTCACGATGTCGTTTTGCATGACCTAATAAGTTTATATTATGACAGTAGAGTGTATCACCCGATTCAAGGACCATCGTCCAATAATGTGCAGGAATCATACCTTTATCAATATCTTCAGTTGTCAACACACTCACAACTCTATCCTTTGGCGATGCAGCCGATTGATGTTTTCCCAAGGTCAATTGCAATTGTCCCCCTGTAGGGTATGTAGTAACAAAATAAGGGAATTGACCCATTGCTCCGGCATCACCGGCAAACTTATCCCACTGCGACACCGGCTTATCTTTATAACGCGAGGGCAATATAAGAATACATTCATAATCAACAAGTCCAAAATGTCGGCAATATGCATTATTCCCTCCATTAGAAGCCATCGATTGCGCCACATTAAATGTCCACCATGGCGCATTGCCAGGGTCTTCGAGATCAACAAAGGCTATTGGACTACCCGATGCCTCAACTTGGCGACACACTTCTCTCACTTCTTCAGAGAATTTTGATTGCCACACAGCAACCCCTACAATAGACACTACCATAGCCATACCCGTAACAGTTCCTAATATCACGTTGGGGCGTCGCCACCAACCATATGCATCAAACAACATTTTAAGCATTAAAATAACACTTGAGAGTTCGACAAACCACAATCCACGCCTAACCGATACACTTACTATAGCCAACGCATATCCTACTATCATAATGACAATATACATCAAATTTTGACGATAAAAATTCATTACATATTGCCATCCTCGTTTCCATATAGTAAATACAGTTACAGCCAATAATATATACACCGATATTAATTGCAACACACTTACATTTATCGCACATATAAAGTGGCCTAATGTTTGTGGTTTGACTTGAGCGTCCAATCGGCTGAACATACCCGGAGTCAAAAATAAAGCAATGGCACCTAATGCCATCAAGAGCGTCAGTTTCATTCTTCGACGACGATCGTTCCTATCAATCATCATCACCAACATTGCTCCGGCGATAATAGGAAAAGTAAATCCCTCGTGCATCAATCCGGCAAGTATCGCCACCACCCACTGCAACGATTTCCAACGCTGTGGAAGCAAATCATCTGATTCAAACAAGCGAATAAATAACAAACATGCAACCGATACCCACACATAATTCAACTGACATACACTTGGCAACATATGATCATACCATGGCAACAAGACCCACACCGACAATGCCGCAACTCCGACATATCCCAACGAGTGTAAAGCCTTTCGTCCTCCGGTCACAACTACAACCATAAGCACGAATACAGCAATCATCAGCCCATGCAACACATCAACAATCGTTGGTGGCACAAGATTAAAAAACACTTGAATCAGATTGGGCAAACGAGTAGAGCCTACCGTAAAATGATATGGCACAGCCTTGCATGCATCGGAAAAAGATGTAATGAGAGGTCCTTCGCTAAGCCAAAAGTCAATACCTTCGCCCGGCATACGCTTATATTGCAAATCGTCAAACCATTCCACCCCACAACACATCCATGCCGTAGATGCGACAGCGATTAACAACAATAATGTTACCGATAAAGCATATCCTCTTTTAATTTTCATTTTAGTTTTTCAAATTCAACATTTTAGGGGCTTCACAGAAGCTTCCTTTATTTTTTTTACAAATTTAGCAAAAAAATAATAAGAGTCCACTATTAATAGCAGACTCTTATTTATAGTCATTTATTTCAATTTATTTATCTTCTACTTTGTCGCCGGCTTTTTCAAGAACGGCGGCATCGAGAACGGCAATTGTAGTGAGGTTGATAATATCACGCACTTCCGAGTCAACGGCAATGAAATGGATTGGCTTGTTCAATCCCATTTGGATTGGACCAATAGCCTCAGCAACGCCCAATTCAAGCATCATGCGATATGCTGTATTTGCAGCACTCAAGTTGGGGAAGATAAGCGTATTCACATCTTTTCCTTTCAATCGAGAGAATGGGAAGTTTTCATCACGCAATTTCTTATTGAGTGCATAATGCACTTGCATTTCTCCATCGATAGGCAATTCGGGATAGCGTTGTTGCAAACGATCTACCACAGAGTGTACTCGTTGACATTCGCTCTCACAGTTTGAGCCAAAGTTACTATATGACACCATTGCCATTACCGGATCATGTGCAAAATATTCAACCGAGTGTCGAGCCAAACGGGCGATATCAAACAATGTATCTTCGTCATTGTCCTGATTAATCATTGTATCAGCAAGGAAGAATGTACCTCGTTTGGTATTCATGATATGCATTGTTGCAAAGTGGTTATAACTTGGGCGAATACCCACAACCTCTTTTGCAATCTCTCCTGTTTGGTGGCTACCTGAATATGTTCCGGCAATGAACGCATCGGCTTCTCCGGTCTCAACCATCATCATACCGAAATAGTTGCGGTCAAACATTTTTTCAAGAGCTTCAAGATAGGTCAACCCTGCACGTTGACGTTTTTCGGCAAGTATAGTAGCAAAACGATGACGGCGATCGGCTTCACGGTCATGACGAAGGTTTACAATTTCAAGCCCTTCGATATTTACACCAAGACGAGCTGCTCGTTTTTCAATCATCTCTTCATTACCCAATAAGATAGGAGTACATATGCCTTGGCGAGCTGCCGATGCTGCAGCACGAAGCATATTATCAGTATTTGCCTCTGAGAAAACTACGCGTTTTGGATTTTGTTTAGCTTCATCAGTAAAACGACGCATCAACTTGTTGTCATATCCCATCAACTGACGAAGTTTAGCACAATACGCATCCCAATCGGTTATTGGACGACGAGCCACACCCGATTTCATTGCAGCCTTAGCCACCGCAGGAGCTACGGTTGTAAGCAATCGTGGATCAAGAGGCTTTGGTAATATATAATCAGCACCAAATTTCAATGCAGTCATGTTATATGCAGCGTTTACAACCGATGGTACTGGTTGTTTTGCCAATTTTGCAATAGCACGCACTGCTGCAAGTTTCATTTCTTCATTTATGGCTGTTGCTCCCGAATCAAGTGCACCTCTGAATATATAAGGGAATCCAAGCACATTATTGATTTGGTTAGGATAGTCAGAACGTCCGGTTGCAAAAATCAAGTCGGGACGGGAAGCAATAGCTACATCATATGCGATTTCGGGATCAGGATTAGCAAGAGCAAACACGATAGGATTTTTCGCCATTGATTGCACCATTTCGGCAGTAACCACATCTTTTACCGACAACCCAAGGAACACATCTGCCCCCTTCATTGCATCTTCAAGAGTATCAATATCTCGATCGGTTGCAAATTCAAGTTTTTGCGCGTTAAGGTTTTTACGCTTTTTATTTAACACGCCCTTACTATCACACATCACAACATTTTCGGGACGAATACCAAGTGCAAGATATAGACGAGTGCAAGAAACCGCCGCCGCACCGGCTCCATTCACCACAAGTTTTGCTTCTTCTATCTTTTTCCCTTGAAGTTCAAGAGCATTAAGCAATCCGGCAGCCGAAATAATCGCAGTGCCATGTTGGTCGTCGTGCATTACCGGAATATTACATTCCTCTTTCAAGCGACGCTCTATTTCAAAACATTCAGGAGCCTTTATATCTTCAAGATTGATACCACCAAATGTTGGAGATATACCCTTTACTATTTCAATAAATTTATCGGGGTCTTTTTCATCTACTTCAATATCAAAGCAGTCAATCCCGGCAAATATCTTAAACAACAAAGCTTTTCCTTCCATTACTGGTTTCCCGGCAAGAGCACCAATATCGCCCAAGCCAAGCACCGCCGTACCATTTGAGATTACAGCGACAAGATTTCCTTTGCTGGTATATTCATAAGCGTCCTCGGGACGTTGCTCTATTTCTAGACATGGATATGCAACCCCTGGAGAATAAGCAAGAGCTAAATCACTTTGTGACGAATAAGGTTTAGTTGGAACCACTTCGATTTTTCCGCACTTACCTTCGCGGTGGTAATCGAGAGCCATTTCTTTTGTTACCTTTGGCATAATATTATATTTTAAGTCTATGTAATTTGTGTAGAATAATCCCTAATTATGCAAGAATCTAACCGTTTCTTCATTAGAAAGCACAAAGATACAAAAAAAGAATTTAATCATAGGCACTATTTCAATGGAAAAAATTACATTTTGCAAGAAAAACAACCTTTTGAATTATATTTATCCACAAACTATATTTAATTTACTTTCATTTTGCCTTTAATTAATCTAATTTATCTTTTTTATTTCTATTTACATCAAAATATTTAATAATTCACTAAATTTGCATCAATAAAAAAATATCTTATGACTAATCTTGATATTAACGAAATCTATAATGCACAAAAGGTATTGAGTGGTGTTTTGCGCAAAACACCATTGGTATGGTCTCGCCGCATCAACCCTGGTGCCAACATTTACATTAAAGCCGAAAACATGCAATATACCGGTTCATTTAAGTTGCGTGGTGCATATTATAAAATTTCACAACTCACCGACGAAGAGAAGTTACGAGGGGTAATTGCCTGTTCTGCAGGAAATCATGCCCAAGGAGTGGCTTATGGAGCTTCTCACAATGGTATCAAAGCACTGATTTGCCTACCTGCCGGTGCTCCTATTTCTAAAGTTGAAGCAACAAAAGGTTATGGTGCAGAAGTGTGCTTAGTTCCGGGTGTATATGATGACGCATACATGAAAGCAATACAGCTTCGCGATGAAAAGGGTTATACTTTTGTTCACCCTTTTGACGATCCTAAAGTCATTGCCGGGCAGGGAACAATCGGGCTTGAAATTCTTGACGAATTACCCGATGTTGAGGCTGTAATTGTACCAATCGGAGGAGGTGGACTAATATCAGGAGTAGCCTATGCCATTAAAACATTACGACCCGATATAAAAGTATATGGCGTGCAATCATCGGGAGCGCCAAGTATGGCAACTTCGCTTCAAGAAGGTAAAATTCAACATTTATCGGCAGTGTCAACGATTGCCGACGGTATTGCCGTCAAAGAACCGGGCATCAATACATTTGAAATGTGTAACAAATATGTTGATGAAGTAGTTACAGTAAGCGACGACGAGATTGCCGCTGCCATTCTTGCCCTACTTGAACAACACAAAATTGTTGCCGAAGGAGCAGGTGCCGTATCTATTGCCGCTGCAATGTTTAATAAACTCCCTATCAAAGATAAAAAGGTCGTATGCCTTGTATCGGGAGGGAATATTGATGTAACAACTCTGAGTCGTGTCATCACTCGTGGGTTATCAAAAAGTGGGCGCAACTATACTTTCAAAATTGACCTATATGATAAGCCCGGACAACTTTCGGGAGTGTGCAACATCATAGCCGATTTAGGAGGAAATATCCTGTCGGTATCACATGAACGCATTAACGCCAGCACCGAAATCAATGGTTGCATACTGCGCATAGAACTTGAAACTCTCAATCACAACCATATTGAAACTATTAGAATCGGGTTAACAAATGCCGGATATAGTGTAATAAATTAAGACGTCATTGTCTTCCTTTGGAAAAATGAGCCAAAAGTGCCAATTAAATGGCATTTTTGGCTTTTTTTATGATTTTATAATTTATTATACGAGGCTTTTGCATTACTTTTGCACGAATTTTAAGTTTTACATAAATATATATGAAATTAGTCTCTCTTAAAGTAGCTTTTTTGTCTCTATTATTGGGCTCCTCATCCCCTATATTAGCGCAAGAAAATTTTAGCGATACATTAACCTTGTCGCTCGACCAGTGCATAACCATTGCACTTAGTGAGAATCCAACAATCAAAGTTGCCGATATGGAAATCAAACGTTTGGATTACTCTAAAAAAGAAGTTTTAGGGCAGTTATTACCCAGTATCAGCTTTGGAGCTCAATATAATCGCACTATTGCAAAGCAAGTGATGTATCTCAATATGGGTGCACTTGGAGGAAGTTCAAGCGCCTCAAAAGACAGTGAAGAGAGCACCGAAGGTGAAACTCAAACTAATTCATCTGCATCTAACAGTTCATCAAGTGGTAGTGGCATAAAGATGGGACTTGACAACTCTTGGTCAATGGGATTTTCTGCGTCTATGCCCCTTATCGCGCCTCAATTATGGAAATCACTCGATTTAAGCGACAGTCAAATATTACAATCGGTTGAAACTGCTCGCAAATCTCGACTAAACCTAATTAACCAAGTAAAATCGGCTTATTACGCATTGTTACTTGCAAAAGACTCGCACAAAGTGATTCTCGACAATTATGACAATGCTAAAGTAACTCACGAAATTTACACTAAACAACATGAACTTGGAGCCGCATCAGAATATGACGTACTTCGCACATCTGTTGCAGTAAAAAATGTTGAACCCGAACTACTTCAAGCCGAAATTTCCATTAAACAAGCAAAACTTCAAATCGCAATATTGATGGGGATGGATGCTGCAATCCCCTTTGAACCATCAACCACACTTGCCGATTATGAAAAAACAATGTATAACGATGTATTATCAATCAATCGCTCTATTGAGCAAAACTCAGATTTGAAAATGCTTGACATTCAAACACAATCATTAAAAAATGTGCTTGATGTGCAAAAAATGGCTTGGTATCCAACATTAGCTTTAACAGCAAATTACAACTGGACATCAATGTCCGATGGTAATCCTTTCAAAAATTTCCGCTGGAGCCCATATTCTACAGTAGGATTATCTCTCTCAATCCCTATTTTCCAAGGTGGACAACGTTATACCAAAATCAAACAAGCCGAAATTCAAGTCAACGAAATGCATTGGCAACGCGAAAACCTTGTTCGCTCAATCAACATGCAAGTAGATTTGGCGATTGATAATATAAATAAAAACGTAAAACAAATAGCCTCAAGTGCCGAAAGCGTAAAACAAGCCGACAAGGCTCATGACATCATGGAAAAGAGCTTCAAAATCGGGGCTGCATCTTACCTCGACCTTCGTGACTCTGAACTCGCACTCACTCGCTCTCGTCTTGCTTATTATCAGTCTATCTACAATTATCTCATAGCAAATTGCGACCTTGAGCTACTATTGGGAAATGCCAATATTAACAAATATACATCAGAAGATTAAATACAAAGATATATGTTCAACTGCTAAATAATATCTCTTATGAAAATATATAATAAATTACCAATCTATCTTGCATTAGCAACTGCATTAGTAGCATGTTCTTCAAATGAAGAATCTGCCGACAAACAAACTACAACTGTTGAAGAACTTCCAAAAGTAGATGTAAAAAAAGTATCAGTACAAGAAGTACCTCAATTAAAAGAATACACCGCTACCGTAGAAGTTGATAACCTCAACAATATTTCTCCTGCAAGTCCAAATCGCATTAAGAGTATTCTTGTTGACGTAGGTTCTCAAGTACGTCGAGGACAAACTCTCGTAATTCTTGATGGTGCAAGTTCCGACCAACTAAAAGTGCGTCTTGATCATGCAAAGCTTGAATATGAACGAGCAAAGAATCTACTCGAAATCGGTTCTGGAACGCAACAAGCAGTTGATCAACGCTTGACCGAACTTGAAGCATTAAAAAGCCAATACAAAAACCTTATGGAAAATACTGTGCTCACATCTCCAATCAATGGAGTTGTAACAGCACGCAACTATGACCCGGGCGATATGACCGGAGGCACTCCAATCTTGACCGTAGGACAATTAAGTCCATCGGTAATTGCAATGATTAATGTAACAGAAAATGACTATTCAAAACTCAACACAGGGATGTCTGTAGATGTGAAATTTGACGCATTTCCCAATGAATCCTTTGAAGGTCGCATTAAACGCATTCATCCAACCATCGACAGCCGTTCTCGTACATTTGCTGTTGAAATCAGTATCGCCAACAAAAATCAACGCATTAAACCAGGCATGTTTGCTCGTGTAGAAATTAATCTCGGCACAGCACAACACGTTGTTGTTCCCGATAGAGCAATTGTAAAACAACCAGGCTCAGGCAATAAATATGTATATGTATGTAAAGATGGTAAAGTATCTTATAATAAGGTAGAATTGGGGCAACGCATTGACGACTCCTACGAAATCATTTCGGGGGTTGAAGATGGAGACCTTGTCGTCATTACCGGACAAGCTCAACTCATTGATGGCTCAGAAGTTGAATTAATCAAGCGAGATGCCCAAGGCAACGCTGTCAATAACGACACTACAAAAACAACGACTAATAAATAATTTCTAAACATAATAATCTCAACATAATTTCTCACAATCATGAGCTTATATGCAAGTGCGGTAAAACGTCCAATTATGACAACGCTATGCTTTGTAGCAGTAGCGATTATGGGGCTTTTCTCGCTATCTACTCTCCCTATTGACCTATTTCCCGATATTGAGACCAACACCATAATGGTGATGACCTCTTATCCAGGGGCAAGTGCTCAAGACATCGAGCAAAATGTGACCCGTCCACTTGAGAATACGCTAAACTCTGTGGAACACCTCAAACACATCTCTTCTAAATCACGTGAAAATATTTCGGTAATCACTCTTGAATTTGAGTTTGGTTATGATATCGATGTCCTCACCAATGATGTGCGCGACAAACTCGACATGGTTGAAAGTGCATTACCTGATGATGCCGAAAACCCTATCATCTTCAAATTTAGCACAGACATGGTTCCTATCATGTTACTATCAGTTCAAGCTAATGAAAGTATGCCAGGGTTATATAAAATCCTTGACGATGCCGTTGCCAACCCATTGGCTCGTGTTGACGGAGTTGGTTCGGTTTCTATTTCCGGCGCCCCAAAACGTGAAATTCACATATATGTCGATCCTATCCGTTTGGAAGCCTACAATCTCTCTATTGAGACTATTTCATCACTGATTGCCGCCGAAAACCGAAATATACCAGGTGGTAACTTTGATATCGGATCCGACACTTACTCATTGCGTGTCCAAGGAGAGTTTGCCAGTCCTGAACAAATGAGCAATATCGTTGTAGGTTCTCAAAATGGAAAAAATATATATCTCAAAGATGTAGCTCGCATTGATGACTCGCTTGAAGAACGCGCACAACAAACCCACACCGATGGAAAAAAAGGTGCGATGATTATCATTCAAAAACAATCGGGTGCCAATTCGGTTGAAATCTCAAACAAAGTGCTTGAGATGGTTCCATCATTGCAAAAACGCCTTCCTTCTGATGTAAAACTTGGTGTTATTGTTGATACTTCCGACAACATTCGCAATACAATCAATTCTCTCGTTGAAACAGTATTATATGCACTATTGTTTGTGGTGATTGTTGTATTCAGCTTCCTTGGTCGTTGGCGTGCAACAATAATCATATGTATCACAATCCCCATTTCATTGATTGCATCGTTTATCTATCTTGCTGCAACAGGCACAAGTCTAAATATCATATCTCTATCATCTCTATCAATATGTATTGGTATGGTGGTCGATGATGCAATTGTGGTACTCGAAAACGTAACAACACATATTGAACGTGGTAGCGATCCAAAACAAGCCGCCGTGCACGGAACAAATGAGGTAGGTATCTCGGTTATCGCTTCTACTCTCACTTTGATTGCCGTATTCTTCCCATTGACACTCGTAACAGGTATGACAGGTGTATTGTTCCAACAACTCGGCTGGATGGTAACAATCATGATGATTATCTCAACAGTATGTGCTCTATCTCTTACTCCTATGCTTTGTTCTCAACTTCTTCGCAAAGATGTTAAGCATGGCAAACTTTACAAACTATTCTTTACTCCAATCAACAATGGGCTTGATGCTATTGACCGAGCCTACGGACGTTCTCTCGAATTTGTAGTTCGTCATAAGATTCCAACAATTATCATATGTACTGTAATCTTCATTGTGTCAATTGGATTACTTAAGTTTGTAGGAACCGAATTCTTCCCAACATCCGACAACGGTCGTCTTGGTGTATCTCTCGAACTACCAATTGGAACTCGTGTAGAAATTGCTGACGAAGTAACGGCACGTCTTGCGAATGAATGGAAAGAGAAATATCCCGAAATCGAAGTACTCAATTACACTACCGGTCAAGCTTCAAGCGACAACACTTATGCTTCTCTTCAAGATAACGGATCTCACATCGTGTCAATGAATATTAAACTCGTTGACCCAGGAGATCGCGATCGCGGCATCGTTGAAATTGCAGAGCTCATGCGTAACGACCTCAAAAACTACCCTGAGTTTAAGAAAGTGCAAGTAAATGTAGGTGGTAGCCGTGGTTCGGGCATGAGTGGACAATCAACCATTGACTATGAAATCTATGGATATGACTTTGAAGAGACCGACTCTGTAGCACAACAACTCAAACGTGTGCTTCAAAACATCAAAGGAACAGCTGATATCACAATATCACGTTCCGACTATCAACCCGAATATCAAGTTGATTTCGATCGTGAAAAATTGGCAATATATGGTTTGAATCTTCAAACAGCTGCCATGTATCTTCGCAATCGCATCAATGGTAGCACGGCATCTCTTTATCGTGAAGATGGAGAAGAATATGACATCAAGGTAATGTATGCTCCTGAATATCGTACATCTATTGAGGACATTGAAAATATCCTCATATATAGTGCCGGAGGAAATGCCGTCAGAATCAGAGACGTGGGCACTGTTGTTGAGCGTTACTCCCCACCTACAATTGAGCGTAAAGACCGTGAACGTATCATAACCGTATCAACAGTTGTATCGGGAGTCCCAATGAGTGAAGTTGTAGCTGCTTCACAAGCCGAAATTGACAAGATGGAAATTCCGACAGGTATTGCAATCGAACTTGCCGGTAGTTATGAAGACCAACAAGAATCGTTTGCCGACTTGATGCTACTAGGTATTCTCATCATCATTTTGGTATATATTGTAATGGCGGCACAATTTGAATCATATGCTTACCCCGGTATCATCATGACATCAATCCCATTTGCCTTTACCGGTATTTTCGGTCTATTATTCCTCACAGGACATAATCTCAATGTAATGTCTATGATTGGTGGTATAATGTTGATTGGTATCGTAGTGAAAAACGGCATTGTGCTTATTGACTACATTTCACTCAACCGAGAACGAGGAATGTCAATACGCATTTCAGTGGTGAATGGTGGTGAATCTCGTCTTCGTCCTATCGTAATGACAGCATTAACCACAATCCTTGGTATGGTTCCAATGGCAGTTAGCACTGGACAAGGAGCCGAAATGTGGCAACCTATGGGAGTTGCCGTTATTGGTGGTTTGACATTCTCTACTTTTGTAACTCTATTCTTTGTTCCGGCAATGTATTGTATGTTTGCTGCAGTGGGAGTTAAACGCCAACGCCGCAAAATGCGCAAATTAGCATCAGCCAATAAAATCTAAAAAACTCTCAACAACATGAAATCTATATTAATAACATTTGACCAAGCCTACTACGAGCGCATCATCGATATGCTCGAACGCAATAACTGCCGTGGATTTACAGCATGGCAAGAAGTACAAGGGCGTGGAAGCAAGAATGGAGAGCCACACTATGGCTCTCACGCTTGGCCTTCACTCGCTTCGGCAATCATCACTATTGTTGAAGATAGTCACGTAGAAAAAGTGCTTGAAACTCTTCATCAAATGGACGTTGAAACGCCTAAATTAGGGCTTCGTGCATTTGTGTGGAACATTGAAAATTCAATTTAGTGCAAAAATATTTGCACGATTACGGAAAAGTTATTACCTTTGCACCCGTAATCCTTGCGCGCGTGGCGTAATTGGTAGCCGCGCTAGACTTAGGATCTAGTGTCGTGAGACGTGGGGGTTCGAGTCCCTTCGCGCGCACAAAGACCAATCATCATTGATGATTGGTTTTTTTGTGGATAACAACGATAACAGAGAATAACACGATAACATGGATAACATACTAATTAGAGGCATGTGAGGTCCCTATTGCCAAGTCAACACCACATTCTTAGTATTTTTTTATCATTTCAAATCATTAATTACTACCTTTGCATAAAATTAAATCACTCTAACACTATGGCAACAGAAAACAAGTACAAAACCGAGTTTATTGAACTTCTTAAGGCTACTGACCGCGAAAATATTGACTATGTAATTGAAGATCTTGAAGATATAGGTTTCTTTGAGGCTCCGGCTTCAAGCCGAAACCACTTCAATTTTGAAGGTGGATTAGTTGAACATTCGCTCAATGTATATAAAATTGCCATTATGCTCAAAGAGCAAATGCAAAAGTTGCGTCCCGATGTAGTGAGCCGTATTCCCGATGATAGCATTGCTATTGCCGCTCTACTCCACGACGTGTGCAAAGCCGATATTTATAAGAAAGTAACGAAGAAAATACGCAACGAGATAGGTGTATGGGAAGCTCAAGAGTCTTACAATATTGATTATTCTAATTTTCCACTCGGACATGGCGAAAAATCGGTAATTATGCTCCTTCGCAGTGGGCTTGACCTCTCCGATGATGAAATTATCGCAATACGTTGGCACATGGGCAGTTGGGACTTAGCTTTTCAAAGCAGCGAAATGGTGGGTAACCAACGCAAATCGCAAGATATATGTCCTCTACTTTCCCTCATACACACAGCCGACACCCTCGCCGCAGGAATTCTTGAAGGGAAATAGCAATAATCGAGAGTCTCCTACTTAACTATTCTATCATAAACATAAGTTATGTGCTTGACAAGTGCATAACTTTTTTGTTTTTATACATCTCTATCGTATATTTACTCATTATTCTGCATATCAACGCGTAAACATCTATAAAATTATTATAAACATCTTATTTTTAGGTCATAAATCCATATATTTTTGTAATTTTGCGTAATTTTAGGGTTCGTGGATTCTTATACTCGTTTCTAAAAGATAATACGTGTTATATACTATATTTTATTAATTTAATTTTAAGCTTATGCAAAAAATCTTTTCACGATTTTTGATATTGCTCGTTATTGCAATGAGCAGTATCGTTGTGGCACAAGCTCAAAGCCTTACACCCCTCAAGGGAGTAGTGCGTGTTAAATTGCAAACCGAAGTTGCAAAATCGGTTGGCAATAAAACATTTACTGCAACCAACGGAGTATTGAGCACAGGCGTTAGCACTCTTGACGCTTCAGCTCGCCAAGTAAAGGCTATGAGCATGCGTAGGGTGTTCCCTTACAGTGCAAAGTATGAAACTCAAATGGCACAGTTCGGTCTTGACCGTTGGTATGAAGTGACATTTGACGAAACTATCAATCCTAAAGAAGCGCAACGCATCTTCAGCCAAACAGCCGGTGTGCAAGTGGCTACATGCAAAGTGCCTATGGAATTAAAAGAAAGCGGTACTTACAAAACTGCAGGTACACTTTCTACCGAAACTCGCCCATCTTCAATGCCTTTCAACGACCCTCGTTTGAGTAGCCAATGGCACTACAACAACACAGGTATGATAGGAACAAGCGTGGTGGGTGCCGACATTAACCTTTTCAAAGCGTGGGAAATCAACACCGGACAAAACAATGTTATTGTTGCTGTAATCGACGGTGGTATCGACTACACTCACGAAGACCTCGCATCAAACGTATATCTCAACCAAGCAGAGTTGAATGGTATTGCCGGTCAAGACGATGATGGCAATGGTTATATTGATGACGTATATGGTTGGAACTTCTGCACCAACTCAAAAGATATCTACCCTCACTCTCATGGTACACACGTTGCAGGTACTATTGGTGCAGTGAACAACAATGGCATTGGTGTATGTGGTATCGCCGGAGGTAATGGTACTTTTGGTTCAGGTGTCAAGATGCTTTCTTGTCAAACATTTGACTCTCGTTCAGGTTCAGGCGAGGGCGACTTTGCTGCCGCTATCGTTTATGCAGCCAACAATGGAGCCAACATCGCCAACTGTTCTTGGGGTTGGGCTACACCCGACTATTACGAACAAGACGTGCTTGATGCTATCGACTACTTCATCGCTATGAATCGTGGCAACAATCTCAATGGTGGTGTGATGTTCTTCGCTACAGGTAACGAAGGGACCACAGGTAACATGTATCCTGCATGTTACGACAAAGTTGTTGCCGTAGGTTCTATGACATCTGACTTCACAATCGCTCCATATTCTAACTATGGCGAATGGGTTGACATCGTGGCTCCCGGTGGTCTTCTTGACTATAACGAATCTCATGGTGTATTAAGCACACTTCCCGGCAACCAATATGGTTTCAACGAAGGCACTTCAATGGCAACTCCTCACGTTACAGGTATTGCTGCTCTTGTGATTTCACAACATGGCAACTCTACAATCCCTGCCGAAACAATCCGTCAACAAATCATCACTTCGGTTAACGATGTATATAAATATAACGAAGGTAAAGAAGGACTACATGGTGCAGGTTATATCGACGCAGCCAAAGCTCTCAATATGAGTGGTAGCGGTGTCGCTCCTCAAGCAGTAAGCTCATTCACAGCACTTGCAGCTCAAGACAACATCACAATCGGCTGGGTTATTCCTACTTCTGAAGACAACAATGTAAACTATCACATTCTATATTATAGCACAGAAGAATTTAATGCCGAAAGCGACCTTTCAACAATCAAAAATGTCACTATCGACACCAAGTTCCTTTCATCGGGCGACTCTACAACATACGAGTTGAGCGGTCTTCAACCTTTGACAACTTACTACCTCGCGATTAAGGCAGTAAACCGTTGGGGCGATGCTTCTGCTCTTTCTCCTGTTGTAACAGCAACTACCAATGCCGGTCCTAAAATGACTGTTAGCAAAACATCGTTGAGCTACACTGTTAAACCCGGTGCTCAAGGCAGTGCTACATTCACTATCGGCAACACCGATGAGGGTCTTTTGAAATGGGATGCTTATGTAGCTACAACTCAATACACCGTATCTACTCGTTCGGTTGCAAAAGCTAATCCCGGCACAATAACTTCATACAACGGAAAAATCGGCATCAAGCCTTTTGCTGCAAACGCGCTATACAAAACATCTGATTATGTAGCAGGGGACTATCCTATCGATTTCAAATATTATTCTTCAATCTACGCCTACATTGGTGATGAAGACCTTTCATTGCCTCAATCAATGGCTCAATGGTTCTATGTTGACAAGGATAAATATCCCGAAGGCTTCAACCTCACAGCGTTGAAGGTTAATAGTATTTATGGTAAGGATCCTACATTCCAAATCTACAAAGGTAGTAACATATCTAACGCTACTCTTATTCAAGAATTTACTCCTTACTTCTACTCTGATGGTATAATGAAGCCTACAGAACAAGTATATTTTGCTCCCGGCGAATCATTCTGGGTAGTTGTTCACTTCCCTGCTAATCAAGCAGATTATCCTCTCGGTCTCGCAACTGTTGAAGATGAAGCATATTCTTCTTACTCTTACATGAGTACCGACATGGGTAAAACTTGGATTTCTATGACCGATGCGCTTAAAGGTTCAAGCTACGAAACTATTGCAAACAAAGCCGGTTGGGCAATCACTGCAATGAGCCAAAACCCTGCGTGGGACAAACTCATCGTTCTCTCACCTGCTCAAGGTCAAGTGAAATATAATGAAACACAAGATGTAACTATCACCAACGATGGACAACCTCTTGTGAATGGTACTTACAAGTTCAACCTCCACTTCAACACTAACGAAAGCGAGAAGAACACTACTGTAGTGCCAGTTACTATGACCGTAAGCGGTAATGCTCCTGCTATGTCTCCTGCTAAAGTTGTAAACTTCGGCAACCTCCTCGTGGGTGAAGAAAAGACTCTCACTGTAGAAGTATTCAACGAAGGTTACGGTCCATTTGGATACTATGGTTCATTGAGCGGCAATCGCATCAGTTCTACTTCTGAGCATTTCCAAGGTCCTACATATATCAATGGTGGATTCCCTGCTCGCACATATAAGACTTTTGATGTAACGTTTGCTCCTAAAGCTGCAGGTAGCCACACCGGCAATATTGTATTCAAACACTCTGACAATTCTGAATTCAAAATCACTGTTACCGGTGTTGCAACCGATCCTGCTAAAATCGTTATTGAGCCCGACACTATCGATGCCGGAACTCTCGACATCGATTCAGTTGCAATCACCAAAGATTTTGCTATCAAGAACGAAGGGAACTATCCTTTGGAATATGTATTCCCTAAATTCTCTGATCGCCAACTCGAAAACCAAGGTAAAGCAGCTCACCGTTTTGGATATGTTGCAACTACCAACCTCAACGGTGCAACAGATTTTGCTTACGATGGCAATCCATTAATGATTGGCAGCACCGATATCACTTCGTCATACGACGACAACACATATTTGTCAAAACAAATCGCCCTCGGTTTTGCATTCCCATTCTATGGCAAAACTTATGAATATGCTTATATCACAAGCTATGGTGGTATCGCATTTGGCACCGGCGAATATGCATATCGTAGCCCATTGAGCGAAAGCGCATATGGACTTGAAGGTGTTCCTTACATCTCGGCTTATGGCTATCAATTGGCAATGGGTCCTCAATCAAGAATCTCATACGCTAAGCAAAATGGCAAATTCGTAGTTAACTATGAAAATGTATTGGCATTGGTTTATGACCAAGAATATACACCAATCTCATTCCGCATCGCCCTTTCAACCAATGGCGACATCGAAATTTTCTACGACAGCTACGACCCAATGTCAATGAATCTCTTCCAAGAAGGTTCTACTCTCTATTGTGGTATTCTTGACGGCGAAGGTGCCGACCCATTGACTGTAACCTCTGCCGACATCGCCGACTATTGGGCTACTAACAATGACCCTGCAGGTGACGTTTACAAATATTTCACCAACCAATCTTCAGTGAAGTTCTTGGCTCCAAAACCCAACTTCATCACTGCATTGACTAATCCTTATGGTATTGTCAACCCAGGTGAAAGCATTAACATCACGGCTACCCTCAAAGCCGATGCTTCAATGTATGCAGGTGCTACATTCAACAACCTCATTGTGATGAGCAATGACCCATACAATAGCACTTCTTACATACGTTTCAATGCTAACATTGTCGGTAGCACTCTTGCCCCTCAAGTAGCTCTTGAGAACAATGCTATCAACTTTGGCAAAGTGTTCCGCACATCAGTTGCTCAATTGCCATTGACAATCAAAAATACAGGTACCGACACATTGGTAGTTGACACTGTTTACGCTACAAATAAGATTGTATCGGTTGACTTTGTTTCCGCTCTCAAGATACCTGCCGGTCTCTCTAAAGATGTTATCATCACATTACCTACTGAAAACGAAGGTACATATGCCGACAACATCATCGTCAAAACAAATGCAGGAGAACTCACTACTTCGGTTACCGGTATTGTTATCGGCTGTCCTGAAATTGATTTGAGCTACACTTCAATCGACACTACTCTCTTGAGTGGCACACCATTGAAAAAGCCGTTGACTATAACCAACATGGGTAACGAATCACTCGTTTATTCTATTACTCCAAATCCTGAATACTTCTCATTCAGTGACATCACTGAAGGTGCTAAAGTAGCTTATTCTTATAGTGCTTCGGTTGATGATAAGAACGTTTCATTTGACTGGATTGACATCGAAACAACCGGCCTTGGCGAACAAAACAACTTCACTTATTACAATGCCAACGACTATGTTGAAGTAACTCTTCCTTTTGAATTCCCATTCTATGGTAAGAACTACAACAAGATGTATATCTACAACACCGGTTTCGTATCATTCACAAAACGCAATGACGACAAGATTTGGCCCGAACCTCCAGCTGAATTCCCACAAGGGACAATCTACACTAACATCATCGCTCCTTATTGGGGTCTCCACACTTGCGACCAAAGCAAATCTGCGGGTACTTACCACTATATAACCGATGATATGGCTGTTGTTTCTTGGATGGAGTATGGCAACTCTATGAACATGGGTGTTTGCTATCAATTAATAATGAAGAAAGACGGTTCTTTCAAGTATCAATATAAAGGCTATGGCGAATATGCTATCATCTACGGCATCTTCGGTCTTGCAGGTCTTTCTAACGAAGATGGTACTGAAGGGTTCCGTATTCCTGAACGCTATGTAGCATTCAACAATGCTGTTCAATTCTATCCTGTTGTTGAAAATACAATTGCACCGGAAGATAATCGCACTATTGACATTGATGTTCTCACAGGCAAATTGGCAGGTCAATACAGCAGCAACATCGACATCAACACCAATGTACCAAGCAAAGAAAAAGTTCAAATACCTATCAACCTCACCATCACCGGTGAAGCTAAACCGGTATTCCCAACCGATTCTATCATCGTTGAACGCGTAATTGGTCACTTCGACGACCCATCAGCCGGTCCTGTTACTCAAATGGGTGCTAACTACGAAGCATACTTCTACATTAACAACGAAGGTACTGCTCCATTCACCATCACACATATTAAAAATGGTGGTCCCGGATATGAGCAAGAAGACTGGTGGAGTGGCGAAATGGTATGGACTCCATTGTTCATGACATATTACGAAGCCGAAGAAACCGACTGGATGACAGGCGAACCTACCGGAAATCGTGTATGGACTCAATATTATGACAACACTCCTGTTGTTGTAGGCTCTACTCCTCAAGGAGTATCTGTTCCTATGATGTATGACTTGGCTTCACAACCCGGCACATACGATGTACCTTTGACATTCTATTACAACGACAATGATTCGGCTATTGTAAATATTCGTTTCATCGTTACCCCTGCTCCTGCAATGACTCTCGACAAAGAAGAAATTCGTGCTGTGAACGTTACCGACGACTATATTGGCGAAGACTCGGTTGTGATTAGCAACGCCGGTGAATATCGCCTTACTTACGAACTCCGTCTCGACCCAACAGGCGAAGGTGAAGTAGTTGAAGAAGAAGACCTCGGTGGAGGCATTGCTCCTGCTGTTATGGCTCGCACACTTTCAGCTCAAGCCGATTCTACTCTTCGTCAAAACATCAAAGTTCCTGTTAAAGCATTTGAAAATGCTGAAGTATCGGTTCTTGATGCTCCTAGTTCCGAAACATTCTCTTACAATAGAGCTCTTTACTACCCAACTGCGACCGGCAACAACACATCTTACCAATATGGCACCGGTAACACATTTGGCGAATACAAAGCTGCAACTTACTATGTAGCACCTGAAAACGGTTTCAACATTTCTCACATCTACACCGCTACTTATCTACCCGGTCTCAAAGATGTTGACCTCAAAGTTGAAATCATCAAGGGCAACAATGTTGAAGGCACTACAGTGCTTGGCAAAGGCACATTCCATATCGACGAAATGGAAACTGCCAACTTCATCGTTATTCCACTCGACCGCGCCGTTTACATGGCTCCCGGTCAAGAATTCTACGTTGTAATCTCTTATCCTGTAGGTGTTGAATATCCTGCTTACCTTTCTTATAAAGAAGAAGGTGTGGAATCTAACCGCTTCATGGGATTTGTAGAAGGTTACGGATGGTTTGACGTTGCTACAATGTTTGAAGACCAATATGGATCTCTCGGTTACATCATGACTTGTCTTGAAACCAAAGAAGGTGCCGCTTGGGTGAAAATGCTTAACCCCGAAAGCGACAAAGTTGGCGTAATCGCTCCAGGTGAATCTCTCAACATGAAGTTCCGCCTCAGCGCAGCCGATGCTCCTATGGATAAAGAAAATAAAGCTGTGCTTGTGATTAAGAGCAACGATCCGGAATCTCCTATCGTTAACTTCCCAATCTTCCTCGACAAGAACGCAGCTCCTGCAATCACTGCTCCATCAAGCATCACTTATGCTAAAGAAGGCGCATTGACTCAAATCGAGTTTACAGTTAACGAACCTGAAAGCGATGACTTCACATTGCGTCTCGACGACAATGGTAATATCGCTAAACTCTCGGCCGTCACTTCACTCGACGAAAACGGTGTTATCGAAATCAGCGAAAACACTGCAACCGTTAAGGGAGCTGTTGCCGGTGTGAAAGTTGTAGCCGACATCACTCCTGAATTTGGTTCAGCTGGCGACTACGCATTGACACTCACTGCTACCGACTCTTGCAACAACGAATCACAAGCTTCGGCTCGCTACCTCGTTGAACATGTTAACCGTGCACCTCGCGTGGTTGCAACTTCCGACTATATGGTAATGATGGCAACAACTACATCTGACATCATGTCGTTTGCCGATATGTTTGAAGATCCCGATGGTGATGCGTTGACATTCGAAATGACAGTATCACCCGACGATATCGTTACTGCATTCAAATCAGACGAAAGCGCAATCTTCGTAGCCAACGAAGTGGGTGTGGTAATCGTTCGCATCACAGCTACCGACCCATCAGGTGCTCAAGCTGTTTACGCATTCGAACTTGAAGTAACTGAATTTGATGGTGTTGAAAACATCTCAATCAACTCACAAGTGAGCGTATTCCCTAACCCAGTTGTTACTGCTCTCAACGTGATTTGCGACTTCAACTGCGATGCTACTAACTATTGCATCTTTGGTGCAAATGGCGCTGAAGTTTACAATGAAACAACATCTTGCATCAGCGGTCAAGCAAAAGTTATCAATGTAGAAAAACTCCCTGCCGGTCTATACCTCCTCAAGGTTACAACCGACCAAGGTGTTGCTACATACCCATTGATCAAAAAATAATCTCTAACACGGGGTATATCCTCTAGAGATTAAATAAAACACCAACAATGGCGACCTCCTCGGTCGCCATTGTTTTTTATATTCATTTCAATATCGTTCTAAACCGTACTAATCACACAGACATTTCGCTATCTCATTTTTTTTCATTACTTTTGCACTCGTGTGTTACATAACCATTTTAAGACCATTTATAATAAGACAAATAACTAACAAGACATGCAAAAAACAAAAAAATGGCTACTTTTAGCCTTCCTCTCTTTGTTTATCTCTAGTAACATATTGGCTGAAACTGCTCCAAAACGCGAATTCCGTTCTGTATGGATTGCGACAGTGGCAAATATCGACTGGCCTAAACAAAAAGGCAACTCGGCAAGTGTTATTGCTCAACAAAAAGCCGATCTTCTTGCTTATATCGAACGAATGCAAGAAATGAATCTCACTACAATTTGCTTCCAAGTGCGAAGCATGTGTGATGCAATGTATAAATCAAGTTATGAACCTTGGGCTAGTTATCTTACCGGCACTCGCGGCAAAGATCCGGGTTGGGATCCTTTGCAATTTTGCGTTGACGAATGTCATAAACGTGGGCTTGAAGTATATGCATGGGTAAACCCTTATCGTTGGTCAAGCACAGGGACCACCTCTACTTGGAATACCGACTTCGACACCCAAGTGAAAAATAACGGCTGGCTCATCACTAACGGAACGTTTACAGTGTTGAATCCCGGATTAGATGAAACTCGTGAGCATATTGTGAAGGTGTGTAAAGAAATCATCTCAAATTATGCCGTTGAAGGTATGATTTTCGATGACTATTTCTATCCATCAGGTGGCACTTCTGAAGGCAGTGATGCTCCCGACTACCAATTATGGAAAAACAGTGGCACAAGCCTTTCAATAGGCGATTGGCGTCGTGAAAATGTCGATAAAATGATTGCCGACGTATATAACATGGTGCAAGAAACTCGCCCCGAAGTGCGTTTTGGTCTTGCTCCTCCAGGAACTGCCGGTGCATCGGCAAGCAAATATGGCCTTACTACTTGGCCCGGTGGTTATGACACTCAATACACCTCGCTTTATTCCGACCCACTCTCGTGGATGAACAAGCATATTGTCGACTTTATGTCGCCTCAAATCTATTGGCACAACGATCACTCAATGGCTTCATTCGGCAAAATTTCAAATTGGTGGTATGGTCTTGCCAAACACTTTGGCAAAGTGCATTGCAGCATTAGTGTAAACATCTATGACCTTGCTCAAGCGATGGGCTACCAAGAAGATCTTGGCAACACTCAAGAGCATTGGGAAGAACATGTGTATAATGTGAAACAATCTCGCCAATTTGCTGCCGACAACGGAGTTAAAGCATTCGGCTCAAACTTCTATAGTATTCAATATTTCTGTGGCAACTACAAAGAACATGGTGACTATGTAGCTAAAGAATGTTTCCCCACAAAAGCCCTCGTGCCTGAAATTGACTGGAAAACAGTTACTAACTATGGTGCTGTTAAAAATCTTAATTGTACCAATGGCACACTTTCTTGGGACGCCGTGACAGGCCCTCACAAAAATACAATTATTCGCTATTCAACATATGCTGTACCCTTGACCGTGTCACACGACGAAGCAATGACCGATGATGGCATTGACGGTCAATATTTAATGGATGTTACATACTCTCCTTCATTTGCTGTTCCTACCGACAAACAATCGGGCTATTGGTATGCAGTGTGCGTATATGATGGTTTTGGGAAAGAACACTCTGTGGCTTATGCCAACTATCCTGAAGGGAATGCCGAAAAAGTGGCTCTTATTGCTCCTGTCAACGGCGCATCAACATCTTGGTCTCAAACATTCTCATGGAGCGCAATCGACAATGGAACTTATGAATTAGAAATTTCCGACAATAGCAGTTTCTCTTCAATTACTTACAATGTTGCCGGATTAACAACTAATTCAACCACTATCGACCTCTCAACATTAAATCTCACAAGCGGTCAAACATATTATTGGAGAGTGATCTCGCTTCAACCAGGCAAATTGCAAGAAACAAGCGATGTGGCATCTTTCAAAGCCCCTGTGCGCTCTGCGGCTCCGGCTCCTACTTTGATTAGCCCTAATAATGGCGCCGAATTAGACTCTGAAATTACATTCTCTTGGTCTTTGACCGACAATTATGTGACATCATACACCCTTCAAATTTCCAATAGCGAAAACTTTGGTAATATCACACTTTCAAAAGACATTACAAAGCAAAGCAATGGCACAACATCAGTAAATGTTCCTCTTTATGAAGTGGGTAAAGGTACATTCTATTGGAGAGTTGTTGCTAAAGGTGGCATATATACCGACACACCATCGGCTACTCGTTCATTTACCATCACCTCTATTGGTGTAGGCGAATACGAGAGTGGTTATACCATCAAAGTTGACCCCTCATCTTATAGCGACACAGAGGGCATCTCTATCGAAAGTGTGTGGATGCGTTCGGTTAAAAACGGATTTAACAACATGTCATTTGCTAATAGTGGGTCACTCAACCGTACAATGGTAGCAGTCGGTGACTATGTTTACCTTTCAGGTCGCATGGAAAATTCATCTTCAGCTACTGCATTCCTCGAAAAATATAGCGCATTTACCGGTGAACACATTGGTCGCATAATACTCGGAAGCGAAGCTACAATGGGATATTTCCCTTGCAATAATGTTACTAAAGACTCCTACGACAATGTGTGCATTTCTAACCTTGTGATGATGAATCGTCAACCATTAGTACTTCACCGTGTAAACCTCGAAACGGGAGCTGTAACTGAAATAGCACGCATACAATCATCTAACTCTAAAATCTCAAGTGGACGTTTCGACCGCGTTGCAGTAGTAGGCGATGTTACAACCGGCAATTTCACTGTAATAGGTGTACCTGCCAATAGCAAATATATTGTTCGTTGGACTTTTGCAAATGGTTCTTATACCGAAGAGATCAAAACCATAAGTGCATTCTATCCCACCTCGGCAACAAACTTCAGCACAGCTCCGTTTGTATTGCCTATCACTGCCGATGACATGTTTGTTGACTGTGCATCAACATCATTAACTCGCTACTCATTCTCTACCGCTTCTCGTTCGGGCTCTTTCTTGGCAAACCCATCAGTAGCTCCCAATAGCGACTTAACCAACGGTGGCACATTCTTCACGATTGGCGATAATGGATATGTGGCATATGCATATGATGATGCGTTTAACTCCGACAGCCATAAATTCAACCTCGTAAAAACGACCTCCGATTTTACCTATGGTGGCATGAAGCAATTATGGGTTCTACCCGAAAGTGGATTAGGTAGTGTGTGGAGCGAAACATACGCTTGTTCTGCCGACTATCGCAATATGGACACCAATTGTGTGCGTCTATTCCTTTATGTTCCAGGTTGCGGATTATGCGCCTACGATATTACCGATTCGGCAGTGTCAGGTATCGGATATATTGAACCTATCACACCAATGGCTCCTATGGAATATTACAACCTACACGGTGTGAAAGTCGATACTAAAAACCTCACTCCCGGCATCTACATCACACGCCAAGGCAATAAAACATCAAAAGTGCTTATTAAATAAAGAATCTAAACTCTTAAACATAACAACGGCGACCCTCTCGGCCGCCGTTGTTGATTTTTGTAATATTTCTATGTAAAACTAATTATTAGGTTTCTTAATCAATACCTATACCCCGAGTGATAATGTCGTAAAGTAACGTAGTTGTCCATTATTGGTGTAAATTGGACGATATTCAAGTGATACATATTGTCCATCATAGCCCCACCATGTAGCAACTACACCATTTGACACATTCTCCACACTTACTGGTGAGCCATATTGATTTACCAATGTATTATATACCATATTATAACGACTACGGTCGTAATAATTAGTTGAATACATGAATTGAGAACCAGACAATCCGGTCGTTGTATAATACAGCGTTGCATCGGGCCAAATATATCCACATTGATTTATGTTGCGAAGATATACTATGTCATTACCATAACTGTACACAGTGTAACCATTGCGATTAAGATAATCGAGAGAGAGATTTAATGCTGTGCCAAAAGTTATACCTACTATACTTCTCAATACCGGACAACCACTATGAGGACGGAATGAAGGTGGAGGAGTGGGGCGATGATATGGACGAGGTGGTGGGCAGTGAGGACGATGTACATGTCTATGATTGTGAGAATGCACATAACCTGGTTTGGGTGCATGATGGTTGCCATGGTGATGATGATTTCCTCCGGGACGATAACCATTATTGTTCACGGGCTTTGGTGCATGTGTTCTTTCACTACGATTCCCACTATTATTTCTTCCGCGAGCATCAAGTTGAGGAGTAGCTAATGCTCCACATATCAATGCTATTGATACTATTTTCCAAAATCTTTTCATGATCGTAAGTTTTAATGATTCGTTTCTTTATATGAGATAAACATTCCCAAAAGGTTTAATTGAAAAATAAAAATTCGCCATTTTACCAATATAAGGCCATTTTTAACAAGTTTTCAAAAGTTAGCACCACTTAATTATGTGTTTTTTCAAGAAAAATCATCTTTTATAATTTGCAATTACACTTTGCTTGCATTAATTTTGTAACTTAAATCAATTAATACCTATTTAGATTATGGAAAAAATGGAACAACTTTTAGCCGAAAAACTTTTAAAAATTAGTGCTATAAAATTGCAACCCGACAATCCTTTCACTTGGGCTTCGGGATGGAACTCTCCTATATATACCGACAATCGCAAGACTCTTTCATACCCCGACATTCGTAGTTTCATCAAAGTTGAATTATGTCGCTTGATTATGGAAGAATTTGGAGATGTTGACGCTATCGCAGGCGTTGCAACCGGAGCCATCGCTCAAGGTGCACTCGTAGCCGACACAATGGGCCTTCCTTATGTATATGTTCGCTCTACTCCAAAAGATCATGGTCTTGAAAATCTCATTGAAGGAAACCTCAAACCCGGTCAAAAAGTAGTAGTGATTGAAGACCTCATCTCAACAGGTGGTAGCAGTCTTAAGGCGGTAGAAGCAATTCGCGCTGCAGGATGCGAAGTTGTAGGGATGGCAGCAATTTTCACCTATGAGTTCCCTGTTGCAATTGAAAACTTCCGTAAAGCAGGAGTTACACTTCGCACATTGAGCAACTACAGTTCTATGCTTGAAGCTGCATTAGCAACTAATTACATCAAGGCCGAAGATATCGAAACTCTTAAAGAATGGCGTAAAGACCCAGCCAATTGGGTGCCAGGAAATCCTCAAGCAGAATAATTATTTTTTTATGGCAAAATATGAAAGTAAACCTGTAGCGGTCAACCAACCTATTGAAGTATTGTTTGACCGCTTCAGTGATATATCTCTTTTTCAACAAAAAATTGAAGAAATACCAGCCGATCAACGCGCTAAAATCGGAGATGTAACATTTGAAGCCGATGCTATATGCATCAACACTCCACAAGTTGGACAATTAAAATTCAAAGTCACTGAACGTACCGCCCCGGGACACATCGTTTTCTCTGCAGTTGGGTCTCCTATTCCATTGTCAATGATTATCGACATCTCGGCAATTGATGCATCTTCATCTAATGTTGTTACAGCAATTGACGTTGATATACCGGCAATGTTGCGACCTCTAATTGGAGGTAAAATGCAAGAAGCCGCCGACAAATTTGGAGAAATGATTGGGCAACTAAACAGCATTCATCAATAATAATATATGGCATCAAAACTTTGGGAGAAAAACGTTAAAGTTGATCACGATGTAGAAGCCTATACCGTGGGACTTGATCGCGAGATGGACCTCTACCTCGCTCCGTTTGATGTGCTTGGCTCTATGGCACACATCACTATGCTTCAAAGCATCGGTTTGCTCGAATCCGATGAACTCGAATTATTATTAAAAGAGCTACGCAAAATCTACGACATTGCCATTAGTGGTAAATTTGTCATTGAAGAAGGCGTAGAAGATGTACACTCCCAAGTTGAATTAATGCTAACTCGCAGTCTTGGAGATATTGGAAAAAAAATACACTCCGGACGATCTCGCAATGACCAAGTGCTTGTTGACCTTAAACTTTTCACTCGTTCTCGCATCGAAGACATTGCAATGGCAGTTAAACGATTGTTCGATACCCTTATCACCCAAAGCAATCGTTACAAAGATGTCATTATCCCAGGTTATACCCATCTGCAAGTAGCAATGCCATCATCTTTTGGTTTATGGTTTGGAGCTTATGCCGAGTCTCTTGCCGATGACCTCACCGTTCTTCGAGCCGCCTATGAGGTCGCGAACCGCAACCCTCTTGGTTCGGCGGCCGGATATGGTTCATCATTCCCGCTCAATCGCTCAATGACCACCCAATTGCTTGGATTTAGCTCCATGGCATATAATGTTGTGTATGCACAAATGGGACGTGGAAAAACCGAGCGAATTGTGGCACAAGCCATTGCCGATATTGCCGCGACATTATCAAAACTTGCATTTGATGCTTGCATGTTTAATTCTCAGAATTTCGGATTCATAAAACTCGCCGACGAGTTTACTACCGGGTCTTCAATCATGCCCCACAAAAAGAATCCCGATGTTTTTGAATTAACTCGTGCCAAATGCAACAAATTGCAAGCGCTCCCAATGGAAATTACATTAATAACCAATAATCTCCCTTCGGGTTATTTCCGTGACTTGCAATTAATAAAAGAAAATTTCTTGCCTGCATTTGACTCAATCATAGATATCATTAACATGGTTGACTCAATGTTATCACAAGTAAAAGTCAACACCAACCTTGCAACCGATCCTCGTTATAAATTAATGTATTCGGTAGAAGAAGTAAATCGTCGAGTATCTGAAGGTACACCTTTCCGTGATTCATATAAACAAGTAGGGTTAGAAATCGAAGCCGGGAATTTCGAACCTCATTACGACATCAATCACACCCATGAAGGCTCTATAGGCAATTTGTGTAATGATCAAATCAGTGCTTTATTTAATAACACCTTATCGCAATTTGATTTTGATACTTATCACAAAGCATTTGACCTACTGCTAAACACATAGCTACGTTATGACTCGCTACACCCTCTTTGTTATATCATTTTTTTTATTTTTCACATCATGTGAAAGTGTCGAAGATGAACGCATCCCTCCGGTGGCAGTAAATATTGAGTTCGCAAATGTTGGAATGTGGAACACTTATGGAGTAGCTGGAGCTTTAGATTCTCGCACTTTTATCAAAGAAGAAAGAATTCCCTCTGATTTTCCCTATACCGAACTGACTTATACCGGATTTGGGGGCGTTTTGCTTGTGAGTAATATCATGAATATCCCCCTTGCCTATGATTTAGCATGCCCAGTAGAGGTAAAAAACAACATAAGAATATATATTGATACCGTAAAATCCCAAGCCGTATGTCCCAAATGTGGTAGTCGTTTTGATGTATTTGACAACCCGGGATATCCTATATCAGGTCCTGCAGCCGAAAAGAAATTAGGCATGCAACAATACAATGTCTATGGACCAACCGACCTCGGAGGCTATACAATAAGACGATAAACGTCTATTTTTCTTGAATATTCACAAAATCAGAAGCCGAAGCACAAAATAATTTTGCAGTTTCAGAAAAAAGCAGTATCTTTGTGCGCTAATTTTCCGTAATGGGCAAGAATTAAGCAGTGCGCAATAGTTTTCGCGCCTCGCCCATCGGATGTAACCTGTAATAATTTATTTAACAGATGTACGTTATCGTAGAAATTCAAGGACAACAATTCAAAGCTGAAGCTGGCAAGTTCTTGTATGTTCACTATCTCGGCGAGCAAGTTAAAGAAGGGGACACAGTAGAATTTGATCGTGTACTCCTCGCTGATGCCGACGGTGCCGTTAAGGTTGGTGCACCTACCGTAGATGGTGCAAAAGTAGTTTGCGAGGTAGCATGTCCCCTCGTAAAAGGTGAAAAAGTTATCGTCTTCAAGAAAAAAAGACGCAAAGGCTATCGCCGTAAAAACGGTCATCGCCAATGTTTCACCAAAGTAGTGATTAAAGACATAGTTGCATAACCCTCTAAAATCTTAAGAAAATGGCACATAAGAAAGGTGTAGGTAGTTCTAAGAACGGACGCGAATCGGAAAGCAAACGACTCGGCGTTAAGATTTTCGGTGGTCAATATGCTAAAGCTGGCAACATCATCAAACGTCAACGTGGTACTGTTCACCACCCAGGTTTGAATGTTGGCATGGGTAAAGATCACACTCTTTATGCTCTTGTTGACGGAACAGTTCTCTTTACCGAAGGTAAAAACGGTCGTCGTTTCATCAACGTAACTCCTGCTGAAGCATAAGCGACCAGCTTAATTTCAGACAAAAAATCACAAAAGGCGACTTCAACAACCTTGAAGTTGCCTTTTTTGTTTTTAGCAAGCCAAACAACACTATTAACATCATAATCACATGAAACACTTTCAATCTATTTCGCTAATTGCACTAACACTATTTGCAGTTATCGCACAAGCCACAACCCCTTCCCTAAAAATAACTCAAGGCAAACGCGAAACAACCACCAATGCCCAACATATTATTGTAGGCGTTACCGAACCGGGCAACAAAGCATTCATCAACGACAAAGAAGTTCATGTATATAAAACAGGAACTTTTGGCGACATAATCCCCCTTAATGAAGGTAACAACTCCATATCAATTACAACAAAAAACGCCACTGAATCAAACAATCAAACAATCAATATTACTTACAAAAATATCGAAGGTACAAGCCTAACATCTAACGACCCAACAGCAAAATCAAGAACTACCCCTATAAGCCCGGCACTCAACATTAAAACCCTCCCCGATGCATATCTACAATTCGGCGACGGAAGTGACCGATTAGGCGGTTCTAAAATGGGATATATTGACGCAGAAATTCCGCTAAAAGCAATAGGCCAAAACAGCAAACTATACCTTGTTCAGCTTTCTAAAAATAGAGTAGCATATATTCCTAAAAACCTCGTAGCCGAAACTCTTGAACAAGCAAGCATTAACAATTCAGGCAGTTGGTCTATTTCCCAGAAAGGCAACACCGACCGCATTTCAATCTCTCTCCCCACTCGTCACGCTTATCAATCCTGGGCACAACTTGACCCCACAACAATATGTATTGACATATTTGGCGTAACCAATAATAGCAACTGGATTACCCAACGAAGCGAATTAGAGATGATTGAATATGTTGAATGGCGCCAAGTTGACAGCGATATTCTTCGTGTAATTATCAAACTCAAAGACAAGTACTCTTGGGGCTATTCAGTAGGCTACGAAGGGAATAACCTCATTATCAATATAAAACATTGCCCATCACTCAACCTCAAAGGCCTAACAATTGGTCTTGATGCCGGCCACGGAGGCAAATACCCAGGTGCAATTGGCAATAGTGGCTTAAAAGAAAGCTTCGTCAACCTCGACATAGTGCAACGCATCAAACAAACACTCGAGAAGAAAGGCGCAAAAGTTGTCCTTTCGCGCAATGACGATATTGATATTTCAATGGCCGATCGCAAAAAGATATTCCTCGACCGAAATATCGATTTAATGATGTCGGTACATAATAATGCCGGAGGCTCTCCCCTCAAAGAAATGGGCACAAGCACCTACTTCAAACACATCTCCAACCGCGACCTCGCCCAATGTGTACTCAATCGCATGCTTGAACTCGGGCTACGCAACTTCGGTCTAACAGGCAATTTCAACTTCTCTCTTAATGCCCCTACCGAATACCCCAACCTTCTTCTTGAAGCATTATTTATGAGTAGCCTTCCCGAAGAGGAAAAACTTGCCGATCCCGACTTCCGCCAACGCATCGCCGAACAAGCAGTAAAAGGGATTGAAGATTATATCAAACTCGTAAAGCAATCAAAGAAGAGATAATATACACTTCCATAATCCTAAAAACCAAAAAAACAACATCAGACTGAAGAATTTGAAGAATTCAAATATAATCTGTACATTCAAAACCGAAGTGCAAAATTTACGGTAAAAAAATAAAAATATGAAAAACACCGCAGGTTTGCCAAACGGCTGGGGCGCGTAGCCCCAAAGAGTGAATTTGTAGAGTAACAAGCTGACTAGTCCTAAATAAGCG
>JAZSDX010000027.1:0-9441 GCA_045531405.1 Muribaculaceae bacterium | reverse complement strand
TATAAATTATAATATAGATAAAATAAAGCAAAAAATGTTGTTTTCCATATGAATATTTCGACTTCTTCACATTTTTTACTATGAATATTATAATGAATTGACAAAAATATAGAGTGGTAGATATATGTGTAGAGAATTTTTTAGTAATTTTGTGGAATAGAAGGCATAAAGATAGAATAAGTTAAAATGAAACGAAGGGTTTGCATCGTTACCGGAACACGTGCTGAGTGGGGGTTGTTGAGTGAAATAGCTCAGCAATTAAAGATGCGAGATGATGTGGAGTTGCAGATCGTGGCAACAAATATGCATCTTGATTCTCGTTATGGTTATACCATCGATGATATTTTGGCACAGGGTTTTTGTGTAAATGAGCAGGTGCCTATGATGGTTGCCGAGGATGATGAAACTTCAACGGTAAAGGCAATGGCTAAATGTCTTGATGGAATGGCCGATGCCTTTACACGATTGCAACCTGATGTAATTGTGATTCTTGGAGATAGATATGAAATGTTGTCGGTTGCAAGTGCCGCAACAATAATGCATATTCCAATAATCCACCTTCATGGAGGAGAAATCTCAGAGGGTGCTATAGATGATAGCATTCGTCATGCAATAACAAAATTGTCGTCATTACATCTTACGGCAACGGAACAATATCGTAAACGAGTAATACAAATGGGTGAAAATCCCGAAATGGTTATCAATACCGGTGCAATAGGTGTATATAATGTAGCAAATATAAAGCCACTTTCGCTTGAAGAGTTAAATGCTTCTTTAAGTTTTGAAATTATAACCTCAACATTGTTAGTGACTTATCATCCTGCGACACTTGATGATGAAGATGTAGCATTGCGTTGTCGAGCGTTGCTTGATGCTCTTGATGAATTTCCTCAATGTAAAGTTATAATTACATATCCTAATAATGATGCGCAAGGGCGTGTTATTATAGATTTGATAGAAGACTATGCGAATAGAAATAAGGATAGAGTAATGGTAAAACCATCATTGGGCTTATTGCGTTATATTTCAGCATTGCACTATGTAGATGCAGTAGTCGGAAATTCGTCAAGTGGTATTATCGAGGTGCCGTCGATAGGTATTCCTACTGTGAATATTGGCATACGTCAGCAAGGTCGCATGGCAAGTGAATCGGTGATTCATTGTGGTGATGAAAAAAATAGTATTGTTGAGGCGATAAAATATGCGTTGAGCGATGAAGGAAAAGAAACAGCAAGAAATGCCATTAATCCTTATTGCAATAAAGACACATTGCAACAAATAGTGGAAGCAATAGCTGTCACTCCAATAGAAAAATTAAGAAGAAAATCATTCTACGATTTGAAATGAATTATAAATCATTATATATAATTCCTGCCCGTGGAGGTAGTAAAGGAATTCCTCGCAAAAATATAAAAGCTCTTGGAGGAAAACCTCTCATCCATTATTCGATAGAAGTGGCTCGAGCGCTTGCCGATGATAATCATATTATTGTCACTACTGACGATGATGAGATTGCTGAAGTCGCCCGACAAACAGGATTGCCGGTTCCTTATATGCGACCGGCTCATCTTGCAACCGACACAGCCGGTTCGCGAGAGGTGCTTCTTGATGCAATGGACTATGCCGATAGGTGTGAGATTTGTTATGACAATGTGGTTTTGTTGCAACCAACATCTCCATTACGCACAATAGAAGATGTTGAAATGGCTCTAAAACTATACTCTCATGATATAGATATGGTTGTGAGTGTGGTTGAAGCGAGTGCTAATCCTTATTATAATTGTTTTGAAAATAATCAAAATACCGGATATTTGCAAGTGTGTAAGGGTGACGGATTGTTTACCCGTCGTCAAGATGCACCACAAGTGTGGGAATATAATGGAGCAGTGTATGTGATTAATCCACAATCACTCCGCGAAAAGCCAATGGGAAAGTTCTCTCGTAGAGTGCCATGTGTGATGCCTCGAGAAATAAGCATTGACCTTGATACACCATTAGATTGGGCTATTGCAGAGGTTGTGATATCAGAGCTAAAGAAATGAAATATATGGGTATGAATCAATATATAATAAATGAAAATGCCACATTGATAGAGGCTCTAAAACAGCTGAATCAGTTGTCGGGAAAGCAAATGGTGTTATTAGTGACCAATGAAACCGGTGTGATGACAGGAACATTGACCGATGGCGATGTGCGTAGAGCATTGCTTGGAAATGTCGCATTGTCGGCAATGGTTAAAGATGCGATGCATCGGGATTTTAAGGCAATAAAAACCGATGATGTTGATGTGAAAATGATGCGCCAATGTCGCTTGAAAGGAATCGGTATTTTGCCACACCTCAATGAAGATGGAACAATTAAGGCAATATATGACCTCACTGTCACTAAGGCAGTGTTACCATTGAGCGCAATATTAATGGCAGGGGGTAAAGGTGAACGTTTGCGACCATTGACACTTAATACTCCTAAACCATTACTCGAAATAGGAGGAAAGGCTATTATTGATTATAATATAGAGGCACTTGCTTCGGTGGGTGTAAAAGATATAACAGTAACCACTCGATACCTTGCCGAGCAAATACACAATCACTTTGCCTTACCGGTAGCTGGTGTTGAGGTTAAATGTGTTACCGAAACAATGCCACTTGGCACTATTGGCGCAGCATCGTTAGTCCCTCGCAGTGAAGGTGGTAACACCTTGGTGATGAATTCAGATTTGTTGACTACAATATCATTTGAAGAAATGTATATGCGCCACATAGAAGAACAAGCCGATGTGACAATTGCCGCTATTCCCTATGTAGTATCGGTCCCTTATGCGATACTTACTACCGACGGCGCACAAGTGAAAGGAATCGAAGAAAAACCATCATACTCTTATTATGCAAATGCCGGTATCTATATCTTCTCCAATGCGTTGCTCGACACGGTACCGAATGATAGTCGTACTGATGCAACTGATTTAATAGAACAGGCTATTAATAAGGGGTTAAAAGTGGTATATTATCCAATTAGTGGCACATGGATTGATGTGGGATCGCCAAACGACTTCAAACAAGCCCAAGATCTCATGCGCCACCATAATGATTTAATCAAATAACGAAAAACAACATTTTACTATGGCAGAATCTAATTTTATTGATTACGTAAAGATACTTTGCCGCTCGGGAAAAGGTGGAGCGGGTTCGCGACATTTTTATCGCGCTAAATACGTGCCCAAAGGGGGACCTGATGGGGGTGATGGTGGTCGTGGAGGACATATCATCTTGAAAGGTAACAAAAATATGTGGACATTGTTGCCATTGCGTTATCGTCGCCATGTATTTGCCGGTAATGGACAAAGTGGCTCAGGTGGACGCAGTTTTGGCAAGGATGGAGAAGATGTAATACTTGAAGTCCCATGTGGTACAGTTGTGTTTGATGCCGAGACCGGTGAATACCTTTGTGAAGTGGTTGACCACGATGAAGAAATAAAATTGCTTCGTGGTGGTCGTGGTGGTCTTGGCAATTGGCACTTTAAGAGTGCAACTAATCGCACTCCTCGATATGCACAACCCGGAGAGCCTGCAATAGAAAAGACTGTAATAATGGAGCTAAAGTTGCTTGGCGATGTAGGGCTTGTAGGATTTCCAAATGCAGGAAAGTCCACATTGTTATCGTCGTTGTCGGCTGCTCGCCCCAAAATTGCCGATTACCCATTCACAACAATGGAACCTCAATTAGGCATAGTTTCATATCGCGATAATCGTTCATTTGTCATGGCCGACATTCCCGGCATCATTGAAGGTGCAAGCGAGGGCAAAGGTCTTGGGCTGCGTTTTCTTCGTCACATCGAACGCAATGCCGTGTTGCTGTTTATGGTTCCGGCTGATGCGGATGATATTAAACGCGAATATGAAATATTGCTTGAGGAATTGGTTAAATTTAATCCCGAATTAGAGGATAAACACCGAGTACTCGCAATCTCAAAAAGTGACATGCTTGACGATGAGTTAATGGCAGAGATGGAAAAAGAATTGCCTCAAGATATCCCTCATGTATTTCTTTCTTCTGTTTCAGGTCAAGGTGTTACCGAATTGAAAGATATGCTTTGGTCGGCGATTACCGATGAAAATAATCGCATAGAGCCTTCAACAATTACACATCGACGACTTGACGGGCATCATCGAGTGCGAGAAGAAGATGAATTTATCTTTGAAAATGAGCCTATGGTCGTAGAGGAAGAAGATGAAGAATTTTTCTACGAAGGAGATGATTGGGGCGAAGATGTAGAGTTTGACTGGGTTGAATACGAAGAAGATGAATCCCAAGAATAATATTTCTCATATCGACTTATTAAAAATCCCCGGCGTGTTGGCTAAAAGCACATGCCGGGGTTGTGTTATTGACGGAGATAATTATAGTGGATTCAATGCGTGCCATTATACGGGCGATGATGAGAATCATGTATCGCAATGTCGAGAGCAGTTGTGTGCAATGCTTGGTATAAATAGCAATAGTTTGGTAATGCCACGTCAAACACATTCGCTCAATGTGGCAGTAGTTGACTCAATTCCATTTGATGCTGAAAAGTTAGAGAATATAGATGCTCTTGTAACTACACTCCCTCGTGTTGCTATTGCAATAAATACGGCAGATTGTGTGCCAATTGTGCTTGTTGATGATGTTAATAATGTAATTGCTGTGGCTCATTCGGGTTGGAAAGGGACAGTTGGTCGAATCGCAAGCAAAACGGTCGCAACGATGGTCGAATGTGGAGCCGAGATTTTATGTATAAAAGTGGCAATGGGTCCATGTATTTGTGGCGATTGCTTTGAGGTGGGCGATGAAGTTGTTGAGCAGTTTGTCATAAATGGCTTTAACAATCCACAAGTGATACTGAATGGATATGGCGAACGAAGTCATATTGATTTGCCACAGGCTTGTCGCCAATCGTTGCTTGAAATAGGTGTGCGTGATGAGAATATATTATTGCCGGCAGATTGTTCACGTTGTAACCCTTCGAAATTTTTCTCTGCTCGGAGATTAGGTATCAATTCAGGTCGCACACTTACGATAGTAATGCGACAAAGTTAACATTATTATGGAATTATAACTTCGTTGGTAGCAATGATAGAATAAACGAAATGTAATATCCAAATTCCAGTGTGAAAGTTTGATTATGTGGAATATTATATATTTGTGGATATAAAATAATAACTTAAGGTAATTATAATTGCAATGAATGACAAGTTAAATCGGTTGAACGAAGAAATACTTTTATGGTGGAAAGGTCTAAACTCATTAGACAAATATGCCTGCCCTTATCTTATTAATGTGAGTGAAGAATATATTAATGCAAAATTAAAAGTTTTACTTGTTGGGAAAGAAACTTTTGGTTGGGGAGATGGGGAAGGAGATTTTCCAAATCCAATCGAAGATAGAAAAGATATTACAGTAGAAGATCTTACACGTCTTTATCGTAAATTAGTGATAGAGGATTGGGGCTGGATAGGGGAGTCTCAAACTCCTTTTTGGCGACATGTGGAGAATATTAGAGGTATAGGAGAAGGTGATAAACCGAAATGTATCGAAAAAGTTGGTGTTGCTGTTTCAAATATTTCCTTGTTAGGGTGGAGATATGAAGCAGGATTTGATGTTGACTTAAAACCGAAATTGACGGAGTTTTTAAGGCGTCAATTAGATATACTTTCTCCCGATTTAATTTTATTCTCAGTGGGAATAGGATCTTCATCAAATAGTGTTTATGAAGGTATGCTAAAAGATATTTTTGGAGAAAATATTCGGTCTAACTATTGTGAAGATTGGGATGAAGATATTCATTTTGCTAAACTTGGCGAAGTGAAACGACAAGGGGAAAGACCTCAACTCCTTTATAGCAGTTATCATCCTCAATATAAATCTTGTTATGACAAGATTTACGATAAATTATTCCCAATTATTAAACAGCTTTGTCAAGACATTACTTAATGGTTAAAATATAGAAAGTTGTCGTTAATTAGACTTTTTTGTTGAGTTTCTTTTTGATTTCTTTTTTGCTTTTGATTTGTTTTTTGATGAGGAACGGTGCTTGAAGCCTTTATAGGCGTTCTTGGTGTCGCCTTGCGTTATTGAAATAGATTTGTCAACGGTGCGATTATCGAGAGTGTGCTTAAATAGCCATTCATATGTATTTTCAAGATAAAAAAGACGAGCTAACGCACCATGATTAATACCAGCCCATTCATCATAGCGAAGTAATGGGGTTTCTCCTGCTTCTTTCATTTGGTTTCTCACTTTGCGTGATTCGTTAACCGAAACAGCCCGGTCGGCAGTGCCATGAATAATCCATAACGGCACTTCATTAAGACCACTGAGGTCTTTGCGAGACCCCCCTCCACAAAGAGCCATTGCTGCTGCAATGCGATTGGGGTGGGTTGCAACAAGGTCAATAGTGCCATATCCACCAAGGCTCATTCCAAGAACATATATGCGATTGTTGTCGATAGGGTAATTCTCGCAAGCCCAATCAGCTATAGCCATGATTTTGTCAGGTTCCCAAAATGTTCCGGGATTTTGAGGAGCAATTATAAAAGCATCTATTTTACGTCCTCCTTTTACCGCATCAATAGTGCCATATCTCAACACCTTATTAAGGTTATTGCCACACAAACTGCGACCATGAAGAAATATGATTAGAGGCTTTTTGCGAGGCTCAGTGCTTTGAAATGGGGATAGGGCATTTTGGTTATTGGCCATTAATTCTTGCGCAATTATTTCCTCGGCAGAAAGACTGTCAAATGGGATTGGTTGTGGAAGTAATTGGAGACTGTCGTTTTTTGAATTGAATGAAATCGTGTCATAATCCGGTTCATATAACCAGAAGTTGTATCCACGTTCATAAAGTTTGTTTTTTGCGGTGAGCTTCGTCTCGGCATTAGTAGTTAAACAAACTATAAATAATAAAATAATTGAAATATATTTCTTCATAATAATTATTATTCGATTGACATTTTATAAATTTTTGTTCCACGAGAGCCACATACTACTTTGTTCCCTATGATAATTGGAGACGATTCGAAATTACTGCCTATATGGGATGTGTGTAACATTACTCCATCTTTGCCACGGAATAGATACACATTGCCCACTACATCGCCTGTGAATATAAACAATTCATTCTTTTCGTTATACACAGCAATAGGAGATGACCATGAGTAGTTTTTCAACGGAATGCGATAGAGCGTTTTACCTGTATTGCAGTCAAAAGCTACAAATTCTCCGAGGCGTCCGGGCTTGTGTAATACAAAGTGAGAGAATATCATTCCTTCGCAGTCACCATGACCAACAAGTGGAGTAGAGAACATTCCCCCCTCAACTTTTTTTTCTTCATTGATGCAACGACCTTCAACCTTAGCACTCCACACTTCTTCGCCATTCAATCCATTGAGTTTTGAGAACCAAGAGAAACCTTCTGATCCTTGTGAGTCGATTTCGCAGCCGGTATATAAGAATGGTATGCCATTTTCTTCAACAACAACGATGGTGGCGTCGGTATCATCATGATTGCGATATGTCCACACCGGTTGAAGATTGTTGAGATTGATGCAAATTATAAATCCTTCATTGTCGGCAAAATATCCATAGTTGCGATGCACTGCCATTGATGATTCTACTCCGCCACCGCCTACACCATTTCGATAGCGAAGTGTGGAATGGAGCGTAACACTATCTCCATTACAATATAATTTATAAATTGTGCCATTTTCTCCTGGACGGAACATAAATTGACCCACTGCGATTGGAGATGAGTCGTATGCACCCCATGCTCGCCATGCCTTGCTATCTTCTTTGAAAAATGACACCTCTTTGTGGTTATAGAGGTTAAATATTACAGCCCCAAATGGTTTTTGATCAGGAATCCCTTGTCCGACGAAGATGTTGCCGTTTAATGAAGGATGGATTGATGCTGTACCTTTGATGGGATTGCCAATGTTGTATGGCTCGCGAGAAGCTTTCCCCGTTTCAAAGTCAATGAAAAATACCTTTCCTGCAAGCGAACTGATGATTATTTCTTTGTTTGAAAAATTGGGTTTGAGATATTTATTAGCTTCAGCTTTGATGCGTTTCATTTGTTCATTGTTCCACTCTACATAAAGAGGTTGGCCGGTCCAGCCTGAGCCTCCGCCCCAACGAGCTGACATGCCATTGCCGGTATTAAATACCCAATCGACTTTTACGATAGATGGAGTTCCTGTTATTTTTCCTGAGAATGATGTTTCGCGAGAGGGCGCTCCTCGGAAAGTGAGAATGCCGTCAACATCGGCATATTGATTTTCAAAACTTTTGAGTGTGCCGGGTACATTCTTAAGAAATGTATCAATCTTTATCTCTTTTAATCTTTTTGCCGAAGCGTATATTGTGTCGGGATGTGGAGTAATTACTTTTGGAGTGTCAACTTTGACACTGTCTATTGGTTGTGCCGATGTGCTGTTTTTTTCTTTGCCACCACAAGCAATTGTCACAAGAGAAAATATGATTGATGTGATATAAATAAACGATTTTTTCATATAAAATAATATTTATATAGTTTTGGCTGACAAAGTTACTCTAATTTATTGAAATACACAATCTTTTGGCTGGATAGGACATAAAAACAACAAAGATGCACTCATCGAGAAGCAGCGTGCAGAACTTGAACGCATCGAGGCTGAACGGCAACACAAGGAGCACCAAATAGATCTTGCCGAGCAAGAACTCAAACAGGTGAAATCGGAGATACGCACCGACAAACTCAAAAGCGTAGCTACCGATGCTACCACAGCCCTTGCAAGCGGAGTAAGTTCTCTTTTCGGCAGTGGTAAGATGAAATCGTTGGAACGCAAGAACGAGGATTTACGGGAAGAAATCGCAATCCGAGACGAAACCATCGAGCAGTTGCAATCCAACATCAAGCAAATGCAGGTGGAACACCTAAAGCAGATACAAGAGGTCAAGCAATCATACGAAGCGGAACATCGTAAACAATCGGAGTATATCGACAAGATTTTGCGTTACTTCCCGTATGTAGAGAAACTGATGCCGATGATTAAATACCTCAGCGAGAAAATGGGATTCAATGATAACCTTATTAAAGCATTATGCACTTCTAAGGAAATCCCCGTAAAAGGCAAACTCTATTCAACGATGTTTAACCAATCGTTTTCAGACGATGGTGCGGTCTGCTCCCTCAAAGAAGATAAGGAGGGAAGATTTGACCTTAAAATCGATGGCGTATCGCATCACTCTTGGTTCAGACGCAAGAAAGATGAGTTTATGGAAGCATTGGGATTGCCGACAAGCAGAAGACAAAATCGAGGGCTGAAGTTGTAAAATATGCCGTTGTCAAAGTAAATTTTGACAACGGCATTATACTTAACAATTCCCACAAGAGCATTTAGGAACCTCCCTTTTCAAAATTTG
>JAZSDX010000075.1:0-12779 GCA_045531405.1 Muribaculaceae bacterium | reverse complement strand
AAGAAAGAGAACATATATATGAAAATAATAAAGAATATAAGCAAATAAGAATAATATTACCTATACGAATCAATAAAGGAGGTTTAGAGCCTATAATATTACGAACTCCTTCACTGCGTAATTCTATTTTATCGTGTTGAATTTTCATTAATATCCTAATTCAAGTTGATTTTTCACAAGATTATAATAAATTCCCTTATCTTTTATAAGAGAGTTATGATTACCAATTTCTACTATTTTTCCTTTATTTAGTACTATTATCTGATTAGCATTTTTAACTGTACTCAAACGATGAGCTACAATAATAACAGTTTTTCCTTTATAAAATTTAGAAAGATTTTCTACAATAATTTTTTCATTTTCTGCATCAAGTGCATTGGTAGCTTCATCTAAAAAAATGAAATTAGGATTTTTATATACTGCACGAGCAATAAGTATTCTTTGTTTTTGACCTTGGCTTAAACCAACACCATCTTTACCTATAATAGTATTATATTTTAAAGGTAAAGACATTATAAAATTGTGAATATTTGCAATAGATGCAGCTTGTTCAAGTTTAATAATATCAATTTCTTCATCATTAACAGCTATATTACGAGCTATTGATTCTGAAAAGATGACGCCATCTTGCATCACAACTCCACATTGTTGTCTCCACCATTTAAGATTATATGAGTTAATGTTTTTTCCTGCAATAAAAATATTACCATTAACTACTTTATAATATCCAAGTATTAATTTAATAAGTGTAGTTTTTCCACTTCCTGAGGCTCCTACAATTGCAGTAACTTTTCCACTAGGTATATTTAAGGAAATATTATCAATAGTTTTTTTTGAAGAATGTGGGTCATACTTAAAAATTACATTATCAAAAATTATATTTTGTTTATTTTCAAATGATTTTATTTTATTATTATTTGTTTCTTCATTATCTGATAAATGTATTTCATTAATTCTTTCAAGTGATATTTTTACATCTTGAATTGTATATATAAAATTCATTAACTGACTAATAGGATAATTTAATTGTCCAATGATATATTGTACGGCAAGCATCATACCTAATGTCATTTGTCCATTAATAACAGCAGATGCAGCAAAAACTGTAATAAAAATATTTTTTAATTCTCCAATGAATATGCGTCCTGATTCATGGATTTGTTGAAGTTTTAATGATTTCATTTGTACTGTAAAAAGATCTGCTTGAACATCTTCCCATTCCCAACGTCGTCGTTGTTCACAATCTTGTAATTTTATTTCTTGAATAGAAGTAATAAATTGCAGTGTTTTATTTTGGTTTTTTGCTTGTTTTTCAAATAATTCATAATCAATAATTTTACGTTTTTGTAGAAATAAAATGAACCAACCACAATGTATAATACTGCCAATAATGAATACTAAAAAAATTGATGAGTTATAAAGTAGTAAAACACAACCAAAAACTACACAACTAAGAGTAGCGAATAAAATGGTAATAAATTGAGAAGTTAAAAAATTTTGAATACGATTATGGTCGCTCATACGTTGCAAAAGATCTCCAGTGAGTTTTGTTTCAAAATATGCCATTGGCAATTTAAGAAGTTTAATAAAAAAATCACTTATTAAAGAGATATTTATACGCATAGAAATGTGCAATAAAAGCCAATTTCTTATAATATTGGTTGCTGTTTGCCCCATTATTATCATTAATTCACCAAGTAAAACAAGCCAAATAAAACCTATGTCATTGTTTGATATGCCAATATCTACAATAGATTGTGTTAGAAAAGGCATTATTAATTGCAACACACAACTAAGAAATAATCCTAAAATTATTTGAAAAAAAATATTACGATATTGCTTTAAATATCCAAATAAAAAAGAAAATGTGCGTTTTTCATTAGAATTATTATTTTTTATATTTCCAAAATTTAAAGTTGGTTCAAAAAACATTGCAATACCCTTTTCTTCTCCATTAGATTGAGTGCTTATCCAATATTTTTCGAAATCTAAAAGAGAATATTTTATTTTGCCCTTTGCTGGGTCTGCAATATAAAAATATTTACCATTTTTACTAATTTTATATAATACCACAAAGTGTTTTTGATTCCAATGCAAAATACAAGGCATTATACAAGATTTAATTTGATTCAAAGAAACCTTTCCTACAATGTTTTTTAATCCTATAACAGATGCAACGTCTGACAATGCTTTTATAGACACCCCTTCACTTGATGGTGTGCAATATTGCTCTAACGATTCAATAGAATATTTGTAACCATAAAATTCGCAAATCATAACCATGCAAGCCACCCCACACTGCATAGAGTCTAATTGCCTTATAAATTTGAAACCCATATAGATTTATATATGGTTTATAGTAAATTAGATATTATTCCTCTTTTTTTTGCTAAATCAATTATAAAAGATTCTAATGAATATTGAGATGCATTAAATACACATGGTATTTCAGTTCCGGTGCTACGAGCTTCATAATTTCTGATGATGCAGGGTCCCATACAAATAGGCAGAGCTCGGCAAGATAAACATTTTTCATTTTCAAATGTAGCATATTCAAATAGAGCACTAATATATTCGTAATTCCATTTTATTGTACCATCGTCTTGTAATATACCTATCACTTTATCATCGCCATAATCTTGTGCTGTGCATTTGAATACTTTGCCATTATAATTTATTGCATAATGACTTAATTTATCAGCATAACATCTAAAAAATTGATTTGGTCTGAATGCCCAATAATTTGAGAAAAGCCCATTATTATTAAAAGTTTCTTTAATTGTAATTTATCTTTTTCATCACAATTGATTTGCCAAACTTTTTGGAAGTCAACATGAATATGTTTTTTTGCTTGTTCCGATATTAAAGGAATTATTTCGTCTATGCCATAAAGAGTTTTTTTGTCGTAATTAATTCGCATTATTATTTTGGCATTTGGAATAAAAAGAGGAATTCTATTTATGTTATTTATAATGCAATCAAAAGTTCCTGTTTTGTCAGAATTAAATTTTATTGTATTGTGATGAATTCGATTACCGTCTATTGGTATTTGAAAACTATTTAATCCAAGTTTATTCATTTCAATCAACATATCTTCAGTCATGAAAACCGAGTTAGTAGTTGCATGTTGAGTTAAACGAACGCCAAATTCAGCACATAACTCTTTCGCATGAGTTGATATTGGTTTAATAACTTCATTGAAATACATCAATGGCTCTCCTCCAAACCAATCTAAATGCAATGCAGGAATTTTTTGATTGACAATGAGATGAGAGATGTGTTTTTTTACAGATTCAACCAAGTTGTCTGACATTCTTCCTTGATGAATAGCATTAGCATATTCTGTGGAACAATACCAACATGTTAGATTGCAATCTAATGTTGGGTTTATTGTAATATGGGTAATTTTATCTCTATATATTTTTAGGTTGTTTCTTAGTTTAATAAAACTTAATTCATTATAATCAGATATAATAAATCCTGCATTCTTTAATCCAACGTATAATTTAGGATAAGTTGTCTCAAATTCAGAAAGATTATTGAAATAATACTGAAAAATTTCATATTCCGAATTGGTTAATAACAACAATGAATTAGAAATGGTATTATATAAAAGAATGTTAGAATTATAAGGAATAGAAATATTGTAATAACTTATTTTATCCATGACTACGAATTTAAATGTAGCTACAACATTATGTGCTGTAGCTACAGGTGTTAAAGTATTAAGCTAATATAGGACAAGAGTCTTGTGGTACTTTGCAACCACAACCAGCTAATAAACAACCGCAAACCTCTTGAGTGCATGTACTATCTTGCATGCATACACATACATCAATGACACCACAATACAAATTTGAGCCACAATCAGTATGGCACGAACCTTGCTCAATTGGTAGCCATTCCCCACCAAGGATTTCTTCTTGTTCAATGTAACTTAAACGTTCTAAAATTTCTGATTCATTCAATTTCATATTCATAATTATTATCAGTTAATTTATTTGAAGAAGTGAACTATTTATATCTGTATTGATGTCTTTCTTTATTTTTTCGGTTTTGTATCCGAAGTCAAAAGAATAAGCGAGTGAAATATTGCAATATTGACATGATGTTTGATTGGAATATTCAGAATCAAAGTAATAGCAATCTGTTTTTAAATAAGACTTAGTTATCCTTTTATGAAAAGGATTGTTTATATATACCGAAGCATAAAAATTGCGATTGATATATGTCGCTTTTATGCTATAACTAATGGGTGCTGTAGTAACAATTGCATTTTGTCTGTTCAGTTTTTTTGTGCTGAAATTTATTGCTGGAGCAATTGAGAAGTTACCAAGGTAACATTTTCCACTAATATTCCCTGTCAATTCATTATTAAACCATCTATTATTTTCAATATTAATTTGAGTATGTGCATATCTTATGTCGCCTGTTAATGAGATTTTTTTAGAGATATTATAAGTTAATCCACAAATGATTGAAGCGTATTGATTGTTTCCGTTATTGGAATAAGATTTAATAATTTTGTTTATGCTATTGTCTATTGAATAATTGGTTATAACAGGGTTGTAATTATAAGCATATTGCGTAATCCCTGAAACATTAAATTTGCCAAATTGACCTTGATAGTAAATATAGGTATTAGTGTCATAAGATTTTTTTAAATTTGGATTGCCTGCCATAATCATATATGGATTAATTTCCACCAATGAATTGTTGATTATATTAGAGCCGTAGTTAGAGTTTGCAAGCATAAAATATCCTGATAACATTCCATTTTTGATGCGTTGTGTTAATGTTAAATTAAATCGAGGATTTAAGAATTTATTAACTGAAGAGTGTTGATTTTGGTAAATATTCCAATCAAAACCTACTCGTGCCTGTAATGAAAATCTTTTAGTAAAAGAGTGGTTGTATCCGACAAAGCCTATTAAGGAATTTCTCCACAAATTATGTTTTTGAAAATTGTTCCCTGAATAATTTGCATCAAAAATTTTATAAAAATCAAATAATTGAGTCGAAAAAGTTCCATTGGAGAAATTGTGTTGATACGTTATTCCACAATCAAAGAGTCCGGCATCTTCAGTTTGATAAGTGTTGTTAGTATAATTGTTCTCAATATATTCACGCTCATATTTATTTTTAGAATATTGACCATTAAATTGATATAATATCAATTTTGAGTCATCAAATTGGATTTGCCCGTTGATGTTTAGTGAAGGGGACAAGTTATTCATATGGGATGAAGAACTATTATTTAATTGAGATAAAGAATCGCAGATTGTCCCTAAAGAAGCATTATTGGGAATTGAATTGTGTATTAAAGAAAGTTTAGCATTTAAGTAATGCTTTTTTGTTTTCCATTGTGTTCGAAATTGAACATATTCATTGTTGTTTTTTTGAGATATTTCAGTATCAATAGTGCGATTAACAATTGGATTTAATTGATATGATTCTGACTTGTGTTGAGTATTCCCCTTTATATTGGCATAATTAACCCCGGCAAATACGGAGTAGGTCAAATTTTTAGAATTTATACTTGATGCAATATTATAATTTCCTTGAGTATATCCAATGGTTTGAGTTCCCTCTATTTGAGTATAACCGCCATAATTATATTGTTTTACTACAAAATTAATCGCAATATAATTGTTTGAGTACTTACCTTTTGGTGCGTCAAAAAATTCAATTTTTTCAACATCTTTAGGTCGAAGCATTTTAATGTCAGTTTTATCGCATGGAAGACCATTAATGTAAATGCCTACTCCAATTCCAAGCATATCAACGTTACCGGATTGAGCATTTACATTTAATCCAGGAATCATTATTGATGATAATAAATCATACCCATTAAAAGAATGCTTCTTTTGCTCTGAAGTGGGTAATATCAAAAGATAATCATCAACGCGAGTTATATTTTTTGCTTCAACAATAAGTTCAGACAAATTTATTGTTGAGTTAATACTATCATTAGAATTATTTGCAGTCGCTGTATTATTAATGATAGATATTAATACAATTAAAAACGCACACAAATAGTTGTTCATAATACTTTTAGTTATAAGGCACCCGGCTCTCCGCGATCCGAGTACCACGAGCTTATGATAACATAGGATAATTGGGTTGTTCAATTATCAATTAGATTGAGAAGCTACCGGAGTAGCAAGACGCATCGTCGGTAACTATTGTTATATAATAGTCGCCTGCAGAGGTTGATGTAGTGATTGACACAGAGCCGAACGCTGTATCTTCGGTTTGTTGCCATTGCTCACCTGTCGATTCGTTAGTAACTGTGATTTCCACGTCCCCCATATCATACACGAACTGTAGATAAATTACTCCATCTTGATAGTACGCCATAATGTCGCTACCAAAATTGGGAGTGCGAGGCCCAACGATAGGTTCTGGTTTTTTTATTATTGGAATCTCTTTTTTCTCTTCTGCCGAAGAGAAAAGAACTCCACACATTAGAAATAATAGTAAAAATAGTTTCTTCATAAATTTGTGGATTAAAATAGATAAATAATAATAACAAATTAATAAAGAAAACAAGGTAAAATCATCAAAAGAGACTTAACAAATACTTAACATTTTTGCCAGTATAAAAACGAATAGGAGGTAAGTGTGTAATATTTAGTGTGTTGCGTGGTTAGATGCTGTGGATGAATTTATCCCAATCAATTGAATGGCTATTTGAGCCAGTTAACTTTTTGTGAAGTCGAGCACGTGTCATTGATACAGAAGCATCAGTGTGATTGGTCAAACGAGCAATCTCTTTAGGTGAAAAATTTGTTTTAATTAGAATTGAAACTCTAAATTCGTAACTACTTATTTTAAAAGGAAGATTTTGCAGAGTATTGACAAAAGATGGGAATAAAATGCTAATCTTTTCGCAAAGAATAGTCCATTCTTTTTCAGAAAGGATGTTTTTATTGACAGGATAGTTATGTATCCGATTATGTATTTCTTTTATAAAAGAGTCATTGTTAAAAGTAAAAATAGCGTTGTCTTTTTGTTTTTTATAAATAATAGCATTTTCAATGCTGAGTGCCAATAATTTTTTTTGATTTTCCAATTCTTGGATAAGAGATTGGTTTTCGCTATTTATTGAACTAATTTGTGATTCTAAATGAGCTATTTTTTTATTGTTATGAGCAATGGTGTTTTCGCTGAATTCATTACTTTGTTTAAGCAATAGCTCAATATTTTGGAGCTTTAATTTAATAATGCGTTTTCTTTTTCGTGTAATATAAATTACAAAAAGAGCAATGATAATAACCATAACAATAGTGCTAATCAAAGAAATAATCTTAATTTCATTTTCTTGTGCTTTTTGTTTTAGTTTGTTATTTTCTCGTTCACGAATTTGATAATTATATATTGAGGATAGTTGACGTATTTCGTAAGGAGTGTTTAATTTGCGTATGCTATCAGATAATCGAGTTGACATAATAATCGCGTCATAAGCATCTTTTGTTCGATTATTTTGTATGTGTAAATTTGCTAAAATATTATATCCGTTTAATTGAGCATTAAGAGATTGAGATTTAACTAATTTGCTGCAATAATAGATTGTTGAATCAATATCATTAAGACGATAATATAGGTGTGCATATGTGTTAATAATTGAAATGGAGTCTTCTTGAGAAATATAATTTCTAATGGAATTTAATAAATTAGATGCTTTTTTGTATTCATTATTAAAAAGATATAATTCGGCAAGTGAGAGTTTAGTGGAAGCGATTAGTTTGGTATATCTGATTTCTTTGGATAGTTTTATAACATCATTAAAAATAATTAATGCACTATCATTTTGATTTTGTGCGAAAAGTATCTCACCAAGACTATGTTTGTTATATAGTAAGTTGATATAGTTGTTATTTTCCTTATTTAGCTCCATCGCTTTTTTATAAGCGGGAATAGCTAAATCAAAAACTTTTTGTTCGTTATATATTCGTGCCATTTGGCTATAAGCAACAGCTTTAGTGTGAATATTGATATTTTTACAATCTAAAGCTTTTTGGAAATATTCGAGAGCTTGTGGAGCATCGCCAATGTCGGAATACACACGACCGCCATAATAGTAAGCCACAGGAAGGAGATTATTAAAATCGTGATTTTCAAAATAGTTTATAACCGATAATATTGCCGAATCGCAAGTGTGGGCAATATACGCTTTATCGTTGGCTCTGATTTTTAGTAAGTCGAAATAATATTTGTTGTCATTGCTCGAAAGTGAGTTGCGATTGATTGCATTGAGCATATGGGTTGCACTATCAGCATTCATTTCGGCAATTGAGTCGATATGTTGCAATTGTTCAAATTGAATACGCTCGGTTTCGTCGCAGGCTGTGAGCAAGAGAAGTGATAATATGATTGTAAAGAGATGCTTCATGTTGCAAATATAACAAAAATGCTTTCAACTCAGCGGAATCTATTAAAATTTTGCACTTTCCGCTGAGTTGAGGGTGTTTTTAATCTATAAATACTCTAAGTTGATATTATAATGTGCTTTTAATTTTCTCGATAATAGTGTTTATATCAAGGGTGCTTTCGTCGGTTTCAAATAATAAACGATTAGTGGGTATTATGGCAGCGGTTTGAGGATTGAAATGTTCGCCGAGTGATATATAAAATCCGTGATTTATTAATTGACTGGCGAGTTGAGGTTTACCTCTAAAGCCATGAATAATCCAAGGCATAGAGGGGCTTAACTCTTTTTTGAGAGCTATTATATCATTGAAAGCTTTTACACAATGTATTATAAGAGGTTTTTTGTGTTGTTCGCTCAATGCCACATGAAGACGAAAAATATCAATTTGTTTATTTATAGATGCTCCTTTAAGAGTGTCAATGCCCGTTTCCCCTATTGCTATAACTTGAGGATTAGCGGCAAGTGTTTTGAGGTTTTCAATAGTTGTGGAATCTATATTTGAAGTATGCCAAGGGTGAATACCCACAGAGTGATATGCTCCCTCAATTAATTGTTCATGTGGGTAAATATTAATAATGGCATCTTTGCGAGATTTATTATGGGTGTGTATGTCAACACATGGAAATATCATGGCACAGGATCATAGCCACTACCACCCCATGGGTGACAACGGCATATTCTTTTAATAGCAAGCCACGCTCCTTTTATAGCTCCATGTTTTTTTATGGCTTCTATTGCATAGTGGCTACAAGTGGGTGTAAAGCGACATGCTGGAGGAAACAATGGAGAAATACAAAGTTGATAAAAGCGTATTGGTAATATTAATATGTAACTAAATATCTTTTTCATTAGTGTTTTCCGATATATTTTTCAGTATTTTTTTCACTGCTTTTTCTATTGTTTTATAAGGTAACAATGAATTAGCAATATAAATAAAGGCTACATCTATTTTTTTTTCATCAGTCAATATATAATCATGGTGATTTAATCTATATGCTTCACGTATGCGACGTCGCATCTTAACACGATCTACAGCATGATGTAATCGTTTTTTAGGTACAGATATGAGAAATTGCATTTTAGCATCACAATATCTGCCATCGTTTTGTCGCCATACAGCACGCAAAGGATAGGCAAGCATGGCATGTGAAGTTTCATCGGGCTGAAACAACATTTTAATAGCAGTGTTGCTACAAAGTTTTTCTTTCTTATATAGTCTAAATGTGGTCACGATGGCTGTTGTGAGAAATAAAAAGTCTTGCAAGTTTAGTAAAATATCACGACACTTGCAAGACTTATATGAGTTTTATCAAAATAGATTCTTAAGCTTCGGCCATTTCTTTTTTGAGATACATGTCTAATGCCGCAGTCATTGAAGGAGCTTTTACCGATGGAGCCTCAATGTCAAGGCGGAATCCGGCATCTCGTACGGCTTTGGCTGTTGTAGCCCCGAAACATCCGATTTTTATTTTATCTTGTTTGAATTCAGGGAAGTTTTTGAGAAGAGAGTCGATACCTGAAGGGCTGAAGAACAACAACATATCGTAGTCAAATTTTTCATCCGGACCAAAGTCGTTGCTCACTGTGCGATACATTACGGCTTTAGTGTAGTTGATGTTGTTTTTGTCAAGAATGTTGAGGTCTTCGGCTTTGTGTACCGATGAAATGGCATATAGGAATTTTTCTTTGTTGTGCTTCATGAGGAAGGGTAACAAGTCGTCAAGTTTTCCTGTTTGGCCATGGAAAATTTTGCGTTTGCGATAGATGATATATTTTTGCAAGTAAAGAGCAATAGACTCTGTTGTGCAGAAATATTTCATTGTGTCGGGGATAGAAATGCGCATTTCTTCACATAAACGGAAGAAGTGGTCAATCGCAGTGCGGGCTGTAAAAATTACAGCAGTGTAATCTGAAATAGATATTTTTGATTGACGAAATTCTTTAGCCGTTAGACCTTCTACTTTGATAAAAGGACGGAATTCGATTTCTACTCCGTATTTTTCCGCAATTTCAAAATATGGTGATTTCTCTGAAGATGGTTTTGGCTGAGAAACTAATACTTTTTTTACTTTCACTCTGGTAACTATTTGAATTACTGTAAACTACTGAAAATTATTTGCGCAATTCCATATGCAAAAATTATCGGTATAATTTCAAGGGTGCAAAGGTACAAAATAAAATAGAATAAAGAGTGAACTTTTTTGTAAAAAATTCTAAAACCCTTGAAAATAAATGTCAATCTAACAATAACATAGATAAACATTGATGTTATTAACATAACACTTGTTGTTGTTGGATAGAAGATAGAAACAAAAGTAGGAATAATTAATGCGAAACCTAAAAAAATGTGAGAAGCATTAAATCCTTTTATCCATTGAGATAACCCTCCTCCGTCCGAAAATACATACCCTACAATAGAGAAAGATATCAATTGAAATATATAATAAAGACCATATAATCCCATCATGCAACAAGTAGTTAACATAATTTTATCAGGATTTATCGGTATAATAGTGTTAATATATGAACTTATTAAGATTCCGGCATAAACACAAAGTTGGAATATAAGTATTGCGATTAAACTACGTTCGTTAGTAGTGTGTTCATCAAAAGCGTTTGCTCTACGTCGCACATTCCATAAACTTTGAGCATAGGTAGATAATAATCGTCGATAGGAATTATAATTAAAAGCAATTAATAAAAATGTAATTGATAATAATATCATTATTCCTGAATCATGTCCCGGGTGGTTAATTCTTGCTTGTGGCTCTTTCCCTGACATATAGGATGGTTGAGAAATGGTAATGATAGTGTCTTTTCTTAGATTTGAAAATGTATCAACAACATTTATTGATAAACTATCATTTGAAATAGAATCGTTTATAAAAATACTATCCTCACTAACCACCAACGAATCTTTTTCAGAGTTACTTTTTTTTGTTGTCTCTTTTGTTGATGAAGATATTGAATTTATAATATTTTCGTTGGTTGGCTTCATTAATATTTTGATGAAAGAGATACGTTTTGAGTATTATCAAGAGCCATTTCCAAAGCCTTGTCGGGTGTGTTGGCAACCGACCATATATTACTATGGTCTTTTTTCATAAAACCATTATTTATGGCTTGATTTAACATGGTAAGCAGTGGATCAAAATAATTATTTATGTTGAGTATTATTATTTTTCCATCATATAGTCCAAGTTGTCGCCATGTAATTATTTCAAGAAGTTCTTCAAGAGTGCCACAACCACCAGGCATTGCAATGGCTGCTTTTGCCATATGAGCCATTGTTGCTTTGCGAGTGTGCATATCGGGAGTTATTTCCATTTGGCTTAATTGAGGATGATGCCACCCATTGTCAACCATAAATTGAGGAATAACTCCTATGGCTTTTCCTTTACGACTCAATGTGCCATCAATGACAGCCCCCATCAATCCGGTGCGCCCTGCGCCACACACCATAGCGTTGCCCGAATCGGCTATCAGGCTCCCCAATTCATAAGCAGCATCGATAAACGATTGATCAATATGTGCGCTTGATGCACAATAGACGCATATGGCTTCTCTTTGTTTCACGGTGCAAAGTTACTACAATTATTTGACAAGCCAATTAATTTTAGACTTCTTAGGTGCTAAATATTTAGAATAAAGGTAATAAGAACGTCTATAATAAATCGTCGGTTTTGTATGTGTATATTTCTTCGTAAGAACTACTATCGGTTAACATATAGGTTCCGGCATGAACAAGTCCATAGAATTTATGTTTTAATTGTATTAGTTGATATCGTTGTAATTGATATGTTCCGTTTATGTAGGTCTGTTTGATTTTACCGGATAATTTATTGGTAATCAATGAGCGAATATTATATAAGTTATTCCAATTTGTTTGCATATTGATAAATGCTTTATAATCATCGTTCTCATTATATAAATTATCGTCAATGCGATTTGGGTTTGGGATCTCTTTTTCTATTTCTTTATATGCTTCAATAAAATGGTTAGATGGAATTTGTTGAAAAGTTTTTGAATCATAACTGCTATCTATTAGTGTGAAATAGAAATCTTTTTGCATTTCATTGAGTACTGAAAATAGGTCAATTGATGCATTATAGTATTGCACAAAACTATAAGTGCCATAATTTCCTTTATGATTTTCAATAAAGGAATATTGCGAACTTAGCAAACTATCAATATTGTTTTTTTCTTGATTAAGAAGATTATGCAAAGTTGTGTCGCTTAATATATTTTTTATTTGTGTCGTTAAGTAATAATATAAAAATCTTAATTGATTTTCTTGTATAACAAGATTTTCTCGGTCATTTATTATAATATGAGAATAAGCTTC
>JAZSDX010000004.1:0-24246 GCA_045531405.1 Muribaculaceae bacterium | reverse complement strand
CCCTTTCTTTTTTGAAACATGAAATAATGTAAATAAAGTATCTATATATGTTGTCAAAATTATAGGAACTAAATTAGGATATTTTTTTTGTGCAAATTTGTATTGTAAATGATATCCTTGCATCAAATATAATGAACTTGTATTAAAACTACTTGTCATCGAATTTTCTCTTTGTCTATAATAATATAGAGGTTTTGACAATACTAAATATGTATTACATTGATTGACTAACTTATAAAACCAATGAGAGTCCTCAAAATTTGGAATTATTGGAAAAAGATTATCCTGAGCAATTTTCCTTTTGATTATTTTACCCCATGGGAAATTTTTTATTTTTCTTTGCCTAAACAATTCATTAAGAGCTTCTTCTGTGGTTAACAAAATTGATTTATTCGCGTTAAAAAAATCCTTATGTATTAATTGATATGACTCGTAACTATAGCTATATCCACATTGAACAATATCAGGGAAATTATATTTAACAGCTTCATTATATAATTCAGAGAGAAAATTTGGGGCAATCCAGTCATCAGAATCTATATAACAAATATATTCACCTAATGCAATACCCGTACCTAAATTCCTTGCATGAGCCATGCCATGATTTGATGTAGTCAATATTCTCAAATTCGGAATCTTTGAAACATAACTATTACATATAGGCAAAGTATTATCAGTAGACCCATCATTTACAATTATAACTTCAAAATCTTTAGTTGATTGGGCAACAATGGAATCCAAACATTTTGAAATATAAGATTCTACGTTATATGCAGGGATAATTATTGAAAGTTGAATCATTAGTTTTTAATTAATCTTACTATTCCGTCAAATATAGAATCTGAAGAAAAATCAACAATCACATTAGGAGCACTATAGACTCCTAATTGTTCTTTAGCACCGGTGAAATTTGTTGATAGTATTGGATTGTTGAAAAGTTTAGCTTCTGCAAGAGTAATACAATAGCCCTCATGAAGTGATGGTTGGACATATATATCACAAAATTTCATATAGGGATATGGATTTTCTTTTGCTCCATAGAAAATAGCATTTTTATCAACACCTAATGCTGTTGATTTATTCCTACAATACTCTAAATCATTGCCTATGCCGATATAATGCCAATTCACATTATATCCAGCATCTAAAAGTAATTTGAGAGTTTCCAATGTCATTGATTGACCTTTCTCTTTGGATATTCGTCCAACAGTAACAATATTAATCCCACTAAAAATTTTAAATGGATTCTCTTGTACTGCTGCTAATTGCTGAATTTCTTGTTTATTAATTTTATTTGGATAAAATCGAGTTTTCGCGGCTAAATGAGGGAACATTTTATCAAAAATTATTTTACCTTGTTGTGAAACAATATTTATTTTATTGTATTTATTATATAGTTTATTTATTATTCCCTTGTCTGGATTGATTTTAGAGACATCATAATGAATCCATACTTGCTTTTCTTGTGCATTAACCTTTTGAGTTACAAAATAATCTATAAATGGAAAAGGTCCGGCATAAGCAAATACTTTATCAAACACAATTGGGAAGTGATCTGCGTCTTTAAACATAATATTAAAAAGTACCTTTTGCGTACGGGTTAATTTATAGCAAACGTAAGCATATAATAATTTTATTGCCAACAACCAATTATCCTGTTTTATTGCTTTTTTGATATTCGTTAGTGGTGGATTGTTAAATATCTGTTTGTTCTCTTTATAAAATGTGATTTCGTGCAAAGTAATATTTGGAGATAACTTTAATAGAAATCCTCCTTTTTGTTCTAATAATGCGACATGAATATCATATTCATCAGGGGAATATGTTGCAAGCTCTGCTAGAAGAGCTTTTTCAACCCCTCCAATATTCATAGTGTGAACTACAAAAAGAAGCTTAGTTTTCATTTTATTAAAAAGGCAAATGATTATTTAACTTTTTGAGAGTAATTATTATTGCTCTCAAAATGGTATTGTTATTTTTTAATAATATATAATCAAATTTGCTTACTAGCCTTTTATTTTCATCTAAATGAGTTATAATATATTTATTCAGTTCACAATTTATCCATTCCTGAGTTGGTTTTATTTTGTATTCACAAAATTTACGCCATTGAGTATAAGTGTGTTGAAAAAGTGAACTGCTACATTTATTTATGTGGAGTTGTGGTATTGATTTGTTTAATAATTCCCAAAATCTACACTCATAATTAATAGAATGAACATTAATATTAATAGCCGAATCTGATCGATAACGGTAATTGTATATTTTATTTTTTATAATTATAATGTCATTGTTTGTTTTGAAGGATAACCGAATATTCATCAACATGTCTTCTCCAACTTTAATTCCATCTAACATATCAAAAATAGTGTAATCAAATAATTTTTTTCTTATAATTTTTGCAAATGGATGTGCATATTTGCAAATAATTAATTCTGCTCTATAATTTTCTATGCTAAGTCTTATATTGGAATACTTGTCTGAATATATTTGTCCGATTACAATATCGATATTTTTTGTGATATTTGAATATAATAGTTCTATATAATTATTTGTTATAGTATCATCAGAATCTACAAATGTAATCCAATCAGTAGTTGCAACGTTTACACCTGTTTCCCTAGCTCGATTGACTCCGCCATTTTCCTTATGAATAACAATAACGCGAGAATCTTTAGATGCATATATATCACATATTTTGCCAGAGTTATCAGTACTACCATCATTAACTAATATCAACTCAAAATCAGTAAATGTTTGAGCTAATATGCTTTCAATACAACGAGGTAAGTATTTCTCTGTATTATATACCGGAACTATGACTGAAACTTTAGGCATAATTTTCATTTACGATGATAAAATAATGAGGGAGAAAATGTAATTAGTCGAAGATATAGATATTCTTTCCACGTAAGTTTCCCATGAAATTTATATAATTTATATTTTGCAAATATACGAAGTTCTTTTCGCGCCTCAGATATTGATAAAGTTTCAATATAATAATAAAAGAATGGTAGAAGGTGTCCAAAAAGACTTTTTTTAATTAATGTAAGTTTTTGACTGAATCGTTTTTCTAATTTTGAAACCGAATTTTGTAAGGCATTAATATGATTATAATATGTTTGTGCCGAAATAGCGTATTTAGAACCAATTAATGCAATTTCTGTTATATAATAATAATGATATGTAGCAACATTAAATAGTTTTATTGAATTGCAATACAGAATATAGTCAAAGTTGAAAATTGCATCTTCTCCCCTGATAATAGATGGATTAAATCTGATATTGTTATTTTTAATAATTGAAGTTCTAAATATTTTAGCCCAAGGAGAGGGAACATAACCTCGATGACAATTAGATGTCAACCATGCGTATATTTCATTTGTATTTTGTAAATGTTGAGAGTCGGGTAATTGTTGTGAGTGCGTTGTGCCAAATAACTTGATACCACAAATTTCTAAATCTGCATCATAACTAAAAGACGAAAAAAACTCGGGAGCTATCAAGTCGTCACTGTCAACAAAAGAAATCCATTCGCCTTTTACAGCATCAATACCTTTATTGCGAGCTGAACTTACGCCTCCATTTTCTTTGTGGATAACAATTACGCGAGAGTCATCAATGGCATATTCATCACAAATATTACCAGAATCATCTGAGCTACCATCATTAACTAATATCAACTCAAAATCAGTAAATGTTTGAGCTAATATGCTATCTACACATCTATGTAATGTTTTTTCTGCATTATAAACAGGAACTATAACTGAAACTTTTGGCATAATTTACATTTGTTTAATATAGGTTAATGATAGTTGTCTTTGCTCTTCCAACAACCTATTTATTATATTGTAATTTAATTTCGGATATTCGTTTTGATTATCATCAAAATTTTGCAGAATATTTGTAGCTCCTACATTTGATAATAGGCTAATGTATCGTTCATCCCTAACGCTCCCGGTTTTAAATGCATATATTGGGCGATTGAATATTAAAGAATATACTGTACCATGAAAAGAAGATGTAAACACGCACGATGCATATTTTAGTAACGAAATAAAATCATGTAATGAATATACTCCAGCTGAAAGATTAATAACTTCAAGGTTATGGCTTTTTGCAAATGTCTTTGCTTTATTTATTATTACATCAGGATTGTCCTGATTTTTAACAAGCTCATATACTAATACATATTTTTTGTTCGCATATTTTTTACTTGCTAATTTATTCCAGAATTCTTGTGAATACAATAAAGTTGGATCTATATCTATTCGTGATAGAATATTTGCCTTTTTTAATATCAAATCAGATGTATCTTGTTCTCGAAAAGATAACATATCAAACCGATTCGCTATTGTTCTAAGCTCATTGGGGCTTAAATTGTCAACTGTATCTGAATTTGCACTAATAGCATAACCATATAGTTTTGATTTACTACTTCTTTTAAAATCTCCAAAATATATAGGCTCAAATTTTATGGTACAACATTCATTCCACAATTGATCACTTCCAATTACATATGCATCATAATTAGTAGGAATATTATTGCGATAATATCGTTTTTTTGTAATATTAAGATACGTTTTACGGAACTTATTAAAGAAATACCTCTTCTTATATTTCTTTGCTTGAACTTTCATCCATGGCTCGATTTTAAAATTATGTAACCAGCAACGGATAAAATGACTTAATGGTGTAGGTTTATATATCTTTTCTGTATGAGGATTACGATAATCAATTACATAAACTTCATGACCAATTGACTTCAACGCCTCTTGTAATGCATAGCATTGTAGTACCGCTCCATAATTATTTGCATTATGGAATGTTAATATTCCTATCTTCATTTTACGATGCTTTTTAATTTTTCTTTAACTCGCCAAGCAAAAAGACGCAGTTGTGAAGGAGACTCTTTTTTTAGTACTGCATGGAGAATCTGTTCCAAAGTTTCATTATTTTTTCTTAGTTTTTTGAAGAAATATGTTCGACATTTAGGAATTTTACAATCTGAATGTAAATTTGGATTTCGTTTGGAATCTACGTTAATTGACTTTTCTCTCTTATCCAAATTCAATGAATTAATAATCTCTAACCCTTTCGTTGAATATGGTAAAATTAATGATACTCCCTTATCATCATCAAATTCCGAGTCAACAACATCAATTCCCCAGAAATCAGCAATTGTTATATCACTATTCCCTTTCCCTGATCTTGTTGGACACTGATGGCAAGACGGACGCAAGCAGATGTTTTTTAGAAAGACCTCCAAATATAATCGACTTTTTGTCAGTGTAACAGTATTCCCTCCTTGCATTGCTTTAGCATGAAAACTAAAAGTCTTCCACCCTTCAGATTTGTCTCTAAATAATATTTCTTGCAGGTGCAGAGTATCTGGATTTATATCTGACAAATACTTATGCCATACCATAGGACTTGGTACTCCATGACATATTATATCAATGGTTAGTAAGTTTGCGTAATCTTTTCTTAAATACCTTTTTAATCCGGCAATCTGACAAGGAGTTCCGCTAAAAAGCACTTCACGACCAGTGTTAAGAAATTCTTTGGCTTTAATGTAGCAATTTCCAATATTAGATTGAACATACTTACTTCCTCTAAATTTAGTAATACCATCTATAGTTTCGGTATAACTATGAATAACCTCCCAATTCTCATTAAAACATGCACCAAAAACAACTCCATTGTTATTGATAACACGTTCTGCTAGCATGCTAAAAACACCTCCTGAAGAACTCTTCATACGAATATCTTCATTAGGATTCTTTGCAGCATAACATACTATAGGTGTTCTTGGAATATTTTGAGTTATAACTGGACAAACCTTCTCACATAGATTACAATTGATACAAACTGTATTATCAACAACTGGATAAGAAAAACCTTCCTCATCAGTTATTGTAGAAATGCAATGTATTGGACAAATTTGAACACAAGCATTACAACCACAACAATCCTTCTTATTTTTGATATTTATCATTTTCGATTGATTTTAGATGAAAATTGGACTGTTATATTCTTTACCTTATTAATAATAAAATTGCGTTCATCTTTATTACATCCTATATATAAGATTATAAGTATTGAACTGATTACGCTGACTGAAGAGGAAAGGATAAGCTTTGTTAATTGATTATCTAAAAGAAGATAGGTGATGCTTGGCAAGATTGCAGCAATAATCGCCACTAATATAACCCTCAAAAATACATCTACAACATATTTGCTTGATGACCATTGTGGAATATCTCCTCGCAACATTATCATTCTTGCAAAAAAAGCCATAATTGAGACTAAAATATTTGCATAATATACAGCTTCAACAGGAGCGCCTAATTTCAATAAAATATAGGAAAATGGTAATGACAATAATTGTATCCCACCAACAACTATTTGATAATTTCGTATTCCCCCAGTTGCTAGTTTTGCTGTAATTAATGGTTTGGAAAAAACCTCACACAATGAGTAAATTAATATTAATCTAACAAAATAAACAGTATGTTCAGGCACAACTCCAAGCCATAATTTAAAGATATATTCAGTGTTCAACATTACAGGAATTGCAAAGAATAGCAATAAATATGCAGAGAATTTTACACCACGATGTAATAAGGATATTAAATCGGAATACTTTTTAGCTGCATAATTTTTTGTGATTTGTGGATTAAATGCCGTCATAAAATTCCCAGTAAAACTTGTAACAACTCCAGTTAATGTAGTTGCAATACCCACAGCGGCATTGACAGTTGTTCCTCCTGAAAAAATATTTAATAAAATATTATTTCCCTGACCTCGCAATACTCCAGAAACTGCACCTATAGTGTTCCATCCTGCAAATCCAAACATTTGATAGAATAATTTTTTATCAAATACTAATCGATATCTACATTCCACAAAATGACGTTTACAATAAAATTGATAAATCAATTGAACTATAATAGCTACAACTAGCGTTAATGTCGCATAAGTTTCAAGTTTGTCAAACGGTGATATATACAACATATATACAATGACTAGTCTCATTACTGTTTCAAAAATTGTAATATAGGCATATACTCCCATATGTTCATGAGCCATAATTGATGCGTTAAAAGGCATACTTATTAAACTCACTGCAAATGTTATAACTGAACAATGAAAAACCCAATATGCAGCAGGCATTCGTCCCTCTGGTATTTTCATTTCATTATTTAAAAACCATATACCAACAATTTCGGCAATAATAAATAAGATAATAACTAATGCAATTTGAACATTAACAGATGTGGAAAAAACTCTTTTGAGCTTTTCTATGTTGCCTGTACCAAGTTCAAAAGTAATAAATCGGCTTATTGCGGCAGAAATTGATCCAGAAACAAGTGAAAACATTGAAACTACACCACCAACAACATTGTAGATGCCATAGTCTTCAACTCCAAGAGTGTTGAGAACAACTCGAGATGTGAATAGCCCAATAATAAGGGTTATAAACATTCTAAAATATAGCATCAATGTATTTTTCGCGATGCGTTTATGTGAAGAAATTTCCTCGACTTTTGTAGTAGGGGAGTCAAGGCTTTCTTGTTCTTTATCCAAGCTTGTTTCTTTTATATTTATCTCTTGTTCTTTTTCCATCAGTAGATGGTAGTAAATTGTCTTATTTATTAATTTGCAATTAGATAAGTAGGTAATACACGCCAATAAATATAGTTTTTTATGTTTAGCGCATTCCAAAGTTGAAGTTTGTTGGAATTCTTGCGAAAAGTTTTTAATTCTACAATTTTCTCTTCTTTAGAAAGTGATTTTAGATGAGTATAAAAAAGATGTAGATATGATGTATGAGCCAACTTACTTATGTTATTAAATTTAACATTGAAATAATTTTCAAGAATCTTAATAACTGATAGTTTTGCCGATATGTGTATTATACACTCATTAGCATTGAGCGAATATCTTTGAGTAATTAAAGACTCATCTGTACTATATTGATAATGATATTCCGGAATTAATTTAATGTTTTGACTATGGCTAATATAGCAATATACAAAGTTTGTATCTTCACCTCGTTTTATAGTTGTATCAAATTGTAAAGAATTCTTTACTATAATTTCTCTACGAAATATTTTACTACAAATTGTTGTCAAATATAATTCATTGAAATCTTGTCTAAACCAATCACAAATAGCCTCTTTTGTTGAAAGTAATTTTTCCTTTTTTGGATAGTTTTTGAATCCTTCCTCGCTAACAATCTCAAGACCGGCAATCTCAAAATCGGCAAGATAAGAAAATGATTCTAAGTAGTTTTCCGAAATGATGTCATCACTATCTACTAATGTGATATATTCACCCTTTGCTATTGCTAATCCTTTATTTCTAGCTGAACTAGCTCCTCCATTCTCTTTATGAATCACAACTACGCGTGAGTCTTTTTTTGCATAATCATCACAAATATCCCCTGAATTATCTTGACTTCCGTCATTAACTAAAATCAACTCGAAATCAGTAACGGTTTGAGCCAATATACTATCAACGCATCGCGATAAATACTTCTCTGTGTTATATATTGGGACTATGATTGAAATTTTAGGCATTTTATTTATTGGTCGCTTCCCAGTGCATTTATAAGGAATTTAATGCTATGTTGTTTTTGATTTAATAAAAGACTATTAATTTCACACCAATCTAGTAGGATTGTATCTGTATGTGGAATTTCAGAGATATTATTTTTTATGCGATTTTGTGGTATATTTAGACCTCTAAATAACGATGTAATACGACTAATTCCTCTTGTTGGATGATATAGATAGTAAAAATCCTTGTTAAAAATAATCGAAAATACTATCCCATGAAATGAATTTGTGATAATAAGTTTTGCATCACGAAATGTTGCCAACCACTGTTCTACAGTAAGTGTGCAATCTTCATCAGCACTAAATATTTTAAGTTTCAAGCCTTTTCTACTTGCCAATAGCTTAAGTTCATCGTATTCTGCTTCATTTATATCAAGCATATATGCACACAAGCAATCGTCTTGTTTTTGCACTGTGGCACATAATTCGCAATATTGCTCAATGGTTAGCAGTAGGGTTGGGTCTAATACTTGTGTTGCATTACCTCCTATATAGTCTTTAAATAATTTAATACCACTATCTTCCCGAATAGATATTGCATCAAAATGTTTGATAAAATCTCGACTATTAATGGTTTGCTGTTCGGAAAACTCCCATTCGTCTGAACCAAATGATGCTGCATATGAAATACGCTTAATATTGCTATTATTGGGGATAAATGATAAAAACATTTTATCTAATATCCCACTATTATATTCAGGACGCCACACTTGGTCACTACCGACTATAATTGCATCAAATTCTGAAATATTAATTGAGTTCCAATCCTTGAAATGAACCCGATTGATATTTTTAGCAATAAAAGGATATAACTTTGAACGTAATAAGAGCTCTCGTTTATTTATAGCTTTTTCTTCTAAAATATTTATTTTTCTCCTTAGTACGTATTTGGAAATAGCACGTTTAGGAATGCAAAATAATGGAGTCTCTTTTATTACATATTGTTGTTCTATAGTGATTGGTCGATGCCCTAATTGTATTAGGACCTGCTGTAGAGCATAATTTTGAAGTATACCACCATAATTGGCCATTAATGGCTGTGTTAATATCGCAATATTCATTTATTATAACTGAATTTATTTGATATTTAGTATACTTTCATTGATTCTAAGTGTTCTATTTGCAAAATATGTATAGCCATTGATATTCTTATGCAAAGAGATTGGTAATATATTTTTTAGCAATACGACTAAATGACTTTTTCTCAATAACATACATATCTACCGCACTTTGTATTTGAAATGGTTCCCAAAAAGAGTTTTTTAACTCTTGGCTAAGATACTGCATAGATTCATTCTCAAACATTGTCTTTGAGTTGATTAAATGTCGAATGTGGTATTTGAGTAACTCAATTAATTCGGCTTGTATCTTAGGTAGATACTTGTTATATCCATTCTGTATAGCCCAATCTCTTTTTAGTTGATATATTTGCTTATATTCTTGTAATACGCCAATATTAAACGCTGAAGTAGTTGCTCCCCCAAATGTATAATTGTATTTAGCCTTTTTTTCAACAACTATTGTGGGGTTAGATGCCATAATAGGCAAATTTAAGATCCGATCTTCCCCCCAAAAACCATCATAATTAATAGGTGTAATTGAGCGAATTAAATCTGTTTTATATAGTTTAGCACAACATTGGATAGGGAAAAGTTGTTCATTATATATACAAGCTTCAAGTGCTTGTGCTTTATCATATTTTGACTTAAAAGGTAATGTTATCCCTAATTTGGTTATTTTGCGATTAATTCGCATTTGCACAATGTCGGCATTGGTTTCTTCTTGGCATTTCACACAATGTTCAATCGCATTTTTGTCAAGACAATCATCAGCATCAAGAAATGAAATAAATTCACCAGAAGCATGTGAAATTCCAACTTTGCGAGAGTGGGGCAGCCCTCTATTTTCAACTGCAGAAATAACTTTTATTTTATCTCCATATTGTTTGCATATTGCAGTAGAGCTATCAGTACTACAATCATCTACAACAATTACCTCTATGTCATTATAACTTTGAGATAAGGCAGAATCAATCGCACGTTGGATAGTTGCTTCATTGTTATATGATGTGATTACGATAGAAACCATTGCCTAACTCTTACCTAAAAGCAATAATGATAATAACTTGCTTCGCTCAATTATTAATTTAACACCCGATACTATTGTTATTATTATCACTGATGTTATAAATGAAACTACAAATAGTGGAGTAAAGCCTAATCCCATATCTATCATAGGCTGACGCAACCATGTCATTGGGAAGAGGAAGAAATAGTGAAGTAGATATATTGAAAGACTTTCTTTGCCAATATGTTGTAATTTTAGAATCACCCATGAAGGTGTATTTTTGCTAAACTCCATTTCACTCCATGGTTTTATAGCTGCCAAAGCTATTACAACAACTGCGATATGTACAAGTGATATTGCTATTTCCACAACAAATTGAGGCATACTTGGGAATTCCCAAAAATAACATGTATAGTATATCAGAAATCCTCCAATGAGCAAGGTTAAAGATATAGCAACATTATTAGTAAATAAGTTATTAAAGGCTTCAGAGTACTTTTTCGCGATACTACCAACAAAGAATATCGGAAGGAATTGAAATATTAATGGAACTCCAAAATAGGCATTAATATTTGCATCTCCTAAATGAGCAAATATTCCAATGGCAACATACACTATTGTATATACCAAAATTTGCAACATTATATTATTTATTTTGTTTAGTAATGGGACTAATATACTGTAAATAAGAATTATTTCAAATAAACATAGTGTGAACCAATAACCATTTTTCCACACATCTGCATATAGGCCTTGCCATGTTGAATTCATTGGGCTTTCAATGCCACTATGAGGAAAATAGTAAATCCATAAGGCACTTACGCATAAAAATGGAATTATCAATTGTTTAAACCGAGAATATATATTTGGTAATATAATCTTATTGTTACTGATTTTATATGTGAAATATCCACTAATAAAGAAAAATAGTGGCATATGGATTTTGTCTAAAATTTTGAGGATAAATGCCTTGTCTATGTTATGTATGCCAAAATACATAACATGTCCCATTACAACCAAAATGATTGCAATGCCTTTTATCACATCAAAATAATGTAAACGTTGTTTAGTCATCAAGTTTTTCAACTAACGAAGGGTTTACGAATGTAGTAGCGACAGCAGCTATCCCATTTATACAAACAACGACTCTTCTATCACCTTTTATTCGCATAAAATACCCTTCTGCACCCTCAAATACCCCACCGGTAATCCTAACCTTATCACCTTTCTTAAAATTTGACAATATAGGGTTAAGATAAACAATTTGCTCATTTACATTACCTGCTACTGCAATAAAGTTATTCATTTGATATTCGGGAATAACTATTGGTTCACGAGTCTCTCGATTCATTATATAACGTATAGGCAATGTAGTAGAAGCCTTATATTCTTTAAGATTCTCTCTGGAAATATTTATAAAAATCAAATTATTAATTGCAGGGACTAATTCTTTTACCCGTCTATCACCCCTTAATATAACGCGATATTTCATTGGAAGAAAGTTCTCTATATGAAGGCTATCAAGCTCACGTTTAACTTTCAATTCCCGATTATACGTAACTCTAATCGCAAACCATTGCTTCATATTATGCAATTCTTGGGGATACCACAGATATTATATCCATGGCTAACAGTGAATTAATGAAAAATTCCCCATCCGGGTGAACTGTGGCGTTATCCGCAAATATCATTTAGACAGCATAATTGCGTTAAACTAACTACAAATATAGTGATATTTTTTAATTTATCCCTCTTTTTTCTCGCTTTTTGTTGTAAATTATTTTTAATAATTAAATCTTGTAGTCCCCGTATTTTTATTTAGATAAAATTATACTGAAATGCCTATTTTTTCGTTATACTTAAATAATATTGAAAATACTTAAAATGAATCGTTTTTTTAGATATATCACATTATTTTTATTGCTGCTTTTTACTGTAAATGCATATGCTAAAGTTACAATACACGGCAAAATTATTGATGAAGATAGTCAGCCTTTAGAATTTGTCTCTATAAGAATTGCCGGGACTACAATTGGTTCTACTTCAGATCTAAATGGGAGCTACTCAATTGCGACTAACGAGCAAGACACTATAAAATTAATATATAGTTGCATTGGTTATCAAGAAGAACAACGACAATTGATAAAACCAGAAGGAGATATCACCATTAATCTTCGAATGCGAGTAAATTCTCAAGTATTGCAAGAAGTAAACGTCACAGAATATCGCAAACAAATGGGGTCAATGCAAAGAATTGACAACGAAGCGTTTAAGCTATCTCCTGACGTCTCAGGAGGAAGTGTAGAGGCTATGCTTACAACTATGGCAGGCGTCAATTCTTCTAACGAGATGTCATCACAATATTCAGTTAGAGGGGGGACATTTGATGAAAATAGTGTTTATATTAACGGCATTGAGATTTATCGTCCTCAATTAATAAGTTCGGGCCAACAAGAAGGTCTAAGTATCATTAATCCAGACTTGGTTGATAACGTTTCATTTTCAACCGGTGGTTTTCCTGCAGAATATGGAGACAAAATGTCATCCGTATTAGATATTACATATAAAGAACCTCAAGCATTTGAAGGTTCTTTATCTATGAGTCTTATGGGTGGTAGCCTTTCTATTGGACAAAGTTCTAAAAAATTTTCACAAATACATGGGGTTAGATATAAAAGTAATTCTTCTCTGCTCAGTTCCATGGAAACAAAAGGAGAATATGACCCCAAATACTTTGATTACCAAACAAATCTTGCATTAAAATTAACTCAAAAGTTTAAAATTTCATTTTTGGGCAATATTGCAATTAATTACTATAATTTTAAGCCCGTAAATCGCACAACAAATTTTGGAACATCAACTGATGCTAAACAATTCAAAGTCTATTTTGATGGACAAGAAAAAGACAAATTTGAAACTTATTTTGGAGCATTATCATTTAATTATATACTTTCAAAATCTACAAATTTAGCATTTATCACATCAGGATATTTAACTAACGAACTTGTTTCATACGATATATCAGGAGAATATTGGTTAGATCAAGCTGGTACAACAGGCGATGAGAACTCAGGAAATGCAATAGGTGGAGAATTGGGAGTAGGCAAATACCATGAGCACTCTCGAAATAGGCTAAAAGCATCCGTTTTCTCGCTTATGCTAAAAGGCAATACCGGCATAAATAATCACAACTTAAGCTATGGATTAACATATAATAGAGAAAATATTTTTGATCGCACTCGAGAATGGGAACTTCGAGATTCAGCCGGATATTCATTACCTAGCACCGGGACATCTGTGAATATGATTTATAATTTAAGTTCTCATCACAATATCTCAACAAATAGAGTTGCTTTTTATATTCAAGATGCATACAAACTACCATCTAAATATGGCTACTTTACTCTTAATGGAGGTCTTCGTTTCTCTTATTGGGATTTCAATAAAGAGTTCTTAATTAGCCCAAGAGTAAATATTGGATTTGTCCCTGAGTCAAACCAAAAGTGGGCATTTAGATTTGCAACCGGCTTATATTATCAATCTCCATTTTATAAAGAATATCGCCAACCTATTGAAGATGGAAATGGGAACTATACAATAAAATTGAATAATGAAATCAAATCTCAAAGAAGCTACCAATTCATATTGGGTAGCGACTACACATTTAGAGCTTTTGATCGCCCATTCAAATTCACAGCTGAGGCTTATTATAAACTATTGGACAACCTCATATCTTACGAGGTTGACAATCTCAAAGTTACATACTCAGGAATCAATAATACTAATGGTTTTACTACGGGAATCGATTGTAAACTATTTGGACAATTTGTACCAGGCACCGATTCTTGGATTAGCTTCTCGTTAATGAAGACTCAAGAAAAGTTAAACGGGGTAAAGGTGCCTCGCCCTACAGATCAACGCTATAGTTTTGCCGCTTTTTTTACCGATTATTTTCCAAAGTTTCCTAAACTTAAATTTAGTTTAAGAGGAATTTTCTCAGATGGGTTACCGACGACAGCACCACGTAGTAGTAGAGATGTTGGTTATTTTAGAGCACCTGAATATAAGCGTCTTGATGTGGGATTGTCATATGCTCTTTTATCGCCTCTTTCTGAAGGTAAAACACGTAGTGGGATTTTGAAACAGGTCAAAAGTATATGGTTAGGATTGGACGTATTTAACCTGTTAGATATATCTAACGTAAGTAGTTATTATTGGGTTACTGATGTGAATAATTTGCAATATGCAGTCCCTAATTATTTAACTCGACGCCAGTTTAATATTAGACTAACAATTGATTTCTAGGCAATGCCAATAAATAAAAATACGCCACACAGTAAAAGTATGGCGTATTTTTATCATCATCTTCTTTTAATTACTTAATGCAGCAATACTTTCTTTTAATGCATTTATCTTGGTTTCGGCATCTGCTAGTTTTTTACGTTCACCTTCAACTACTGCAATTGGAGCATTATTAACAAATCTCTCATTTCCCAATTTTTTTTGTACAGAGGCCAAGAACCCTAACTGATATTCTAATTCTTTATTGAGCTTTTCTATTTCAGCTTCAACATCAATATTATTTGTTAAGGGCACATTAAATTCAGTTGTTCCTACCATAAAAGATGCAGCTGTTACATCTTTTTCTGATGTAACATTTACTCCTTCAAGATTTGCCAACTTAATGATTATCGAAGTTTCAGATTCAGGATACTGACCGAGAACATTCAACAATAAGATTTCCTTATTTGCTATATTTTTTGACGCTCTTACACTACGCACCCCAATGATTATCTCTTTAGCATTCTCCATAGAAGATAAAATATCTTCATCTATATTATTTATTGTTGGAAGTAATGCAGTCATTATAGACTCTCCGTTTTTACGTTCTTCTAAATGTTGCCACAACTCCTCTGTAATAAAAGGCATGAATGGATGGAGTAGGCGCAACAACGAATCAAAGAAACTTAATGTAACATTATATGTAGTCCTGTCAATAGGTTGACCATATGCCGGTTTTACCATTTCTAAATACCATGATGAAAATTCGTCCCAGAATAACTTGTAAACTTCCATCAATGCTTCAGACAAACGGAATTTTGCGAATAAATCTTTTACTTCAGCTAAAGTCGCTCCAAGTTTTGCCTCAAACCACGCATTAGCTCGCTTTGCATACTCTGGTTGTTCCATATCGGCGACTTCCCAGCCTTTTACAAGACGAAAAGCATTCCAAATCTTATTACAGAAATTACGACCTTGCTCACACAACTTGTCGTCATACAAAATATCATTTCCAGCAGGAGCTGCAAGCATCATACCCATACGCACACCATCTGCCCCATATGTCGCAATTAAATCAAGTGGATCAGGCGAATTACCTAATGATTTCGACATCTTACGACCGAGTTTATCACGAACAATTCCCGTAAAATATACCGCCCCAAATGGTTTATCATTAATATATTCATAGCCGGCAATAATCATACGCGCCACCCAAAAGAAAATAATATCCGGACCTGTAACAAGGTCGCTTGTTGGATAGTAATACTTAATTTCTTCATTATCTGGGTTTAGAATTCCATTAAATAATGAAATTGGCCATAACCACGAACTAAACCATGTGTCAAGACAATCTTCATCTTGACGCAAATCACTTATTGTAAGATTATTATTGCCAGTTTTCGCTTTTGCCAATTCAAGAGCTTTATCTTCATTTTCGGCAACTACATATCCGCCTTCGGGCAAGAAATAAGCCGGAATACGATGTCCCCACCATAATTGACGACTAATACACCAATCCTTGATATTTGTCATCCAATGGCGATATGTATTCTTGAATTTCGGAGGATAAAATTTAATATCATCGTCCATAACCGCATCTAAAGCCGGTATTGTTATTTTATCCATTTTCAAGAACCATTGCATTGACAACTTTGGTTCAATTACAACTTTAGTTCGCTCAGAGTAACCTACTTTATTATCGTAATCTTCAATCTTCTCTACTAAATTGGCGTCATTCAAATCGTCAATAATTTCTTTCCTTACATCAAAACGATCCTTACCAATATACATACCTCCGGCTTCACTAATTGTTCCGTTGTCGTTAAATATGTCAATAATTGGAAGATTAAATTTTTCACCAAGCATATAGTCGTTAACATCATGCGCCGGAGTAACTTTCAAACAACCTGTTCCAAACTCCATTTCTACATAATCATCCATTATAATTGGGACAACACGATTTACCAATGGCACAATTACATTTTTGCCTTTAAGCCATTGATAACGCTCATCATTAGGATTTACACATACTGCAGTATCACCCAATATTGTTTCTGGACGAGTTGTTGCAACAACTATATATTTATCTTCGTTTTCTACATAATAACGAAGGTGATATAATTTACTATGCTCTTCTTTATATATTACTTCTTCATCAGATAATGCTGTAAGTGCGGCAGGGTCCCAATTCACCATTCTAACGCCTCGATATATGAGCCCTTTATTGTATAAATCTACAAACACTTTTATTACACTTTCACTTCTGATTTCGTCCATCGTAAATGCCGTACGACTCCAATCACATGATGCACCGAGTTTCTTTAATTGTTCAAGAATAATTCCTCCATGTTTATGCGTCCATTCCCAAGCATGAGTTAAAAACTCATCACGGGTAAGGTCTGTTTTTTTGATACCTTCTGAAGCTAATTTAGCAACGACCTTTGCTTCTGTCGCAATAGAAGCATGATCTGTTCCTGGAACCCATAATGCATTCTTTCCTTCCATTCTTGCTCTACGAATAAGGATGTCTTGAATCGTATTATTCAACATGTGTCCCATATGTAGTACACCTGTTACATTAGGTGGTGGAATTACAATTGTATAAGGTTCTCGCTCATCTGGGACAGACTTAAACAAATCATGTTCCATCCAGTAAGCATACCATTTATCCTCAACTTCTGAAGGATTGTATTTTGTTGCTAATTCATTCATATTGTTAAATTGTATAATTTAATATTCTAATTTGCAAATTTACTAATAATCTTGGAATTTCTTTGATTTATTAGTCTAATTTCAACTAATCTTTTTTATAATTGTATTAATATTAGAATAAATGAAGAAAATAAACTAAATTTGTAACAATATTTCGTTTTTATCATAATGTCAAATAAACCCACAAAACCATATAAGATTGGTGTCGCACTTAGTGGAGGAGGCGCACGAGGATTTGCTCATGTCGGAGCATTACGGGCATTAGAAGAATTTGGAATAAAACCCGATATAATTGCAGGAGTAAGTGCAGGTTCGATTGTTGGTGCTCTATATGCGTCAGGAATGCATTATGGTAAAATAATTTCACTCTTTGACAATATCAAATTTAATGATCTTTGTGAGCCAAACGTACCAATTAAAGGATTATTTAGCTTAAATAAATTGGGTAACTTCTTAAAAAAGCATTTGACAATTAATAAAATAGAAGATTTAGAAATTCCATTAATTATATGTGCTACGAATCTTGATAAAAGTGTTCCAGTTGCTTTTGATTCAGGCGAAATTATTGAAAGAGTAATCGCATCATGTAGCATTCCCATTGTTTTTAATCCTATAAAAATTAATGGCACTTATTATGTTGATGGAGGTGTTTTGCGAAATTTACCAGCATGGGCTTTACGTGAAAAATGTAAAATTGTAATCGGTATTAATTGTAGTCCTTTAATGACCAATAATTTCAATTACTCCATATTAGATATCGCACAACGTTCATTTGAGCTAATGGCATGTAATACATCCACCAAAGATGCTGAGCTATGTGATATTTTAATTGAAATAACAGATGTTGCAAATCACAAAGTCTTTGATTTGAAAAAGATTAATGACGTTTATAATTGTGGTTATATATCAACCAAGAGCGCCGTACTACAAAATAAAGATTTATTAGATAACATACATAATACGACAGAATGAAAACTAAGCCTATAATTTACCAACTGCTACCTCGTTTATTTAGCAACTCAACCGAGAAATGCATTCCCAATGGAACAATCGAACAAAATGGTTGTGGCAAATTAAATGATATAACTCCATCGGTTTTATCTCACATAAAAGAATTAGGAATAACTCATATTTGGTACACCGGGATTATTGAACACGCACATAAAACAGACTATACAAAATATGGGATTCAAAAAGACAATCCTTATATTGTAAAAGGTAATGCCGGTTCTCCTTATGCTATAAAAGATTATTATGATGTAGATCCTGATATCGCTGTAAATATTCCTAAAAGAATTTCAGAATTTGAAATGCTCGTAAAAAGAACTCACGACGCCGGGATGAAAGTAATAATAGATTTTGTTCCTAATCATGTTGCCCGTCAATATCATTCAGACTCAAAACCAGTTGGAATTGATGATTTGGGAGTAGGGGATGACAATACTTATTTTTTCAAACAAAGCAATAATTTTTACTACATTCCACGACAACAATTCGCGCCTAATATATATTTAGGTTCAGGTGTTGACGCATATAATGAATTCCCTGCAAAAGCGACGGGAAATGATTGTTTTAGCGCATTCCCGGGAGAATGTGACTGGTACGAGACTGTTAAATTAAATTATGGTATTGATTATGGAGATGGATCTCGTCATTTTGAGCCTATCCCTAATACTTGGTTCAAAATGCTCCACATTTTGAGATATTGGGCATCTAAGGGCATTGATGGCTTTAGATGTGACATGGCTCACATGGTTCCATTAGAATTTTGGAAATGGGCGATTTCCAATGTAAAAGAATCTTATCCCGAAATTATATTTATTGCTGAAATATACGATACTTATCTATATCGAGATTTTATTAATATAGGAGGTTTTGATTTCTTATATGATAAAGTTACTCTTTACGACACTTTGAGAAATATTCAATGTGCAAATTATTCAGCAGCACAAATAACAAATTGTTGGCAAACTGTCGAAGGAATTAATGCCAATATGCTTAATTTCTTAGAAAATCACGATGAACAAAGATTTGCGTCAAAACAATTTGCAGGAGATGCAGCAATTGTTATTCCATCTTTAGTTGTAAGTTCTATGATTAACAAAGGTCCAATGATGATATATGCCGGACAAGAATTAGGAGAACCTGCTGCTGATTCGGAAGGATATAGTGGAGATGATGGACGAACTACTATTTTTGATTATTGGAGCATACCTACACTACGACGTTGGTATAATAATGGAGCTTGTAATGAATCACTTTTATCAAGTAGAGAAATTTGGTTACGCAATATTTACGCTAAAATTCTTAAGATATGTAATAACGAAAAGGCCATTTCTAATGGGAATTTCTTTGATTTAATGTATGTAAATTATGAAAATCCTACATTAAATCCTCACGACCAATACGTATTCATTAGGAATCATGAACACGAGACACTCATTATCGCAGTTAATTTCAGAGCTAATTCATGCGACTTAAAGGTAAATATACCACAACACGCATTGAACATCATAAACATTCCGTCGGGTGAATATGATGCGATTGAATTATTGAGTGGCGAAAAAACGACAAAAACAATTGCAAGCGATAAGCCATTTGAAACATTTGTTTCACCCTACAATGCTGCTATTTGGAAAATAAACCACAAAAAAGTTGCTAAAGCAAATAAAAAAAGCAAGAATTAGACTAATATTAACACAAAAAATCGTAATTTTGTAAAAAATAATCTATAACGTAAATTTATATAATATGTTACCTCCTTATAAGGTGTTTTCAGGCAGAAATTCTCGCTATATGGCAGAAGAAATCTGCAAAGAGCTCGGTGTTGAACTTGGCAAAATGAATACCCAACAGTTTGCCGATGGTGAATTTGAAGTTTGTTTTGAGGAATCAATCCGTGGTTGTGAAGTATATTTAGTACAATCTACATTTCCTAATACCGACAATTTAATGGAATTGCTTTTGATGATTGATGCCGCAAAACGTGCATCAGCAAAATCAATCATTGCAGTAATGCCATATTTTGGATGGGCTCGTCAAGATCGCAAGGACAAACCACGTGTTTCAATTGCTGCAAAATTAGTTGCCGATCTACTTAGCACAGCTGGTGTTGATAGAGTTATTACTATGGATTTGCATGCTGATCAAATTCAAGGATTCTTTAATGTTCCTGTTGATCATCTATATGCATCATCAGTTTTTATACCATATATTAAATCGCTGAATTTAGAAGATATGGTTATTGCAACACCTGATGTTGGAGGTGCAAAACGCGCTAATAGTTATGCAAAATATTTAGATCTTCCATTAGTGCTTTGTCACAAACAAAGAGCAAAAGCTAATGTTGTTGCTAACATGACAGTTATAGGTGATGTAAAGGACAAAAATGTTATTCTTGTAGATGACATGGTTGATACAGCCGGCACAATTACTAAAGCTGCCGACCTAATGATTGCAAATGGAGCTAAATCAGTTAGAGCATTATGCTCTCATGCAATTATGAGCGACCCTGCATCAGAACGTGTAGATGGATGTGGTATGACTGAAATGATATTTACTAATAGCATCCCATTTGCAAAAGATTGTAAAAAAGCAACAATACTTAGCGTTGCACATCTTTTTGCTGACACTATTCGTAGAGTTCATGAAAATCAATCAATTTCATCACAATATTTGATAAAGTAAATTATCCATAATTAGGATACAAAAAAATAGGGCTCAGAAGTCCTATTTTTTTGTATCTATATATTTTGAATATAAGTTCAAATATTCCGGCGTTTTTTTAACTTCAATAATCCATTCATTTACTCTCTTACATAGGGAATGATTATTAATATTAAGCAACCATACTTGAAATTGGTTAAACGAAATTTGTGTGTTTATATCTAATTGAGGATAGTCTTCTATCATAGCATTTGCTATATTCTTATTGACTACAGACTGTTTAATTTCTCCCAAAGCTGTTAATATTATCAATTGTTCTGACGAATATTCTTTATCTTGAATAACATTAATTGTATCACAGCCTAATTCATCTGCAAGATTATAGATTCTATCAACAAACGGAGAACCGGCAACAACCCACACAGTATCTGAAGCCAATTGATGATGATTTGTAATATTTCCTCTTCCTGTTTTTACATCTTTTCTCTGAACCAGCACCTGTTGATCTATATATAACGGTTCGGTAAACAAAAATTTACTTTTCAATTCAGCTGTTGCAGGAATATCAGCAACAACAATGTCAAACATATTTGTTTCTAACTGACTTAATGCAAAACTCAAAGGAACAAACTCATGAAATTTGAATGTTACATTATGTTTCTTTGAAATTAGATTCAATAGCTCGTAATAAAATCCGCCAAGTGAATCACTTTCCATTGATAGTGATAGTGGAGATATTTCAATTGCTACATTTATTGTATCACCGCCAGCCTTTATATATTTATTTTGAGAGACATTTATCTCACTACTGCACATTTTCAAAAGGAACATTATAGTTGCCACCATAATAAGTAGCACTAAATATATGCCTATTTTTCCTTTATATATTTTCGGTTTATTCATTAATTTGCCAAATCAACAGATACACCCATCTGGAATTTCCTTGGGTTTAATGGATAGTGAGGCATTGAGAAATAATTCCCATCAAACAAGCCTTGATTTACATGACTCATCATTATATAAAAACGAGCTTTGCTCAGCTTCATGTTAACATAGGCATTCATAAACGGATAATTCCCAATTTCTATTTCATTTTGGTTATAGAAACTCATTGTAGCTGGTTGATATGCTACACTTTTATATTTTGTATAATAATCACAATCAACACCAAGTTGAACATCTAATACTTTTGCGACCTTAAATCGCAAATATAAATTTGAATATACTGCAAAATTAGGCAATGGGATTACACTCTCATTGCTTGATGTTTGATATGTTAATTTATTATCCCAATTCAGAATTCCAATCTTGAAATTTTGATGTAACGAAGCGCTAAAAACTTGTACGTTTCCATTATGTTGCACAGGCAAACAATTTTCATTGAAGTATATGTAATTTTCTACATTCTCAACTCCTACATTTATAAATGAATTCGTATGAGGGATATCTAACTTTCCACCAATTCTATAATTTCTCACTTTACTAAAATCATTATTCCATATAAAGTGATTTGAAACATAATGTTTCATTAAATAAGGAGCCTCTTCATTCTTAAACCACCCATAACCGGTAATAGTTACAGAATCCCCTAAAAACATAAATTTTGCAGATATATCTCCCGATAAATCAACATCGCCAACCGTCGAGCCCAATATGCCAAATTTTGCTGTAGCTTGATATTTCAACAGAGATCCTTGTTGTTTAGTTAATTGCCCTCCTACCCATAATAAATTTTCCTTTTTATCAAAACTTTGACCATTGTAGTTTTCAGGCAGTGGAGATAAATCACTTGGAAGCCCATTACTACGATCTACCGGATCTTCATATAAGTTATAATTTCGTATTTGATGTGTTAAGAATCCCGACAATCCCGCTTTTGCATATTTATTAAATCCTTCCAATAGTGATAAGCCTAAAGTATTAGTCAAAGACCAATATGAAGTTCTATCAACTGTTGATACGGAGTTGAAATAAATATTTTCAAAAAAATTGACATTCTCACCTCCGGCCGTACTTCTAAACATATGATCGTTCTTCTTATAGTTTAGTGTCCATACAATACTTGTTACCGGTATATATGTGCGACTGATTACACTATCACCCTCTTTTTCTTCATCCCAAAAACCTATCTTATAACGATTATTTAATACTAAATCAGCACCTTTTAATCGAGTATGAGCTGTTGATAAGTTTGTTGGAATTGTTTTCGTATCTACTTTTGTAGATCCACCTTGCGCTAAAGCCGGATCTGTAATATATAAATCATCTGTTATCCCACCATTTTCCTTATTAAGCATATTATAATGGAAATAATAACCTTGGAACTCGTATCTGTCACCAAGGTAAGAGCCGGAAACACCCCAAACCAGATCTTTTGCAGCTTGATAATTATAACTACCTTTTGAGTAAAGATAGTCAACCATTGCACCTATTTGCGCTTTTTTGTTTATATTTCCTGAGAAGTCAGCTTTCAATCGGTCCTGCGTTGTTTCTTTACTACCTCCAGTATTATATGACAATAAAGTCATCGGAATTCGAGTATTATAAAACTTCATTGTAGTAGAGTTAGGTAACCAAGCTGATAATGCATCTCTAAAGAAAAAATCACTCATTGATTTCCTTTCAAGATAAAGCATATTCATCCCTTCAGCTCCTTGATTCCCTGTAGTTGCATATGCCGAAGAAATACCCGATGGCACAGATCTGTGATAATAATTATATAACAATGTATCAATTCCTGCGGGCTCTCTAAGTCCTAAAGGTTCTATTATCGTCCAAGCATAAGGTCCTAAGGATTCCTTTCCATTTTTTATTTTTCCCGATATAGTATCTACCTGATTTACAGGAGACACCGACTCATCTTCTTGCGCATTTACAACTATAAATGAGCAACATG
>JAZSDX010000040.1:0-4736 GCA_045531405.1 Muribaculaceae bacterium | reverse complement strand
ATCTACATCACTTGACTGTCCCACATCAAGCACTGCCTTGATTGACAAATCTTTGGTTAATTGATATTGATAACCCACATAACTGCGGTCGAGTTCAAATCCGCGGTCATCATTATCGGCACCAAAACCGGTGTGAGCATTGGCAAATACTTGAATAATGGCTTTCCCCTGGGGAGTTTCTTTTGTGGGTTCTTGCGCAACTGCTCCGAAAGCAATACACGCAATTACACTTGCAGTTAAAATTCTTCTTTTCATTTCATTAATTTTGGTTTATAAATTTTACACTGCAAAGGTATCTTTAATAAATTTCAAAAATATTTCAATTGAATTATATGATAATTAAGAATATATAAAAGTATCGTGTCATTCTCCAAGCTAATGAAGAACGACACGACATGTTTTATAAATATATGTATTATTTATTTATAAATCCTTGCTCCAGATTTTGAGAAATGTTTATCATAAAGTCACCCATGCGCTCATATTCATTAAGGATATCCATATAATAAACGCTTATTTGATAATTCTTTCCACTATTATCAATTTCCCCAATCACAGCATCTCTAAAATTATCACGCAATGTGTTTAATTTATTCTCTGCATTATACGCATTTGTGATGTTTTCCAACGCCCCATTATGAGCTGCGGTCAGATTGTGAATCATCACATCGTAGGCCATTGCGACAGCATCGGCCATAATATTAAGGTTCTTGACAATTGTTGCATCAAAAGTCTTTTTGTGTATATTTTTTCTCGTCAATATGCGACTAATAGTCTCACCCGAATCCCCTAAGGACTCTAACTCTCCGATTATTTTATACATCGACTTTACCTTTATCGACGTCTTTTCACTAATTTCTTCGGTAGATACGCCGTTAAGAAATGTTGCTATCTCATATTCTATGCGATCGGAAATTTCCTCATATTTCACAAGCTTTCCTCTCAACTCTTCAAATTTGTCGGAATCGGTTTCATTTATTGCATCTTTGGCGTATTGTGCTCCATTCTTAGATATTTGTGCAAAATGAATAATTTCATCAAATGCCTGCTCTACACAAAGTTCGGGGGTCGCAAGTGGACCGGCAGAAATATATTTAAGTTTAAAGATCTCTTTCTCTTGTGTTTCTGGAGCACGAATAATCCAACTCACGGCCTTTGCAATCCACTTTGTAAACCACACCATCAACAATGTATTTATTACATTAAACAATGTGTGCAACATTGAAAGTCCATATAATGCCGCGGTGCTTGTAGATGATACAGAATCGCTTACGACAAACCCTTCTTCAGCCGGATTAGGCAAACCAAAAACCACTTCAGTGATTTTTCCTACAAGCGCAAGAAATGGAGTGAACAATACCAATGCCCAAACGACACCAAACACATTGAATATTGTGTGTGACAATGCGGCTCTTTTTGCAGAGGTATTCCCCACCGATGCCGCAATATTGGCTGTAATCGTTGTTCCTATATTTTCGCCTAACACCATTGCACATGCCATATTGAAAGGAATCCAACCCATACTAAGCATAATTAGAGTAATTGCCATTGTTGCCGATGACGATTGTAGGACAAGTGTCAATATTGTACCAAAAGCTAAAAACAACAATATTGAACCAAATCCATGAGCCGCCCATGAGGTCACAAATTCTAATACCTCAGGGGTTTGACGAAGATCCGGGACCGACTCCTTCATAAAGGACAATCCTAAGAATAGGAGACTGAATCCTACAATTAGTTCTCCTATATTTTTATGTTTGTCTTTTTTAGAATTTGAGAAAAGGAAGCCTAAAAGCATTAGTGGCACTGCAAGAATAGAAATATCGGCCTTGAAACCCAACCAAGACACCAACCATGCTGTTACTGTTGTGCCAATATTTGCCCCCATAATCACACCTATCGACTGTGTTAACGTGAGCAAGCCCGCATTTACAAAGCTAACAACCATAACAGTTGTTGCCGATGATGATTGTATAACTGATGTTATACCCAATCCGGTCAAAACACCTTTAAATGGATTTGAGGTCATTGCCGACAAGAATTTTCTCAATCTGTCTCCTGCAACTTTCTGCAAACCCGAACTCATCATGTTCATTCCATATAGGAACATTCCTAATGCTCCCAACAAAGTAAATAATTGTAATATCGACATAATTTTCTATTAATTTGTTTGTTGGTGCAAAGAAATTGCAAAATTGTTTCATAAATATTTCAAAAAAATTAGGCTTTGATTAAAGATGCATCAACTCAAAATATTACATTTTTATTAAATCTATATTTTCGAAATTTTTGAATTAGTTTTTTCATTAATTTTGTGGCAAAATATTGTAATATATAACTATGGACTCCTCTCGTATATTAGTCGTCGACGATGAAGAAACATTGTGCGATGTGTTAAAGTTAAACCTTGAAAATGAGGGCTATGATGTAGATGTGGCATATAGTGCCGAGCAGGCATTAGAATTAGACCTCACTCAATATTCATTGATATTACTCGACATTATGATGGGCGAAATAAGTGGCATAAAAATGGCCAAAATATTAAAGTCCAATCACAATACAGCCGATATTCCTATCATATTTTGCACAGCCAAGGACACTGAAGATGATATGATTATGGGGCTAAACATAGGAGCCGATGACTACATTATGAAGCCCTATACGATTAGAAACATTCTTGCCCGAGTGAAAAGTGTGCTTCGACGTAGTTCTCGCAACATAGAGCGTACTAATAATAGCACCTATAATCTTGACGGCCTAAGTGTTGACTATCAATTAAAACGTTGCATTATTGATGGTTCAGAAGTGAAACTCACAAAAAAAGAGTTTGAATTGTTGGCCTACCTCATCAAGCAAAAAGATAAAATATGTTCACGAGAAGATATTTTATCAAAAGTGTGGAATGATGAAGTGATTGTGCTCGACCGCACTATTGATGTTAATGTCACTCGCTTGCGACAAAAAATATCCCCTTATGGGGCGCACATAATCACTCGTTCAGGATATGGCTATGGGTTTAAGGAATAGAATATTCTCCTACAATAATCGGTTATTTCTAATTGTTCTCTTATTTATATGGGGAATAATCTCAAGCATTCTTGTCTTTCAATATTTTAGAGAGAAACAGTATAAGTCGGAATATCTCAATGCCCAACTTCAACTTCACAATAGATATTTAATAAATGCAATAGAAGATGGTCTGGATTACGAGAAAATCATCAACGAGAATCCGGCTCCATTCGACTCCTTACGCATCACTATAATATCACTAAAAGGAACGGTAATATATGATTCCAAACTCAACATTAATTCACTTGACAATCACCTCCACCGTCCCGAAATCATAAATACAGCCAACAATGGTGAGGGTTTTCATATCGGACGGCAATCCGATAGCGACGGACGCAAATATTTTTACTCGGCAACAAAGGGCAATAGAGTGATTGTGAGATCGGCAATTCCATATTCCGACTCTCTACACGAACTATTAAAGGCCGATTTGCCTTACTTATGGGGGATAATTACTATAAGCATCATTTTCAGCGTTGTGGCTTTTTTTACGAGTAGAAGATTAGGAAAAACCATTATCAGGCTCAATAAATTTGCCCAAACGGCTGAGAATGGCGGTTCTATAACTGAAACTGAAGAATTTCCCAACGACGAATTGGGGAAAATATCTCAAAGTATCATAAAACTATACTCCAACCTTCAAAACACCATCGCCGAGCGCGACAAAGAGCATCAAGAAAAACTACACGAAGAACAAGAAAAAATTCGTATCAAACGACAACTCTCAAATAACATTACTCATGAATTAAAAACACCGGTAGCCTCTATCCAAGTGTGTCTTGAAACAATCTTGTCGTCTGACATTCAACTAAATGACGAAAAACGTCGTGAACTGCTTGACCGATGTTATTCTAATTGTAGCAGGCTACGTCATCTTTTAAATGATGTGTCGCTTATCACTCGCATGGAAGAAGGAAGTTTGCTCATCGCTAAAGAAGAAATCGACACAACCCAAATTATTAACGAGGTAATTGACGATACCAACACCAACAACGAGAATTTCATCATTCACAACCGCATATCATCTTCAATTAGAATGCGTGGCAATAGGTCTTTGATTGCCTCAATTTTCAGCAATCTAATAAGCAATGCCATTGCTTACTCAGGAGGTGGCAATATATACATCTCCCTCATATCCAATAATGATTCTACTTGTGTATTCTCAGTTGAAGATGATGGATGCGGTATTGAAGATATTCACCTATCACGCATTTTCGAACGCTTTTATCGCATCGACAAGGGACGGTCACGCAAATTAGGCGGAACCGGGTTGGGATTAGCCATAGTGAAACATGCAGTGGCATTTCATGGAGGTGAAATCACTGCCACAAACCGCGATGAAGGCGGTTTAAAATTCACCTTTTCTCTACAAAAACAATGATTTAAGAAATCTCCTATAAATTCCTTAAATCCCGAAATAGCAACTCACGTAGGCTGAGTAGCCGTTTTTAGCACCATCGGCCGAGGGGATATTCATGCGGAAGTTGGGAGCGATTTTCACGTATTTGCACACTTTGAACTGTGCACCCAACATTGCCGCCGATCCATCTTTTCCTATGTTCCAATCATCTTTTGAGGTGAGATAATCATATCGTGCAAACACATCTACCACTTTGCTCAAGTGGACTGTCCCATAGACAGATAATCCATATTGGTCGGCATCGTCA
>JAZSDX010000062.1:0-1632 GCA_045531405.1 Muribaculaceae bacterium | reverse complement strand
CATATAGGGGGAGACTTGTGCATTTTAGTGCAAAATTATACCATATTTTTTAATCTGCCAAATTTTTTCACAACAAAAATCAAAATTTTCTCCAAATTTGACAGATTTGACATTCTGATGCAAAATGCGACAACCATTCTTAGCTCAGTAGTTATTTTGTGTGGGAGACGTGCGAAGCACGGGACGCGAAGCGAAAAAAATAACCGAGGGTAGAGCGTAGCGATACCCCCGGAAAGCCAATCCTACCACTCTCGAAGTCTGTAAAGACGAGGAAAATTAGGGCATCATTCTCTCGATTTCCCCATGATTCATTATGTTTGTTCACATATAGGTTGATATCACATCTAAAATGGCATTGTCTGATTTTGTAAAGCGTTTAAAGCAAGAATCGAGCTATTTATTAAGGAAAGATAGCGCATTCTCCGATTGGAATGGTTGGGCCGAAGGATACGGCGCATTTACATATTCCATCACAGAAATCCCCAATGTGATAGAATATATCAACAATCAAAAAGAGCACCATAAAAAGGTTTCATTTATTGAAGAATGCCGACAATGGTTAATTGAAATGGGAGTATCTCCCGATGAGCCTTATTTCCCAAAGATTGGTTAATTCACGTCTTTGCAGACTTCGGTGTAGGTGGGGTGTGCTCGCTATCCGGAGGTTTCGGGCTATGCCCTCAACCACGCGGTTATTTATACGCTTCGCGTCCAGTGCTTCGCACGATTTGTTACACGGTTGTGATTATACATTAGTGATGTTATCCACACTAAAAAGCGACTGAACCCCAATCTTAGCCATTTTGAAGAATGACTGCCAGCTAAAATCGGGGGGTATATCAATAAGGTGTTGGGGCATATTTGGCAATACACTAAATGCCGGCAGGGATTGTCGGCAATGAATACAAGGAGAATATTTAGCGGTGATTAGAGGTCGCGAGCAATGATGTAGTCAAGGATTGCAATAAATGCTTTGCGAGCCTCGTTGTCGGGAAGTTGTTTAATAATCTCCACGGCTTGATTGCGTAGCTCGGTCATTTTTTCGTAGGCATATTCAATGCCCCCGTTGTTTTTGGCATAATTTATGAGCGTAGCAATTTCTTCGGTCGTGAGGTTATCTTTGTGCGACAGGGCGAGCATCTCCTCGTGGAGTGGTAGCGACTCGTTTAGCAACACGTGGAGCAACGGAAGAGTTATTTTGCCTTCACGCAGGTCGTTGCCGGTGGGTTTCCCCACTTTTTTGTCTTCAAAGTAATCAAACACATCATCGCGTATTTGGAAACACAAGCCCAAGAGATTTGTAAACTGCTTGAGTTTCTCAATCTCATCGTCAGAGGCTTTTACTGCGTAGCCTCCCATAGCGACACATGCCACAAACAATGATGCCGTTTTGGCTTTGATAACATTAAAATAGGCATCTTCGCTCAAAACATGGGACTGCGCATTATATATTTGATCAATTTCCCCTAACGACAATATTGCGCCCAATTGCGACAAAGCAGCAATAATGCGAGGATCTTGAGTTGAGATTGCTTGTTGCAACGCAGCCGACACAAAATAGTCACCCACCAATACTGCAATGTGATTGTCCCAAATACAATTGATTGTCGGGTTGTTTCGGCGTTCTTTAGT
>JAZSDX010000051.1:0-2776 GCA_045531405.1 Muribaculaceae bacterium | reverse complement strand
TAAATTCGGTCTCCAAAAGTGGATAGAGAAAAGTTGTCGCAATGAGCCGATTGGCATCAATTAGTAAATACTATTATCGCTCTTATGGTAAATGTTATAGGATTGCACGAAGGTTAATTTTTAATACTCAAGCGACTACACAAAAGCGAACAGAGAATAGATGTCATCTTGGAAGAGTGATTTTTTTGTGCAGTTTAGAGCGTTTTATATAGTGCTTATTAAACAATCTATTGACTATTAAAACCATCAAAAATCTCTTCTCTAGTTATTTTATTGACACGTATCGTATTGTCAATAGACTTGATTAATTTTTTATAGAAATCATAATCACTTTTATTTACTCTCATCCCGAATATCACTCGCGTAACTTTTACATCAATAAAAGAGCTTCTACTGAATACTCGGTATTCTTTTTCATACTCCCAAATAAGAGATTTGTGGGATAATAATTGCTCTGTAGAAACAAAGTTTGAAATTCTGGGCAGAGCATCTGTGTAATTTACTCTGCTTACAGTATTACAAGGTAGTGTGACTTCAATGCAGCATCCGTGGTGCCCATCAGCATAATGAGACCATAGCAGTGTGTGTTTATAGTCTTGTGTTAGCGAGCATATTCGTATATTCTCTTTTTTAGCTTTTAACTCATGAATTAAGTCTATATTGGAGGGTGATGTCAGATAATGTCCCTCCATTGGATCGTTAAATTCGTCATATTTTGCAGCATATAGTCTTTGATTTAGCAAAATATCGATAAACCATCTTATGTTATTAAGACTCTTGAACTTATAAAATTTTTGTTCCATATATTGCAATTGAAAATTCTACAAACTCAACACCTGACTTGACTTATTGCATTTTGTGGTATAAGTCAATCATATCTATTGCTTCAACTGTGGTTACCTTGAAAAATTCTCTATTACCATTGACACGAGCACCTTTATCTTCAAAATACTTGTGTATGACTAATTCGGCTAAATGACAATCTTTAAATGGTTTGTAATACACAACAATAAATGGGGTTGGCACACCTGATGCGGCTGACAATTCTTTTGCACGCTCATTTGGATCTCGAGTGGTTTTACCAATCTTGACAATATCGGGTAATGAGGGATTTATCATTACATAAACATAGCCAAATGAATTATTTGTTGTATATAGATCTTCTTGCAAAATGTTTTCATTGACAACATTTTCATATTTGGTAAATATTTCTCCGTAAGCTTTGATTTTTGTGACAATAGAGTTCTTTTCAATTACCTGATAATTACCATGTATGCTATTTAGTAAATCCTCAAAATCAATATCCTGCGATTTGTAATGCGCAGCCATTGCAATGTAATTACAACATCCATTCGGATAGGAGAATTGCTGTCTAACAACTGAAGACCTCAAGATGTCGTAATTTATATTATACATGCATGTAGCCTGCAGATTAATTTCAGTAATAATTTTACCCATGTTTCCGTTGTACCACATAGATGCTTCCTGAATATAATCATCTATGTCTAATGATTGCCTAGCCTCTGCAGAGAAGCCAGTAGAACTTTGGTAACTACACAACCAGCCATCTTGAAATGAAAATATGTATTTCCCATTATCAATAGAATTATGAACTGCCTTGGAGTTATATATGGATTCAATATATGATTGACTTATTCCTTTTTCTTCAATTCCTTTTTGAAGTTTATCTTCTTCTTCCCATTCAGCCAATGTAAATATGTCAGATAAATATGAATCAATGTCTGAGGAAGTCATTTCAATCTCGTCACCTATTCTATGAATTGCAACAAGTTCGTTTGTAAGTAGTTTACAATATCCAATTATCGTTATTCCTGATGGTGGATTTCGCTGAAATGGAGTATAAAGTTCATGCTTGTTATATCCAAGACTTTCTATTTGACCAAATGTTCCACCTCCGCTAAAATCATTGTTTTTGAACTTAATGCCATTTTGAAGAATTTTCCAAGAATTGTCCATACTTAGTATTTATTGATTGTTAGTAGTTATTTCATTTGTCAAAGATAAGCATAATTAATGAATATAAGAAGATGTGCATGAATACAAAGTAGGTATATGTCTAATCTGATTAGCATGTGCAATTATAGATGTTCTATTGAAGCACCAATATTTTTCAGTTATCCCCAGCCCTCCTTCAAACCTTTTCCCGAAACACCCTCTACTCTTAAAGTGATAATCGATTAGAAATCCGGTTGGGCATAACACCCAGCCATAAAAACAAAAAAGGTATGAAAAAACTATTTTATGAGACAAAGGAATTCCTTAAGGAGAAGGTAGAGAAAATTGAGAGCGAAATCCTTGCCCTCACAGACGGTGGTAGGGCTTGCTGCGTATCCGATGATAAGGGTGCGTATCTTGCAAAACTTATTGAGGAGCGCAAGGATACTTTGGATGCGTTGTTTCAGGCGACACCCAATGAGGTTATGCGTATGGATAAACTGAATGACCAGTTGAAAGCTATCACACGCCAAATGCACGAGCGTGTGGCGATTGTAAATGAGGATGCGGCAAAAATTTTCGTTGATGGCAACTTCGAGGTTGAGGGGCGACTCAACTATAATCCCAAGGCTGCCAGTGCCATTCTACAGATGGAGAACGACGAGTATTTTGGCTCTGATTTTGCCAAGATTCACCAGGTTATCGATATGCTGTTTGATCAGGGATATCTCCCCATCAAATGCGCCGATTTCGTAAGAGCGTCGGACCTTGTTAACGACTTTGACGATGGCAATTGGGAGACTGCCTACGAGGATTGGCA
>JAZSDX010000070.1:0-10128 GCA_045531405.1 Muribaculaceae bacterium | reverse complement strand
AAAGGGAAAGCCTGCTAAAGTTGCGATGATCGCTGTTGTAAATAAACTTTTAAAACAAATTTTCGCGATTGTGAAAAATAATTGCTTTTATGATGAAAATTTTTCTAAAAATATTTGTTTTTGAACACAGTTCATTCTGTCAAAATCAAGAACAGAAGGACTGTATTATCCTAATTTTGGTTGACTGTTTATCGGAACTGTCCCTTTGTTTTGTCGTTAAAAATGGGCAGATAGAGGAATTTATGCCTTAAATCGTGTTAAATGCTGTTGAGAATACTTTAATATATGCCTATTTCTTTATATTTTTGCAAAAAATAATAACTAACAAAATAATTTAATAGTCAACCTTTGTAAAATGCCATGAAAAGAATACTCTTTTTGTGCCATGTTTTTTGCTTGATTGCAAAATAATTACAAGGTGTGACACTACCTAAATTTATGAAACTAAAACATTTATTTTTTGCTGTAGCAACGGCAACTTTTTCATTGAATGCATCGGCAGCAAATCCTAATGCGACTGTCGATCAAGTGCGCATCTACATCAACCCTGGGCACGGTGCTTTTTGTGGCAATTGTCGCCCGATGTCAACTATTAAACATGGCAATCAAACGAGCTCTAATGTCGGTTCCGACACTGCCGGGTTCTTTGAATCAAACACTAACCTTGAGAAAGGTTTTGGCTTATTAGAAAAACTTATTGAATATGGTGTGCCATTTGATCGAACTAGAAATCAAACAAACTCAAATGCCAAATTTTTAGGAGCCGCTCGTGATTTGTCTCAAAACCTTGTGATGAGTCGCGTTAAAAGTGGTGATGTTCATGATGGAATATATGACCGTCCTTTGTCGGATATTGCAGCAGAGGCTAATGCCAACAATTTCGATATGTTTATATCAATCCACTCTAATGCCACAACCGGCGACCACAATGTGCCCACTCACTTAAATCATTGTTTGTACTTATATCGTGGTTATGATGGTCGTCCTCATGTTGCCGGAAGTGACAAAATGGCAACAGCAAGTTGGCCTCATGCGATGTCTAACAAGCACATGAACTTCAATTGGCTTGCAGAACCAACAAAGCCTCGTAATGTGAATGCAAATGACTATGTTCAAGGTCAAAACTATTATCCATCGGGCGAAGATGCCGATGGCAATCCTTATTGGATTAAAGGGGACTTAGATTTTATGTATGAAGCTGATTTGTCAGATGGAAAACTTTCAACATACGGATATTATGGAGTATTAGCACACGATGTTCCCGGATTCTTGGTTGAAGGATATGACCACACTTACCAACCCGGTCTTCACCGAGCATTAAACGATGATGTTGCTCGCCATGAAGGTGAAATGTATGCTCGAGGCATCAATGATTACTTTGGTTGGGGCAAAAAAGATAGCTATGGCAAAATCTATGGTATTGTTCGCGATCATTCAGTAGTTATGGATCATCTATTTTATCAAGTAACAAGATCAAACACTATTGATGCAAACACAACTATAAACCAAATTGACAATAAGAAACCACTGAATTATGTAATAGCACAATTATATAACTCAGCGGGCACATTGGTTGACACTTATACTACCGACGATGAGTGGAACGGAGCCTATTTCTTCAAAAAGGTACCCCCCGGCACTTATACCATCAAGCATATCCGCGAAGGATACCAAGAAGTAACACAAACGGTTACCGTTACAGCCAACGCAACCAATTACCTTAACATTGATATGCGTAGCGTCGCTGATGGCACAGCAGTGCAAGGACATTATGCCTACGGACTTAGTTTGACCAAAACCGATGATGAAACCTACACTGCTACGTTCAAATCTACCGGAGCAATGAGCAATGGTAAAATTATTTTGACCAACTCATCAACCGGTGAAAAAACAGAAATCCAAACCGGTGCAGTGAGCAAAGGCTCAAACACAGTAACAATTGATGCAACGCAATTTGACGAAGGTGTTAGTTATAGTTGGGCTGTTGCTCTCGACAACCCTGCATCAGCCGGTTATAAACAACTTTATAGCGATAATTCTATTACTTATACCGGAACATATAAAGCTCGTATTGGTTTGGCAATTGACAACGATGAAACAAGTGCCAACTTTGGTACGATTTACACCATTACCGGCTATGGTCAAGGTATGCAAAAATATAACCCCGACTTTTCTAAGAATGGCGGTAAATTCTTGACAAGCTATTTTGGTATCTCAAATATTTCCAACTCTGTCAGATTGGAAACCAATAGCGGAAAGGTATATATTGCCAACAACGATGCTTCATCTGCAGGTGTGTGGGTTTGGAATCCGGCAAACTCATCTCACTCAAAAGTTATTTCAACAAAAGCAGCCGGTGTAGCATTTTCCGGTTCCGGTTCAAGCCGAAAAATGTACATAAGTAACACAAATTGTGCCTACGGTTATAATATCGGCTCAGCCGATACTTGGTCGAGTGGAGCTTCAACTACTTATACTAACATAGGAACTAATTTGCCAAATGGTGATGGTGATATATTTGCTACCGACAATGCCGTAGTCGCTTCTCAAATTCGTTATGCTCCAAATAATGCCACAGGTGCACCTGCTTTTGTGGTAACCGACCTTTCGGGAAATATCACATTTAATTCTCCTACATTAAATACCGAAGCAACCGATGGCAGCTCGTTGGAAGGTTGTAATGGTGGTGGTTTTGCGTTCTCAAAAGACAAATCAATATTTGCTATCCAAGAGGGTGCCACCAACAACACAGCTTATGAAGCTCCTGTGAAAATTTATGCAGTTAGATGGAATGGTTCTACTCCTACTTTTGTATATCAATATACTATTCCATTGAGTGGCACTTATGCTATTGACCAAATGGCATTTGACCACGCCGACAACCTTTACATAGCATCTCGTCAAAATGGTCTTTTGGTTTATGCAATTAAAACTCCGGCACGTCAAACTGTAACTAACGGTCAAGGGACAGTCGTTGGGGCAAAACCTCCCACACCTCTTTATATAGTAGGTAATAGCGATGCTGTTGGTAATTGGGACCCTGCTAAAGCAGTAGAACTTACCAACAATGGCAATAACTACACTATTACCCTCGATGCAAATACTACTGAATTTAAGATTTCAACAGGTAAGGCTGAAACTTCAGGTGATTGGACAGAATTTGATGCCGGAAATCTCACTACCAACGAGGCTATCACAAATGGTGGCACTATAAATTTGATAGCACAACATTCTTATAACAACTTCGTTCTTCCATGGGCAGGTGTGTGGAATATCACAGTAGCAGGCGACCTTTCTACTTTGACTGCAACGACTTCAACTCCTCAACCGCTTCCTCCTTTATATATAGTAGGTAATAGCGATGCTATTGGTGCTTGGGAACCTACTAATGCAGTTGAATTTACCGATAATCACACTAATTACACCATCACACTTGATGCAAATGTAACAGCATTCAAGATTTCAACAAATAAGGGTGACTGGGAAACATTCAACAATGGCAACCTCACTCCAACCTCTACTATCACAAATGGTAATACTGTAAATCTTATTGCTGATAAAAATGGTGGCGACATCATTCTTCCATGGGAAGGCGAGTGGAACATCTCAGTTGCCAGCGACCTCTCTACATTGACTGCAACTACCACAACTCCTAACCCAAATCAAGGGCCCGAAATTGGTCCTGAGCCTGAAGATGCTCCTAACCCCGATGCCGAGCCGGGCGAAACCGAAGAAGATGAATATGCTCAAACCGAAGGTTATTTCGCCTACGCATTGTCTTCGTCTAAGAGTGGTAACGAATATACATTCAGCTTCAAATCAACCGGTGCAAGAAAGAATGGTCGCATCGTTCTTACCAATACTTCTACCGGTGCAACTACCGAAATAAAAACAGCTATCGTAAAAGGTCAAAACACCGTAAAAATTAATGCCTACGACATCGCAAAAGGTACTTACACTTGGGCAGTAAAAATGACAAATAACGCAAATAGCACTGTAACGCAAGTTGATAGTGAAGAGTCTGTTGTTTACAATAATGGTTCGGGAAATGCACGTATTGGTGTAGCAATTGACAATGACCAAACAAGTGCCAACTTTGGGGCAATCTATACTATAACCGGTATAGGACAAGGTCTTCAAAAGTTCAACCCCGATATGTCTCTAAATGGATCCAAAATTCTCACAGGTAAGTTTGGTCAACAAACAGGTTATACAACTCGTTCAAACCGCTTGGAAGTAAATCAAGGGAAAGTATATATTGCAAACTATGCAAGTGAGAACCCCGGTGTTTGGGTGTATGACCCAACTGGTTCGGCTACAGCTACATGTGTATCGGGAGGAGCATACTATGAACGAGCTATAGCTTTCTATGGTACAGGTTCAAGTCGCAAGGCATTTGGTTCTCATAATAATACTCAATATGTTCAACGATTTGATATTGGAACAAACTCTACTTGGACTTCAGGTAGTCCATCGGCATATTTCTACCAATCAGGGGTATTGGATAATGGTGATGGTGATATTCTTGTAACCAACAATGCTGTTATTGTATCGCAAAACCGATATGCAGGTAATAACCAAAGCACAAACCCTGCATTCGCAGTGTTTGACCACAACTTAAATCTTATATTAAGATCAGATGGGATTAATTCGACTCTTAATGGATCAAGTAATGGTGGTATGGCAATCTCTCCTGACTATAAAACGTTCGTTATTGCAGATGGTTGGAATGAAACTACAACTGGGTATATAAGTGTTCAGGTTTATAGCGTATCATGGAATGGTAGCACACCAACATTTACACATCAATACTCGTTTGCTTTGAGTGGAACACAACAAGTCGATCAAATGGAATTTGACCATGCTGGTAACCTATATATCGCATCACGTCAAAAAGGTCTTTTGAAATATGCTGTTAAGACTTCGGCTCGAGCAACTACAACTAATGCGTTGTCATCATATACTATTACCGGTTTGGGTAGAGATGTGGCACCATCAAATGTAGTTGCAACTCGCAAATGTAATGGTGAGGGTAGCAATACCACAGCAGGCACTGTTGATGCCGATATTACATGGACCGGTGAAGCCGGAGAATTTAAGGTTTATTACCAAACAATGCGTCGTGATGAATCGGGCAACCGTGAATATGACAATAACGGCACATGGGTAGAAGCCGGAACAGCAACTATAGCTTCGGGTTCTACTTCAGGTTCTTTCACTCACAAAAACCTTGAACCCGGTGATGGTTATAACCGCATCTATAATTACAAGGTGGCTAACTATTATTCAGCAGCAAACTACGCAAGTGAAGTAAAATCAAAATCAATCTCAGGTAAAGGTCGCACCGTTACATCGGCTGCTCCGGTTGTGCCTGTGAATGTTGTATTGTCGCAACCCTCGACAGTGGTTGATGGAGTGACTCAATATTCATTAGACCTCAAACTCGACCTTAGCCTAAATAGCAGTGTGTTTAACTCAACACTTCTTGATGATAATGATGAGTTGGTTACTGCAACAAAATATGTGATTGTGGTTGATGAAGCGACAGCAAAAGCGCTTAATGCAGCATCGAATGTAAAAGAAGTGGGACGTTTCTATCAAGGCCCGGCAACGATGACTGCCAATAACTGTAACCACTTCACTATTGCTGATTGGTATATGGTTGTTGACTTTGACGATGTTACCCCAACGGGCGATCTCTCTGTGGCAACAAAATCATTGACTTGGGAAGATGTCGATTTAACAATGACATATAAACCACAAGTTTATACAAGTGCCGTGCGCACATTCAACTTTAATGCCAACTCGGCTGAATCGGCTGCTTATACAATCTCATTCCCCACTCCACAATGGACTGCAACTAATACTACCGAAGATGCGAGTGGAAATGTAACTAATAATGTTGAGATTATACCGGTGGCAAGCGACCAAATATCTTCAATTGTAGGAACCGAAGATATGCCTATAGGTTCATTCCGTAAGGTTGGCGATACTGAAAATGCAACAAACTCTGTCGCAATAACTCAGGCTAACGTGATAGGCGTAACCGGAGCTATTGAGCCACTCCCTGCGAGTGATGATGTGTTGAATGAATGGGATATTACTTATACATTCCAAGTTCAAGACGCTCAAGGAAATGTCGTTTATACATCGCAACAAGAAAGCAAAAACAATACTACCAATGCCAACTTATATTCAAACACTAAAAAGGTAATGATTGATGTATTTGGTATTCCTGTGGGTTACGATGCTACAACAGCTCCCGACGGACGTACCCGTTACGTTTATAATGCAGAGAAAAACAGCAATTATAAATTAGTGGTAAAAACTACTTATAGCAAAGAAGTTGATGGCAAGACCGTAGAGTATTCAAATGAAAGCGAAGCCGATATTGTAGTTAGTCCTACATTCCCTGCTCCGACAATCATTCCAGAAAAATCACCGGGATTCTTGTTCTTGGAAACATCAACACACTGGGACGAAAATTGCCCAAATGATGCAGAGAATAATTATGGATATTATAGATACTACTATGATGCAGTAGTTGATATTGCTTGGGATGACTTTGAGGATAATCTTGTTCGCTATATGGGATTCCATGCCACTCCTAAATTTAATTGTGCGGGACACCCCAGCGGAAGCTCAAGCGACTGGGTTCCATATTATGCAGCATCGGTGTTGACCGACGATCAAGTTTCTATTTACAACACTCGCTTAGGAACAAGTAGCGAATATAGGTTGGCAGGCATTGGCTATCCTAATGCAGACACCGATTGGTCGTCATTGGCTGTGACAGAGGGTCACCTACCATTGATGGTGCATTATGTGTGGGCAGGAAGTAACTCTATTTCGAAAAAAGAAGATGCTGAATTTGGCTTTGAATTAAGTGCAAACTATCCTATTGTAACTATGGCTACGCCCGAAATAAAGATTAATGAAACCACAGTTAATGGTGCTTATGATTTAGTTCTTGCCAATCCTCTTTCACGAAGCACATCGGGTAATGACTTGATTATGATTACTACAGTTAATGAATCATATAAGTCATTGGTAATGGATGGCATTATTGAGACCCCAACTACCGGTGTTGAAGATGTGAATGTGGCAAAAGGTACATTGCGCTTGTATCCTAACCCTGCCAATGGCGTGGTTACTCTCGAAGCATGGACTGTGCTTGAAGATGTGAAGATATTCACTATTGACGGTCAATTGGTGAAAGAATTTGAAACTGATGACACTCGTGTGAAGTTTAATGTTAGCAACCTCCCAACAGGTGTTTACATTGTTCATGCTGCAGGTGCAACAACTCGCATGATTAAGAAGTAACCCCAATAGCTCTCCCCCGAAGGGTGGGAGGAGGTAAATAAGAGATAATTTGTTTCATAAATATTTTGGTTTTTAAGTGAATAGGGGCAGTGCCGAAAGGTATTGCCCCTAATTTTCGCAATATCAAAAAAATAAAATGAATTTTATTGGTGTCCGATAAAATTTTTCAAGAGCAAATGCGTGCGAAGCACGGGAGAGCGTAGCGTCTATAATAACCGAGGGTTGAGCGAAGCGATACCCCCGGAAAGGGAATAATCATCCTCTTCACCAAGCCGTCCGGAGGACGGGAATGGTGTAACTGTCGTGATTTTTGCTATATGATTGTTTCGCGTCTGTCAGACGCATTTGTGTAGATTGTAAAAACCGGAGGTTTCGGTCTTAGACCTCAACCACGCGGTTATTGCCTCGGTCTAGCCTCGGTGAGCTAAAGGTTATAGACGCTACGCTTTCATGTGCTTCGCACTACTTCTTCTATGATTCAATCATATATAGGGGGCTTGTAATTTACAACAAGAACCCTCTACCGCATAAATTCAGTAACTGAACCCTCTTTTTGATGCTCTACCGACGTTTACCGGACAGTAATAATTTTATTTTTGTATTGCTCTCAATTTGCACTATCTTGACTACGTCTTAGATAGGCTGCGCCTCGGCAAAGCAAATTTTAAGCAAGCTTAATTTGCATTTGCGCTCTCTTTTCTATCGTTGGCTGACGCCTTAGATAGGCTGCATTTCGGCAATATCAAAAATTAAAATGAATTTTATTTTTGTATTGCTCTCAATTTGCACTATCTTTGCACATTAATTAAAACATAAGGTAAAGATTATGGATATTTTTGATAAGATTGGTGCCGACATTAAGGCTGCAATGTTAGCACGCGACAAAGTGCGTCTTGAAGCGCTTCGTGGCATAAAAAAAGAGTTTCTTGAAGCTAAAACAGCAAAAGGTGGTGACGGAACTCTAAGCGATGACGCCGCAATGAAAGTTTTGGTGAAAATGGTGAAACAACGCAAAGAAAGTGCACGTATCTATCAAGAACAAAATCGCCCTGAACTTGCTGAGGGTGAACTTGCTGAAGCGGCTGTTATCGAAGAATATCTTCCAAAACAGTTGAGCGAGGAGGAACTTGTTGCCGAATTGAAGAAAATCATCGAACAAGTGGGTGCTACATCAGCTAAAGAAATGGGAAAAGTGATGGGCGTTGCAAGTAAATCGCTTGCCGGACGTGCCGATGGTCGCCTAATCTCTGCCAAAGTAAAAGAACTTTTAGGTTAATAGGAATAAAATAACAATCAGATATGCTTACTATTGCTCAAATTAAAGAGAATCCTAAATATATCGTTGAACGCCTCGCTGTAAAAGGGTTCAACGGTGAAGATGATATTAATAAAATTCTTGAACTCGATGGCAAACGTCGTGAGCTTCAACTCAATAACGATAACCAAGCTGCCGAACTCAATAAATATGCTGCTACTATTGGAAAGTTGATGAAAGAGGGCAAAAAAGAGGAAGCTCAAGAAGCAAAAAATGTTGTTGCAACTCTTAAAGAATCGCAAAAAGCTATTGCCGAACAGCTTGCAGCTGTAGAAGAACAAATCAAAGAGATTCTTCTATCTATCCCTAACATTCCTTGCGAAAAGGTGCCCGAAGGTCGCACTGCCGAGGATAATGTGGTGGAAAAAGAGGGTGGCATGATGCCTAACCTTGGCGATGATGCGCTACCTCACTGGGATCTTGCTAAAAAATATAACCTCATTGACTTTGACTTAGGTGTTAAAATCACCGGAGCCGGTTTCCCTGTGTATATTGGCAAAGGTGCTCGCTTGCAACGTGCGCTCATTCAATTCTTCCTCGACCAAGCCGGAGATTCGGGTTATGTTGAGGTGCAACCTCCTTATGTGGTGAATGAGGCATCGGGTTACGGAACAGGTCAATTGCCCGACAAAGAGGGTCAGATGTATCATTGCCAACTCGACAATCTATATCTTATCCCAACTGCCGAAGTGCCTGTAACAAATATTTATCGTGATGTGATTCTCACCGATGATAAGTTGCCGATTAAGAATTGTGCCTATTCGGCTTGTTTCCGTCGCGAAGCAGGTAGCTATGGTAAAGATGTGCGTGGATTGAATCGCCTACACCAATTTGATAAGGTGGAAATTGTGCGCATTGAAAAGCCTGAAAATTCTTATGCTGCCCTTGAAGAGATGAAAGACCATGTGCAAGGTCTGCTCGATAAACTTGGCTTGCCTTGGCACATTCTTCGCCTTTGTGGTGGCGATATGAGCTTCACTTCGGCAATCACATTTGACTTTGAAGTATATTCGGCAGCACAGAAACGTTGGCTCGAAGTTTCTTCGGTTTCTAATTTTGAAACATATCAAGCTAATCGTTTGAAATGTCGTTATCGTGGAGAAGACAAGAAGACTCGTTTGTGTCACACTCTTAATGGTTCGGCTCTTGCATTGCCTCGCATCATGGCGGCGTTGCTCGAAAATAACCAAACTCCCGAAGGTATCGTAGTGCCCGAATGCCTACGTCGTTACACAGGTTTCGATATTATTAACTAATCGCTTAAAACCATTCAGTCGATTGCGACTGAGGGGTATAAAAAATAATGAGATGCGCCTATTGACGCATCTCATTATTTTTATATTGTTTGTCTAGTCCTGACATAGCGTTACAGTAAAAAGTAACAAAAAATGGAAGAGACTAAACACAAGTATGTTAAGCGAACACAACGAGATTATTCAATGCCTTTTAAGTTGGCAGTAGTACAAGAAGTAGAGCACACAGGAATC
>JAZSDX010000057.1:0-33063 GCA_045531405.1 Muribaculaceae bacterium | reverse complement strand
ATTCCTGTGTGCTCTACTTCTTGTACTACTGCCAACTTAAAAGGCATTGAATAATCTCGTTGTGTTCGCTTAACATACTTGTGTTTAGTCTCTTCCATTTTTTGTTACTTTTTACTGTAACGCTATGTCAGGACTAGACACTATATCAATAAAAAAGGGGAAAAAGTATATCCACATCTTTCTCTTTATGGAGGGAATAAAGGGGCTATGCGCCCTTTGAGCGAGGGATTGCGTGCTTTCCCTGCTTCTTATGATAGTTGGGGATATATCGACGCAAATGGAAAAGTTGTGATTCAACCTATCAAATATTGTTCAAATGCCACTGAATTTAGTGAAGGATACGCGTGGGTAAGAGTGTGTGAAGATCCCACCAAACCATCGACGGTATATGGCGAATATAGCCTTATCGACAAAACCGGTAAAGTTGTGTTTAAGTCGGGGGTGTTAGATGGAGCCAATGTGTCATTGGTGAAGAATGGTATATTCTATGTGTATAAGAATGATAAATATAATTATTACGATACTAATTTCAATTTATTGGCATCATACGAAAACGCAACACCATTCTATAATGGTTGTGCCTATGTGTCAAAAACAGGTAACTATGGCGATGGTGTAGATGTTATCAATACCAAGTTTGTTAAATTAAAAAACTTCTCATCAAGCAGTTTTGGTGGAGTATCGTCATTGGAATATCAACCGCGTTTCGACCCATTGGGACTGGGGGTGATAAAAGATGCTGATTCTGATAATTATTATATCAATGCGAGGGGGGATATAATACTTTATAATTATGAAAGTGATGATTTGAATATCGAACACTTCAAGCCATTTACTCAATCGGGCTATGCTCAGTTTGGAGTAGGAGGTTGGGGTAACGATAGATATTGTGGATTTATACGTCCCGACGGTGAAATTGTGTGGGTGTTGAGCTATAAAGATAAAGAGGAAGCTGGTAGTGAACCATGGCCTACACCATTACCACCTCCGAGGAAACCAAGCCCACTTCCAATACCAGGACCTTGGCCTCCTGACACTTTGGTTATCGTTAAAGAACAACCACCAATAGGTCCGATTATTGTCGAAAAAACATATTATAACGTAACCGTTTCAACCGAGGGTGAAGGTACGGCTCAAATATCTCCAACCGGACGTTTTGAATTTGGTGACAACGCAACATTGAGCGTAACTCCAGCCAAAGATTGGGCTGTGGCAAGCATCACTCACGATGCCGAAAATGTGAGAAATATATCGGCAGGCAATGCGTTCACAGTAACGTCAAACATTCACATCAAAGTGAAGTTTGCAAAAAAAGACGATGACCAAGCTCCACTGCACACTAATTGTTATCAAGGCGAAAAACAATTGGTCGTTGATGATGATAATTTAGGCAATGTAACATATTATGCACAGCTTAATTCATCGAATGCTGATGCCAATCCATATGGCGAAAATACATACGGCTTTATTGTTGCAATGATTGACCCAAAGAAGAAATATGTTCAACCCGATTTGTCATGTTATATGTTTTCGGCTCCATTTCGTATTAGTGGCTATCAATACGATAAGTCAACCGGATGTAAATGGATGGTACTCGATGGAGGCTCATTTACAATCGGTAACCTCAAACTCAATCCTGGAGGGAATGGTCTTGCCGGACTATATTTCCAATTAGTAATGGCAATGAATGGATATAGTCAACCAACTCTTGCTCCTCGCCACTATCGATTGGAAATGCTCAATCATAATGAGGAAACAGGCGAATTTACAGCCGGCATATTGCAAGTCTATTCACCTGAACATGGTTGGCTTAACGCTGGTGACAAACGTCTTAAAAAGACAACAAAAGGATTTATGATGATAGCTTATGATTCAGGAATGCCCATCAACTATTTCCAGGGTGTAACATTCAAAACAGCACAGAAACGTAACGATATTTATTGGTATCCACCAATAGAATGGTATGACGGCAAACAAGATATCTTTGATGAGATTGTAAAAGTAATGACTGAATCATATCGTACATTTGAGTCAGACTATAACATAATGTTTGGTAATAAGTAAGATGATGATGACAAAATAGGACAATAAAGACGGGCGATCCATTTGGATTGCCCGTCTCGGTATATAATGCCTTTTGCTTATTATCCTTCGCCTTGTGATTTGTAGGTTACGTTTGGTGCACCGGTGGGGTGGGCAGTAGCATTGATTTTGCGTGTGAAAATCGTGCCGTTTACATCTTTTACATATAGATTGTTCCCTTCAAAGGCGAATGTTGTGATATCATTGGCAGTGGGATAGGGGAGAATAGCACGCACACGCCCGTTGTGGTCGCACACTTGGATCCCTATTTTAGTGGCTACATAGAGGTTGCCATCTGTAGCATAGAGCATGCCGATGATATCATAGTATTGATGAAGTGTGTTGTGTAGCCAATAAAATTGTTGGCGATTAGATTTCTTCCCTTTTTCATCAACGGTATAGCACACAAGCCAGTCAGAATTTCTCTCAGTTCCAGTAAACCACTTGCCATCGGGTGATGTCGCTGATTTTTCGGCGACTTTGGGCATTTTGCCGTTATATGCAGTCCAGTTTTCATCCTCAATGAGTATCGCTTGAAGCATGTTATTTTGCGATTTACCAGCCTTTACAGGGGTAGGATAGTCTTTCCATAGGTAACGCATTGCTTCGGGGAATAGGCGAGAGCCATTTTTAATGCTGTGGTTGCCGTCGTCCCATACGGCTTTGTATTCATATCCCGCAAATTCAAGAGCTGAGGCTACGAGTTGGTTTTGTTCATACCAATGACCGAATAGAGCGTTCCAAATATCGTTTGAGCCATCGTGGATAAATACACGCATGGGGCGTGGCTCATATTTGCGTATCAGAGCAGGATATTCATGTCCACCACGCATTGAAACAAATGTGCCACAGGTGGTGTAGATGCGACTGAATAGGTCGGGTCGTAAGAATGTTGCATTAAATGAGGCTATACCACTACTGCTTGCCCCTGAAATAGCTCTATCATTAGGGTCCTTTGATATTTTGATAGTGCGACCGTCGGCGAGTGTGTGACTTTCGGCAGCAGGGAGTAACTCAGTTTCGATAAAACGAGCAAATGTGTCATCTACTCGGTCAAATTCATTGCTGCGATTGTAGCGAATCACAGTACTATCGTTAGCGATGCGACCCGGTTTTACAAACACACCTATTGTTACGGGCATTTCGCCATTAGCTATAAGTGTATCCATAACGGCTGTTGCATTATAGAGTATGCCATCAAGACCAAGGTATAAGCATGCAGGTTTTGTCCCGTCATATTGCTTTGGAATATATACTTTGTAGTCATGAACAGTACCCGGGTAAAATTTAGAGTTATTTATTTTGCCATCAATGATGATGCTTTTTTCGGCTGAAGTTGCCGATAGTGCCATAAAGGCAATGATAAATGTTAATAATTTCTTCATGGTTGTATGAGTAAAATGATTATTCATTAAAAGTAACGCCATCAATGTCAAGTAGCCTATTAGCTACGGCTTCACGATTATCGAGACGTGTGGTTATAGTCATTTCGCAAGCATTATCAAATACTTGGTTTGCTATTTTAATGTTTGAATCTTTTACGACTTTCATCACGTCATTCATGGCGAGATAGGGGAAGTTAAATGTAATAGATGCCATTTCGTGACATTCTATTATGTTGCCTGCGAGTATTGCTTCGCGAGCAGCTTCACGATAGGCTACGATAAGTCCCGAAGTGCCGAGCTTTATCCCTCCAAAGTAACGTACTACGATAATGACAATGTTTGTGAGATTAAACGAATTGATTTGTCCTAAGATTGGTTTGCCGGCAGTTCCACTTGGTTCTCCATTGTCGTTGCTAAGAAACTCATTACGAGCAGTTCCTATCATATAAGCCCAACATACATGACGTGCATCGAAGTATTCTTTTTGATATTTGGCAACTACTTCTTTTGCCTCGACTGCCGAGCTTACAGGTACAGCAAAGGAGATGAATTTACTCATCTTCTCTTTGTATAGTCCTTCGGATGGAGCATCAAGAGTATAAAATGTATCTGCCATAGATGTGGTTATTGTTTGTTTTCCTCTTTGGGTTTTCGATCGAAGAATGGATTCTTAGATGAAGCTGAAACTGCAATTGCAAAAACTTGCTTACAGTCGTTAAGAATGCCAAGGCGTTGAGCAGCCAAACCAGCCGAGAAGAGAACACGAGTGTCAAGACGTAAATCGGCAGCCAAGGCACAGGCCGATCCTATGGCGATGCCCACATCTATAGAATTAAGAGCACATGGCACTGTTGCCGGTTTGCTTTCACAAGTGGCATAACCACAATGCGAACAATTTAATCCGTGAGAGAGTTGTTGTGTTCCTATAAGGATAACACATTCGGCTTGAAGAATATTGTCGGCATCGCGAAGGAAAAACTTCATGCCATGCTCTTCAACCATTGCTACCATTTTATTTGACAACCGAGTTAAGTCATCGCCATCAATGAGTGCAATTTCAATAATGTCAACACCTTTTCCTTTTGGAGCTGTGCGAGCTGCTATCATCATTTGACGAGCCGCCACAAGTATTTGCTCGTGACGGCTGTCGCGTTCGTTTAATATCATAATCGGGTTATTAGATAATTAGCATTGCGTCGCCATAGGCTCCGAAACGATATTGTTCTTTTATGGCTTGCTCATATGCTTCCATTGTTAATTCATATCCTCCAAACGCCGACACCATCATGAGCATGGTAGAGTAGGGCAAATGGAAGTTGCTGATAAGAGCGTCGGTAACAGTGAAATCATAAGGGGGGAAGATAAACTTGTTGGTCCAACCTTCAAAAACTTTCATGTGTCCGCCCATTGATACTGCACTTGCTATTCCTCGAAGTACCGAAGTGCCAACTGCACACACTTTGTGCTCGGCATCTTTAATCGCATTTACTTTAGTTACAAGCTCGGGGCTTACTGCCATCTGTTCTGAATCCATGCGATGTTTAGTGAGGTCTTCAACGTCTATTTCGCGGAAGTTGCCAAGACCACTATGAACGGTGAGAAATCCTTGCTCAATTCCTTTAATTTCCATGCGTTTTAATAATTCGCGACTAAAGTGCATGCCTGCCGCAGGTGCAACTACAGCTCCTTCGTTTTTTGCGAAGATACATTGATAGCGTTCAGCATCATCTTCATTTGGTTTACGTTTGATATAATCGGGAAGGGGTGTTTCTCCTAAACGGAATAATGCCGCCTTAAATTCTTCATGGCTTCCGTCAAAAAGGAAACGAAGAGTGCGACCACGAGAAGTGGTGTTGTCAATAACTTCAGCTACCATTGACTCATCTTCGCCAAAATATAGCTTATTCCCGATGCGAATTTTGCGTGCTGGTTCAACAAGAACATCCCAAAGTTTATGCTCTTCATTTAATTCACGAAGTAAAAATACTTCAATGAGAGCGCCGGTTTTTTCTTTATTGCCATAGAGACGAGCGGGAAATACTTTTGTATCGTTAAAAATGAAGATGTCACCCTCGTCAAAGTGTTGAATTACATCTTTGAAATATTCGTGTTGAATTTCGCCTGTTTTGCGATTAACAACCATAAGCCGAGCTTCATCACGACCTAATGTAGGTTCTTGTGCGATGAGTTCCTCTGGTAGTTTGAATTTGAACTGTGATAACTTCATAATTAATAATGTTATATGATTTATAATTTTATTCTAAATAAATTAATTGTTTACGTTTGGTTCGGGCATTACGATATCAATGTTGTTGAGCATTTCGACGGCTTGATCAACAGAGAGACAATCTTCAACCTTGATATCTCCAACTCGAGTGCGACGAAGTGCTGTTAAATGACCTCCTGAATTAAGAGCTTGACCAATGTCGCGAGCTAGGGCTCGTATATATGTGCCTTTGCTACATACGACTCTCACTACGATGCTTTGTTGTGAATATTCAAGTAACTCAATTTCATCGATTACTAATATTTTCGCTTTGAGCTCGACTTCTTTCCCTTTTCGAGCCATTTTGTAAGCTCGTTTGCCATCAATTTTACATGCCGAAAAGGCAGGAGGTACTTGTTCAATGCGACCGGTAAATTTGGTCAATACTTCTTCCACCATTTCGCGAGTAATATGTTCGGTGGGATAGGTCGCATCGATTTCGGTTTCAAGATCAAATGAAGGTGTTGTTGCTCCCAATGCAATTGTCGCAACATATTCTTTTGTGTGGGCTTGTAGCTCATCAATGCGCTTAGTCGCACGTCCTGTGCAAATAATCATTACACCTGTAGCCAATGGGTCAAGAGTGCCGGCGTGCCCCACTTTCATTTTTTTTAGTTTGAGACGACGAGCCATAATGCCACGCACACGTTTCACTGCGTCAAACGATGACCAATGAAGAGGTTTGTCAATATATAATATTTCTCCTTCTAAAGGATTAAACATAGTCAATAGTGATTACATTATTTGCAAATTAACACCACAAGCGAGCATAATAAGAATTGCTCCACCTACTACGATACGATACCAGCCAAAGGCTTTGAATCCATATTTAGAAACGAAGTTGATGAAGAATTTTATTGCTAGTAGAGCTACAATAAATGCTACGATGTTGCCTATTGCAAGCGTGTCAAGATTGTTGTATATAATGCCGGGGTCTTCTTTTATGAGTTTATAGCATTTATATACAGTGGCACCAAGCATAGTAGGTACGGCAAGGAAGAACGAAAATTCGGCAGCGGCTTTGCGAGTCATTCTTTGTGACATACCACCTACGATAGTTGCCATTGAGCGAGAGACTCCGGGAATCATAGCAATGCATTGGAATAATCCTACCATGAATGCACGTTTTTCGGTTAATTTAGTGCTTTCACTGCCTTTGTTGAAGATGTTGTCGCAAAAAAGCATAAAAACGCCTCCGACAACAAGCATCACTGCAACAACCCACACTTTCTCAAGCATAGCATCGATAGCATCGCTAAATAATAATCCAAAAATGGCTGCCGGAATAAATGCAATGAAAAGTTTCCAATAAAAGTCATATTTGTGGAGTAAACGTCGAACCCATCCTGCATTTTCGGGAGCCGGAGTATTGTTGAGTTGGAAGAAGCGTTTCCAATATAGCCATATTACCGAGAGAATAGCCCCAAATTGAATAATAAATGTAAAAGCTTTGACGTAGTTTGTGCTTTCGACTCCTAAAATGTTTTGGGCAATAATCATGTGACCGGTTGAGGACACCGGAAGAAATTCGGTTAGCCCCTCAATGATGGCAATAATAATCGAATCGAGAATGTCCATTATGCGTTATTTTCTTTCTTAGAACGATAAATTATACCAAATCCCATGAATATAAATCCAAGAAATGCAATAGTGGGTCCCACGACAATGCGACGTGTGCTAAAGATTTCTTGGTTGAAATTGTCCATTGTTGTGCTATCTCCAGTCATTAATAAGAATCCAATAACGATCATTGCTCCGGCAATGCCCATTAATATGAGGTTGATTTTGTGCAAAGGAAAAATAACTCGTTTATTTTCTGTTGCTGTTGGTTTAATTGTTTTTTTTGCCATTATAATATTTGTCTTAAGTTTTATCTTTAATTAAACATATCATCATAGTTTGTGCGAATGTATTTATTGGTTGCAAATAGTGCTGAAAATGCGCATATTACAATGCCTAAAATAGTAATTGCAATAAATACATATGTGGCATCTATCCATGAAATTGCTTCACATAGTGAGTATTCTATGGTGCGAAGGTAATATAGTGTTGATGCAAGTATAATAATTGCTATTATTGAAGCAATTATGCCATGAATAATGTTACTTGTGATAAATGGACGACGAATGAATCCACCTGTTGCACCAACAAGTTTCATTGTGTGGATAATAAAACGCTTAGAATATATAGTCAGTCTCACTGAGTTGTTTATGAGGACAAATGCAATTAAAAGGAGTGTTGCTGCAACAATAATTAGTGCTAAAATCACATTATTGATACTGGCATTAATCTCATCAATCATTGATGTATTTGTAATGATTTCGCTAATGCCATTATGACCAATCAGTGACGCTTTTATACTTTCAATACTATCGCGATTGGCATAATTGGCTTTTACATTTATTTCAAATTCAGATTGATATGGATTTATCCCAGCCATCATCTCTAAGATTTCTTCTCCCATTCGTGTCGATTCTTGTTTAAGGATTTCTTCGGCAGAGATGAATTGATGACTTGCAACATAGGGCTCTTTTGCCCATTTTTGCTTTAAGACATTAAGCTCAGGAACTGATATATTATCGTTAAGAACGACTACAAATCCTATATTCTCTTTGATGTTAGAGGTTGTTCGGTTGGCAGCAATACCCAAAAAGGCAACAATGCCTAATATCAAAAGCACTAACGCAACACTTATGGTAGAAGTGATTTGTGCGCTAAATGTTGAAAATGTCGATTTGCGATGTTTGTTCATATATGTTAAATCAATTATTTATAGGCATAAAACCGCATAATAACCTAAATTTAATGCAAATTTAATACATTGGATAGCCGATGTCAAGAGTTTTGAATGTAAAAATGATAAAAAAGTTAAAAGTTTTGGTTATAAAATGAAAAAAATAATGTAACTTTGCATCTGTATTATTTAGAATTGTTTCAAATAAGGTGAGAATAGAACGTCGTAAATCGATTGTAGCAATATTATTTTTGGTATTGCTAATGAGTTACAAAGTGGGAGTCACAATGTTTGTGCATGCCCATGATGTAGATGGCACTATGGTAGTGCACTCTCACCCATTCACAAGCAGTAATCACTCACACTCATCTTCGCAAGTAATTGCCATCGGGCAATTAAGCTCGTTTAATGGAATTGAAAATGCAACCTATGAAGAGATAAATATATTTAGATGTTGCATTTCGGAGATAGAGATAATAAATAACCTATATAATGTAATTAATGTAGGCATAGCTTCGTTGTTGTTGCGTGCCCCTCCGGTGTGTTGTTAAAACTATATCCAACTAAACTTTCATAACTAAAAGTTTTAACAACCAATAATTACAAGTTTCAAATGAAAAAAATAATTATGGTATGTGTGGCTATGTTTATAGGCACATGTATCTCAATGAATGCTGTTGGTCATGAAGATCAACATGAGCATTCGCACGAACATATCCATCCTCATTGTCATGGCAGTGTTATAAATATTGATAAGTTTAAGAAAAATGCAATTTCAGGACATGTGTTTGAATATGGTTCACACGATCCCATTTCATATGCTACGATATATGTTGTAGAAACCGGAGGTGGAGTAATGGCAGGCGATGGAGGTGAGTTCTTTATTGAAAATCTCAGCGATGGCAAATATACGCTACGATTCCAAAGTATGGGGTATGCTAATAAAGAGGTGCAAATCTCGGTAAAAGGTCGTGAGTTAAAGCATATAGATGTCGAACTTGATGCAAGCAGTGTGCAACTTGATGATGTGGTTGTGTCGGCATCGCGCAATGCTGTGCGTCGTTGCGAAGCTCCGGTGGTGGTAAATGTGTTGAATCAACAACTCTTTGAACGAACTAATTCGACCGACTTGGCGCAATCGCTCAATTATCAATCGGGATTAAGAGTGGAAAATAGTTGCCAAAACTGCGCATTTCCTCAAGTTCGCATTAATGGTCTTGAAGGTCCATATTCACAAGTGTTGATTAATAGCCGTCCGGTTGTAAGTGCTCTGTCGGGGGTATATGCACTTGAGCAAATCCCCGTAAACATGATTGATCGCATTGAGGTTGTGCGTGGAGGAGGCTCTGCACTCTTTGGAGCAAACGCAGTGGGTGGAACTATTAATATTATAACAAAAGACCCGATTAATAACTCGTTTAGTGTGGGTACTACAATTTCTAATATGAATGGAGATTCATGGGAAGAGGTTGTGAATGCTAATGCTTCGTTGGTGTCAAATGATAATAAATATGGTATAGCATTATATGAAACATATCGAAATCGAAATCCTTATGATGCTAATGGCGATGAGTTTTCTGAAGTAGGAAAACTTAATCTTAATTCTTTTGGATTTAATGCATATTATCGTCCTACAATGTTTAGCCGTTTGAGTTTGGAATATCACACTACCAACGAGTTCCGTCGAGGAGGAAACAAGTTTGACCTTGAACCATTCCAATCCGATATAACCGAACAAACACGCCACGTGATAAATAGTGGAGGTGTAAACTATGAGCATTCATGGAATGAGTATAAACATAGAATGTCGATATATACATCGATTCAAGATATTGATAGGAATAGTTATTATGGTGCGCAACAAAATCCCGATGCATACGGAAAAACCGATGACCTTACATGGGTCGTGGGTGGTATGTACACCGGAAACTATAATAAAGTGATTTTTGCTCCTGCTACATTCACTGCCGGAATGGAATATCAAAGTAACTCAATGCACGATGTGATGGTGGGTTATGGTCGTGATATGAAACAAGACGTGAGAATTTTTGGTGCATTCTTGCAAAACGAATGGAAAATGAATCACTTTACATTACTTGCCGGTTTGAGATTGGATAATCATAACCTCATTGACAATCCAATTTTGAGCCCTCGTGTAAACTTGATGTATAAGCCCACCGATAAATTCCAAGCACGTGCGACATGGTCAACCGGTTTCCGTGCACCTCAAGCCTACGATGAAGACCTTCATATTACAGCAGTGGGTGGTGAAGGTACTTTGATTCAACTTGCAGAAGGGCTTGACCCCGAGAGATCTAACTCGTTTAGCGGTTCGATTGACTGGGTTTGCAATTTCGGTCATTGGCAAGCCAATGTGTTGCTCGAAGGGTTCTATACTACGCTCAATGATGTATTTGTGCTCGAAGATAAAGGTTATGATGAGCAAGGAAATGCGCTATTGGAACGTCGCAATGGAAGTGGAGCGCATGTGTATGGAGCCAATCTTGACTTTAAGATTGCGCATGGCAACGATATTGCATTGCAACTTGGTGCGACATGGCAACGTAGTTTATATAAAGAGGCTGAACAATGGAGTGAAGACCCTTCGGTTGCACCTACTAAAAACATGATGCGTACGCCTAATCTTTATGGATATTTCACATTGAGTGGTTCTCCATTCCGCCGATTTGATTGGGCTTTGTCAGGGGTTTATACCGGTCGCATGTATGTGCCTCACTACTCACCGGGAGAGGTGCCCGTAGATGATCCATTCTTTGATACATATATCACTCAAGATGAATTGGTTCACACTCCCGACTTTTTTGATTTTAATGTAAAACTCAATTACACCATCCCTCTAAGCCATAATTTAAGTATACAAATTAATGCCGGTGTAAAAAATATATTCAACGCATTCCAAAAAGACCTTGATTGTGGAGGCTATCGTGATTCAGGCTATTTTTATGGTCCTACAGCTCCACGCACCTATTTTGCAGGTGTGAAATTTACTATGTAACACGCAGTTTTTAGATATATACGAATTATAATTGTCGAGAGATATTTCATTTGAGGAGTATCTCTCGATTATTTTTATTCACAAGGAATTGTGTCGATGTATTTTACATGCTCAATTTGTTCTTATAATTTGATCTTTAAGCCGGATTGCACAAAGTATCGGGTGAGATTCATTAGCTACTTTCAATTTTTAAGGTATTATACAGGAGGATTAAAAAAACAATTAAAAATAGTCAATAATTGAATTAAAATACATATTTTTGTAAAAAAATAATAATACCTAAAACATAAAATAATGAAAAACGTATTGAAGAAGAGTGTGATAATGATAATATTTTGTGTATTATCGACATTGGTATTAAATGCAACAAGTAGTTATTATCAAGTGATTTCAAATGATGGGTTATATGTATATAGTGAGGCAACCACTCAATCCGAAATCATTGCACTATTAGAGCCTGGAGAAGAAATTATAGCGTATGAAAGTCTAAATTGGGGTACTTGGTCTAAAGTATATGTCAATGGACAATATGGATATGTTCCAGTGAATGGGAATTTGAAATATCTTCGACCACATGGAGAAGTGATAGATAATACGCTTTATGAGTTTTTCCCCGATCTAAAACAATATAAAAACAAAGATGTGAGTGAAGTCTGTGTGTGGTTTGCAATCGCAGCATTTATAATAAGTGCATTTGTGATTTTCATATTGTCTAAGTTTAAGGATATAAATGATGTGATGTTATGGGTTGCAGGGGGTGCGTTTGCGATATGCTCATTGAGCGAAATGGTATATTTTATGACTTCTCCAATTCCAATGTGGTTTTGTTGGCCACGTAATGTTGGTTGGCTATGGATGATAATTAACTTTATTACATTTGGAGTTGCTACGATACTTCAAATCATTCTTTATATTAGGATTTTGACGGAGATTGAAAATTTATATGAACATAATTATCGATTAAATGTGTCAATGATTAGTATTCCTATTTTTTTAACTGTGTTTATTGTGATGGGATATTTTTGGCCTGAGAATATGGATACGATGTTATTAATAGGAGGAGCATTGTTGTTAATCCAAATTTTAATAATTCTGTATGAGTCAAATAAGCAGCGAAATATTAAAGTTGGGTTTGTTTCTATTGCATTCTTTTTAATTGGATTGATTGGGACAGTTATGATGTTGACAGCTTTTGCCATATTGTTTATTATTGCTGTAATAGTATTGATTGCATTATATATTGGCTTGATTGCATTGGGTGCTAAAGGTGGATCAAGTAATGAAGATAGATATATCTATGAGGTTAGAGAAAATGGATGGGGACCGTTAATTACACGAGTAGATCGCTCCGGATTTGGCGAGAATGGTCGCCATTACTCTGAAGATAGTAATGGAAATTGGTGTGAAGATTAGATATAGATATTGGTCAAGATGATAATGACTATAATTGTAGAAAGTTATCTCAATTTATAGCGATTGAAATGCTTGGCAGTGTGGCGAAAGAAGTGGATAGCACCGACGATACACACTGCCACAGCTATGATATAGGCTGTGTGGTAGGATGAGTGTTCGGCAATAGCTCCTCCAATTAGCACTCCGATGCCTAAACCCAAGTCCCACGAAGTGAGGTAGGTTGAGTTGGCTGTCCCTCGGCGATTATTGTGTGCAAGATTGACAAATACAGCTTGAAACGAAGGGCACATTGAGCCATATCCTGCTCCGAGAATGACAGCCGAGAGATAGAATCCAATTTCGTTGCACCAAAAGATAAAAATAATATAGCCCAAAATTGTAATAATCATACCTGTGCCTATATTGAGGGTTAATAGCCCTCGTTTGACCCATTGAGCTGAGAATATTCGAGCCGAAATAAGTCCCACTGCGAGAATGGTAAAGAATAGCCCACTTCCGTGTTCGATGCCTATTTCTTCTTTCCCATATATAGCGAGATAGGTAGAAAGTATTCCGTAGGCAAACGAGAAAAATATAACCATTAACACCTCGGGGGCTGCATTGGTGAGGATAAAACGGTCGAGCGATATTGGTTGCTTATTGGGTGTAATATCTTTTGTTGGAGCTTTTATTGAAGCATTGCACGCTAATCCTATTGCTGCAGCCACAAGTGAGATTGTAAATATAATATTGGCATCAAAATGATGATCATAGAGATACATCGATATTGACGGACCGATTGCCATTGCGAGGTTGTTGCTTACACCATAATATCCAATACCTTCGTTGCGACGAGAAGAGGGTAGTACATCAATTGCCATTGTGCTGTTAGCAACTGTAACAGCTCCAAACGCAAAGCCATGTAAACTGCGAATTATAGCAAACAAAAGAATTGTGCCGGCGACGATATATCCGGCAAAGAATACAAAAAACAAGAAATAACATATCAATAGCACTTGTTTGCGAGGAAAACTATCGACAATAAACCCTCCAAAGGGGCGAATTAATAGGGCTGTGATAGTGTAACCCGATAAGATAATACCTATCAGCTGCTTGTTGGCACAAAATGTGTCGCGCAGATATAGCGGTAGCATCGGCAACAATAAGTAGAATGCAAAAAATAGAAGAAAGTTGGCGATGCACACTGCTATGTAATTCCTATTCCATAGCGCTTCTTTCATTACTGTGTAAATTCTTAACTTTCAGCTAACTCGCAGATGAGTGTTGCTGATGAAACATCAAGAACTGTTACATTTACAATGTCGCCAACGTGATAATTGCCACGAGGGAACACGCAAGTTTTGTTTTGTTGGGTACGACCCACAAATTGTTCCTTGCTACGCTTTGAAATACCTTCAACAAGCACGTCAAATGTTTTGCCTATGTCTTTACGATTTGATTCAAGTGACAACTCGTTTTGAAGCGCAATCATGCGATTTAATCGGTCGATTTTTACATCTTCGGGGACATTGTCGGGCATATGCTTTGATGCCATTGTGCCGGGGCGTTCTGAATATTTGAACATGAATGATGCGTCAAATCCCACTTCACGCATAAGGTCTAACGTGAGTTGGAAATCTTCTTCTGATTCGTCATGGAATCCTGTAAACATATCGGTTGATATGCCACAATCAGGGATTGCACAACGAATAGCGGCAATGCGATCGAGATACCACTCGCGAGTGTAACGGCGATTCATATTTTTCAATACAGAGTTACTGCCCGATTGTACCGGTAGGTGGATGTGGTTACACACATTTGGGTATTTGGCGATAGTCGCGATGATTCCGTCGCTCATATCTTTGGGGTGAGATGTAGTGAAGCGCACTCGCATATCGGGCGCGGCTTCGGCTACCATTGCCAATAGCGACGCAAAGTTTGTTGCATTACCATCGGTATCAATATAATTGTAGCTATTTACGTTTTGACCGAGAAGGGTAACCTCTTTGAACCCTTTGGAGCGAAGGTCGGAAAGCTCATTTAGGATGCTTTGTGCCTCGCGACTACGTTCACGTCCACGGGTATATGGTACTATACAATATGAGCAGAAGTTGTTGCAACCACGCATAATGCTTATAAAACCACTTATGCGATTGCCTCCAATTCGAGAGGGTATTACGTCGCGATATGTTTCGGTTGTGCTTAATTCAACGTTTATTGCCTTTTCTCCTGCTTCGACAGCAGCAAATAGGTTGGGAAGGTCGAGATAAGAGTCTGGACCAGCAACGAGGTCAACACCATGCTCGTTAATGAGGGAGTCTTTGACACGCTCAGCCATACATCCAATTACACCTACAATAAGGGGGCTTTTTCGACGGCGACGCAAAGATGCGAGATATTGGAGACGTGCCACAATTTTTTGCTCGGCATTATCGCGAATTGAGCATGTGTTTAGGAGAATAGCATCGGCTTCTTCGATATTTTCTGAAACAGCATATCCTGCCATTCCCATTATTGATGCAACTACTTCGCTATCGGCAACATTCATTTGACAGCCATATGTCTCAATGAAAAGAACGCGATCGGTAGTTGTGTTAGATGAACTATTAATTATATCACTCATAAGTTTTTTCTTAATCAATAAAATTCTCAACTTTGAGGCAAAAAGAAAGTGAGAAAAACTTTGTATTTGATGAGAGAATTATCTAATTTTGTGCAAAATTAGTAAAACTGTGGATTCTACCAAACTAATTATAGGTATTTTAATAGTTGTGTTCTTTGTTGTAAAGACCATAATAGGTGATGCAAAAAAGGATAAAGCTAAGAAGGTAGTGTCGCAACAACCTAAAAAGCCTAAAACTGTTTTTCCTTCGTTTTTCTTTGATGATGAGCAAGTGGTAAATACTACAAATAATGTAACACCACCATTATACACAAAAGAAGGTGTATCTGAGACGATAGGAGACCCAGCTACAATAATGCATGGAAATGAACTTAGCGAAGAACAACAAAAGGCACATACTGAGCGTTGGCGACAAGCAGTGATTGATAGCGAAATTTTAAAAACAAAATTTTAATATAACTTTCATTAAATCATTTTTTGAAAATGGCATTGAATTTTATTTCGGCACAAGAAGCTGCCGAGCAAATTAAAAATGGAGACAAAATTGGTTTATCGGGCTTTACTGCATCTGGGACACCAAAAGTTGTTACTGAAGCCCTTGCTGAAATTGCTGTAAAAGAACATGAAGCAGGACGTGAGTTTAAGGTAAGTTTATTTACTGGTGCATCAACCAACGACCATGTCGATGGCGCACTTGCTCGTGCTAATGCTATAGATATGCGAACACCTTATCAAAGTAATGCTGATCTTCGTAAGCGTCTTAATGCTCACGATGCTCACTATTTTGACCTACACTTATCGGAACTTGCTCAAAAAATGCGTTATGGAGTGTTTGGAAAAATTAATGTCGCAATCATTGAAGCAGCCGATATAAATGAAGATGGCGAAATCGTATTGGGTACCGGTGTAGGTATCGCGCCAACGATTGCAATGCTTGCCGATAGAATCATTATTGAATTAAATGATGCACTTCCAAAAACATTGCGAGGATTACACGACATTTATTTGCCATTGGATCCTCCTTATCGTCGTGAAATACCTATCTATAAAGCAAGCGATCGCATTGGTTCTCCTATATTGAAGGTTGATCCTGCCAAGATTGTTGGTGTTGTTAAAACTTCGGCCAAAGATGGAGTGAAAGGTTTTGCTGATCTTGATGCAGTAACAATGCAAATTGGTGCAAATGTATGTAATTTCCTTCTTGCTGAATTGCGTGCAGGTCGTCTCCCTAAAGAATTCCTTCCAATGCAATCTGGAGTAGGTAATGTTGCAAATGCTGTGCTCCATGGTCTTGGCGAAAGCAAGGAAATCCCTCAATTTGAAATGTACACCGAAGTTATCCAAGACTCAGTTGTTGATTTGATGGAAATGGGTAAATGTAAATTTGCAAGTACATGTTCGTTGACATTCTCTGATGATGCAATGGATAGAGTGTTTAATAATATGGATTTCTTCCACGATAAGATTCTTCTTCGTCCCGGTGAAATTTCAAATAACCCCGAAATCGTGCGTCGTCTCGGTCTTATCACAATGAATACTGCACTTGAAGCCGATATCTTTGGTAATATCAACTCTACTCATGTGCTTGGAACAAAGATGATGAATGGTATTGGCGGTTCGGGTGACTTCACTCGCAATGCCTACCTTTCAATCTTCAGTTGTCCATCGGTAACTAAAGGTGGTTTGATTAGTAATGTGGTGCCTATGGTTTCTCACCTTGACCATAGCGAACACTCGGTAGATGTTCTTATTACAGACCAAGGTATTGCTGACTTTCGTGGTAAAGATCCTATCCAACGCGCAGAAACAGTTATTGAAAATTGTGTTCATCCCGAATACAAACAATTGCTTTCGGATTACCTTAAAATGGGTAAAGGTGGTCAAACACCTCACACTCTCAATGCTGCACTTGCATTCCACACCGAGTTTGCAGCATCGGGCGATATGCGCAACACCAATTGGTCTAAGTTTGAATAATTCATCGTCAATCATTCTCTAAAATATAGATATTTAAGGGCGATTGCAAGACATAAAACAATAATAGCCGAGCTAAAACTCGGCTATTATTGTTTTATAGTGGATAAGATTATAGAGTTTGTATCATCTTTACCAATTCGGGACGAGAAATTACTGATATTTCATTTTGGTTGTAATCAATTAATCCTCGTTGTTTCATTGATTCAAGAGTGGAGATAAACGATGTGCGTTGTACTCCAAATAAAGAATATAAATCGCGTTGGCGACATGATACCGTGATATTTGTACCGTTATATTGAGTCAATGCCACAATCCAAAATGCAATTCGTTCTTCAAGATTGCCCGAAGATAGAGCCAATATCCCCTCAACTGATTTTTGAGCATTGAGCGATAGCATATTTAAGTAGTTATATAGGAATATGTGATCGCGATTTAGGATTGTTATATAATCATTTTTTGAAATTTGTAAAATACTGGTGTCGGAAATTGCATTGACAGTGCAAGGGTATGACGTAGCTCTACCAAATAAAAAATCGGGAGAGATAACAGCTGGAGCTTCTAATGTTTGGGCTACCTTAAAACGGTCGCTTGTATTGGCGATAGTAGATCTGACACTACCCGAAATGATGAATTTAACATGAGAACAAGGTTCGCCTGAGGTTACTATTCTTTCGCCGGCGAGATATTTTAAGAAATGGAATTTAGCTTTACCCACAATGTCGGAAATGCGCTCAGTTGTTGCCCCATGAAAGAGAGGTAGTCCTTTGAGTATTTCATACATGCTATCCATAATTGTTGAATTTTATTTTTATAAATAACGCAGATTGATAGGCTAATGTTTTGTTACATGATAAAGTTGGACCGAGTTGATGATATTTTGCCAAACGATATATGCCGCAGGACCTACAGATGCAAGAGGGTGAAGCCACGTCAGCGCTAACCATATTGCTAATATTGTGTTCTTTTGCCCAAGCCCTTGTGCCCCTGAAATTTTATCGCCACAAAGATAGCCAATTTTTCGCCCAAACCAAAATTGCAAACAACATGCCACTCCGGCTCCAATGGCAATCATTATCATCGATGGAATTTCTTTGCTTGGTTCGTTCATGATGAAACTTACAGCACGACCTACTACGATAAATAGGGCTACTGCCCATAGATAGAAAGATGCACTTTGATGTGAGGCAATCGTATTACTAACTTTTGGGGCAATGCGTCGCAACGCAAATGCAATTAACATTGGTAACAACAATAATGGTGCAACTCGCTTCAATATGTCAATGCTCGCACTCATTGTTGCATCAAACGAAAAATCACTATGAGTTGAGGAGAATTGAACAAAAAGAATCGGAGCTAATATTGCAACTGCAATATTGCTCATTACTGAAAACGTAGTGACACGAGGCACATTGCCTCCAAGTAATCCGGTAACCACCGGAGCAGCCGAGGCTGTGGGACATAAGAAGCATATCATTACACCTTGTGCTACTATTGGGCTAATCGGAGCAATGGCAAAATAGGAAACAACAGCTCCTCCTATCTGCACAAATAAAAGCAACCAAGATTGTCGTGTAATATGAAGTTCATTGGGCTTTACTTTGCAAAATGTTATGAGCAACATTGCAAAAATGAGATATGGCGTAGTGAAAGCTACTTTGGCAATAATATCGTGTAGTAAAACGCCTCCTATCATGGCAATAGGCAGCATCCAAGGCTTAATTTGTTTCCTAATATTGGCAAAATTCATGATGCAAAGATACACAAGCCAAAGATAACTGCAAATAAAATCTCATTTTTCAATACTCAATTATTAAATTTTTCCTATCTTTGCACTGAAATATTCGGGAAACGTGTGAGACTCACGTACTGTCGCGCAACTGTGTGGTTGTTAGTCGTTAAGATTAATACAAAGTCAGGAACCGAGGTGGTTGGAAATCCGCCATTAGTCGCTTTCGCACGAAAAGTGTGGCTAAAACATATTGCTGTTTATTAGAATTACTCGGTAATTGTCGATGTCTCCTTGAAGGTATAAGCGAAAGTGTAAAAAGACATTTAACTGAGTGATTTTTTTTGATACAAAGGTTATACATATTATTGTTGTTTGTGTCATCTTTTTTTCTAAGTTTTGCTACGGAATTAGAAAAAGAGATGCTTGACACTCTTTCGTTGAGCGAAGTGACAATAACTGAAAGCCGACGAAAGGAGATTATTCAATCTCAACGCCTTGATGGAAAACAGTTGCAAAGCCTAAACTCGCAGTCGGTAGCAGATGCGTTACGCTATTTCTCGGGTATTCAAGTGAAAGATTTTGGAGGTATTGGAGGTATAAAAACTGTCAATATTCGCTCCATGGGTTCACATCATGTAGGGGTCTTTTATGATGGCTTGCAACTTGGAAATGCACAAAATGGTCAAATTGATTTAGGAAGATACTCCTTAGATAATATTGAAGAGATAAATCTTTACAACGGACAAAAAAGTAATATTTTCCAAAGTGCTAAAGATTTTGGCTCGTCGGGGACGATATATATACGCACTCGTCGTCCACGTTGGAGTGAAGGTGAGAGATCTCATTTAATGGCGCAACTGAAAGTCGGAAGTTTTGGGCTGGTTAATCCCGAATTAGTGTGGGAACAACGATTGAGTAAGCGCATTAGTCTTTCGGCAAGTGCTTCATATACCAATGCCAATGGTGAGTATGATTTTCGTTATCGACGGTTGAATCTTGATGGAACGGTGGCTTATGACACGACTGCAACTCGTCATAATAGTGATATTGAAGCATTTCGAGCCGAAGTGTCAACGTTTGGATTCCTTGATAAAGGACAATGGTGTGGCAAAGTGTATTATTATGAATCAGAACGAGGCATCCCGGGTGCAATTGTGAATAATGTGTTTCGTAATGGAGAGCGTCAATGGGATCGCAATATTTTTGCACAGGGGTATTTTGAATACTCGGTGTCGCCTCGTTATCAAGTGAAAGGTAGTGCAAAATGGGCATGGGATTATATGCGTTTTCTTCGTGATGACCCCAAAGAATTGTATATTGATAATAACTATTATCAGCAAGAAGTGTATGCCTCGGTGGCAAATATTGTTAAGTTATCTTCATGGTGCGATGTCTCGGCAAGTGTTGATGCACAATGGAATGCGATGAATGCCGATATGAATAATTTTATGTACCCTACGCGTTTCACTGAGTATGTGTCGTTGGCAACAGCTGTGCATTATAGTAGATTGAATGCACAAGTGAGCATATTGGGTACATTTGTGCAAGATGAAGCTGGCGCTGATTATATTGGGGGACGTAATACGACTTGTCGTAATGAATTTACTCCGGCCATTTTTATGTCGTGGAATCCTTTACCTAATAAAGAATGGGCTGTGAATGGATTTGTGAAAAGAGCATTTCGTATGCCTACATTTAATGACTTGTATTATACCGATGTGGGAAATAAAGAATTGGAGCCCGAATATACTTGGCAATATAGCATTGGAAGTAGATATGAGAAAGCGTATAATGATGGAGTATTTAGAGGACTTTCAATAAATGGGGATGCCTATTATAATAAAGTGACAAATAAAATAGTCGCATATCCATCGGGACAACAATTTCGTTGGACGATGCTTAATCTTGGAATAGTCGAAATCCTTGGTATTGAAATAGGTGCAGAATCAAAAATGGCATTTGGAGATGTTGACGGTGCATTGAGATTAAATTACACCTATCAAAAAGCGCGCGATTTTACCGACCCGGGAGATTCCTATTATGGGAACCAAATACCATATATTCCATTACATTCGGGTTCGGTAGCCGGTCGATTATCGTGGAACTCATGGGATTTGAACTATAGTTTTATCTATACGGGTGAGAGATATAATGCACAAGAAAATATTCCGGAAAATTATGAGCAACCTTGGTACACTCATGATGCGTCATTGGTATATAATTTCCCGATAGGAAAAGTGAAGTGTCGCGCGGCATTGGAGGTTAATAATATTTTTAATCAAGATTATGAGGTAATAATTAATTATCCGATGCCGGGTAGAAATTATAAAATAACATTAAAAGTAAATATATAAAGCATGAAAATCGGTGGTAAGTTTACTCTAATAAAGATGATTGCGATGGTAATGCTCTTTGTCGCTTGTAGTGGGAATGATGAAGAACAGAAAAATGAAGAGCCTCAGCCAGCTCCTCAAGCAATGGAAAGTGTGAGGTTGAAAGTTTCTGTTATTGATTATTTTCCGGCTCCGGGGCAATTTGTGAACGTAATCCCTGAATATGAAGAGGGTGATACTCGTGAATCAATGAACCAAAAAGCTACAGAATCACTATGTAATGGAGATTTGATTTCTCTTGGTGCGTGGGGCGGCTATGTTATAATAAAACTGCCAAACTCATTGCCGAATGTAGAGGATAAACCCGATTTTAGAGTAGTAGGTAATGCCGTTTATGCCAATGATGCATCAAACGCAATTCGCATTGGATCGGCAGAGCCGGGTATCGTGATGATAATGCAAGATATTAATCAAAACGGCTTGCCCGATGATACATGGTATGAATTAAAGGGTGGAGAAACAACAAATGGTATTGATAACTATCAAGTGATGTATCATTATCCTAAAGCTGATGCTACTGATGAGAACTATATTGAATGGATTGCCGAAAATGGAGATTCCGGGTTCTTAAATCGCACAACCGATTATCAACAAGATTATTTCCCTATGTGGATTGAGCAAACGGGAACATTGATATTTAGAGGTCGTAAATTGCCTGATAATGGCTCGTTTAATGTTGAAACAAATAGGTTTGACCTTGTGAGCTACAATGGATATGCCGATTCGCACCCTAATAATGTAGAGGCATCTTGTCTTGATATTGACAATGCAATCGATTGCAATGGAAATAAGGTGAGACTTGAATCGGTAGATTTTATAAAAATATATACCGGGGTATTGCAATCAAATGGACCGCTTGGAGAATGTTCTACCGAAGTTGCAGCTATAGAGCAAATTGTCTATAAATAAAGTGATGCGTTATTTTTGTTACATATTCTGCGTAATTATATTGGTCACAATTACAAGTTGCCGAGAGGATATTTATATTCATCCATCGTCATCTAATATAGTTGATAATCCTCGAATTACAGGAGTTGAAGGCTTCTATCTAATAAATGAGGGAAATATGGGCTCAAATAAGGCTACTCTTGATTATTTTGATGAAACTACCGGCATTTATTATCGCAATATTTATGCTGAACGAAATCCTAATGTGGTAAAGGAATTAGGTGATGTAGGTAACGATATTGAGATTTATGGGTCAAAATTATATGCAGTTATTAATTGTTCTCATAAGGTTGAAGTTATGAGGGCTTCAGATGCTACAAGCATAGCTCGTATAGATATTCCCAATTGTCGATATGCAGTGGGGTATGGCCCACATATCTACGTGAGTAGTTATGTGTCGCCGGTGCAAGATGATCCAAAGGCTCCACTTGGTGCGATTTTTAAGGTCGATACAACATCTTTGAAAATAGTGGGGAGAGTAGATGTCGGTTATCAACCGGAGGAGATGGCTATCTCAAATGGTAAGATATATATAGCAAATTCAGGTGGGTATCGTGCCCCAAATTATGATCGCACAGTGTTGGTGGTTGATTTGGCAACATTTAGAGTGGTAAAGGATATTGATGTGGATATAAATCTGCATCGTGTGAAGTGTGATAGCCGTGGAATGATATATGTGACATCAAGAGGAGATTATGCTTATCAGCCATCTAAACTATATCTTATAGACCCCATGCGAGACGAAGTTATAGCACAAGTAAATACACCCGTGAGTGACATGTGGATTCATGGCGATTCGGCATATATATATTCGTCGGCGCGAAATGATATTACACATTCGACGACAGTGAGCTATTCAATATTGAATTTGAAAACACTCTCAATTGTGGATGATAAAATAATTAAAGATGGCACAGACATTAATATAAAGAAACCTCATGGCATCGCTGTTCATCCAATAACGGGTGAGATATACATTACCGATGCTCGCAATTATGTCTCATCGGGTCGTGTTCATTGTTACTCTCCTGAAGGGGTGCTTAAATGGACGCAAACAACCGGGGAAATTCCATCGCAATTTGCATTTGTAGTAAAGTAACTATCGGAATATTTGATATTTAACGAGGGCTGTGGCGAGTTTTTATAATTCAATAAAAACTATTACCTTTGCAATATAATACATGAAATACTCAATTATGAATAAGATTATAGCGATAGTGTTATTGCTGACATTTTGTGGCTTGGAGGTTAACGCTCAACAACAATTACCTCAAACACTTGATGATGCTTTAGATTTATTAGATAGAGCGATTCTTAAGAAGAATAAATATATTCAACGTAGGTTAAATAGAACAGACTCGTTGAAGATGATGTTAGGTGGTCAAGCCGATAAAAATGAATCTGAAATTTATGAAGAAATAGGAGATGAGTTTCGCCGATGTAATATTGACTCGGCATTATATTATTATCGAAAGGGGATAATAGTTGCCGATAAAGGCAATGATAGTGTGATGAGTCAGCGTCTTAAGTTGTCACAAGTGGCACTTCTTCCGGTTAAAGGAGTTGTAAAAGAGGCTGTTGATTGGTATGATTCAATAGGTCAAGAAATTTATCCTCAAAATAAAAAGCACTTTTATGAAGTTGGGAATAGATTGTTTTATTTTGCTTCATCATTTTATCCAATAGATCTTTCGAGTAAATATTATAATTCTCGCATTCATAAGGCGACCGATTCTTTATTAGTTAGGTTGGATGAAAATAGTGCTGATGCGAAGTTATATCGTGCTCAATTATATTATGGCAAAGGTGATACCCCGATGATGGTTGCTGAGATTCAGGAACTAATAAAATCTTCAAATATAGAGGACCTTGTATTTGCAAGGGGTGTTAGTCATCTGGCAGATTATTATGCATCTCAGAAAGGGAAAGAGGAAGAACAGTTGTATTATTTGGCATTGGCGTCACTATCTGATTTATATTCAGGGACTTTGGAGGGTACAGCTTTGCAAAAACTTGGTGAAGCGTTGTATCATAAAGGAGATGTGGATAGGGCATACAATTATTTAGCGTTATCGCTTGAAAATGCAGTTGCTTCGGGTTCTCGCATTAGAGCAATGGAAACAGCCGAAGTATATCCTTTCATTGCACAAACCTATCGAAATCGTGATTTGACAAAGTTAAATTGGCTCACGTGGCTTGTCATTGCTCTAATTGTTGCTTTGGTAGTGATTGTGGGAAGTGTATTGTTTTTGCGAAAAGAGATGCATAAACTACATAATCTTAAAGTTAAATTGTCGCAAGCAAATGTGACAAAAGATACCTACATAAGCCAATTCCTATCATTAAGCTCAATATATATTGAAAAGTTGGAGGAATTTCATCGTGTAGCAAAGAGGAAGCTTAAAACAAACCAAACGGCCGATCTTTATAAACTCATAGAATCGGGAGCAATGCTTGACGAGCAAAGCCAGATGTTTTATAAAATTTTTGATAATGCTTTTATTCACATATACCCAACATTTGTAGATGATGTGAATTCTTTGTTGGTGGAAGAAAAACGTTTTGATTTACCCGAAAATAAATTAAATACCGAACTTCGTATATTGGCATTTTTGCGATTGGGAATTGATGATAGTGAACAAATCGCCCGTTTCCTTGGATTGTCATTAAATACAATTTATACATATAGAAATAAACTCAAAAGTAAGGCGAAAAATAGAGTTAGTTTTGACTCGGATGTAATGAATATTGGTTCTATTGATTAAACAAGTATTAACTTGATTGTTATAGTTTTTTTTGAATCCCCAATAATATAAGAAACTCTTATATAAGAGGTTAAACGTGCAAAGCGCGGGAACGCGAAGCATGTGAATAGGAGCTGTGTCTAAAAAATTGACACAGCTCCTTTGTTTTTACACCCCTCAGTTGCAAGCGACGGATTCCCTAAAAACAGGTGAGCAGTAGAAAGGAATATTCAGCATTTTAACCTCAAAAAAATGTCGCAAATGATTTTTCAATTTTTGCCAAAATGGGCATTTGCGAAAAAATAGCATTTTTGTCCTTAAAATGAATATTGATTATCAGTGAGTTATAAAATGTGATTTTGCAAATTGTTGCAAGAGAATTAAGAGAAATGTTAAAAGTGGGGATTTGCGAATGCTATTCGACAAGGTTGATTTCCAAGTTGTCGAGGCAGAAATATGTAGGGTTGTTAATTCCCCAAGTGCCGGTGTCGGATGATGTCATTTGGAAATAGATCATATCTAAATCCTGACCTAATGGAGTTAAATCAACCAACTTCCATGTGTTGAGAATATCAGAACCATTTGCTAACGTAACATCTACTTGTCCGATGATGATGTTGTTTTTTACACCATATATGTGTAGAATACACCAATCCCCTTCGGTGAATTGTTTGTTAAATGCAGAGCCATTTTTCATGGCATAATACCCCCATGCGCTATTAGTAATATATACTTTTTGAGGGTTGAAAGTCCCATTGTTATAAGAAATGCAACAAGAGGGAGCTGATGGTATTGAGGTTGATGCTTCGCTTGAATACCAAAAAACAAGTAGATAGGTGTCTTTGGCTCCGGTTAATCCACCTCCGGTTATAGAACCCCATTGATGAGAGGTCCAATCTCCATCGCTGTAATCGGTGTTGTCGGTGGATTTTGATGGACAAAATCCATACCAAGAATAGTAGGTGTATCCTCCCCATTCGGTGGCTGATGCTTGATGACTGAAACTAACGTTATCGAAAGTGAGACTATGATAGGTCGTGTCATAAACATTGCTCCAATAATTATCTTCGTTAAATGAGATATTAGAGGTGTTGAAGTCTATTTTGAGATTTTCTGAGACTTCCACCACGTAGTCTCCATCGTCGCTACATGAAGTCGCAACAGTCATGGCAAGAATAAAAAAAATGCTTTTGTTTAAGAGTTTAATTGTTTTCATCTGAAAGTGTTATTTTGAATTAATAAAAAATGTCAATCACTTCTTCGCTGAGGCTCTTGAAGTATTGACAAGCTATTAATACATTGATGAAAACTGTTGAATCATCAGATATTTGCTTAGTCTTACTTTTCAAGCGAAAGCGACTAATGGTGGATTTTCAACCACCTCGGTATCTGACTTATTATCACATTAAATTAATGGGATAAATTCACAGTTGCGCGACAGTACGTGAATTTCACACGTTTCCCGAATATTTCAGCACAAAGATAATGTATATGTTTTTAATTTACAACAAAAGAGTAAAAATAATTGAGACCAAATGAGACTTGAGGGATTCTTAAATGCTCAATAAATAGTCGGGAGAATATGTGTCGATGTGTCGTTGCTTTTTTTCTTCGAATATTTCATCAATAGCGAAGAATATGCCACTCTCTTCAACATTGCCAAATTCATCGTTGACAGCAGTCCCAAACATGCGCATTGTGGGGGATAGACTCATATATGCGTTTACCAATGGAGGAATGTTGAATCCACACTCTCGAATAGCTTTATTTAGAATTTTGTAGTCTTCTTTGAAACAATTCCCGGTGAATAGATTTTCCATGAACGGGATGTCTATATTTGCATTTAGAGGCTTGATAGGAGTAACTAATGCGTCGTTGTCGGGGAAATGCTTATGGAGGAAATGTAGAATCATATTTCGGCATTTGTTAGAGTAGCTTGGATACATCGTAACTTTTCCGAAAAGATATTTCAACTCGGGGTAAATAATTGTAAGAGCACCTAATCCGTCCCATAAATTATCAAGGGCGTATAATGCTTTAGCACCGGCTTTTGATGATTGATATTCTAACCTTACAAAAGAACGTCCTAATTCAAGGGTATAAGGGAGATACTCATCAATGAATTTTTGTGAGAAATTAAACATGTGAGAAGTGGCAATACGAGGGGTGCCATTTTCTATTTTAATATTGTTTCCGGTGATAAAACGATATCCACCCAAGATGAGTTTGGCATCGGGGTCCCAAACGATGAGTTGTTGACACGCAGGAATCATGGTGTCAAATTCGTCAATGTCACAATCTTTACCGGTACCACCACCAGCTGCTCTAAATGCAATTTCGCGAAGACGTCCAATTTCGCGCATTACATTTGGAGAATTATAGGCATCAATAATGTAAATCTTATTGCCACCTTTATTAGTGTCACGCAAATATCGCTCTTCGGTCAACTCGGCCTCAATTAGAGATAGAGGTATGGCATCTATAATTTTTTGTTCCATTGATATCAAAATGCACTAAAATGCTCTTTTAGGGTTTTAAGTTATATACAATATCTTTTATCTCGTCGGCTTTTTCTTGAGCATTGCTGTTTTTTGAATACTTAAGTTGTTGCCAATTAATTGGAGAACCAATTGATATTGTGAATGTTGCGTTTTCGTTTTGGAACATTTCGCGAGGGAGATATATCATCTCTATGTTGAATTTGATTCCTAAGCGAACGCGAAGTTTTGCAAATTTATAAAAAAAAGGTGAATTTTCACCACTAAAAAACATGGGAATTACATCTCGTTGATATTCGATACACTTGTTTATAAACATTTTTTGCCAGCGGAGGTCGGAAATTCCGCCATTCTTATTCCGTCGTGACACCAACCCGGCGGGAAATATTATTATAGGATCGTCGCCGGCAAAGGCTTTCTCAATGGCTTGATATGATTGTCGGCTTTGCTTGCCATGTTTGTTTATTGGTAAAAAGACATCATTAAGAGGCTTTATTGCCATTAATAAGTCATTGACAATGAAATGAATTTTGCCACCATAAAGCTTGGAGATATAGTCAATGTAGGCAATTCCATCAAGCCCTCCTAATGGATGGTTTGAGACAATTACAACTCTGCGAGTGCTAAGAGGTGGGAGCAATGCTTCTCCGGTTGTTTTTATTTTAATGTTTAGGTTATGAAGCACACCACGGCAAAAGTCGGCACCGGTTTTGCCTCTGTTTTTTTCTAATAGATTGTTTAATCTTTCTTGGCAAATGGTACGTTCAACATAGCGAATTATAAATTTAGGAATAAATCTATAATATCGGGGTAAGCGTTGTTGCAAGATCTTATCAACATCGATTTTTATGATTGCCGATTGATTCATAATGCAAATTTACAGATTTTATATTTTATTTGTGGTAAATTTGGCTAAAAATAACTATGTTTGCATCATGAGTCTTAATAATCGAGCGTTTATGTTGGCTCAATGTGGCTATATTTTTATTGTATGGCTTGTATTGAGTTTGTTTCCCGGTGCGTCTATGCTCCCAACTCTATTGTCAATGATTGGAGTGTGGGCAATTGTGTTGGGATGTTATCATATTACACCTTGGCGAAGTATCTCAGGAATGTGGGTTTTGCTGGTGGCAACAACAATTATTTCGATTGGTATAATTATAAATGTAAATTATTTTACGGGATTTGAGAGCGCAAATACTCAAATGCCACTATTGCAAAATCCTGATGCAAAACGATATTATGCCGATGCACTATATTCGATGGGGCATGAAGCCGGTGTCGCAACTGAAGCTAAAAATCATGGATATGGATTGATGATTTCGTGGTTGTGGCGAATTACCGGAATAACAATTGTGTCGCCGTTGATTTTGAATATGTTATTTATGCTTCTTGCAATTATATTGTCGGGGGGTATCGCTTGGCGATTGTTAAATGGAGTTATGTCAAGGTCGGGAGAGTGGATTTCAACATGTGCCATGATAATGAGCGCTTCGGTGTGTTATTTCTTGAATTCCGGTACATTATTGCTGAAAGAAGCCGGGCTGATATTTGCATTTTCATTAATAGGGTTCTCCATTATATCTTTGGCAAAATTATCAACAACAACGATTCATCGCATTGGCGTTGTTGTAATGTTTGCCTTGGGAGTGTTATTAATATCATTATTGAGATTTAATTTTTTGATAATGGTAGTAGTCGGAATTATAATGCTGCAAGTGTGGAAACGAAATAATTTGCTGTTAGGAGGTGCATACTTGTTGGTGTGTATTGTAGGATGGTTGATGGTGTCATTGGTAATGTATCAAGATGGTATAGAAACGGCGCAGATAGCATCCAAGATAATTGAAGGTAGGGGTGGTATTGGTGCATTTTTCTTTGAAAATACCGACCATGATACATATAATGCGATAGTAAATGGTTATTTTGAATATCCTTGGTGGAAAAAAATTATGCTGTTGCCAATGTCGGCAGCAGTACAGTTTTTGATTCCTCTTCCTTGGGGCTATTGTGATGATATTCAGTTTGGATATACACTTGCATATGCTCATTTCTCCTATCCATGGTATGCAGTTGGAGGGTTGTTGCTTTATTTTGTGTTGTTTCAAATGAATCGTGCCCCTAAGTTGCTTTGTCGTATGGTAATGTGGGGCGTTTTGATGTGGTTGGTTCCGGCTTATTTATTTGCAGGAACGGTATCTCGATATACATTGCCATTTTTGCCATTGTTAATTCCGGCCGTGGTCTATGTTGTAGGAAGTTGCCGCAAATGTAAGAACTTAAAAATGTGGATGTATAGTTATTTTGTGCTGTTGGTGATTGGGCTAATGTCCGGATATGTGGTTCAGAAAGGGTTGTTGTCATGAAAGTAACTATTATAACTGCAACACGTAATAATGTTGCGACACTGTCTAAGACAATCGAGAGTGTAGTTTCTCAGTCTTATGGGGATATAGAATATATCATTGTTGATGGCGCAAGTGATGATGGATCATTGGATGTGATAAAAGAGTATGCCGAGAAATACCCGTCAATGATAAGGTATATAAGCGAACCCGATAATGGAGTATATAATGCAATAAATAAGGGTGTTAGGATGTCAACGGGAGATGTTGTTGGCTTGCTACATGGAAATGACTGCTTTTCATCTAAAGATGTTGTTGAAAGTGTCGTGAATGAATTGTCGCAAAGTAATGCAATGTTCCTTTATGGAGATGTTAAATACACCAAAGTTGGAAGTGATAAAGTAGTGAGATATTATTCGGCAAGGGATTTTTCAATAGATAAATTATTACAAGGAATTGCTCCTCCTCATCCATCTTTGTATATGCGTAGAGAGCTGTTTCAAAAATATGGTTTTTATAAGGAGGATTATTTGATAGGGGCTGATTTTGATATGTTTTTGAGATTGATGGTGGTGAATAAATTAGAAGGAATATATTTGCCATTAGATATGGTGACAATGACAACCGGTGGGCTGTCAACTCAATTATATCATTTAATTTTTACAAATAATCGTGAAAAATACCGTGCATTGAAAGAAAATTCATGTAAAGTTAGTGCTTGTTTGCTCATAAAAAGGTATCTTTACACTCTGAAAAATTTTAGAACGCATATCTAATTACGGTACCTACAAATAAAATAGTGTTAATAACCGGCTCTTGTGGCTTTTTGGGACGCTACTTGTGTCATGAGTTTTCTGATTGTGATGTGACAACATTAGGATTGAATCATCATAATGATATTGTGTGTGACTTGGCAGAGCAAAGTCCTAATTTTAATCGTCGATTTGACCTTGTAGTTCATGCTGCAGGTGACCCTCGCCCACAGAAAGCATATGTAGTTAATTTTCAGGGAACTGTAAACTTGTGTAAAGGTTTGGAAGTGATGCCTCCACGTGAGTTCGTATTTGTGTCGTCGGTGCAAGTATATGGGAAAGAAGTTGGCGAGGGATATGATGAGTCAACAATATTGTCGCCAAAAACCGAATATGGGAAATCTAAATATGAAGCTGAAGAATTTTTAAAGGAATGGTGCAAAAAACATTTTGTTAAACTTACGATTCTTCGTCCTCCTATGATTGTCGGGACGCGAATGAAAGGGTTGCTGCGAACGATGGTTAATGGAATTAATAGGGGGTATTATTTTCATATTAAAGGTAATGATGCGAGAAGGAGTGTTATTCATGCTACCGATGTGTCATTAGTAGTAAAAAAGATTGCGCCAATTGGAGGTGTGTTTAATATAACCGATGGGGTAGGACCTTTGGTTTATGATTTGGCCGAGGCATTGGCTTATCGCATAGGAAATAAGCGAATATATACTATTCCTATGTCGTTGGTTGCTTTTGTTGCAAAAATAGGCGATTTGTTAGGGGAATCATCGCCATTGACAACATTAAAATTAAAGCATCTGACAGAGACCCTGACGTTTAATTCTGATGCAATTAGTAAAGCGATTGATTGGACTCCAAATAGTGTAACCGAGTATTTGCGAACTCATAACTATGATGAAAATAGCCTCTGAAAGAATAGGAATATTTATAAATAATATCGGACGCTCATTCAAGAGTGTGGTAAAATTGGTGTTGCATTCGCATAAATCTACGGTGTCAAAAATCGCGAGTGAAAAAGATTCTATAATTATAATGGGGAATGGCCCATCTCTTAATGACACTATTGCCAACCATGAGGATATTTTGAATGCAATGCCAACGTTGGCTGTCAATTTCGCGGCAAATGCCCCTCAGTTTAGAAGTCTGAAGCCAAATTATTACGTACTTGCCGACCCTCATTTTTTTATAGCTTCCAGCGATGCTAATGTCGTGAAATTGCGCGAGAATTTGACAGCTGTAGATTGGCAGATGACTATATTTGTACCTTTTGAAGCAAGAAAGTCGGGCTTTGCGATTGAAAATTCCAATGTGAAGGTTGAATATTTTAATTTCCTTGCAGTTGAGGGTTTTGAATGGTTGGAGAATTGGGCTTATTCTGCTGGTAGAGGTATGCCTCGTCCTCGTAATGTATTGATTCCCTCTATTATGTTGGCGATGCAGATGGGGTATGGTACAATATATGTAACCGGGGCTGATCATTCGTGGACAAAGACTATCTCAGTTAATGAGCGAAATGAGGTTATATCTATTCAGCCGCATTTTTACAAAGAAAATAAAGAAGAAGAAAAACGAATAAGGGTTGATTATCTTAAATATCCACTACACCAGATTATATATAGTTTTTATCTGGCATTTAAGGCTTATCACGAGATTCAACGTTATGCGTTGACGAGGGGAGTTAAGATTTATAATGCAACTCATGATAGTTTTATCGATGCGTTCCCTCGGCGCAAATTAGGAGAATCGTAGGATGTGTGCCGGCAATAGCCGGTTGTTGAATTTTTTTCGTGTAGCCAATTTTAGCTATTTTGTTGGATAAAATAATAAGCCATCCTTCGCAGGATGGCTATTACTTTCCTTGGTTTCCCAAGTTAAACAAACCTAACATAAAACACGATTATCAATTTTTTCTTCTAATTTGGTGGTCTTTATTGACAACACCAATCTAACATTAAATACTAACCCTAAAAATTATTCCCTATATTCTTGTGGGGATATTGTTGTAACCCCTTTGGCTTATTAATTATTTTACAATGCAAATTTACGTTAGGTATTTCTATATAAAGTGTGAATTGAATAAAAATATAAATTATTATTAGATATTAATAAATATAATTATCTGGATAATAATGCTATATCTAAAATAAAATATAATTGAAAT
>JAZSDX010000041.1:0-22551 GCA_045531405.1 Muribaculaceae bacterium | reverse complement strand
ATTCCTGTGTGCTCTACTTCTTGTACTACTGCCAACTTAAAAGGCATTGAATAATCTCGTTGTGTTCGCTTAACATACTTGTGTTTAGTCTCTTCCATTTTTTGTTACTTTTTACTGTAACGCTATGTCAGGACTAGACATCTGCAACACAAAAAATGGGGTTGAAAGTTTATCAAGACAAGGCGTTTTAATATTAAAATCAGGAAAAGACAAAGAGGTAAATTTCGAAATAATCAAAAAAGGCACTAAGCAAACTTTTATTGTTGACAACATGGAAGTCGTTACTTTCTCTCGTAGATTAAATAGTGGAATTTTTGGCTTTACAGTTGAAGGATCATACAAAATAATGGTTGATGAAATAATTATAGAACAAATTATGCATCAATAATCATATTTCAGAATTAAAACATAAAGCTGAATCTGAATTGATTTGCCCCAAGTAGCTGGACAAATTAAAAATTCAAAAATAGATTTATTGGAAAGGTGTTCGGTTTTGCATCGGACTCTTTCCTTTTTCTTATACATTTTAGTTAAGTGAGTTCGACATCAACATCCATTTTTATTTAGGATAAGTTTGATCTTCGAATATAAAAGAGATAGTATTTCTTGTTATTGCTCTTAATTTGCACTATCTTTGCATTTCATATAGATAAATTGAAACAATGGGAGCAAATAAACATTCTGAGGATGCGCTCAAATATGCAATCGAAGCGTTATCTTGCAAAGAAAACATCAAAGATGTGTGCCATCTTCGCCAATATGGCGAACCGTTACCCTCGCAACAGTCGGTTGCTCGCATTGTGGACTTGTGCAGAGGTCTAATTTTTCCCGGTTTTTTTGGAGACTGCGATGTTAACCACAATAACGTATTCCACTACATTGGAATACGTTGCGAACAATTACGCGAGCTTCTAATAGAGCAGATTACTGCCGGATTATGTTTCAATACTCCTAAAAATCAAAATATTAATCTCTCTGATATTTCATCTTTGGCTCAAGAAAAAGCCGACAGATTTATCTCAAACCTCCCCGAATTGCGTCGATTGCTTTACTCCGATGTAAAAGCAACCTACAATGGAGACCCGGCAGCAATCTCTACCGACGAAGTGATATATTGCTATCCGGCTATTCGTGCCATAAGCAATTATCGCATTGCTCATGAGTTGGTAAAACTTGAAGTCCCCATCATTCCTCGCATGATAAGCGAGCAGGCCCATAGTGAAACCGGAATAGACATTCACCCGGCAGCAACTATTGGAGAAGGGTTCACTATCGACCATGGGACAGGCATTGTTGTGGGAGCAACTGCAATTATTGGAAATAACGTAAAATTATATCAAGGTGTGACACTCGGTGCCAAAAGTTTTGATACCGACTCCGACGGAAACCCTATCAAAGGTATTCCACGGCACCCTATCATTGGCGATAACGTGGTTATCTATTCTAACGCATCTATACTTGGACGCATAACAATAGGTGCAAATGCCGTTATCGGTGGCAACATTTGGGTTACCGAAGATGTTGCCGAAGGAGAGAAACTCGTTCAAGCCAAAGCAAATAATTTTTTAAGATTCAAGCAGTGATGAAGGAAAACTTTGAAATGGTGGCAAAGACTTTCCAAGGATTGGAAGATGTTTTAGCCAAAGAATTGACCGACCTCGGCGCCAATAATGTTGAAATAGGGCGTCGCATGGTATCTTTTGATGGCGATAAGGAAATGCTTTATCGCGCTAACCTTTGTTGTCGCACAGCACTTCGCATTCTTAAGCCAATATATAAATTTATCGCCACCGATGCCGATAGTCTTTATGATATGGTAAAAGAATATGATTGGACACAAGTACTATCACTCGACAAAACATTTTCTATCGATGCCGTAGTAAACTCCAATGAATTTACCCATTCTCGATTTGTCACCTATCGCGTCAAAGATGCTATTGTTGACTTTTTCAAAGATAAGTTTGGTCCAGATAAACGTCCCGGAGTGAGGTTACAAGATGCCGATGTAGTTATCAACGTACATATCACAGGTGATCGAGTAACCCTTTCTCTCGACTCATCAGGCGAATCTCTACACAAACGTGGGTATCGTGTTGCACAAACCGAAGCTCCGATTAACGAAGTCCTTGCTGCCGGCATAATTCTCAAAAGTGGGTGGAACGGACAATGTCCATTGGTTGACCCCATGTGTGGTTCGGGAACATTCCTTGTCGAAGCTGCCCTTATTGCTGCCAACATTAATCCGGGCATCTATCGCAAAAAATTCGCGTTTGAGCAATGGAAAGACTTTGATGCCGAACTCTTTGATTCCCTTTATAATGATGAAAGTGAAGAACGTTCTTTCGATTATAAAATCTATGGAGCTGACATCTCTCCAAAAGCCACATCTATTGCAATGCAAAATGTAAAAAGTGCTGGTGTTGCAAAATATGTGGACATTCAAGTCAAACCTATCTCTCAATGGGATGAAGCTCCCGAAAATTGCATGATTATCACTAATCCTCCTTATGGCGAACGTATCAGTTCCAACGATATGGAAGGGTTATACTCTACAATAGGTTCTAAACTCAAACATGTGTTTAAGGGTTCGGCATGGATTATTGGTTATCAAGATGAATACTTCCACAAAATAGGACTTGCACCATCGTCAAAAACTCCAATTCTCAATGGTTCTCTCGAATGTGAATTGCGTGAATATGTTGTGTTTGATGGTGATTATGCTTCATTCCGCAAGAGTGGAGGCAAACTCAAAGATGGTAAAAATATCGAAAAATCAAAAGATCTTCCTCGTCGATTGAGTGATAAAGAATGGAAAGCTCAAGCACGCAAAAAAGGCATGGGAGGTAAAGATTCTCGTGGGAAAGGTGAAAAACGCAAATCGGCTCTTGAAGAAAAATATGCTCCCAAAACTCGCCGATTTGACAAGACATCTCGCCGTGTAGCAAAACCCGAAGCAATTGAATCGGAAAACCCATTGGCTATTCGTCGCAACGAACATGCTTTGAAATCTATCATTGGCAAGCGCCCCTCAATTCCCAATATGGTAAAACGAGGTTGGAAACGAGCTCAACAAGAAGACGACAATACTAATCAAGATAATTAATCATTAACCAGCTAAAATAAATTATATATGGAAAAAATCAACATTCTGCTCCTTGGCTCAGGAGGTCGAGAATCGGCTCTCGCATGGAAAATGAGTCAAAGTCCGTTACTTAATAAGTTATATATTGCTCCTGGAAATGGTGGCACTGGTGCTTATGGCGAAAATATCGCACTATCTCCTCTTGATTTCCCTGCTATCGAAAAATGGGTTGGGGAAAATGCCATCGACATGATAGTTGTGGGGAACGAAGACCCATTAGTAGCCGGCATATACGACTATTTTGAAGGTAAGAATATCCTCGTTGTAGGTCCATCTAAAGCCGGAGCGGCTCTTGAAGGCAGTAAAGACTTTGCCAAGCAATTTATGGTAAAAAACAACATACCTACTGCTCGTTATCAAAGTTTTACAGCTGAAAACATCGAAGAAGGTTATGCTTTCCTCGAACAACTTCAAGCACCTTATGTGTTGAAAGCCGACGGATTGGCAGCCGGTAAAGGTGTGTTGATTCTTCCCTCTATTGAAGAAGCAAAAGCTTCATTGAAAGAAATGCTTTCGGGCATGTTTGGGGCATCTTCGGCAACAGTTGTCATTGAAGAATTTCTTTCAGGCATTGAATGTTCGGTATTTGTATTAAGCGATGGCAATGGAGGCTATCGTGTACTTCCGGTTGCAAAAGACTACAAACGCATTGGCGAAAGCGATACAGGACTAAATACCGGAGGCATGGGAGCCGTAAGCCCGGTTCCTTTTGCCGACGAAGTATTTATGGAAAAAGTGCGCACTCGCATCATCGAACCTACTATCAATGGACTTATCAACGATAACATTACATATAGCGGGTTCATCTTCCTCGGGCTAATTAACGTAGGAGGAGAACCTATGGTAATTGAATACAATGTGCGTATGGGCGACCCCGAAACCGAGGCCGTAATGCTTCGCATTGATAGTGACCTTGTCGCATTAATGAAAGCTGCCGCACAAGGTAATCTCGGTGATATAGAATTAAAAGAAGACCCTCGCACTGCCGTAACAGTAATGGTTGTATCGGGTGGTTATCCCGGCGATTATCCCAAAGGCAAAATTATCACCGGCTGTGAAAATGTCACTGATAGCATTCTATTCCATGCCGGCACAAAAATTGACAACGAGGGACAATTAGTAACTTCGGGCGGTCGTGTGATTTCAGTAAGTTCTTACGGCAACAACATTGCCGAAGCCCTTGCAAACAGCTATGCTTCAATCGAAAAAATTGACTACGAAGGAAAATACTTCCGTCGAGACATAGGAAAAGACCTAATGAAATAAACTTACGATGATAAAAGAGAGCGACATATCTCGTTTTCTTCATTCTCGATATGCTGTATTGACATTTTCAATTATAGCAATCTTTACTACATACCTTGCTTCTTCTTGGGGCAAGGTTATACCTATTTTAGACAATAAGGGATTAGGGTTACTACCTATAAATCATTGGATCGAACCGGGATATACATCAATGGTTGCAAGTTTGATTCTAAACTTCTTGATTATACTCATAATGATATATCTCAACAAGACGTTTAACATTCTTCGCAATCCCACCAACATTTTTGCATGGATGTTTTTAATCCTACAATTACCTATAACCGACATCACATGTCAACTCTATGGTGGCACTATGTTATGTGTTGTAATGCTCATTTGTGCTTTTATTTTATTTACATCCTACAACAACATCAACCCCCATGCCATATTCTTTATTTTTGCCTTAATATCATTCTTTGCGTTTTTTCAATATGCATTCATCTTTTACACTCCAATATTAATTTTGGGTTGCATGCAGATGAGAATCCTTAATTTGCGTATATTCTTGGCAGCATTACTTGGATTCATTACTCCTCCTTGGATATTGTTTGGTTTTGGAATATTAGATTTCAACAACTTCAACCTACCTCAATTTATTGGCATTTATGAGCAACTATCTTTAGAAGAGGTACTTCAAATGTTGATAACGATTAGTTTATCAGTATTTGTGTGCTTTGGTGCTTGGCTCGCCAATGCTGTAAAAATCATCAGTTATAACGCTCAGACTCGCGCTTACAACGGTTTTTTTGCCATTGTTTCTTTCGCAACAATATTGCTCATTTTTGCCGATTTCACCAACTATATCATCTATATTCCATTACTAAACTGTTGTGCTGCACTGCAACTCGGACATTTATTCACGATATATGAATCTCGTCGCAGTTATTTAGGCATCATTGTTTTTCTTATGGTTTATTTCGGTCTATACATCTGGGGCATATGGATTTAAGAATCATAATCGAACATAATATTCCTTTTATCAAAGGAGTGATTGACGATTTAGCTCATGTAGAATATCTCTCTGCCGAACAAATCAATGCCAATGCAATGCTCCAAGCCGATGCTCTTATTTGTCGCACTCGCACTCATTGCAACGAGGCTTTGCTTTGCAATTCCCCATGCTCATTCATTGCCACAGCAACAATAGGCATCGACCACATTGATCTCGATTATTGCCGTAGCCGAGGCATTACTATTGCCAACGCTCCCGGATGCAATGCTCCGGCAGTAGCTCAATATGTATTTGCATCATTGGCTCATGTTATAGATCGCCCCATTAGCGACTACACCATAGGCATTGTGGGTGTGGGACATGTGGGAAGTATTGTTGAGCGTTGGGCCCAACAATTGGGCATGCGAGTTCTTGTGTGTGACCCTCCTCGAGCCGAAGTTGAATGCACCAATAATTTTGTGTCTCTTGACGAGATAGCTCGTCACTGTGATATCATCACATTTCATACCCCACTGACTATCAGTGGCGAACACCCCACTCATCACATATGTAGTGAAGACTTCATTAACAATCTTTCACATCGTGCTATCATCGTTAACTGTGCTCGTGGTGGCATTTTTGACACCGACGCAGTGATTAAAGCTCTTGAAACAGGTAAAATATCAAAAGTAATTGTCGATTGTTGGGAGAGAGAGCCACAACTCAACCTCGCTTTACTTGAAAAAGCATCCATTGCCACCCCACACATTGCCGGTTACTCTCGCGAAGGGAAAATTCGTGCCACAGCAATGGCTCTTGAAGCTCTCGCTCATCATTTTAACCTCACAATTCCCAACATTGCCGAAGGAATACCTACAGGAGCTGCCCAGCATATTACATTACAATCAATCATAGACTCCTACAACCCCCTTATCGATACCCAGGCTCTAAAAACCTCACCCCATAGTTTTGAAGCACTTCGCAACAACTATAACTATCGCAACGAAGTGACTGAATCATCATTATTGCCATAGCCGAAAGTATTCTCATAAAACTTATTAAATCACCTATACACCGGCCATTGGTGAGCGTGGAGTTGGGCTATTAGGTCGGCTTCATGTCCATTACAATATTGGTTGCATAATTCATGAAAACGTGAACTGTGGTTCATCTCCGACAAATGAGCCAATTCATGAAATATCACGTAATCACGCAAATGTTGTGGTAGAAATACCAATATATATGACAGGGCTATAATTCCATTGGTATCACACCTACCAAGCACACGATGACCATTTGAGATAGTCCACCCAACAGGTGTTTTATTGATGGAATGAGCCAACTCCCTTGCTCGAGGCAATAATATGGTTGGAGCTAACCTCTGAGCAATGCGACATAGCATATTACTGATAGTGCGAGAAGTTTCATTTTTATTAAAGTCAAAATCGTCACCCACTTCTATTACCGACTTAGGCAATCGCGCTTGCACAATTATTTCTCTTGGGTTGTGATTTTGTCTTTTTATCGTTATTGACAGACCGTCAAAGGTCAAACATTGTCCCTCATGATAAAGTATCTCGGGACGAGTGGCTTTGAGTTTTGGAGCAAACTCGGCAAGAGCACGACGCACATCATTCTCATCGGCACCATATGGCACATTGAGATACACTTTCCCATCTCGCCAACGGGCGGAAATGTGGCGCGAATTATACCTCACAGCGAGGTGCACTATACCCAAAGGAGGATAATCAAATTCTGTCCCCGATATAACCATTCCCTTATACTTAAAACTTTATAAAAACCGAGTTCTAACGTTGTATTATCGTTTATCTACACCCCAAAGCAACTTATTGCGCAAGGTTTCGCCAAAATTATGTTTTAGACGTTGCACAACTTTTACTACAAATGGTGCTTTGCGTAATTTTATTGTAGATCCCACCGGCAATGTTACCGACCTGCCATCAAGACTCACTCGATAGTTTGTTGCTCGCGAATTGGTAGTAATTGTCAATTCACACGAATCACTCACTACAAGTGGGCGCATTGTCAATGAATGTGCTGCAATAGGTGAAATTATCCAGTTGGGAGCAGTTGGCTCTACAATCGGACCTCCCACCGATAGATTATATCCCGTGCTACCTGTTGGTGTTGAAATAATTAACCCATCACCTTGATAAGTAGCCAAGTCAATATCGTTTACCCTTGTGGCAACCGAAATCATTGACGATGTATCTTGCTTAATTACAGCCACTTCATTAAGAGCATAGTTCCAATCGACTATTGCCTCTTTGCGAGTGCTTGTCACCTCAATCAATGAGCGATTTTCAATCTTATAAAGGCCTTTTTTCAAATCTTCTACAGCCGGAATCATTTCATCAACAGTAATATCGGCAAGATAACCAAGATGCCCGGTATTGATACCCAAAATAGGAATTTGCTTATCGCCTACCCAACGAGCAGTGCGCAAAAATGTCCCATCACCACCAATACTTATAGCCATATCGGCATCAAAATCGCCACCAATAATCACTCCATCAATGGGCAACTCTCCGGGTAACATTCGGCTTAAATAGTTATAGAACTTTGATTCAATTTCAACCTTGATTTCCGAACGTGACAATGCCTCAAGAAAATCTGAAAGTTGATTCAGATAATCCTCTTGATACATATTGCCATAAATTGCGATTTTCATTACCGTTGATATTTTTAATGGATTATAATTCAATATAATGCAATAATTCTCCTATGCGTTGTTGCATTGTATTGTCATCTATACTTGTTTCTTTTTTTATGTTCACCACTTCATAGCCATAACGAGCAAGACTGCGAGCTACACTCTCGCCATTGTTGATACCAACACGCAACTCTACAATCATTTCACCGGCATCGGTAATGTCGCCGGTAACATTGAGATTCAGAAGATGAGCATCACAATCCTCAACCGCCCGAGCAACCAAAGATGCCGAATAATCTTCACGACGACAAACCATTGTTAATTGACATGAATCATCGACAAAAGGGAACAACCGAGCAAGGATTTCGCCCATATTTACTTGTAAATCGTCTTGACGGGTGTCAAATTGCGTTAATATATTATCTTTTGCCCTCAAATCTTTCGATATTTTATTATTTCTGACTATTTTTGTAGTCTAAATCTTGACAAATTTACGAATAATTATTTAATCACTATTAATTATTCAACAAGTTAACTCGTCAAAAAGATTTTTATAACATCAAAATGACAAATTTAAGTGTAAATATCAACAAAATTGCCACATTGCGTAATGCTCGTGGTGAAAACCAGCCCAATGTGCAACAAGTAGCTGTTGACTGCGAGGTTTTTGGTGCCAATGGCATCACTGTGCATCCTCGCCCCGATGAACGACACATCAAATATGACGATGTGTTTAAGTTGCGTCCTCTTGTTAAAACCGAGTTTAACATCGAAGGGTATCCTTCGCCTGAATTTATGGACCTTGTGTTGAAAGTTAAACCCGAACAGGTTACACTCGTACCCGATGCACCCGACGCTCTCACATCATCGGCCGGATGGAATGTAGCTGAAAACATGGAGCTTTTGACCAATATCGTAGATACTCTTCGTGATGCCGGAATAAGGTCCTCGATATTTGTTGACACAGATATCGAAAACATTAAATTGGCGGCTAAAACCGGAGCCGACCGCGTAGAATTGTTTACCAAACCTTATGCCGATATGTATCATGCCAATCCCGCCAAAGCTGTTGAGCCTTACACGTTGGCAAGCCAGGCTGCTCATAAGGTGGGACTTGGAGTGAATGCCGGTCATGACCTCAGTCTTGAAAATCTTGAATATTTTCACAAACATGTACCCTATCTCAATGAAGTGTCTATCGGTCATTCTCTCATTTCTGATGCTCTTTATTTGGGATTGAGTGAAACAATTGCTCGCTACAAAAAATGTCTTAAATAACCTCTAAACTTTAATTATAATTTTTACAATTATCATGGTACTACTTAATTCAATACCGGCTATTAACGCAACCGACTCTGTTGCCACAATCATTGACACTACATCAACTGCCGTTGCCGAAACTGCAGCTACTACAACTACTAACCTTTCTATTTGGGATTTATGCCTCGAAGGTGGATTCATTATGATTCCACTTGCATTGCTCTCTATTTTAGCAATCTACGTGTTTATCGAACGTGCCATAGTTGTTCATAAAGCAAGTCAATACGACCCCTCGTTTATGAAACGTATCAAAGATTATGTTGCCGACGGAGAGATTGAAAGTGCTCAAAATCTTTGTAAAAAACAAGACTCACCTGCAGCCCGACTAATTGCAAAAGGGCTCACTCGCATTGGTCGCCCTGCTAACGACATTCTCGTTGCAATTGAAAATACCGGAAATATCGAAATCGCCAACCTCAGCAAAGGTCTTCCTTGGCTTGCCACTACAGCGGCAGGTGCACCTATGCTCGGATTTTTAGGCACTGTAATAGGTATGGTTGATGCCTTCTTCAGCATTGCCAATTCAGGCAATGCTGCTTCTATTGGCGACTTTGCCGGAGGCATATACACTGCACTTGTGACAACTGTTGCAGGTCTAATTGTCGGCATCATAGCTCTTTTTGCCTACAACTATATCGTTGCTCGCATCAACAACGTAATGAATCAACTCGAAGCGCGCACAATGGAATTTATGGACCTCATCAACGAGCCTAACAAATAACATTATGGCACTAAAACGACAACACGAAATATCGGCTACATTCTCGATGGCATCTATGACCGATGTTATCTTCCTTTTGCTCGTCTTTTTCATGGTTACTTCTACATTTGTATTCCCTACAGCCCTTGAAGTAAATCTACCTCAAAGCTCGGAGCAAACAGCCATCAAACCGGGCACTCGTGTGTATCTTGATAAAGAAATGCAATTATTTGTGTCGCACGACAAAGAGGAACCTCAACTCATTCATATAGATAATCTTGTCACATACCTTGTGACTGTTCAGATGCAAGCTCCCGAGAGTTTTATCGCTCTTTATGCCGACGAGGAGGTGCCATATGGCAAAGTAGTTGAAATTCTCAATCTTGCGGCACAAAACAACCTCAAAATGGTGCTTGCCACTAAGCCGGCTCCTACATCGGCAACCCCCATCCAACAACAGTCAACGCAACAACCATCTTAATGTTTCTTAGCGATGGATTCATCTAAAAAATCACGCCTCATCGCCATCATAGGCACTATTGCCTTTCACGTGTTGATTCTCGTGATATCTCTTTGTTTTGTCTTAGAGCATTCTCCTCGACATCAATTTGACACACAATGGCCTCCCGTTGATTCAAGCGAAATTCTTTTTGGAGGTGAGTATGTGATGCTCGGCGACATCAATCAGCCTCAAATAGAGAGCGACCAACAACAACCGGCGCCACCTGCCGATAATAACGATGCCCTTGATGCTGACGACTTGGAAAATGCCGGCACTCAAGGACAACCCTCACAAGTTGTTTCCACACAAGAAGAGTCGCCAATGAAAGTGGAAAAAACACAAGAAACACCCAAACCCGGACCCTCTGCCGAAGAACTCGCCGCTGTTGCCGAAAAGGCTCGGATAGAAAAAGAAAAACAACAACAGATACAAGAACAAATCAAAAATCAATTTGCCGGCAAAGGAAAAGGCACCGACGACAATGGCAAAGGCAAAACCGGCCAAGTCGATGGGAATAGCGACACCGGAGCCTCATCGGGCGCTCCCGGTGCAAGTCTTGGAGGTCGCACTCTCGCTAATTGGGTAAAAACATCAAGCACAAAAGCCGGCACAATCGTTGTGTCGGTGAGTGTTAACCCACAAGGCAAAGTGATTTCGGCCAAAGTAAAAAGTGGTTCAGGTCCCGCCTATGCCGATGCTGCCACTCGCACACGCTGTGAACAGGCTTCATTAAAATGCTCTTTCTCTGTCTCAAAAACCGAGACACAAGTGCAACGTGGCACCATCACTTGGAGATTTAAGTAACACCCTCCCTCATTCACAATGTGCTAAATGAAGCATATTTTCATCGTCATAATATCCATTATCCTGCTCTCAGCTTGTGGTGAAAACGAGCGTAATAGTCAAATGCTTGAACGAGCTGAAACTATTATGAACGATAGTTGCGAAGTGGCTTTGTCAATTCTCCAAGATAGTATTGAATCTTCAACCCTAACCACCGAGCGAGGACGTGCCATTTATGCCCTTCTCCTTTCACAAGCACTCGATAAAAACTACATCGACATCGCTTCCGATTCTATCATTGCTCCTGCCGTTAAATACTTTACCGACGGCGACGAACCACATTATGCGATGCTGACGCATTATTATCATGGACGAATTTTTGAAAATGCAAATGATAATCACAACGCAATAGCTCAATATACTAAAGCAGCAAACTACATAACTCAAACATCAGACCACCTTATCCATGGGCTTATTTTTAGCCAATTGGGGTATTTATACTGTAATTCTTGTGATTACCCCAAAAGCATTGAAGCATATCAAAATGCCTACAAATCATACAAACAAGCAAATAGCTATAAGCATAAACTATATGCTCTTTATGATCTTGCTTGTTCTTATCGAGGCTATCAAAACTACAAGAAAGCAAATAATTTGATTTATCAGGTTATTGCAGAAGCAACGGATTCTTGTGATTATAGAATGATTCAAATTGGATATGAAGAACTAATAATTCAATTAATTGATCAAAAACAACATTCTTTAGCAATAAATATTTATGACAAATTAATCCAAGATTACCCTCTTCTAAACACAACATCATCGGTTCACTCCTCACTTGCAATAGCCTATGCGGCATTAAATGATTCAATTTCAGCAAAACATCAAATATCTAAGGCTTGGAATGTAGCAAATGACTCATCCGATTCTATTATAATATTTATTAATTCGTCTAATGCATACCGTAATTTAAAAGATTATAATTCAGCATTAACATATTTCTCAAAAGGGACTCAATATGAAAAAGAAATATTGCGAAAAGAACTAGAACAGCCACTATTAACAGCTCAACGAGACATCTTAACAAAAGAATTAGAAATTATTAAATACAAACATTATTTGTCGAAATTTACAAGCATAATAATATTATTGACAACAATCATTATAATCATTCTTGTTATTTTATATACACGAAAAAGCATCTTAAAAAAGCAACAAATAATTAATGAATATACTGAAACGATTTTAGATTTACGCGACCGTCTTAAATCCAAAGATGATTCTTTTTCTGCAGTAATTAATGAATTATTTAATGATCACTTTTCAATTCTTAATAATATCGGGAATACTTTTGCAGACATCTCGGATAATGCAATAGATCAAAAACGACTTTATCAAGAAGTAAAAGAAATTATTTCTAGATTTGAAAATCCTAAAACGCGATTAGAACTTGAACTAATCATAAATCGTTATAGAGATAATCTAATGCATAAATTTAGGTTGGAATTCCCGAACCTAAGCAATGATGAATATAAACAAATATGTTATCACTACGCTGGATTTTCTCCAAAATTCATTAGTTTACTAATGCACCAAAAATATCCTACAATTTACAAGCGTCGTTCCCGCATAAAAGAGAAGATTTTAGATTCCAATTCACATCTCAAAGACGAATTTATTGCGCACCTACAATAACACCCTGGTTACCAACAAATTACCCTCCCCCACTCATATGGTGCTCATTTTTAAGCACTTACAACATGTCTAATTATAAACATTTAGACTCACAGTAAGTTTCAGTTTATCAATAGATTATACTATGTGTTGTCTAAAATTATTTAGCATATTTTTCACTTAATACTTAATCTATATCACTATTTTTGTCGTAAAGTCTAACTAATAAAAAATTAACAACATGACTCGACAAAAATTTTTAGTAACATTTATTTTTTTATTTATTGGTTTTTTAGGATATGCTGACAATCCAACAGGATCAGTAGAACAAAATAAACCAATAATAATAAAAAAGGCTTCAAAACATCCTCGCACACCCGATTATGGTAGCGACATCATGGCTTATTATCAAGATGGTGTAGTTTATCTCCAATTTGGTTTCGATATGGGCGAGGTGGAAATTTCAGTAATTAACGAATCAACAGGTGAAGTGTGGCAACAAACCGAAGATACAGCTTTTGGCTCAGCATCAATCACCACCTCAACCGCTGCCGGCGACTATTTCATCACAATAGTTACCGACGATGCGTCTTGCTACTCCGGCAGCTTCTCTTTGTAACAAATAATTGAACAACCCAATTATCCTATGTTATCATAAGCTCGTGGTACTCGGCTCGATGAGAGCCGGGTGCCTTTTACCAATCATATTAACCAATTTAACCATGAAACTAACTAAACTAATATTATCAACAATCATTCTATTGAGCAGTACTTATATATCTGCACAAGAATCAAATGATGTTTCCTCATATGCCCCACGAGATTGGACTATTATTCCTCCGGCTCCTGAAGTCGCATCAATGATGAAGAAAATTGATTATCCCGTTGCCCCATTTACCGGGCAACCAGATATTTCTTTCCCAATATATACTTTGACAGAGGGGACATTAAGTGTCCCTATCACTATTCAATACCAAAGTGGTGGACTAAAAGTTGACGATCAACCGGGAAATTTAGGTCTAAGTTGGTATCTTAATGCAGGAGGCTGTATCTCACGCACTGTTTATGGTCACCCCGATGAAGCCGGTGCAAAGTCAAATAATATAAAAGGGTTGTTTAACAAAACAACAGAAAGTAATACTCTGCGTGAATTTGCGAAATCGACAGTTGGCGATTTCGACCCCAGTGATTATAATTATTTTATGACACATCGCACCGGAGATAAAACTTGGGGGGTGGATTACTATTATGGTCGTGCAGATATGGCCAACGACATATTAAAAGTTAGTTGTATGGGATTGTCGGGAACCTTTATTTATAATGACAACAAAGATATTGTAATTAGTTCACCTCAACCGATTTCAGTTTCACCAAATAGTGTATTAAACAACTATCCTGAACAATATGTTGTTACAGACAACAATGGCACTAAATATTATTTTGGGAATGTTGAAAAAACAAAATATGAATACTATCATGGAGACCCTGGAAGTCAAGTTTTAGACTCAATGTACTATACTTCGGCATGGCATTTAACCAAAATAAAAAATTTACAAAATGATAGTATTATTTTTCACTATAAAAGCAAGTCTAAACGGACAAGAATAGGTCCACTTGTTGAAACATATTATGCATCATCCAACTCTGCATTAAATCACAAATTACCTAGATTTGTTGCATCATGTGGTAGTATTGTCTATAATCCAATAGTCCTTAGTGCAATAGAAAGTAGCAGTGCTATTGTCCGCTTCACTTATGACAATGATAGTAAAACCGAAAAAATCACTAAAATTGAGATATATCAAAATAACGATAACAATACTCCTATAAAATCTCTTTATTTCACATATACAATGTATAATAATTCTAATGAATCAAAAAAGACCTTCTTGACACAAATATCAGAAAATAACATAGACAAATATAAGTTCTCATATTATACAAATTCAAACAACGAGATTCCGTTTAATTCTCTTAGCCAAGATTTTTGTGGATATTATAATGCTGCTCCAAATCGAGGCATAGCTCCAAATTATAGCCACTTTTCTAAATATGGGAGTAATCGAGACGTAAATACCAATGTTTGTTATTATGGAGCACTAAAGAGGATTGAATACCCAACCGGTGGTTCAACTGAATTTGAGTGGGAATCACATGAATATGGATTTTTCAATAATCTACAAGTTGAGGAACCCGAACAATCGGAAAATACAATATTACAAATTGACACTTTAATAGCTTTAGAAGAAACACAAAAATTAGTTATTGATAATTATTGTATTAGTGGAAACAATCAGTATGTAACTGTGGATTTATCTAACTATTTTAATTTCAATCCACAAATATTATTAAATACTGATTACTATGGTCTTTGCCACAATTATGACGATTGTATTAATGTTCATTATCCTCGTGTTTCTTTTATAAATAGAAGCACTGGTCAAACTTGTGCCGAGCATACTGTTTTTATTGACAATTGCACTATTTCCGGCATTTACAACGGCAAAATCGATGTGTATTTAGATCCAAACGTAAATTATCGTGTAGAACTACAATATCCTACTTCAATATACGCATACGATGGATTTGATTCCGAAGAATTAATAAAAAGAGAATTTAAGTATGGAGACGCACCTTGTGGAAAAATTTTCCTACAAAAGTATATAACTACCGGAGGTAATTCCAGCACAAAGATTCATAAAGACATTTGGGGTGGACTAAGAATCTCTCGAATAATATCAAAAGCCGATGATGATAGCGAACCTATTGTCAAAGGTTATTATTATGCTTACGCCGACCCCAACCTATCAAGTGGTGTTATTTCTACACGACCCGATTATGCAAGCAATTATTATTATGTTACAACAAACGATGTCAATCCCGGATTTGAAGGCTCTATGTTTTATCAAATTTCATCAAATGGCTTTTATAATCTTCCGGTGGGGAATGTTGGGGTAGAATATCATAAAGTAAATGAATGGTGCTCACATCAAATCGAATTAGTAAACGACACATATGCAAACTCTAACAATATTCAATATACTTTTTCATCAAATTTGACTCGCGATTATCGAGATTTTAACAATACCGAGTTCCGTGATTATCAACCTACCGGTTCTCAAATGTGGACCTCCAAAGCTCATCATCGAGGAAATCTCATGAATAAACAATTCTGTAATTATGCAGGGTCATTAGGATATATCAATATTGACTATGAATATAATATATTTGAACCCGATATTGAGGATCTTAGCATTTTCACTACCGACCTATTTAGAATCGCAGATTTTAACACTGCTCCTGTTTCCGGCATGAATATTAATGGATATGATTATTCAATAGGAAAATATAACCTTATTCCATATAACAAAACCATAAAACAGGAAATTTATAGAGAACATGACTTTAGTGATACCACTCGTTATACGTACTTTTATGATAAATTTACCTATAATTTAGATTATAATTTGTTGCGTTCAAAAATAAAAACGACTTCTGATGGATTGACCAAAGAAACATTTTATACCTATTGCAATGTTAGTGGAACTTATCTTAATATTCCGGAAACAGAGGTAACTGTTATCGACGGCAAAATAGTCGATGCCAAAAGGATGGAATATAATAGTAACAATTTGCTCGTCAAATCATACGGCTTGGGTATAAAAGGTAAATTGGCAAATCAATATAATTTAGGTAATAAACAAGCAAATAGTGGTCTTTTGTCTCTAATTAATCAACCTGAATATTCCTATGAATATGACAATCACGGCAATTTAATCCAAATTAGTTATAATGGTGAAGTATTGGCATCTTATCTTTGGGGTTATCGTGGAAGCTATCCTATTGTCGAAGTTAAGAATCTATCTTACTCCGAGTTATTGTCTGCCGTTAATAGTTTAGGTAAAAATCCCGAACAATTTTACTCGGCAACCGGTACTACCGAATCTGATTTAACCAATTTCTTCACCTCATTACGTAACACATTGCCTGATTATGATATTACAACCATGACCTACCATTGGCTTATTGGGGTATCGTCAGCTACCGATTCTCGTGGCATTACCACTCATTTCTCTTTTGATAATCAAGGTCGTTTATCTTCGGTAAAAGACTATAATGGTTATTTCATTCGCAAATATGATTATCACTATAAAAACCAATAATCATGAAAAAGATTGTTTTTATATTTATATCGTTTACAATTAGTATATCATCTATTGCAAACACTGCTCTCACTAAAGAGCTAAATAAACCTCGACAAGGAGATAAAATCAGTTTATGTCAAATTCCAACCATGATAAATCTTGATGATTCATTAATAATTGATTTATCATCGACCAAACCTGTGAGAGATTATAAAATCACATACAATGATTTTAAGGATACATTACTTATTTGTACACAAAATCGTGAAGCCGAAATCTTTTCCTTTTCGGGCGATTCCATAATGCTGATTTCTCATCGCAAACCGGGATTGATTCTTAATTATGTAATACCCGAAGTCTCTGCAAAATATCCTCTGAATAAAGGCGAAAACATAACCGGTTTGTTTTTTGCCGAGGGAACAAGGGCTATGCGTGATTATGCTCGAGTATCCGGCTCATATACTCTTTCAGCCGACAACAACAATTACACATTAATAACTCCTGAGGCTGATACGATTTCAAATCTTTTACATACTAAATATATTCGCCATGGCTCAACTTTAATTGATACTGATTTTTCTATCAGTTATAAATTTGGCGACTCTACGGTAATTCTTCCCGACTCCATTATATGGCATCTTGAAAATGACAGTATAACACACTATATTGAACGTCACTGTCTATATGCTCGTGGTTATCGTTATCCAATTTTGGAAACTCGTCGGCATAAAGTGCTATATTATAACACAGCCATAGATTCCTCATTTGTGGCTCTATATTATAGCAAATATTCGCAAACTCATGATTTAGCTTCCGACCCATTAAATGAAGAGTTAAGACTCGAAGATGCTACAAATGCATTCCGAAACAATTTTGGAGATATTGCCAATACTAAATCGCGAAATTCTTTTTCAAATGACTTGTTTTCACTAAATAACGATGAAAATATTACATCATCGCTTTCTGACGATGAATCTTGCGATATAAGTCATTTAGAAAACTCCAATCACATTAATATCAATTATTCTACCTCGCCCGATTGCATTGTTGCTGTAACTCTGCACAACTCGGCAGGTGCGTTAATGTGGCAGACAAAAGAAGTAGTGCTTGATTCGCAAGGTAAAATCTCATATCCCACTCACGACCTTGTGGCAGGAGAGTATCTTGTTACAGTTTTTCTTCAAAATTCTCAATACTCTTTCAAATTTATCAAGAAATAGTTTGATTTAACATTTTTATCATCTAATTTTACAATTCCCATGAATAAACATATTCGACATATTATTTTATTGGTATTGATTGGTGCTATTCCAATCTTAACTCAATTTGCATCAGCTCAAACTGCGACGCAAAACTACATTCGCACGATTGAAGCAGGGATTGCCTCAACTTCTAATCCCATGGATTATATTTCGGAAGATTCCCGTTCTTCAATTCAATATCTTGATGGATTAGGGCGACCTGTTCAAACAGTATTGGTGGGACAAGGGGGGGATTATTACGATATCGTTACCAAAACCGAATATAATTACCTGAATAAAGTCGCAAAAGAATGGCTCCCGATTGAGGGTAGTTTCAATGGGGCTTTTGTATCGGCATCAGACTATTGCCAAAAGGCTTCTTCTTTCTACAATAACAAGGAGCCGTTTACTGTGACTTCTTATCAAAATTATAAAGAAGGTGTACTGAAAATTTATAAACCGGGGTATCATAAAAAACTCATTAGTTCTTATATCAGTCATCACTCTATCTCAGATTGTCGGTGGTTCTCGTGTGACGATGATGGTTCGTTGATTGCAAATGGGTATTTCCCTAAAGCTGCAGTATTTGCAATGTCAACCGATGATGAAGATTGTAAAACGGTTATTGAGGTTCATGACCGAGAGGGTAGGACGATTCTGCGTCGTGCCATTGCCGACAATAATCAATATGCCGACACATATTTCGTATATGACATTTATGGCGATTTGAGATATATGATTTCGCCTAAAGCTGCGGCTTTGTTTCCATTGAATGGAAGTTGTGATGCCGAAATTTTGAAATCGCTATGTTTCTATTATGAATATGATGCAAGGCATAGGGTTACGTTGAAACGATTGCCGGGAGCTGAACCTGTTTACTTTGTTTATGACAAGTTAAATCGACCCATTTTCTCTCAAGATGGTGTACAACGAGCATCTTCGAAGTGGTCGGTTATAAAATATGACCCTCAAAAACGTATTGCTGTAGAGGGAATTGCTTCAATCCCGGGTGCTACTCGCGAATCTTTGCAAGCTACTTGGGACGATTCTACAATTATTGCAACTCCACAAACAACCGGTAATATAAATGAAATTGCTTTGATGTACTCTACCAATTGTGGTCCATCTGGCTTTACTGCTCAAAGAGCATATTTCTATGATAATTACTCTCATTGGGGCAATTATCCAATACCTTCTGATGCAAATTACACTGTCAACACATCTCTTTCTGCTCAAGGGTTGTTGACCGGAACTGCAGTTTATGACAACAGTGGCAACTGTATCGTAGAGGCTATATATTATGATGACCGGGGGCGTGAAGTGATGCGTTGCGAACGCGACTACTATGCCAACTCTTCAAGTGCCACTACTTTCAAGAAATATTCTTTTAGAGGATTGTTGTTAGGAACAAAATCTGTGGCGTCGCAATTGTTGGAGGGAACAGTTACGGCAAGCCACAATGTAGAATGGGATTATAGCTACGATGGTGGAGACAGGATAACCCTTACAAAAATGTGCATTGATGGTGGTGAGTGGAAAGAGATGACATCAAACCAATATGATGAAATTGGTCGTTTAAGCAGCCAAAGAATGGGGTCATTTATTTCCTCCGGTGGAAGCAATGCTATAACCTATGGCTATCATCTACATGGCAATATATCTTCTATCACTTCTCCATGGTATTCACAACGGTTGTATTATGGAGAAAATCCGTTTAACTCATCACAAGTGTATCGAAATGGCAATCTTTGTGCATCAACATCTTCGGTGGTAAATACATCAAGTGATTTCTTTGATTCGGAATTGACATTCTCTTACGAGTATGACAAACTCAATCAACTGCGTTCTGCTATTGAAGACCATGCTGGGAGTGACATTGGCGAATGGTTTGAATATGACTTAAACGGAAATATCGTAAGCCTTGAACGCACCTTCGAGGGCTATTATGTGCAAGATGCTGCTATCTCTTACGACGGCAACCAAATCATTTCGGTTAATGATGCGAGTGAAGACGAATCAACTGGCTTGGTTCCTCGCTTCCCATCGGGGACTTACTCTGATGCTGTGGCTTATGATGCCAATGGGAATATCATTCGCGATGACACTCGTGCTATTTCGTCAGTTACATATCATTCATTTTTGAATCTGCCCAAACGAGTAACTTTCTCCGATGGCTCTTATTTGGCGTGGGACTATCGTCCCGACGGGCGAAAAACGCAATCCACATCGGCTGAAAAATATATCCGTGTAACAACGACGGTCAACGCCAATGGAGATACTATCGTGCGTCAGCAAACACGATATAACACCGACCTTCGTAAATATATCGGTGCGTTTGAGATTAGTGGTTCTACTTGGCGTGTGTATCACGATGCCGGGCACACCGACCTTAACACCTCGACAGGGGCATTGACTCATCGGTATTATGTGCGTGATTATCTTGGCAGCACCCGGGCTGTGATTGATGAAGAGGGCAATGTGTTGCAAAGCACTGCCTATTATCCATCAGGTGTGCCGTTGACTCCAAACTCGCTCACGCCTCAAACTATCAAACTCCACACCGGCAAAGACTTCTTCGACATCCAAGGCACAGGCTGGTACGACAACCAAGCCCGTTATTATGATTGCCTAATACCAACTTTCAAATCTATCGACCCACTTGCTGAAAAATACCCCAGGCTATCGCCTTACAACCATTGTGCAAATAATCCATTGAAGTTTGTGGATCCTGATGGAAGAAATCCAATCTATAATAGAAAAGGAGTTCTAATCGGGACAGCAGATAATGGAATACAAGGAACTCCTATTATTATGGACGAGAAAAACTTCTACGATAAAATAACAGTTGAAGAAGCTCAAAAATTTGATTTAGGTGTTGCCGGTTTATTAAATAATGATGCCATTAAACGCTACAATGAAAGCATAAAATCATTATCCAATCGACCTGATTGGGACGGATATATCACTATAGATGAAGCAAATGATTGGTATAAAAATGGTAGTGGAGCACCATTATATGCAGATATTAATAAGATTGATTTTTCTGGAATTGTTTCATTAGGAGAAAATTATGTAGGTCAAGTAAAGACATTTAATTTATTATTAAATAGTAATTCAATAAATGATGGTCTTGTTTATGGAAATATTACTTTAAAAAGATATCCAAATCATTCCATTCGAGCTTATTCAGATAAATATGATTTTGATATGAAAAGCTGGACAAATATATCGAATTGGGGTAGGAACATTGAAACCCTTATTGGTAGTTTTGTGGCGGGAAATGGCACTGCTTTTAATATTAATATATATGGTTCAACCACATTAAGACCAAAATACCCATGGATAAAATAATAAAAATTTTTTTCATTTTATTTTTCATTATTTTTATATGTCAGTTTTTCCAAAATGGAGAAAACAATATAGATTTGGGATATGAATATAAATATTTATCTGAAAGTGAATGTGTCGTAGGAAAATATGATATCCCATCTTATATTAAAGAATGTTGGTACAATAATCAATATATTATAGCAAAACAAACTCCGAATGGATATATTATTGATCCTATTTTTAATATCGAAGGTATTCAATTTTCACAAGGACTAGATGCTAAATATTATTGGATAATAGACAAAATAAACAATATTAGATATGGGGGATTAACTGAATTTGAGTTTACAAATAAATTAGATTCCCTAAATATTAAAATTGATAACAATTGGAGTTATATCAATTCAAAAAAAGAATAAAATGATTATATCTAATTACCGTCCCGACGGGCGAAAAACGCAATCCACATCGGCTGAAAAATATATCCGTGTAACAACGACGGTCAACGCCAATGGAGATACTATCGTGCGTCAGCAAACACGGTATAACACCGACCTTCGTAAATATATCGGTGCGTTTGAGATTAGTGGTAATACTTGGCGTGTGTATCACGATGCCGGGCACACCGATTTGAACACGTCAACTGGGGCTTTGACGCACCGATATTATGTGCGTGACTTTCTTGGTAGTACTCGGGCGGTGATTGATGAAGAGGGCAATGTGTTGCAAAGCACTGCCTATTATCCATCAGGTGTGCCGTTGACTCCAAACTCGCTCACGCCTCAAACTATCAAACTCCACACC
>JAZSDX010000043.1:0-34039 GCA_045531405.1 Muribaculaceae bacterium | reverse complement strand
TAGACAATCAGAGAGAAAAATTAAAACGTATAAAAAAACTAAACACAATGGAGCATGCTCCATTGTGTGTAACTAAAAAGTTATTAATTTTGTCCTAATAAATAAGTATTAATTTTGTAACGCTTATTTAGGACTAGTCAGTATTAATCTTTTTGTCACTTGAGCATATTGGATAATATCACAAAAAAGCTGATGATTATCTTGCCAATGAAAGATTGAGTGAGATACCGTAACTACTATTAGTAGTAGGATAAGATGACGAAGACACAAGTGGAGTGTTAATTTGATGGTCAAAATAGGCACCGATGGTCAATCGCTTACTCATTACATAATTGGCAGTGAAATTCACAGAAATTGATCTCGTACCATTTGTTGCTTGAGTATAATTATTCTCAATATTACGAATCAATGCCTGACTTTGTTGATATGAAAAATCGGCATTAAGTGTCAAATCGTTACTTATACCTGTTGATTTCTTAAGTTTCAACACCGAATTAAAACCAACAATCTTATATCCTGCCCCCACGGTAATTGCCTGAGTTGTAGCCTCCACAACCTGTCCGGCGCTTGAGTTGAGGGTTAATGTGCGCCCATCGCGATATTCGGCATTAAATTGCAAATCATTTTTCAATGTTACATTTACACCTACCAATGGAGCAAATTTTTCAGTAATCGCCACCGACGAAATATTATATGGAGATGAAGGTATCGGAGTCCCGGTCATTTCATCAAGCGTAAACCCAAATTCGCCATTTGAACTCACCCAATTGAGATAAGAAGAATAAGAACCAACTGTGTAGGTACATTGATAAGCATGGGATAACTTGAATGTTTTGAATATATTTTTTAGATTTCCGATTTTTATAAGTCCATCATAAGTCACTCGCCAGTTTGGCAATACTTTAGCAAACGATGGAAATGCATCGAGATATATCGTAGATGCATTTTTACCAGAATAAGCCGCCATAAAGGCCGGAATAAGTACATCACTACTTGTTTGGCTCACCGTTCCCACATTGGGATCATAAGGATTTCCGGCATGAGCATTTGTGCGCATAAATCCAGTTGTAGGATAATTCCTACCATAGTATTGTTGTTCAAAACGCTGAGCAACTACCGGGATATTGTCAATGAATGTATTAAATGACTCACTATAATATCCATTGTCGGCACTTCCAGCACTGCGCAATGAGGTTGCAATGGCACAATGTGTCATTGTGAAACTTCCTGAACGAGTTGTGGGAACATCCTCATACATGAATTGAGTCTGACTTGTGCGATTATCGGTGCGATTTGATGTCAATTGTATTTTTAATCCACGTATCGGTTCAAGATTTAATTCAACGTTTACCTCTTTCGTATTTGACCAAACAGCAGGAGATGTTTGTCCGTTATCGGTAATGAGCCACCCTCGCTCAAGAGCTTTGTCCACATAACTTTCATCGGTAAAACCAAATGCGAAGTCAAGCCCCGGCGACATTGGTCCATAACTATTTGACTGACCAAAAACATTACCTATTTCGGGTGAGAACAATGGCAATGACAATGATTTAGACGTGCGATAACGTACACTTGCGCTACGAGTCATCAACGCAAAGCGTGTTGCATGGTCGGCAATATCTCTCCACAAGTTTCTTTCTTCCTTTACAATCTCCAATACTGTAAACTTTATATTTTGATCGCCTCTTGTCAAAATCTCAACAGAGTTAGCATCAATAACTCGAGTCTTTACAGTAAATGGTTGATTTTTAGTAGTCTTGGCTGTAACCTTAATCTTTTTAGTGCGAAGATTGTGTTTGATAACCAATGATGTATCTTCAAGCAACTTATATGTGCGTTCAAATTTCTTAGCCTTTCGATTCTTCTCGGTTCTTCTCGTTGAAGCAAATCTTTTCTCTACATCTTTTAGATATGGAATTTTCTTATAGAGTGATTCAAAATTAATTCGTCCGTCCATATTCCATGATGCTTGATTTGAAATAGTATTGCCAAGGTTTACATCTTCTACTTGAGCGCCTCTATCCCACTTATATATAGCATTATAGCTAACCGACCCGGTTATGAAATCGAGCACAGGTATTTTACTAAACGGCAACTTATAGGTTCCGGTAAATGTTTGATTATAAGCCCATGGCGTACCCATTTGCAATATATTATTCCACACAGAGTCTTTCCATTCTTTATACTCATCGGGGAATAGTTTGCGGTTTACCGCGCCAATCGGTTCTTCAATTCTTGCCGATGTATTAGAATTAAATGTTAGGCTCAATTGTTTTGTTAGATTCCAAGTCAATGCCAATTGACGATCCCACAAGAAATTTTTGCTCACCGATACAGGCAATTGGAACATCACATCAACCTCACTACGCGTTTGTTGTTCATAATAATAACGCGACATTGTTGTGAGAAACGAAATTGTATTTGGCAAATAGTTGACTTCCCAATCTTTTATGAATTTGAGATTTTTGTTTTTACTCTTTATCCACGAGAATGGCTTCAACCCTTTGACATATGGGCTATATGTATATTGGAAACTACCACGATAATCGTTGGTATATTCATACTCGGTGGTAGGGTCCATCTTTGTTTGCTTATTAAATGAAAAATTCAATGTAAAGTTAGCCGGGTCCCACGGCATTGGATTCTTGCTTTGTATATCAAATTTAAGTCCCGAGATACTGAAACTTTGTATCGTTGTTCGTTCAATAGCAAAGCCTTCAATTGAATCTTTTTCATGTTCGCTTGCTGCATCATCCAATGCGTCTTTCAACAACACATCTTGATCAAGAGGATTATATTTTGGAGATGATTTTTCTTTTGATACCGAATAGTATATCGGTGCTTTTAATTTTGCCTTTTCTGGGATAAAACGTCCCAAATCGGCTTGTACGGCAATGTTATATTGCTCATAATCATCCATACGGCGAGAATTGAGCGATTGATCTACCCCACCAAAGCCGGCAGTCTCAACATGTGCTCCAAAATTCAATGTTGCAACATCTGACACTCCAAGAGTTGCATTTGCCTTTGCAGCCCAACCTCCACTATTTTCAAAATCTGTAACCTTTAATTCATTGAGCCACACAATTCCATCTTTAGTTGTACTTGAATTATTCCGTACACCGACAAGAATTACCCTGACATCACTCAACGATGGATTACCCAATACTGCCATACGATTGTTTTCATTATTGGGGTCACGACCGGTGTATAACGTTCCATAGCCAACGCCACTACCCTCTTGACTTTTAGCCACATTACGCTCTTTTTTAAGATTTACGAGTGTCTGCAAATCCAAATCAAGGAAGTTTGCTTCGGGCCATACTGCATATTGGTCAGATGTTGAATATGTATTATATTTTCCATGAGGAGTCAATATCAATGGAATTTCATACTCATAATAATTGTTCTTAACATCGGTACCAAGTCGAATAAATGCCGACATTTCACCCGATTTTAGATTGGTCACATCATCAATCAGGCTTTCGGCATGTATCCACATCTGCAATTTATTATAGTTTCGCAAATCAAGTTGTGTATTGCGATAGACACCTCTTCCATCACCGGCTTGTAAACCAACAACTTTCATCATCATTGATTGTTCATTAAGTTGTGTAATTTGAGATTGACCGGGATCAACAATACGAGTCACTCCAGGAGGTAATACATAGTTTACCGGCTGACGGCTTGCATTTTCTTCAATATTTACCACCGACACATCAAGTTGCCCCTCGGCTGGAGCATCTCCACGATTATTAAGGTTGAAATCATAAGTGCGCCATTCTCCTCTCACCAATTCAAGTGTTGCAAATCGGAGGTGAGTTACTTGCTTAAATCCGGTCATGAACATACGTGCAAAACGTATTGTAGAGAAATCAGAGATTGAACCAACAACACGCTCATAATCACTCAAAGGAATCTTAAATTGGAACCATTCGACTTCTTGGTCATTACCATCGCGTGTGCGTACAAGTGACACTTGCTTATCAGTAATATAATTTTTTCCCACCTCTAAATCTTCGGGGCGAATAGATACTTTATATTGGAAATAACGTTCATACTCATTTAGAGTGTTATCTTGGTTTATATCCTCTACATCAGGAACACTTCGCGATGATTGATATAATGGTTCAGGACTATCTTCAGGAGAAAGTGAGTTACCTTCAACCCCATTATAATGTTTATATCTATCAAGAATAGACAATCTTTCCTCGTCATAGTCATATCCACGGAAGAAATGATAGTTATCTCCGGCAGGGTCATTAAATGGAGAAAACCGGTCGCGTTGCATTTGGTCAATAGTTGCAGGTGATAGTTTTTGTCGCAACTGATTGAGATATGTGGCATATGTTTCATGTTGAAACTCCTCATCATTACTCAATCCATCAAGACCAACATCCTGAGCCAATCGAGCACCTGTTGTATTGTCAAAAGCATAGGTCAATGAATTTTGGCTTGAAACCTTTCCCCAAACGGTTGACTGTATAAATTGTTGATTCCCATCAATCGGCAATCCATTTTCATAAGATTTCAATCCATCTTTAAGGATATCTTCACTCAATTCTCCAAAGTTAATATACAAATCTCCTCCATCATAATTTTGATTCTTTTCATCGAGGAACGGATTCATCAGCCAGAACTGCAGATACTCAATATTTGATTGTTCAAAGTTGGTATTATCCATTTTTCGCATAATACCACCCCATCGTTTCTCGGGGTTCAACAAATTTCCTTGCTCATCTATGTTAGAAGCATCAAGGTTATATGGCCCTCGCTCTGTTGGATAGAATGACATATTTAATGTCTGTATTGTAGAAGACTCTCCATAATTTAATTCGCGACCCGGGAATATTTCTTGTGAGGTCACCTCTCTCACATAAGGATTAGACAATTGTTCAAGGTCACTCTTAATATATCCGGGAGCAAGATTTGAATTACGTTGAGTAAACATGCGATCAATATAATACCATGCTAATAATGCACGATTTTTACCATAATCTACATTATTAGTAAGCTGTGCTTCGGGGAAAAGAGCATTTGCCCCTTGTTCATAAGGGGTTGAAGCCAAAAACCAAGAATATGGAGAACGTAGGTCAACTCCGGTTTGTGACGATTCAAAGTCGTCAACATAAGAACTACCTTTATTTGTTCCTGATTCCTGTTTATGAGGTACTAACTGAGCAAACTCACCTGTTACACTTAATTTAGATGGTTGTGTGGCATTAACTGTAGGGATTTTATTAAGTAAGTTTGTCAGCCACATAAATTCAGTATTATATGAAAAATTCAATCCCCATATCGTGTTATTGATAACTTCATCACCGATAGTTACTTTTTCGGTCAATGCTTTCTCAGAGAAATGCATCACTGTGGCACCAATATTAAAATCTTTATTGAATTGATATTGTAAATCAAGTCCAAGCAATGTTTTGCGTTGTGTACTAAACATTGATTGATTTTCAAGTGACACACTCACACTTTGACCCGAGTCAATTATACTTTGATTTGTTATCGTCACAATACCCATTGAATAATCAACGGTATAGTCACTATTTTCAACAAGAGTCACACCTCCGGCAGTCACAACAACCGAACCTCGAGGAACATTCATTGCATTTAATCGTATTTGAGAGCCATTTGAAGCCTGGTATTCTCCCGACATGACAAATTTATTCTTATCAGCAAATTGACGTGCAACAACCAATGTTGAATCATACAATTCATTATAAACATATTGTGCCGCTATCGACGGATTATTAATTTTTGCCTCAAGATGAGAGCCAAATGGTTCTACTACCGGGAATATTATTCGACCGGTTGAAGACAAAACAGTATATCCTTCAATGTAGTCAAAGAATCCATCAGGATTTGATTGCTCATTATTATCAATACGGTCAAGATTCATCACTTGCAATAGTGATTTATCATTGAGTCCGGGCACCGGCAAATAATTAATTTTTGTACCGGTTGTATCACTCAAGTACTTGATATTAAACTTAAACTTACTTTTTTGAATTTGATATGCTCCAAGAGAATAAACATTCTTCATCATCAAGTCCCACATCGGTAATTTTGGGGCTATCGTTGTACTTTTGAGCATCTTTACATATAAAGAATTATTGGTTGTAGTCACATCGCCCGAAAACTCACCCACTTGATAAACTTGACCATTATAGGTGTATTCATAAGCAACAGCCAATACTTCATCGGCATTTAATGCACTTTTAATAGAAATATACCCTAACGTTGAGTTAAGAGTATATTCCGATTCAGAAAGCAATCGTGCACTCTCTATTTTTTCAAAATCTTTACCTCCATCAATGCCATATATTGACAATGGTGCTAATGCCTGAGTTACACGATTTATATCACGCGCCTCAGGATATTCATTTTTTATTGTTGAGAGTAGATTATTTGATGAATTGGCAGGATTTTCAAATGTGTGGTTTGGCACCCAATGGTTGTTTGCCAATCTGCGATTTTCTCCTAAGTCCATAAATGCTACCAAGTTGCGAGCTTGATTATAATTGCCGCTCTTATTGGTAACCCACACCTCAACACGAGTAATATTTACCCCTGATGACACGTAGGGCAACTTTGACGCAAATTTATCGTAATTATCTCGGAAGTAATGAGCCAAGAAATAATGTCTATTTTGGTCATAAGCATCAGCATTTATCTCAAATTCAGTTGTCTGAGCTCCACCTTTGGTATTTACAGTCTTAGACTCTGAATTTTGTTGCGACACTAAAGCCGTTGCTGTCAATTTCCCAAATTGCAATTTAGATTTAATACCAAACAAAGCTGTACTACCTTTGATGAGAGAAGACCCGGTTGTCATACTCACATTACCGGCTTCAATACTTTTTACGATATCATCTTCCTTGCCTTCATAGGCTAATTTTATATTCTTTGAGTCAAAATCAAATGTTGCATCGGTATTATATGACATATTAAATTTCATGCGGTCTCCCACCGATGCTGTGATATTTGCTTGTATTTTTTGGTCGAAATCAAAATATGTTTTACGTCGAGAATCTAACGACAAGGATGGGTTGTCGGTTTTATTAGATTTTACCCCAAGATTTATTGTTATCGAACCTTGTGTTTTCAATGACACGCCACCCGGACCGAATATTTTTTCCAATGGTCCAAGTGCAAAATTCATATCAAAAATATCAAATGGTTTCTTCTCCTTTTCGGCGACTGCTTCGGCATTGCGTTGACGATAATATTCTTGCATTGATTGCCTTATCTGCCAATCATTATATTGTTTTTCTGAAAGGATAAACGGTGTAACAATTTCTCTATCACCTACTTTTGTACGAATTACATATGTGCGAGTAATTGGGTCGTATTCGGCATGCGATTCTATGTTTTTGGGTTGTTTTAGGTCAATCGGAGCCTCTTGTGGATACAACAATTCATCATAAGATTGAGGTGCAGCCTGTTGCGTAGGATAATGCAACCCTTTATCATTAGGGATTGATTGTGTTTCATTGTCTTTATTTTCCTTTTGGGCTATTGTTTCAGCAGGGGCCGGGGCTTTCAGTTCTGATTTATAATATTGGGCTGTAGCATAAAAGAGAAATGTCGAGAGCAAAACTGCTATTACTCCCAACGCAAATTTATATGTTTTCCGTTTTTTTCTTTTCTCTTTTCCCATTCAATAATATCGTTGCACCCATGCTACATCATTGACAATGCCTTTTTTATCGCCACTTCAACTGCAATTGACGGCTCATTGTCAAATAATTTCTTGAGCACTTTTTGAGACTGTACACGATTAAATCCAAGCATAACCAAAGCGGCTAATGCCTCTTCATAAACCTCGTTAGTCATTGTGGGTTGTAATATTAACGTATCACCTATGGGTTTTATTTTATCTTTGAGGTCAACAATTATTCGTTCGGCTGTTTTTGCACCTATTCCCTTAACTTTTTTTAGGGTAGAATGGTCTCCCGACAAAATTATTTGTTCTAATTGAGACGCTACGATTGACGACAAAATCATACGAGCTGTGTTTGCTCCAACACCCGACACCCCTATCAACAATCTAAAAAGGCCTCGTTCTTGTTCATTTAAGAACCCATATAGCACATGAGCATCCTCTCTTATTGCCTCATGGACCAATAACTTTGCCGACTTAGCTCCATCTAATGCCGAATATGTAGGGACCGAAATATTTAACATATATCCCACTCCTCCACAATCAATAACAGCATACGTAGGTGTTAATTCGGCCAATTCTCCTTTTATATATTCTATCATATAGAAAAACTTATTTTACATATTAAATTGACACAAATTTACATAATAAATTTCACATTTATCATCATAACGCAAAGTTAATCCATCATAAATTATTAACTTTGTAGTTTAGAAACCCTACACATGGAGCAATTTGATTTTATAGCACAATCTATTAGTGAAATTATATGGAGTTGGCCAATGATAATCCTATTATTGGGTACTCACATATTCCTCACTATTCGCCTCCGATTTCCTCAACGCAAAATATTTACAGCGATAAAATTATCTCTACAAAATGATAAAAAATCAAAAGGAGATGTAAGTCAGTTTGCTGCGTTAGCAACTGCTCTTGCCGCAACTATCGGAACGGGGAATATCATCGGTGTTGCTACTGCAATATCGCTCGGAGGTCCGGGAGCTGTATTTTGGTGCTGGCTTACAGGTGTTCTTGGTATTGCTACTAAATATTCAGAAGGATTGTTAGCTATAAAATATCGAGTAACAAATGAAAATGGAGAAATGTCGGGAGGACCAATGTATGCACTCGAACGTGGGCTTAACATGAAATGGCTTGCAATTTTGTTTTGCATTTTTACGGCAATTGCGGCACTCGGCATCGGCAATACTGTTCAATCCAATTCAATTGCACTTCTTGTAAATGACACATGGGGAATCCCAAACTATATCAGTGGCATTGTAATCGCAATTCTTGTGATGCTCGTGATTATCTTTGGAGTGAAAGGGATAGCTAAAGTATGCTCTACATTCGTTCCACTGATGGCTTTATTTTATATTATTGGATGTATATGGATATTATGTCTTAACATTGACTATATTCCGGCGGCTTTATCTCTCATCATCAAATCAGCATTTTCAGCCGAAGCCGTTGGTGGTGGATTTCTTGGTTCGTCAATGATTGTTGCTATGCGTTTTGGCATCGCCAGAGGTCTGTTTTCCAACGAATCGGGACTCGGGTCAGCCCCTATTGTCGCAGCCGCTGCTCAAACACGTAACCCGGTGAGACAAGCACTCGTATCAGCTTCGGGCACATTTTGGGACACCGTAATCATATGCGCTCTAACCGGACTTGTATTAGTGAGTTGCATCATTGCCTACCCCGACATTGATTCTTCTCTCGGTGGGACTCTTACCACAGCTGCTTTCGCTAAACTCCCGGGATTCGGCAGCATAATGCTGACAATTTCATTGTTCACATTTGCCTTTTCTACAATACTTGGATGGTGCTATTATGGCGAAAAAGCCATTGAATACCTCTCAGGTGTAAAATATGTGAAACTATACCGATTAGTATGGATTATTGCGTCATTCTTTGGTGCAATAATCAATCTCTCAATCGTTTGGACAATCTCTGATATAATGAATGCTCTTATGGCACTGCCCAACCTCATATCACTACTACTACTCTCTGGTGTAATTGCGCGTGAAACAAAACATTACCTCTGGGATCACCATCTCAACGAAAAAGGAAATTAGCAATTATTTTTATGCTCTTCCTTTTCCCTTTTTATAATTACTTCAACCCACGGAGAAAGTCGGCAGTAGGCATACGTTTTTTTCCAGCCGGCTGAAGTGAAAGAATTTCAATGCGTTTGTCGACACAATCTACATATAGATGCCCTCCGTCGATAGTGAATTTGCCGGGAATTAGCTCTCCTCCCCACTCTATTATCGCAGTATCAAACACTTTCATTGTTATAGACTCACGCCCTTCTATAGGCATTTCGGTCCATGCTGCCGGATATGGCGAAAGGCCCCGAACATGGTTATGCACCATTATTGCCGATTTATTCCAACCGATTAAACATGTATCTTTGAATATTTTTGGAGCCGGTGTTGGTTCTGATCCTTGCAAAATTTCGTCTTGAGGAATAGGCTTTAAGTCTCCGGCAATAATATGTTCAATGGTATCAATGGTGAGTTCGGCACCAAGCATCATCAACTTATCATGTACATTTCCTACGTTATCAGTGGGAAGTATATCTATTTTTTCTTGACGAATAATGTCGCCTGTATCTATTTTATGTTTTAGGAAGAACGTAGTAACACCCGTTTCGGTATCACCATTCATCACTGCCCAGTTGATAGGTGCTGCGCCACGATATTTTGGCAACAGCGACGCATGAAGGTTAAATGTTCCAAATTCGGGCATTGACCACACCACTTCGGGCAACATGCGGAATGCAATCACTACAAAGAGATTGGCACCAAGAGAGCGTAACTCTTCAACAAATTGAGGGTCTTTAAGATTTACAGGTTGCAGCAACGTAAGATTGTTTGCCACTGCATATTGTTTAACCGGAGAATGCAATAATTTATGTCCACGTCCAGCAGGTTTATCGGGCATTGTAATTACTCCAACTATATTATATCCCCCCTCGTGAATACGACGAAGGCTCTCTACTGCAAAATCGGGTGTGCCGAGAAACACTATTTTAAGTTCTTCTTTTTTCATAATTTTAATTATTTATATCTTCAGTTAAAGCCTGCCATAACACATCGTCGGGGACTGGTGCTGTTACCGATATCAATTGGTGCGACACGGGGTGTTCAAACTCTATGTGTCGAGCCATTAATGAAATGCTACCATCGGGATTGCTTCGTTTATCTCCATACTTCAAATCGCCTTTTATAGGACAACCTATAGACGATAATTGCACACGTATCTGATGTTTTCTTCCGGTCATCAAGTTTACCTCAAGCAAATAATAACGCTCTGATGATGTTATATGTCGATACGCAAGCCGAGCTTCTTTAGCACCCGATTTAGGTGTTAGAGATGCATATGATTTATTATTACGTTCAACTGTAGTTATGTAGTGAGTTAGCACATCTTCAGTTTTCGGTGGCTTATTACGAGATATTGCCCAATAAGTTTTATGCACTTGACCATTGCGAAACATATCATTTAGACGAGCTAAGGCCTTTGATGTCTTAGCAAACACAACCACCCCTGCTACCGGACGGTCAAGGCGATGCACCACCCCGCAAAACACATTTCCCGGCTTTTTATACTTCTCCTTTATCCATTGCTTGAGAGTCTCCACCAACGGTTCATCTCCGGTCTTATCCCCCTGCACAATTTCCCCTGGAGCTTTATTTACAATAATTATATGATTATCCTCGTACAGTACTTGCATTATATTTTCACTATTTAGAACAGACAGGCTTTATATCAACAACATCTCGCATTGGGGTAATTCTTATCGCCAAAAATTTACGAGAATTAAAAATCACTTCATTAATTTCTTCAACAGGTCCAGTTACCGGATAAATCTCTGGCTTCAAATATCTTTTAATCTTCATTAATAATGGAACATTATCAGAAAAACCAACCGGAGTATATACAAATTCAAAAGATTCTCCTTTTACTGAATCAGCAAGAGCCCAGACATATTCACACCCTTCAGTCGCATAAAATGGTCCTGAGAATCTAGCTTTCTCTTTTGACATTTTATCAAAGTTCGAAATTAGCTCATAATCGTTAGAAGTAACTGTAATCAACTTTTTTGTTCTACGAGTATGGTATAACTCCAATGTCTCTTTGAAATATTTTTTATCCGGATTATCTCCTATCTCTAATTGAAAACGTCTCACAAAAGGATTAATCAAGCACCCATAATCAGCATAATCATATACTGCAACCCCATCAGACGATTTCTTATACTGATCTAAAAATTTATCTTGTCGCGATTTTTCTATAATAGAAGCATTACAAATAAAACATTGATGAGCGACAAACAATAAAGCTACAATTATACTCAATGTTTTAGTAGATAATAAGGTCCACGTTTCTATTATCTTAACTTTTTGGATTAATTTCACTATTAAAATAAATGAATATAATTCCACTGCTATGTATGTTCTACCTGGAATTAGCCCTAATACCAATACAAATAATAATGAGATAGCAAATAAGCCTATCCATAAATAATTGTCTTTTACAAACTCTAAAACCTTTAGTTTTCGTCTTTTCCACAAAAATAACACCAATACAATCATCATTGGCAAAAATTTGATTGCGAATAGGTTATGAATAATATATCTCAATATCCTAACATCCTTAACGGTCTCATTCTGTAATCTAAAGAAATTACCTGGGGCGAAAACCAAAAATGCAGTACCAATCCATAATGGAATAACCAACAATGCGACTTCTTTCGAAAATGCCTTATAGTTAAAACAATAATATATAAATATCACACCCGACAACGGAATGGCGAATGACTCATGCGACCAACCTGCGACAAAACCTAATATAGGCATTAATACATAAAAAACTTTTGACATTGACGATCTGTTTTGTAACTTATTCCAACAATATAAAACCAACAGAGTTAAACATAACGGCCACAAATAATTTACCGAAAAATTAATTGACACCCATAAAGATGCCGGCAGAGGGAATAAATACAGCAGCACAACTATTACAAACAGCCAATACTTAAATGTGTGTACATTATTGAATAACATCTTTACTAACAAGTATATGGTTAGTATAAATACAAACGTATTCAACACAAAAAACAAATCAGTCCCTACAATTCCAGAAAATAACTGCTCAATAGTATGCATTATCGTTCGTCCATTTACAACCTTATAATGATTAATTTGAGACTCAACCAAATCTGAGATAGTCTTGACTTCTTTTAAATTAGAATCACAACTAAAAGCTCTATTTTCGCTAAAAACATAAAAATATGTTATCTCGTCACCATATAAATTTCTATTCACCGAACGTAAATAGAAAAATACGCCAGTTACAATAAGCAATAGGACAATGTAAGTTGTTTGATTTTTAAATAGACTCTTAATTCTTTCCATTTAATTTTGTTTTAATAGTTTTTTACCATCTACTTCTCGAACAAAATATCCAGGACGATTTTTTGTTTCATTAAATATTCTACCTATATATTCTCCTATTATACCTAATGATAGTAATTGTACCCCTCCTAAAAATAACATTACGACCATTATCGTGGGATAACCGGCTACCGGATCTCCTATTACCAATGATTTAATTATTATATATATCATATAGCAAAATGCACACATTGACACTATCAATCCCATTATCGTTGCAATCTTAAGTGGTGATGTTGTATATGATGTTATACCTTCAATTGCCAATCCTATTAATTTAAGGTAGTTCCATTTTGTTGATCCTGCAACTCTATCTTCTTGATCGAAAAGTATTTCTTTTTTCTTAAAACCAATCCATTGGAACATACCTTTTGTATAGCGTTGTGATTCTCGCATTGAGCACAAAGCGTCAATACAAATGCGATCTAAAAGTCTGAAATCTCCCACATTTTGAAGCACTTCCACTCGTGTTGTCTTTTGCAAGAGTTTGTAATATAATAACGAAAGATTCTTTCTTAACCAGGGTTCTTTGCCTCTACTTTTTCGTTTGCCATAAATATCATCATAACCTTCTTCCCACAATTTAAGCATATCGGGGATTACTTCGGGGGGATGTTGCAGGTCTGCATCCATTATAACAACACAATCACCTGTTACATAATCAAGCCCAGCCATCATTGCCACTTCCTTCCCAAAGTTGCGAGAGAGGTCAATATATCTAAAACGAGAATCTTTAATATGCATTTGTTTGACAACGCATAGGCTATTATCAGAACTTCCATCGTTTACCAACACCACTTCCCAATCATATGAAGCATTATCTTTGATTAACAGAGACAATCGGTCAAAAAGCATTGGCAACACCTCTTGCTCATTGTAAAATGGAATTAATATTGATACTTTCTTCATTGTGAACTATATTATTTAAATCACAAAGTTAGCTAAATTTACATATAAAAAAAAGTGCTCCAACTAATTTGAAGCACTTTACCATATTCTTTTTTATATCAGCACATTACTTTAGAGCAAATTGTGACGAAGCAACTTTGCCTTGATATGCCCACACACCTTCTTGCGAAAGTTCTACAACTTCAAAACCGCCATTAGCCGAAGGAACTTTTACATGTGTATCATCAATAAAAGTCAAGAATTTATGAGTTTCACCGTTTACATTTGCACTCCATGTTAGCTCTTCTTGGTCAAAGTCAAGACGAACAACCGAGCCATCATTTTCACTCTTTATTGTATAGCCTTTACCATCACATTCCACCAGATAACGTCCATCTTGTCCGTCAATCACTTTTGTACCTATAGCCAATGGATTATTTCCACTCCAGAACTCAATTGAATTAAGCACAAGAATATCAGCCAACGCTGCCACTTCATATACAGGCACTATCCAAAATGCTATAAAAACTACTTCATTTACAAATTTATCACTTACCGAGCGATTCCAACTTAGTAATTTATTAGTTAGAGAGAAACTTCCTATACATGATGTTGTCAATAAGGAACTCGCTAATGCAATAACGATAGCGACACTTAAATACTTCTTTTTCATTATTTTTAATTTAAGGATTTATTTATACATTTTTCAAAAACAAATATAATATACTTTTATAACACTACAAAGGAATTTCTCGTTTACATCTATTATAAAATTCCATAACTTTATTTACATATTCATAGGTTTGACGGCCTCGAAAATATCCATATTTACACACCGGATCGTTATAATATTCCGGCTTTGTTTTCATTAACACTGCCTCTGCCACATTCTCGTCCCACAACTTTGGATTTTTACCATATTTTTCAGCCAATGCAATCGCGTCAAAAATATGAGCTAATCCACTATTATAAGCCCCAAGCACAAATTTCATTCTCTCATCCGGGTCCTTAACATATTTTGAGAGCAAATTATCCAATTTCTTAAGTATCAATGATGCCACTCTAATATTATCGTCGTTATAAGCAATGCGAGTTGTCAGTCCATAACCTTGAGCCGTTGAAGGCATTATTTGCATTATACCTCTTGCCCCCGCCCACGACACTGCCGATGAATCAAATCGGCTCTCTGCATAGGCTTGTGCCGCCATTAATCGCCAATCCCATCCGATTTGCTTTGCATATTTCTTAAAATACAAATCATATGCCGATATATAGCCCTTGGAAAAATCTATCGTGTAGGGCCGTTGGTTCGTTTTACTTAATTCAAAATAGCGTTTATGAATTTCGGCATACTTTCGTTTTGGGGTTTCTTGTTTTGTCCATTCATTTATTGTATCAGCAAGCCATGGTTTCGACATTGCTACCGCCCAAGATGATCGTTGAGGAAAACTTAATTCCAATGTAATATCAAGATCCCTATAATATGTTTTATTTAATCGAGCAATATCACTATCTACTATAGTAAGAGGAATTTCACCTTCAGAGACCATGCGAATAAGGTCTTCGGTTATCAACGTATCTTTATCTACTGTATGGATATTTACCCCTCCCCCTAATTCATTATTGAGATTTTCAATGCGTTGCTGATATTTAGAGTCTTTTTCTACATAAATATCTCGACCTACCAACTGCGTTACATCTGTGATTTCCACTTTACCTTTTTTCAAAGGTTGTACAAGTACTTGGGAAGTTGCATTTACCACTCCACAATGTAATACTCGCTTTTTATACTCTGATGTGATAGGTATTTCGTATGCTATCAAATCAACTTGCCCCGAATCAAGCAGTTGAATCATATCTGACATATTTGGAGCAACAATAAGTCGAATTGCAATATTTTTGTCTTCGCAAAACTGAGAGACCAAGCTATAATCATAGCCCAGCTCCTCATCTCGATAAATGAAATAAGAAGTTGGGCTATATAATGTTGCGACACGAAGCGTATCGGGTAATGAATATTCTATTGAGTCAATTGACACATCGCTGTTATCTCTTGAAGCATTGCCACAGGCTACACTTATAAGAATCAATGTCATTGTCATAAACATTGCAACAACGACCTTCATTGTCTAATAATTATAAATTAATATTCAAAAGTACCTTTTTCTGAAATAATAGTAAGATGATTCTTTTCGGCATCTTCGACTCTACCTACTATACGAGCCGGGATACCCCATGATTCAGAAATTTCAATTACACGTTGAGCATCTTCGGGTGCTAAATATATTTCCATACGATGCCCCATATTAAATACCTTATACATTTCTGCCCAATCGGTTCCCGATTCTCGACTAATTAAGTCGAACAATGGAGGTATTGGGAACAAATTATCTTTAATTACGTGTTTGTTTTCAACAAAGTGCATAACTTTTGTTTGTGCACCTCCTGAACAATGCACCATACCATGTACTTTATTGCGCATTTCATCAAGAAGTGCCTTAATTACAGGTGCATAGGTTCGAGTTGGAGACAAAACGAGCTTACCTGCATTTATTGGCGCTCCTTCTACTTCATCAGTCAAACCTACCGAACCAGAATAAACGAGTTCTTGAGGCACAGCAGCATCATATGTTTCGGGGTATTTTTCGGCTACTGACTTATTGAATACATCATGTCGGGCAGATGTCAAACCATTGCTACCCATACCTCCGTTATATTCCTTTTCATAAGTTGCTTGACCATAAGAAGCGAGGCCGACGATTACATCTCCTCCTTTGATATTTGCGTTATTAATCACATCGCTACGTTTCATGCGACAAGTAACAGTGCTGTCAACAATAATTGTGCGTACTAAATCACCCACATCAGCAGTTTCGCCTCCGGTTGAATACACACTAACTCCCATTTCTCTCAATTCGGCAAGTAACTCTTCTGTTCCATTAATAATTGCAGCAATTACTTCTCCAGGTATGAGATGTTTATTTCGACCAATAGTCGATGAAACAAGGATATTATCAGTAGCCCCCACACAAAGGAGGTCATCAATATTCATAATCAGAGCATCTTGTGCGATACCTTTCCATACTCCTAAGTCTCCCGTTTCTTTCCAGTAGGCATAAGCCAATGAAGACTTTGTTCCTGCGCCATCGGCATGCATTATGTTGCAATATTCTTCATCTCCGCCAAGAATGTCAGGTATAATTTTACAAAACGCTTTAGGGAATAATCCTTTGTCCACATTTTTAATTGCATTGTGAACATCTTCTTTTGAGGCTGAAACACCTCGCATATTATAACGTTGATCGCTCATATATAGTTATATTTATTGAATACTTAAAATGATGTATATTAATATATAGAACACTGATGCAGGGAGAACAAACAATAACGAATCTATTCTATCCAAAATGCCTCCATGTCCGGGAATAAGGTTTCCCGAATCTTTTACTCCAAGACTACGTTTAAGCATAGATTCAACGAGGTCGCCAAAGGTCGCAAATATCGACACCACTATTCCTAATATAATAAAGAAACTTAGCGACAAGCCCATTGCTTGGGGTATCATATAAAAGTAAGCAATTCCTGATATAATAGAGAATATTACACCTCCCCAAAAACCTTCCCAAGATTTTTTAGGCGAGATGCGTTCAAAAAGTCGATGTTTTCCCATTGTACAACCGACAAGAAAGGCTCCCGTATCATTCATCCATATCATCACAAATAGCAATAATAATATTTCAGGTGAATACATGTAAACAGCCATCATCGCAACCATCGGCAACATTATATAAATCAATGGCATTAACGAATAGGCCAAACTTTTCACCGGATTCTCTTTCGCATTATATAATTGCATAATAGGTCGAAATATCAAATATAGGAATATTACAATGACACTTAATACAATGGAAGGGGTCTCCATCAACTTCATTAAAATCATAGACAACAAACCCACCAAAATAGTAATTGAACATACATCAACCCACAAATGCATCTTTGAACCATCGGGCTTTGTCATCAATAAAAATTCGCGAGTTGCAAGGAATGCTAACAACGAGCATAGACACACAAATGCCCATTGCGTAGTAATAATTCCAAGCACTATCAATGCAACATATACTGCACCCGAAAGCGATCTAATTATAAGATTTTTCAGATTCATTTCAATTATATAATGTTTTATCTAACAAAAATAACACATTTTTTTGATATACATGCAGTATTATACTTTATTTTATCAAAATACGTTCTATACTCTCCCCTTTTGTGTGCATAACTTTAATAATATATACCCCCGAAGACAACGAGGATACATCTATAATATTTGTATCTGCAATATAAACTAATTGTCCCGACATTGAAAATATTTCCACCTCTTTGAGATGGGAATTTGGAATTTCAATCTCAATTTGACGATAACCAATAGATCGTAAAATCACATTATATGAATTATCTGCCAATACATTTCCCACTCCTCCTCGCGTTAACACCTCTTTCAATCCGGCATAAGCATCAATATTCCCTGCACCCCACTGTCTATTTGGGAAATCAATAAAATCAGCATTTGCTGTTGATTGTGCAATATCAATCACATCATGAACAGTCAACATCGAATCGGCTTGTAGCCAACATGCAATAATGCCGGCTGCATGTGGCGAAGACATTGAAGTTCCGCACTCCGACACCCAATAAAAATCCTTTCCATCTATTGTTGTTTTTGCAGCTAAAGTACTTTTTTCTGATTCACTTAATCTATTAGCATAATGAGTATTCATTGACGACACTACCATATTGCCCGGAGCACAAAAATGAGGCAAACTGCGACCATCATCAAGCGTTCCATAACTTGAAAAAAATGATGTTTTTCCAACGTCAAAGCTATACGTTACTTCATTCCCTGCAATTTGAGGTGTAACATTGCGTGAATTACTTGCACCTACAACTATTACATTTTTCCCACAAGCCAAGTCTGAAATTGATCTATCGGATGTTCCATTTATAAATCCATCTATTCCTAAAGAATTAAATATCAATCTTGAGCCATCGGCATAAGCATCAATATGCATCCCGGCCTGTGCTTTAGTTATAAATCCGATACAATAACGACCAAGACGCCCTGTCGAGTCTAATTGGTTATTCTTCACATCAACCGTAGCATACACATTATATCTGTTATTTTCTATATTTAGTGATGAATATATGCGTACTGCACCTGTCAACTCCGATTCAAATACAGGAATGGATATATCATTTTCTGTGGCACAAGTCGATGATGCGATTCCCCACGACGTTGCTCCACCGTTAACAGATCCGACAAATGGAGAAGTATATACAAACTCTTTCGTAATACGATCATATATAGTTAGAGCCATTAAAAACTCGCCTTCATCTATACTCCATAAATCTATTGCACCTCGCAATTCTATTCCGTTAACATGAGGATTATCATATACAAACGTTTTCATTTCATCTCCATCATTTACAGCATCAAAGGGGATATATACTCGTTTATTTCCTTCATTTCCTGCCGACAAACACACGATAGCCTCTTCCCCAATAAGGTCAAGATATTGATTAAATAATCCTGACCCATCGTGAGGTCCAAGGTAATATCCAACCGACATATTTATAACAGCCGGTTTACCTACACTTTTAGCATATTCAACCACATCTTCTGCACCTGCAAGAATAGCCATATCATATAAAGAGCTGGTTGTTGCTACAATCTCTGCGCCAGGAGCAACTCCCAAATAAGGTAACCCCTTGTAACCACCGGCTAATATACCTGCGACATGTGTTGCATGCCATTCCGTTGTATCTATATACCCAAATATTTGTTGTGGAATTGTCATATCATATTTTTTTGCATGTAACGCATCATAATGAACCATCCTCGACAAACGCCCATCAGTAAAATTGGGATGCGAGGGATCAAATCCTATATCAGAAAATCCAACCACAACCCCCTTGCCATCATATGATTTTGGCAAGTTTATTCCCTGTTTTATTACATTTACGTTCGTCATTGCACGAGCACTATCCAGTGTCAAAGACATCGGCTCTGACAAACTCATTTTATTAATCAGAGGTAACCGTGACACTGAATCTAGTTGACTATATGGTATGCTTGCCAACAAAAAGTTTTCACGTTGGTGAAATATAACCGTTCCAAGTGAAATCAATTCATCTATGACTGAATTATTCGACAACTTCATTATGACAGAATAATATAACGAATCGGCCGTACCACCCACATCTGTTGCAGATTTCAATCCTTTTCCTAACAAAACATCATTTTGTGCAGATTGCTTAATTTGATCTAAAAAAGCCCTGCTTCTATTATCTAACGGAGTAGAAGCATCTGTAATCAATGCCACAAATAGGAATAATAATGTTATTATTCTTTTCATATTTTACTTCAAATTCAATCTTTTCTCCACAAAAATAAGAAAAAAGCCACTATCGGGCAAACCGATAATGGCTTTTTGTCAGTTATGTAATGTCAATTATTTCACCACTACTTTTGTTGTATATTTTGCGCCATCGGCTTCAACTGCAAGAATATAAACACCACTCGCCACAGATGAAGCATCTACTACAACATTATCACCTTGAGCCGAAGCATTTATTACTGCTTGACCAGATACACTATATAGAGTTGCATTGATTGATGATGCTCCTACATAATTTACTTCATATTGATTTTGAGCAATAGCAGAAACAAATACATTTTGAGTTTCATCAACCTTTATTCCTTCTACTCCTGCATAATCAATTGCTGTTTTCACTGCATTTAGCACATTGATTTTACCGGCACCCCATTGAACAGGATTTGATGAGTTTGTAACAAATTCATCTTTATCGGCTGTTGCTATCAAAATATCACGCACTTCTTTGCTTGTCAAATTAGGATTAGCTTGCAACATAAGAGCTGCCGCACCCGATGTAAATGGGGCAGCCATTGATGTACCCATCATATAATCATAATAGTATGGGCTACCATTATACGTAGTCTTAGCTACCAACATAAACTCATTTTGATAAACACCTTGTTGGAAAGCCAAAGTCATATAGTAAGGACTCATTGATGATACGACAAGGCAACCGGGTGCTGCCAAGTGTGGCAATTTGCGACCATCAACAAGTGTACCATAACTTGAGAATGCCGAAATTTCATCAATATCAACATAAGAAGAGAAGTTATAAGAATAACCTTTCACTCGCACAGGAACTTTATCACGAGTTGTATAAGAGCCTACTGAAATAACATTTTTAGCACATGATGCATCTGTGATAGAGCCTTCTCCTCCACCATTCATCCATCCTGAGATGTCATTTGATGCAAGTGTACTATATCCCGATGGAGCATATACATCAATACGTTGACCTGCATTACCTTCAATCATTAAACCAAACGCAATATTTCCTTTGGGATTTGTGACTGAATTATATGCCAAATAAAATGTAAGTTGTGCTGTATAACGGTTATTATATTCATCAACTTTCGACCCCACACCTAAATATCCATTAGAATAAGCGCTATCAAATATATCTGATCTTAAATCTCCCTCTTCTGCATAATTTTCTGTACTTACAAACTTGAATTCTCCATTAGTACTTGAACTTACCGCCGGCATCGCATACACAATAGTTTTTTGAGTCAAATCATAAAGTACGGGGGTAACCTTGAATGTTTGGTTTGTATTACTCCAAATTTCGACATTACCCAATTGACCATTTTCATATACCGAAGGCATCACAAAGGTATTGATTGTTTTATCGGTTGCTGTCATTGTTTTCGAGATAGCAACGCCCATATCTGCTTCATTACCGGCAGCAACACAAATCACGGCTCTTTCAGCCAATTTATCAAGATATTGGCTAAATAACTCTGTTCCATCATGAGGACCATACCCACTACCCAAAGAAAGATTCACAACACATGATTGATTATTATTCTCAGCATATTTAATAATGTTTTCAACACCTAAAAGGATGTTGTTATCATAGGCATCATTACCAAGACCTACCATCAAAATATCTGATTCACTTGCAACGCCATAATAGTTAATAGTATCAGCCAAGTTTTTATAACTACCAGCCATAATACCAGCTACGTGAGTACCATGCGACATTGTTGAAAGGTCGGTTGTAAATTGGCTCAATTTATACTCTGTGTCGTAAGCTGTAACATTAGCGTTCTCGCCTGTTATTGTCCATGCCGCTTTCACGCGAGAAGAACCATCTGAATTCATAAAGTTGGGGTGATTAATAACAACACCTGCATCAACAAGACCGGTAACTACACCGGCTCCTTTATATGCTTGTGGCAATTTCCCTAATGGACGATGCACTGTATTTACACCAGTTTTTGAACGAGCTTGATCCATAAGAGGTTTTGCCAATTTAGGCATTGACAAAGATTTTACTGATTTCAGATTTGAAACAGCAACTACTTTATCAACATCAACCTCAACAAGAGCAAGATTATCGGCTTGAGAACGAATTACAGCACCTTCGGCTTCCAATTCAGCCAAATCAGCATCTTTATTCAAGTCAACGAGAACCACTATGCGTTCCGGAGCCTTGCTAAAAGGCTGAACTGCATTCAATTCTACTTTTTCATCCGACTTTAGAAGATTATCGTCACCAAGTTGCTCAATATACTTATATTGTTTTAGAGCAGCTTGACCGGCAAGATCGATTTTGCTTTGTGCAAACGACAACAATGTTGCACTCGCTAAAATTACACTTAAGTAAACTTTTTTCATTTAATTTATCTTTTAGTTAATAATATTCTAATTTGCAAAAATAACGATTTTTATTCACAATCATCTACATTAAAACATTAAAATTACTAAACTACCACAATTTCCACTTTCAACAATAAAAAATAGTACAAATGTGGCATTATAATTTGATATAATCCATAATATTTGCGAAATTTGCATCACACCATTATAATCAGCGAAAATGAACAACGATTACAATAAAACATACTATAAAATACGAGAAGTTGCAGAGATTCTAAATATACCGGCCTCAACTTTACGCTATTGGGAAAATCAATTCACTATTATAAATCCCAAACGCAATAATCATGGGACTCGTTTATACACACCATCTGACATTGAGACGATTAGAATGGTTTATTATTTAGTCAAAGAAAAAGGATTAAAACTTGATGCAGCTCAAGAACAAATACGCCACAACCATTCCAATGTCTCCCAACGACACAAAACGATTGACCGGCTAAAAAAAATACGAGCTGAATTAAAAGGAATGCTTGATGCGCTCCATTCTTTGAGGTAAAATAATTACCACCAAATAACAAGAAAGATGGCAACAAATTGTTGCCATCTTTCTTATCTCAGTTTTAGTTATCCTACTTTATATTTGGCAATTCAAGCCCAATATTTTTTGCTTTATCTACTCGTTTTAGAATCAGACCTATAATCAAGGCTGCGACTCCAAGTGAAGCCAACATTATAAGTGGAGCCGTATAATCATACATCGTAGCAGCTTCAGAGGGTGCTATTGTTCCATTTTTCAATCCTTCGGTAATTTCAGGATTTGTATTATCTAAAACTTTTCCTATTAACATAGGGAATAACCACAAGCCTATATTTTGAATCCAAAATATCAATGCATATGCACTACCTATAATTTTTTGGTCAACTAATTTAGGCACACTCGGCCACAACGATGCCGGAACCAATGAAAAACTTGCCCCTAACACAAGAATTGTAATATAAGCTACAATGAATCCACCAATAGGGCTACCCTTAAACATTGGTAGCACAAATGCGAATGTCAAGTGACAAGCAATAAGCAATATCGACCCTAATATCAACATTGTTGCGGCTTTTCCTTTGTGGTCAACATAATTACCAAGAATTGGAGTGATACCAACTGCCAACAATGGGAACACAGCAAAAACCGTTTCGGCACTTTGACGCATATATCCCATGTAACAGAATGTAACTAATGCCACTATTGACATTCCCAACATTGAATATTTCATCTTTTTATTCTTAGTAAAATTGCTTATAAAAGCACCTGCTGCTACCACCAACATTATAAAATATTGCACAATTGTAACTTGATCAGATGCCCAGAATGAATCTTTTGCAACCTCAGTAAACGACAAATTACATTGAAGCATATTTACCGCATATTTTTGGAATGGGAAAATTGCAGAGTAATATAATACACATAGCATTGCCACTAACCAGAAACCGCTACTACGCAATATCGCACCAATATCACTAACATGAAATGGTTCTTTTTCCTCAGCCTCACCGGTTTGCGCATCTAATTTCTTATCCATAAAGAAATATACAATGAACATAATTAAAGCAATCATCAAAAGCACCACTCCAAATGCTACCGAACGTGACACATCAATATTACCTCCCAAGCGAGCAAAAAATGGAGAGAATATCATGCATGTAGCAACGCCCAAACGAGCCAATGCCATTTCCGATCCCATTGCCAATGCCATTTCGCGCCCTTTAAACCATTTTACAATACCTCGGCTCACTGTAATACCAGCCATTTCAACACCACAACCAAAAATCATAAATCCGATTGCGGCAAATTTCGCCGATGCAGGCATACCCTTATAGAAAGGAGAGATTCCCAATTCGTCAAACCCAGGGATATAATTTAGGTTATTATTAAACCATGATTCAAGGCTACTTCCAATAAACGAATCGGTAACTGCATACCAATTTATCACAGCTCCGATAAGCATCACTGTTCCCGATAAAAGTGCTGTAAACCGCACCCCCATTTTATCAAGAATGATACCTGCAAAAATCAAGAAGAAAACAAACACATTCAAAAATGTTTCTGCGCCTTGCATTGTTCCAAACGCGGTTGAATCCCAACCTCTTGTCGATTGCATCAAATCTTTAATTGGCGATAATATGTCCATAAAGACATAACTAAAAAACATCGCCAAAGCAAGCAATAATAAAGCAGACCATCTTATCCATGCTTTATCGCTCAATAATTGTTGTTTTTTTTCTGTCATCTTAACTAATTATGATTGATTTATTATTTATTTTGCTACAAAGTTAATGAAATCCAACGTTGAATAAAAATTAATTTACTATATTCGCAAAATGAATCTAATTTTTCATACATAAAAAGAGATTATTATATGTCAAATAACAAACCATATACTTTTGATCGAGTTATTAGAATTGTATTTTCGGTCATACTCATTGGACTTGGTCTATGGCTCATAAATCAATTATCGAGTGTTCTACTACCTTTTTTCATTGCATGCTTGATTGCCTATATTTTAGAACCTCTTGTTCAATTCAATTGTAGAATCTTAAAACTCAAAAAACGATTTCCTGCAATTGCCATTACACTTTTTGAAACATTGAGTATCCTTGTTGCTCTTGGAGTTATATTCATCCCGGTCATCATTAAAGAATCACAACAAATTGCAGCAATGTTCAAGCAATATGCAACTGCAAATGCAAACATTCAATATCTACCCAATGAGGTGCATGATTATTTACGTGAGCTTATTGACTTTGACAAATTATCCACTTTAATAACTCAACAAAATATTGAGAGTGTGTACAATCTGGCATCATCATTTTTATCCAGTGGTATCGACATGATTATGAGTATCGTTGGGTGGTTTATTGTTATTTTGTATGTAATATTTATAATGTTGGATTATGAAAAACTGATGCGAGGATTCAAAAAAATGATTCCACCTCAATACCGTCGAATAGTATTTACCATTGGACATGATGTAAAAACCAGCATGAACCAATACTTTAGAGGTCAATCTCTTGTTGCATTTACAGTTGGTATATTATTCAGCATTGGTTTTTTAATAATCGGACTTCCTTTGGCTGTTGTATTAGGATTGTTTATTGGCTTGCTCAATATGGTTCCTTACCTACAACTCATTTCATTTCTCCCTGCTACTTTGCTTTGCCTTGTTTACTCAGTTGATACCGGATGTGATTTTTGGATTATTTTAAGCGAATGTATTGCAGTGTATTGTATAGTACAAGTTATACAAGACTTGTTCTTGGTGCCTAAAATCATGGGAAAAACAATGGGGCTCAATCCGGCAATCATACTTCTCTCTCTATCTATTTGGGGCGCATTATTGGGATTCGTAGGTCTTATCATTGCCCTACCACTTACAACTCTTCTTCTTTCATACTATAATAGATATATATTGAACACCCCTACAAAAGACAAACAACTTTGAACGTTTGTCCGACTTTCGTCCGACCTTAAAACCACAAAATCCCGTAAGCGATTAACTTACAGGATTTTTTTTGCTCGTTAGCCTTGTTGCTTTGCGTAGTGGCGAATTGCCTCAATAATGAATGCAGAGCGATTTTCGACGTTGTCTAATATCTCGACAACATCATCGGGAATGCGCAAGGCTATGCTTTTGCGTGTTGTTTTCTTTCTCCCGACTCCCTCTCTTTTCCCTCCCCAATTTTGAGACGTTTTTTCGTTGTTTCCCATTTTTTTATACCTTTGTGTTATAAATCAAACCGATTGGGGCGGGTGGCTTCCTCCACCGCTTTAATGCTTTCGCAACCCCTTTGGATTAAAGAGCTACTTCAAAACTTACTCTTAATTTCCAAATCCAAATTGAAATTCGCACTTTCATTTGTCAATCGGTTTGGTTTTTCTTTCTGCTTCAGGTGAGAAAGATTAACCGTGCAATCATCTCATTAAAAGAATGGAGGAAATCAGAGAATTGGTTATAATCCTCCAAAAAATTAGAGACCGAGGTCAAAAAGAAAAATTCAGAAACATTGTAAGACGTGAAATTAGAGACCTCCTAATTTACTAACAAAATCGAGGAGCTGTGTCAAAATATAGGATTTTGGCACAGCTCCATGCCGTGAAAAGTAACGTGGCACTTATCTGCCACAAAGTGATTAACCTTGTAACAAGCGAAAAGTTTGCTCTTGCAATCGGCATGCTGTCGGGTCTCGCTGCTTGGTTCTACCTCGCTACCGACCACCCTGTGCGTTTCGCACTCGCTATCATCGTGGCTACTATCGCCCTCGCTCGCGTTATCGTTCCTATGACGAAAGGAGGTGAGGCAAGACCGCTTTTTGCCAAATACGCCACGGTAACTATGTTGTTGACCTCGGCATGATTTCCATTGAGGAAGCAAAGAAACTCGCTCAAACCGAAGCAGCCGAAACAAAACGCGTTATGGTGCTTTGGTTCTTCAACAAACCGGTCGGCAAATGGGAAGCACTCTCTGTGCATCACCCATCTGGAATGAAATCAACATTAGTAACCGTTAAAAACAAAAAATCATGATATTAGACCCAAACATTAATATAGAAGCATACGAGGCTTATACTCGCAAACTTGAACTAATAACGTCAAACCCTAAAGACTACGGATTTAATAATACAATTATCCTGGTGTGTCAATATCTCGGTTACTTCTGTCCGGTAAATCCTCCGTGCTATAACTTTGCGAATATGACCACTGCCCAGATAATTAGTGAACTTGACGGCATAGTCGAAGTAGATATAAACACCGTGTGCAAGTTGCTACTCGCTCTCGGCTATAAAATACACCTTAGAGGCTGTCCTGAATGGTCTATGATGAGAGCCCTTTTTGAAGAATAGGACAATTAGTTGGTCATAATGGAATATTTAGGGCGTTTCCCCTCCATAAAACTTGCAAAAGTCAAAACCATTTTATATATTTACAATGTAGCAATAAGAAAGATATTAACCCATAAATATTACAACGATGTTTAATTTTGCACCATTAGGAAAATTTGTAGTATTTGTACTTGCAATAGCTTTTATTGTAGGAGGTTTTTTTCTTGTAATTGTTGCAAATATAGCCTATTATTTAGGGTTGGCACTTGCCGGGTTCTTTGCTTTGTGTATTGTGTCTTGGATTGTAAGATGGATTTGGACTGGTAAATTCCCTTATTAAAAGAGAACATATATAACGTTTCGAGAGCTGCCGTTTATGGTGGCTCTCGTCTTTTTGGGGGTGGTGCGGAGGGGGTATCTTTGGGACAATTAAATTTCCAAAGATATGTCAACAACACAAGATGCTACCGTTAACATCCACGTTAACAACCAAGAAGCCGAACAAAAAGTAAGTGAGTTATCTGCTCGTGCTCGACAACTTCGTCAAGAGTTTGCAGAGGCAGTTCGCATTGGTGACAAAGGAACTATCGCCAAGACCGAGAAAGAGCTTCGCAAAGTTAACAAAGAACTTAATAACGCAACTCTTCGCGCTGCTCGCATTCGTGATGCGATGAAGCATTTATCTCAAGCGACACCGAAAGAACTACAAAATACCCTTAAATTCATCAACCAGGAGCTAAATTCGGGTGCGGTCAAACGTGGCACCAAAGAGTGGAAAGCATACCAAGAACAAATCAAACAGGTTAACGCCGAGCTGAAGAAGATTCAAGCTGAAAGCCGTGAAGTAGTTAGCTCGTCAAAGGATAAATTAGCAAATGTCGCTAATTTGGCGGTTGCGATGACTTCTGGGATGCAAATATATGACGAGGTTGTGGGTAAATTGAAAGGGCTTGTAAATGCTTACGCTGAACACGATTCGGCTATGGCCAATACTCAAAAGTTTACCGGCATGACTCGCGAAGAGGTCGAACAGCTCAACGAGGAATTCAAAAAAATAGATACTCGTACTTCGCTTAATGGTCTCAATGAACTTGCTGCGTCAGCTGGTCGCCTCGGTAAAAACAGCGTTGAAGATGTGATGGGCTTCGTCCGGGCTGGTGATATTATCGGCGTTGCTATGGATGAACTCGGGGCTGAAGCTCCTGAAATCATTTCAAAACTTGCGGGGATCTTCAACCTTGAATCTGAAATGGGAACTGAAAAGGCAATGCTTTCGGTAGGTTCTACAATTAATACCCTCTCACAAAATTGTGCGGCATCGGCACCAAACCTCGTTGAATTCTCGTCACGAATGGGTGCGATTGCTAACTCTTCTCACATGACAATGGACGAGATGCTTGCTTTCGGGGCTGTCCTCGATGCGAATAATGTCTCCATGGAGAAAGGTTCTACGGCAATGCAAACTGTCATCACTAAAATGTACGCAGAACCATCTAAATTCGCAAAAAAGGCTGGGCTTGATGTAAAAGAATTTACAGCGGCTCTGAATCGTTCATCAACCGAGGGGCTTATGATGTTCGTTGACCAGTTAGCTAAGATGGACCAAATGCAAGTATCGGCTACACTCAAAGATCTCGGTGCTTCCGGTTCAGGTGTTACACAGGCATTCCAAACTCTCGCAAACAAAACATTTTATGGAATACTTGAAGAACTGTCGGGAATGGTTGACATAGATGTTAATACTATCACTCGACTAATGACTGAACTCGGCTATTGCATCTATTCACTGAACTGTTCACCCGAATGGTCAATGCACCAAGCGTTGTTACCCGATGATGCAGTGTTTGATTAAACCTTTAATAGACATTTCTTTTTACACCCCCCTACTCTCACGAGCAGGGGGGTGTAAAAATATTTGCTCAAAAATTTGCAAGTTATAAATTTATAACCTATATTTGCATAGTAATTAAAACTCAATAAGATATGCCCGAAATATTTAGAGCCTTTGGACTTCGTTTCTTCTTTTGGTCTCGTGAACACGAACCAATCCACGTTCACGTGGAGAATGGCGATGGTGATGCAAAATTTGATATTTTACCTGAAGGTATAGTGTTAAAAGAAAATCACGGAATAAAACCTAAAGACATCAAATTAGCAGAGTCAATCCTTGAAGAAAACAAAGAATTAGCAATTTCAAAATGGAACGAGTACTTTGGAAACTAATTCCCAAAGTATTTGTTAAACTTTAAAATATAAACGATATGGTACTAACAAAGATTTGGTTTGCAGATAACCGCATTTATGGTGAGACTGACGATGGTCGCACTTTGTTTCAATCGTTGTTGTATTATAAGCGTTTGCTAAATGCAACAGACGAGCAACGCAATAACTATCGCATTAGTCGTATGGGTATTCATTGGGAAGAACTTGATGAAGATGTATCGTTCGAGAGTTTTGAATATGACAACCCCGAACCGGTAGGCATCGCGAAATTCTTCCTCACTCACCCCGAAATAAACGTGTCGGCTATTGCTCGACGTTTAGGGTTGCAACAAAGTTTGCTCGCTTCATACATCAATGGCTCTAAAAAGCCGTCAAAAGAACGAGAAGACTTGATTATGGCTGAAGTTCGCGCTCTCGGTGCCGAATTGATGCAAGCAAGTTGCTAACAATTTTCATTCTACATATATAGGAGGGTGTGTCAAAATTCAGGCACAGCCTCTCTTGTTTCATAAAAAACGACAAAGCCCTGACTTTCCCAAGCCGGGGCTTTGCTATGTCCTAAAGTTTTTGTATCTTTAGGTATATTAAAACTAGTGTCATAAGAATAAAAATCAACATACCATGATTTACCGGTGTGAAGCTTCGGATATGTGAAGCCTAAAACTTCATTAAGAGATTTTTTTTGAGATAAAAAAATAGACATTTTTTTTTACATTCTTTGGGGATAAGAATGCAAACGGTTTGAAATTTTTGAATTGCTTTTGTCCGACTTTCGTCCGACCTTAAAACTGCAAAATCCCGTAAGCGATTAACTTACAGGATTTTACTTTGTTTTGCGCGGAGAGAACGAGATTCGAACTCGTGGTAGGATTACTCCTACGACAGTTTAGCAAACTGTTGGTTTCAGCCACTCACCCATCTCTCCAAATGTGCTACATTTCTGAATAGCAGTGCAAAGTTAGGTAAAATATTTTAATTTGCAAGTAAATTTAGTAGATATTTTACACTCCACATTTTATCAAATTGACTATTAGCCGATTAAAAATAAAATTTTTTATTTACAATATTACTACTTATATTTGCAATCATGAAAACTAAAAAAACTAAGAAACTTAAAAACACAAACCTCACACGTCGCATTTTTTTAATCTTAGGCGTGATTATTATTTTCATCACAATAATTTGCGGTGGAGCATATTATTACTCCTCATATGAATATAACGGAGAAGTATGTTGGATAAAAATCTCCGGCAACGATAACGACGCATTAAATGATTCGTTAAAAAACAAACTTGGCGACAAATTTGGCGGACGAGTATATAAACTTTGGTATCTAATGGGTGGAAAGATTCAAACAAGCCAAGGTGCATATAAAATTGAGCCGGGGATGTCGGTTTTTGAGATGAGCCGTGCATTAAAAAACAATTATCAGACCCCCGTTAAAATTGTATTTAACAATATCAGGACAATGGACAAGTTAGCCGAAAAAGTATCTAAAAACATGCATTTTAATGATACTGAATTTTTATCGGCATGTGATTCTGTTTTAACAGCTGAAGGGTTTAAGCATGAAGAATTTCCTGCAGCATTTTTACCCGATAGTTATGAGTTCTATTGGAACACTCCTGCTAAAAAGGTTGTCAAAAAACTTTTCTCATATTATGATAAATTCTGGAATGAACAACGCATAGCAAAAGCTAAAACATTAGGGCTAACACCTGTGCAAATTTCTATTATTGCTTCAATCGTAGAGGAAGAAACCAACAAGACTGATGAACGACCATTGGTTGCCCGATTATACATAAATCGTTTAAAGAAAGGGATGAAACTTCAAGCCGACCCTACCGTAAAATTTGCTATTGGAAACTTTTCTTTAAGACGCATAAACCACTCTCATCTAACCGTCGCATCTCCTTATAACACATACCAAAACATCGGGCTTCCTCCCGGGCCCATTCGCATTGTTTCAAAAAGCACACTTGAAGCTGTTTTGAATGCACCAAATCATAATTATATATACATGTGTGCAAAAGAAGATTTCTCAGGATACCACAATTTTGCGGTAGATTATGCCACCCACTTAGCCAATGCCAAACGCTACCAAGCCGAGCTTAATAAAAGAAACATCAAATAATTGAATTATGAATAAAAACAATCAGTCAACACTTGTCACGTTAAGAGAATTTGCCAATGATGTAGAAGCACATATCGCAAAAGGCATACTTGAAAGTAATGGCATCGCTTGCATACTTAATGATGAGCTTATGTCAAGCATATATCCTATGACTTTTACCTCTATCGGAGGAATTAAATTACTCGTTCGCCAAGAAGATGCTACATTAGCTCTACAAATTTTAGACCAAGCCTCAGAATGCAATATTCCCAGGTGCGGAGATGATATGGAAGATTAAATCTTTCAACAACAAATACTCATTTTGCCGGCTATCAATACCTTTACTTTTTGCATCAAATTCTCTGATTGCCGAAATTATCTCTATTACTTGATATGCATTATAATTTTTCATCCCCGACTTAAATCGAGCAAATTGCACCGGCCATTTTGCTCCAACCATTGCCATCAATGTTGATTCTGATTTATCTTTACTAAAATATAGAGTAAGGAGATCAGAGAAATATCCAAAAATTGCCATTGCCGTTAATACTGTTGGATTATTTTTAGGATTTAACCGAAAGTATTCTATAATATTATAAGCCTTCAATGCATCTTTTTGCGCCAATGCATCAATCAATTCAAAATTATTATAATCTTTACTTACCCCAATATTTCGCTCTATACTTTCGGGCGTAATCATTGCATTAGGACCAAGAATCAAAGCCAACTTATCGATTTCATTATATAATCTCGACAAGTCGGTTCCAATATAATCACGAAGCATCTCAAGAGATTTTGGCTCAGCATTAAGTCCTTTTATCTTTATATATGAACTAATGTAATTAATTGCATTATACTCCTTTATTTTTTCAGAGAGAAATACAACTCCATTATTTTTCTTTATTTCAGCAATCAAGTCTTTAGCTTTAGCCACAGCTCTACGGCAACAAATCACAAGAATCGTGGTTGGAGATGGTTGTGAAGCATAGAGATGTAATCTATTCAACTGATCGGCTCTAATGGCTTGCGCTTCTTTTAATATCACTACTTGATATACCGACATCATAGGATAACGACGACATGCATCCATCACCGTATCAGGCGACACTTCGGGAGCATACATAGTGTACATATTAAAGTCTCGTTCTTCTACCGGCAGAATTTGTTCAAAAATTTTAACGAGAGCATCAATATAATATCCTTCTTCTCCATGCAATAGATATATTGGTGCATATTGACGCTTTGCCAATTGCGCCTTAAGACTTTCAAATGTGACTGATGAAGCTGCCATGAACTTGATATTTTGCTATAATCAATTTATTGTGTAAATTTACACAAATTTCCGTTTTCCACAAAATTATAATGACACCCCTCAACCTACCACAATATAATATTAATGTGACCTCAACGATTAATGGCACTCATCAAATCTTTGATAGGTTACGCAATAAATATGTGGCATTAACTCCCGAAGAATGGGTAAGACAACATTTTGTAGCTTTTCTTATCGACCACAAAGGTTATCCGTCAGGATTAATGGCAAATGAGGTTGCATTATCTCTCAATGGGACATCTCGTCGCAGCGACTCTATTGTTTATAATTCATCGGCACAACCTCTTGTTATCATTGAGTATAAAGCCCCTTCGGTTAAAATATCGCAAAAAACATTTGACCAAATTATTCGCTACAATATGGTATTCAAAGCCCCCTACCTCATCGTTTCAAATGGGCTTAATCACTATTGTTGTCATATTGATTTTGAGAATCACACCTATAAATTCCTGCCCGACATTCCCTCTTATCAAGAACTATAACCTAAGGCTATTTATTTTTTATATTGGTGTCCGATAAAACATTTTCAAGGACAAATACGTGCGAAGCACATGAAAGCGCTTATCCAATACCAATATTTTTTGACTAGTCCTAAATAAGCGTTACAAAATTAATACTTATTTATTAGGACAAAATTAATAACTTTTTAGTTACACACAATGGAGCATGCTCCATTGTGTGTTGTTTTTTTATACGTTTTAATTTTTCTCTCTGATTGTC
>JAZSDX010000044.1:0-92007 GCA_045531405.1 Muribaculaceae bacterium | reverse complement strand
TATGATTGTTTCGCGTCTGTCAGACGCATTTGTGTAGATTGTAATAACCGGAGGTTTCGGTCTTTGACCTCAACCACGCGGTTATTATAGACGCTTCGCTTTCATGTGCTTCGCACTACTTCAATGATTTAATCATATATATGGGGCTTGTAATTTACAACAAGTACTCTCAACCGCATAAATTCAGCAACTGAACCCTCTTTTGATGCCCTACAGACGTTTCCCGGATAGCAATAATAAACTTATGTCTTTCTGCCCATTCTGTCCTTCTGTTCTTGATTTTTTGACAGAAGAGCACTTTTTATGTGATTTGTTATTATTTAACGTGATTATTTTTGGGAAATAGATGAGAATGGTTTAATTTTACAAGTTAAATCAATTATTATCGCAAAAAAATGAAACGTATCGTTATAGCATCTATGCTCTCGGTGATGTCGCTAAGTGGTGTGGCATCGGATATTGAGTTGCCCCAACCTCAAAAGTCGGGGGGCATGCCTTTGATGGAGGCTCTTTCAAAACGTCAATCGACTCGTGAATTTTCAACAGAAAAGAGATTAACCACACAGCAGTTAAGCGACCTTTTGTGGGCAGCTTGTGGCTTTAATCGCGAAGATAAACTAACAATCCCAACAGCGTTGAACAAGCAGGAGGTAACAGTATATGTAATCACTCCCGAGGGCGCATGGTTGTATGTAGCAAAAGAAAATAAATTAGAGCAAGTAACCGATAAGGATATTCGTGACTATGCAGCGGCTCAAGAATATGCCAAGAAAGCACCGTTAAACATTGCTATCGTTAGTGATAAGGCATTGATGCCTCATGATATATTTGCGGGGACCGATGCCGGTGCTGTGATGCAAAATATATATTTGTGGTGCGCGTCAAACGAAATTGGCACGGTGACTCGAGGTTCTTTTGATAACGAGGGCTTGGCAAAGGCACTCAATCTCAAGGATTCGCAACGAGTAATACTTGTTCAAACAGTGGGGTATTGATATGAGAAATCGCGAAAGAAAGAAATATAGGATAATTATTCTTGTGGTTGCTGTTGTGTCGTTTATTTTGGGACGATGCAGTGGTGGTTGCAGTGAACCGTCGGAGGCAGTCGAAGAATCAATAGATACAATCGCTCAAGAGGAAGATAAAAGGGCAGATGCGGTTGTGGTTGCCGAGGAGGAGGTTGCCGAGGAGGAGGTTGCCGAGGAAGAAGATGCTGATGAGGAGCGTCCACTTGATGTGGAGGCAGCTATTGAGATACTGAATCGCTGTCCCGATGCACGTTGGAATACTTCGTTGGAAGTGGATGACTCGGAGGTGGCACAACCTCTCGAAACTAATTTTAGGGGTCGTAGGTCGGAAGTGTTTAATGATAGTAATCATGTGCAACTGATTGCGGCAGAGAAAATGGGGATTAGGCCTATCACCGATATGGCATCGGCATGGAACTTGTCGCGAGGTGTGGAATTGATTGCTTCATGTGAAGAATATTTCCTTGATGAGTTGACTCATTCCTATCCGTTCCTTGTTCCCGAAGCCTCACAGTTGCTAAAGGAGATTGGAGGGAGATTTAATGAATTGTTGTGGGAGCGTGGACAAAGCAAGTACCGCATTAAGGTGACAAGTGTGTTGCGTACGCCCGAAACGATAAAAGATTTGATGCGCAGAAATAAAAATGCAATTGAGGTTTCGACTCATCAATATGCAACAACGTTTGATATCAGTTATTCAAAGTTTGTGAAAGATTCGGCTGAAAATCCTCGAACATTTGGCAATTTGACCGATTTGTTGTCGGAAGTGTTGCAAGAGTTTCAATCTCAAGGACGTTGTTATGTGAAATATGAAGCGAAACAAAGTTGCTTTCATGTGACTGTAAGACCGTCAAAATAATAAGTCAAAAGCAATATGAGCACTGAAAAAAATATAGATAAAAACGGCGAAAAATCGAGCAAGAAGCCTTGGTGGGTGAAGGTGTTAAAAGTGTCAGGTTGGAGCATCTTGACCGTGGTGTTGTTTATCCTTGGTTTGTTGCAAGTAATCGTGAGTGTATTTACTCCCGAACGATTAACCCCATTGACCGAGGAGTATCTCTCTAAAAGTCTTGATGCCGACGTGAGTGTGTCACGAGTGGAGCTGACGGTGTGGGAGACTTTTCCCGATATCACGCTTGAGGTTGATTCTCTTGTGATGGAGAGCCGGGTGCTCAAAGGTGTTGCCGACTCGGTGAGACGACAGTTGCCTGCCAATGCCGATAGCTTATTGTCGTTGAAGCATTTTAGGGGTGGAGTGAAACTCGGAGAGCTGGTGTTGGGCCGATTGAGTTTGTATGATATTGAATTGCATGAACCGATGGTTAATCTTGTGGCAGTTGATAGTGTGATTGCCAATTATAATATAGTGCCACCATCAAGTGCTGAGACTGAGGTTGATACTTCGCAAACAGAGTTGCCGGTCATCGCTATCAATAAGTTTGCTATTATAGATGCTAAGCCTATAAGATATTTTTCGTTGGGCGATAGTATTGATGTGAAGTTGCATTTGAAAAATGTGTCACTTAATGGAGAGAAGGATCCTAAATATATGTTGGATGTGCAGGGTGATGTGCGCTCTCCATTGTTGGGGCTGATAAATCTTGAAAATGTGCCATTTGTGTTTAACGGGGGCATAGAGTGGGATCAATCGACACCTTCGCTTGTAGCATTGGAAGATTTTGTGGCGAATGTAGATATCATAAAGTCGCGTATCAATGGTAGGTTTGATGTGGGTGATGAAATGAAAATAAATGAGTTGAGTGTGAAGCTTGAACCCATAAGATATGCCGATGTGAGAGAGAGAGTCCCTAAGGAATATGCATCAATGTTGGAGGGAGTAAATACAAACGCAATGTTGGAGTTTGGTATGCAACTTACCAAACCTTATAACTTGGCTACCGATACTATTCCTTGGGCTGAGTTGAATATTGGCATTCCTAACTGCTATCTCAAATATGGGGAGTTGGATGTGGATAATTTCACTGCTACCGTAAAAACAGTTCTCAAGGGCGAAAATCTTGATGACGCAGTGGTGGAAGTGAATAATGTGAAAATGAATGGCATGGGTGTAGATTGTGAATTATCTACGACAGTGTCGTCGTTAATCTCTGACCCTATGATAGACGGGGAGTTTAAGGGAATGATGAATCTTGCCAAGTTGCCACCACTTGTGGCTAAAAATATTGATGGTGTGTTGAAAGGTGTGTTGAATGCCAATGCGCAATTTAAGTTGCGACAAAGTCATTTGAACAAAAATAATTTTCATCACATGTTGTTGAAAGGAAGTGCAAAGGTCAATGATTTGAGCTATAATTCGACCGATACGCTTATCAATGTTTATGGCAGAAACATAGAGATGGAATTGGGCACAAGTGAAAGCTTTGTGCGCAATAATCACCGAATTGATAGCATGTTGAGAGTTTCGATAAAGGTTGATACATGTGCATTCCGATATGATACATATAAATTGCGAATGTCGGCACTTAAGGCGGGTGTTGGATGTGCCAACCTGGCATCGTCGCTCGACTCGACACAAATAAATCCTATAAGTGGAGCAATAAGTTTTGGCAGGTTGAATTATTATTCCGAAGCCGATTCGATGCGCTTGCGCTTGCGCGATGTGAAGTGTATGGCATCGTTGCGTCGATTTAAGAAACAAGAACAGGTGCCTCAATTGTCGTTGAGAATGAACATAGGACGAGCCGGTGCAGTTACAAAGGAAATGAGAGTAAATCTACGCGAAAGTTCACTCTCAGTGATGGCTCATTTGAAGCCTCGTCGCAATATGTCGCCACAGTTGCAGGCTGCGTTTGATCGAATGGTGAAAGAAAATCCAACGATATCCAATGACTCGGCATTGGTGTTGGCGCGCCGTGAATTAAGAGGTCAACGCAAGTCGCGTAGTGCAAAGTTAGATAGCATTGAAAGTGAGTACTCAACTATGGATTTTGGCGTTGATCGCAGCACTCGAGCGTTGCTTAATCGTTGGAATGTGAGAGGCTCTATAAAGTCGAAGAGTGCGCGATTGTTTACTCCATATTTCCCATTGCGTAATCGATTGTCGGACGTTGATATCAAGTTTACAACCGATAGCGTAGCTGTGAACAGTTTGAAATATAAAGCCGGACGCAGTAATTTCTCGGTGACCGGAGCTGTGAGCAATATTAAAAAGGCATTGAGAGGACGTAGCAATCAACCATTGAAGATTGCGTTTATGTTGCGAAGTGACACTATTGATGTCAATCAATTGGCAGAGGCTGTATTTGCCGGGTCGGCATATTCGGAAAAAGCCATGACTTCGACCGGAATGGGGGCGACATTGGAAAATATAGAAGATGAGGCATCGTTAGAGGCTGCAATCGAGCAACAAGCCGAGACGCAAGAGGTCGGTGCGTTGTTGATACCGATGAATGTAGATGCAATTATGCGTGTGACGGCTAAGAATGTTATTTATAGTGATTTGTTGATGCATAACATGTCGGGTAATGTGCAAATCTATCGAGGTTCGTTGCGCTTTGACCAATTGCGTTCGTCAACCGATATGGGTAGCGTGAATCTTTCGGCTCTATATTCGGCTCCAACGAAAAAGGATATGACCTTTGGCTTTGGGTTGGAGGTTAAGGATTTCTATATTGACCGATTCCTTGATTTAGTGCCGGCAGTAGATACAATAATGCCTTTGATGAAAGATATCAGTGGTATTGTGAATGCCGATATTGCAGCAACGGTCGATGTGGATACGGCAATGAACCTTGTTATGCCATCGCTCAATGCCGCTATAAAAATTGTGGGTGATAGTCTTGTTTTGATGGATGCCGAGACATTTAAGACGGTGTCGAAATGGTTGCTGTTTAAGGATAAAAATAAAAATATGATAGACAAGATGGAGGTAGAGGTGTTGGTGAAAGATTCACACATGGAACTTTTCCCATTCATGTTTAATATTGATAGATATCAGTTGGGAGTACTCGGCTACAATGATATGGCAATGAATTTTAATTACCATGTGTCGGTATTGAAATCTCCTATACCATTTAAGTTTGGTATAAATCTGAAGGGTAATCCCGATGATATGAAAGTGAGGCTGGGTCGTGCCAAGTTTAAGGAAAATATGGTGGCCGAAAGGGTGGCTATTGTAGATACTACGCGTGTGAATTTGTTGCGTCAAATTGAAAATGTGTTCCGTCGAGGTATCGACCGTTCGGGTAAACTTAATCTCATAAATACCGGTCAGCAGGTAGAACGATTTGCCGAAGATGAGGCGAATGACACAATATCTAAAGCCGATTCATTGTTGTTTATTCAAGAAGGAGTATTGTCAGCACCACCTGTACCGGCAGTAGCGCCCGAAGAGGGGAATAACGACAATAAATCAAAGAAGGATAAGAAGAAAAAGAAGTGATGTTGGAAATAAATGATGATATAATATTGTCGTTTCTTTGGCGTCGTCACTATAAGCAGTTGCAACCACTCGCAGCCCTCATAGACATGGATGGCACACTCTATGACTCAATGGGTAACCATGCCGATGCTTGGCATCGATTGGCAACGGAATTGGGGATAGAGTCAACCCGCGATGAATTCTTTATGTATGAAGGTCGCACAGGAGCATCAACTCTCAATATCCTTTTTAATCGAGCATACGGGCGTGATGCGACGGCTCAAGAAATAGAAGAATTATATGCACGAAAGGCTCTATATTTTACGCAAATGCCGTCGGTGAAGCCTATGCCTGGCGCAATGCAGATGCTCGATTTCTTCAAAGAGGTAAATATGCGTCGTGTGCTTGTAACAGGGTCGGGGCAACGTTCCTTAATCGATCGTCTTGACCGAGATTTCCCCGGTGCATTTACACCCGATATGATGGTGACCTCGCGTGATGTGAAGTGTGGCAAACCTCACCCCGAACCATTTATAAAGGCAATGGAAATGGCTCGAGTGCGCCCTTCGCAAGCGATAGCTATCGAAAATGCACCATTGGGCGTGAAGTCGGCGAGTGCTGCCGGAGCATTTACGGTGGCTGTAACAACGGGTCCTATTCCAAAAGAGGAATTGGTGAAAGCAGGAGCTACAATTGTGTTTGAATCGATGACGCAATGTGCTGAGTTGTTGCCTCAATTAGTTCTCAAAATGTTTAATACGACAATCTTATAGATTAAATGAAACATCAAGATTTGATATTCAGCAATGACGTTGCATCGCATTTAGATGCTTTGGTTGAGAAGATTAACCCCTCAAAGGTGTTTGTGCTTGTAGATGAAAATACTCAACGCTTAGTGTTGCCACTGCTTGTGGGCGAATCATCGGCAATAGGTAGCGCATCGCTAATTTCAATTAAAGCAGGAGATGTAAATAAAAATATCGAATCGTTGATGCATATATGGGCACAACTTGTTGATGGCGGTGCAACTCGCAAGTCGTTGTTGATAAATATTGGTGGAGGCGTAATTACTGATATTGGCGGTTTTGCCGGAGCTTCGTTTAAGCGAGGTATAAGATTTGTAAATATTCCCACAACATTGTTGAGTGCCGTTGATGCCGCTGTGGGAGGTAAGACCGGCATAAATTTCCATGGATTCAAGAATGAAATCGGCGCATTTTGTGAGGCCGAAGCTGTGATTATATCTACACGATTCTTCTCAACTTTGAGCCAAGAGGAATTGCTTTCGGGCTATGCCGAAATGCTCAAGCATGGGTTGATTTCAAACGCAGATACATATAATCGACTACTCGCAAACGATGTGGTGAATATTGAAGCCGAAGATATGTTGCAGTTGCTCCAAGAGAGTGTGATGGTAAAAAAACATGTTGTAGAGGAAGACCCAACCGAAAAGGGAATACGTCGTGCCCTTAATCTCGGACATACAGCCGGACACGCTTTTGAATCGCTTGCATTGCTACGCAAATCGCCCATTCCTCATGGCTATGCAGTGGCATGGGGGTTGGTCGTTGAATTAGTATTGTCGCACATGCAATTGCAGTTCCCCTCAAATGAATTGACGCGATTGGCTACATATATTTATGAAAACTATGGGGCATTTAATGTTTCCTGCGACGACTATGACGCGCTAATAGAGTTTATGCGACACGACAAGAAGAACGATTCGGCCAACGAAATAAACTTTACGATGTTGAAAAACGTGGGTGATATTCATATTGATTGTATTGCTACCGAAGATGACATAAAAACTGCACTCGATATCTATCGCGATTTTATGCATATATAATATATTATGTATATGCAACGACAATCAAATATTGAATTATTTCGCATTGTGAGTATGTTATTGATACTCATTGTGCATATAGATGGGGCTTCGCTTGGCTTGCCTCAACCTATGGGCGATATCGCATCAATGACTTCTCGTGATTGGTGGCGATTGATTGTAGAAAGTATATCTATTATTGGAGTAAACTGCTTTGTGCTTATATCGGGATATTTTGGGATCAGAGCTTCATGGAAAGGGCTTGTTCGATTTACGTTATATTGTATGTTTTATGCAGTTGCAATTTATTGCATTGTGGCAATTGGTATAAATGGGAAATGGGATTGGCAAGAATTAGGGGAGAGTTTGATGGTTTACACCCACACCGATTTGTGGTTTGTGCCGGCTTATTTAGGCTTATACCTTCTTGCTCCGTTTTTGAATAAATCGATTGAGACGCTGACATGCAAGCAATATAGCGTTTGGCTTGGAGTGTTTGTGGCATTTAATTTGTATGCAGGTTGGTTTTGGAGTGGAAAGTTTAATCCCACAGGCTATACCATTTTGCATCTTGTGATGATTTATCTTATTGGTAGATATATTAGTCGTTTTATGCCACATGTCAAACGTATGGGGCTGTATGCGACTCTTGCGTGGGTTGTTTCAATGGCATTGATATTGATAAATTCATTGTATGGCACATCTAAAATGGCATTTGCTTATAATTCGCCATTTGTGGTGTTGGCATCAATAAGTTTCTTTATGATGTTCCGTTCAATGACCTTTTTTAATTATATAGTGAATTATTGTGCTTCATCGGCGTTTGCAGTATATCTTGTACATAAAAATCCATTGGTGTGGATTCCTTTTACTCACTGGGTAAAGGATATGTGGCAACAACTCACATTGCCCATGTTTACGTTATTTGTCGTGGCAGTGGCATTGGGAGTGTTTTATGGGTGTATTTTAATAGACCAACCACGCCGCTATCTGATGAAACTATTGAAGTTGTAGAAGATTGTAGAAATTGTTTGAATAAATAAAAATCCCTCGGGTCATTGACTCGAGGGATTTTGTTATAATGACAAGTTAGATATTACTTGCTTTCAGGATCTACGCCCCATTGTTGTTGAGCAAGGCGACGGTAGTTGTTGTAACGCCATTGAGCATTTTCCTTAGCAGCAGCGAAGAGTTCGGCAGCTTCTTCAGGATATTGCTTCATAACTGATGCGTAACGCACTTCACCTTTGAGGAAGTTTTCAAATTCGTCCCAGTTAGGCTCTTTGCTGTCGAGAGTGAATGGGTTTTTACCTTCAGCTTCGAGAGCAGGGTTGTAACGCCACAAGTGCCAGTAACCGCATGCAACTGCGTTAGCTTCTTCTTGTTGAGCTTTACCCATACCTGCACGCAATCCGTGGTTGATACATGGAGCGTAAGCGATGATGATTGATGGTCCGTCGTATGCTTCAGCTTCGCGGATAGCTTTGAGTGTTTGAGCTTGGTCGGCACCCATAGCGATTTGAGCCACGTAAACATAACCATAGGTTGAAGCGATAAGACCAAGGTCTTTTTTGCGTACGCGTTTACCTGCGGCAGCAAATTTAGCGATAGCACCGATAGGAGTAGCTTTTGATGCTTGACCACCGGTATTTGAGTAAACCTCAGTGTCGAGAACGAGGATATTTACATTCTTACCTGAAGCGAGCACATGGTCAAGACCACCAAAGCCGATGTCGTAAGATGCACCGTCACCACCGATAATCCATTGTGAACGCTTCACAATATATTGTTTAACAGAGAGAATGTTTTTGCAAGTGTTGCAACCGCAAGCTTCGCATGCTGGAACGAGTTTGTCGGCGATTTCGCGGGTCTTAGCAGCATCTTCTTTGTTTTCAATCCATTCAGCAGCAAGAACTTTGATTTCTTCGCCACATTTTGGACAGTTGAGAGCGTCGTTCATGTAACCTTCGAGACGTGCGCGCATTTTTTCGTTGGCAATTGACATACCAAGACCAAATTCGCAGAAGTCTTCGAAGAGTGAGTTAGCCCAAGCAGGACCGTGACCACTTTTGTTTGTAGTATAAGGAGTTGAAGGAACTGAACCAGAGTAGATTGAAGAACAACCTGTAGCGTTAGCTACCATTTCGTGGTCACCATAAAGTTGAGTGATAAGTTTCACATAAGGAGTTTCACCACAACCAGAGCAAGCGCCGGAGAACTCAAACAATGGAGTAGCGAATTGGCTGTTCTTAACGTTAGCTTTAACGTCAACGAGGTTTTGTTTTGATTCAACTTTATCTACGCAGTAGTCCCAAGTTTTTTGAACTTCGAGTTGTGTTTCAAGAGGTTTCATTTCGAGAGCTTTCACACCCTTCTTACCTGGACAAACGTCAACACAGTTGCCGCAACCAAGACAGTCGAGAACGTCAACAGCTTGAATGAACTTCATGTCGGCAAATTGTTTACCGATTGCAGGAAGAGCATCAGCTGAAGGACAAGCTGCCATTTCGTTAGCGTCGAGCACGAATGGACGGATAGCGGCGTGAGGACAAACGTAAGCACACTTGTTACATTGGATACAGTTTTCTGAAAGCCATGCAGGAACAAATGCAGCTACACCACGTTTTTCGTATTTAGCTGTACCTTGAGCCCAAGTACCATCTTCGATACCTTTGAATGCTGAAACTTTCAAGAGGTCGCCATCTTGTGCGTTGATAGGACGAACAACTTCGTTGATGAATGCCGGATCGTTGTTAGCTGCAACTTCATCATCAGCAAGGTTAGCCCAAGCTGGGTCAACAGCGAGAGTCTTGTATTCGTTACCACGGTCAACAGCTGCGTAGTTTTTGTCAACCACGTCTTGACCTTTCTTGCCGTAGCTCTTAACGATGAATTTCTTCATTTGTTCTACTGCAAGGTCAACAGGGATTACTTCAGTGATGCGGAAGAATGCGCTTTGAAGAATTGTGTTGGTGCGGTTGCCAAGACCGATTTCGCGAGCAATCTTAGTAGCGTTGATGTAGTAAACAGTGATGTTGTTTTGAGCAAAGTAACGTTTTACTTTGTTAGGGAGGTTCTTAGCGAGTTCTTCACCTTCCCAAATAGTGTTCAACAAGAAAGTACCACCTTTGCGAAGACCACGAGTCACATCATACATATTGAGGTATGCTTGAACGTGGCAAGCTACGAAGTTAGGAGTAGTTACCAAGTAGGTTGAACGGATTGGATCGTCTCCGAAACGGAGGTGAGAACAAGTGAAACCACCTGATTTTTTTGAGTCGTAAGCAAAGTATGCTTGACAATATTTATTGGTGTTGTCACCGATAATTTTTACAGAGTTTTTGTTTGCACCTACTGTACCGTCAGCACCAAGACCGAAGAATTTAGCTTCGAAAGTACCTTCACCGCCAAGAGCGATTTCTTCTTTTGGAGGAAGAGAAGTGAATGTAACGTCATCGATAATACCTACAGTGAATTGATCTTTTGGTTCGGGGAGGGCGAGGTTTTCAAATACTGAAATGATTTGAGCAGGAGTAGTGTCTTTAGAAGCAAGACCATAACGACCACCCACGATAACGGGGGCATTTTCTTTGCCATAGAAGCATTGTTTAACATCGAGGAACAATGGTTCGCCAACAGCTCCCGGTTCTTTTGTGCGGTCAAGAACAGCGATGCGTTTAGCTGTTTTAGGTACAGCAGCGATGAAGTGTTTAGCTGAGAATGGACGATACAAGTGAACTGAAACAAGACCCACTTTTTCGCCATTAGCCACCATGTGATCGATAGCTTCTTTAGCAGCTTCTGTAACTGAGCCCATAGCGATGATTACGCGTTCGGCATCTTCTGCACCATAGTAGTTAAACAAGCCATATTTGCGACCTGTGATTTCTGAAATCTTGTTCATGTATTCTTCAACGATTTCAGGAACTGCTTCGTAGTATTTGTTGCAAGCTTCACGGTGTTGGAAGAATACGTCGCCGTTTTCAGCCATGCCACGAGCCACAGGAGCTTCAGGATTCAATGCACGAGCACGGAAGTCGGCAAGAGCTTCTTGGTCAACAAGAGGAGCGAGGTCTTCGTTTTCGAGCATTTCGATTTTTTGTATTTCGTGAGATGTGCGGAAGCCATCAAAGAAGTTCACGAAAGGAACGCGTGATTTGATAGTAGCCAAGTGTGCAACACCCGAAAGGTCCATAACTTCTTGAACAGAACCTTCAGCAAGCATTGCGAAACCGGTTTGACGCACCGACATTACGTCTTGGTGGTCGCCAAAGATACTCAATGCGTGAGAAGCAAGTGTACGAGCCGATACGTGGAATACGCAAGGGAGCAATTCTCCTGCAATTTTATACATATTAGGAATCATAAGGAGAAGACCTTGTGAAGCAGTGTAGGTTGAAGTCAAAGCTCCTGCTTGTAGTGAGCCGTGAACAGCACCTGCTGCGCCACCTTCTGATTGCATTTCCTGTACAAGAACAGTTTCTCCAAAGATGTTTTTGCGTCCTGCTGCTGCCCATTCATCAACATATTCAGCCATAGTTGACGATGGTGTGATGGGGTAGATTGCTGCTACTTCTGAGAACATATACGAGATATGTGCTGCAGCTTGGTTTCCATCACAGGTCAAGAATTTCTTTTCTTTACTCATAATTTAATATATTTATAGGAATTATAATGATATTTCAGTTATATATACATTATTAATTTTAGGCTTGCAAAGTTACGAATTTATTGATAAACTGCCAAAATATATGGAGTCAACTTGATGTTGAGGTGCTCTAAACATCATTTTAAATGCTCTAAAATGCTTTTTAGCTAAATCCGCTTCTAAAATGAATAATAGATAAAACAATTGAGAAAAGGGAATGTTTTATGGGTAAATGTGAATTTTTTTGTTGCAGTTGGGCGTGAATGCCTTTGACAAATATGAAAAAATCTTAAATTTTATTCATTTTAGAGCTGTTATTGTTGCTAATTCAAAAATAGTACTTACATTTGCATGTGTGTTTTTCATAGTATTAGATTAAGATAAAGGTTTAAAGGAAAAGAGACGTCGTGATGACGTCTCTTTTTTTGTTTGAAAACGAGTAATTTATTATTTTTGCAACTATAAATTGATTCGGAAATGAAAATCCTATTTGATTCAGACATATTGGCAGTAGCACCACAATTTAAGGTAATTGTGGTTGAAGCGAATGTTGAAAATGGTGCAACATCTGATGTTTTGTGGCAAGAATTGCTTGCAGAAGGAGAACGGGTGCGAGCAACATATGATATGCCCATGATTAACAAACGGTCTGGTATTGCTGCTACTCGTCAAACGTATAAATCATTAGGAAAAGAGCCTAATCGTTATCGTCCGTCAAGTGAGGCGCTTTGCCGACGATTGGTAAAGGGTATGGAACTTTATCGCACATTAACGTTGATTGATTTGATAAACTTGCTTTCAGTGCGCTCCGGATATTCGATTGGAGGTTTTGATGCCGACAAAATCCAAGGCAATACCTTGTATTTAGGGGTAGGTCGCGAGGGAGAAGAATTTAATGCAATAGGACGTGGATTATTGAATATAGCATCATTGCCCATCTATCGTGATGAAATTGGAGGGATAGGAACTCCTACAAGTGATGAAGAACGCACTAAGTTAAGCCCCGAAACACGAAGATTGCTGATGTGTATTAATATCTATGGCGAAGAAATATCGGTAGATGATACGATTGAGTTGACTACCGATTTGCTTGTTCGCCACGCTTCGGCATCTGATATAAAAATAGAAGTTATATCGGCACAAAAATAACCTTAAAACGATTAACCATGAAAATCTTAAGAATGTACACATCAAATATCAATGACCGATTTATGGATGAGGTTGTTGAAACGTTGCGAGATGGAGGAATTGTAATATATCCTACCGATACATTGTATGCAATAGGCTGTAATGCGTTGAATAATAATGCAATCGAGCGCATATGTAAAATAAAGGGAATCAACCCTCAACGCACAAATCTATCAATTGTGTGTAGTGATATTTCTCAGGCATCGCAATATGCTCGCATTGATAATCGTGTTTTCCAACTTTTGCGCGAGAATCTTCCCGGTGCATTTACGTTTATTCTACCTGCTGCATCTACGCTACCTAAAGTTTTCAAAGGGAGAAAAACGGTGGGGATTCGTGTGCCTGATAATGTTATCGCACGTGAAATTGCATCTCGATTAGGCAACCCCATTCTCACCACATCAATAGAATGGGACGACGAGCCCGAAGATGGAACAAATCCTCAAGCCATAGCGATGAAATATGAAGATGTAGTTGATATTGTAATTGATGGAGGATATGGCGAACTAACCCCCTCAACCGTTGTTGATTGCGTCGATAGTGCCAATCCCGAAATAACTCGCGAAGGCAAAGGAGAATTGAATTAAATTAAATTAAATCTCAATCTTTAATTCGTATATATTATATGCGATGCCACGACCACCCATTCCACATTTTTGTGTTATTAGTCCATCGTTGAGATATAATCCTCCATTTTCATTTGAGGTGCCAAAGTCAAACCATCGGCAATCACCACACTCATTATTAATAATGTGGTCAAATAATAGAGGCAATGCCTTTAACTCTTTTCCTTTGGGTGAGGCTGCAATATATTGAGCGTGAGCCACTGTGTGAGTATAGAACATCACAACACCTGCAACCACCTCATCATCTTGTCGGGCAACATACAATTTTATATTTTTGGGGAATCGGCTATGCAATAATTCAATCTCTCCGAGCGAATGAACAGGCGATGTGTTATGTTGCTCGCGAAGCATATGTGTCAAAATGGACCAAAATGGACCAAAATCAGTAGTGCATTCATTAACCACATTATTGGCTATCGCATTTTTTATGCCACGACGAGCATTTTCATTAAATCGCAATCGTGAATCGTCAAGAGGTAATGTCGTTGATATTTGAGTAGAATGAATAACCCCTTTGCTCCTAAAAATAGCATATATATCTTCCTCTGCCGGGTAACGATGATATATATGAGGGATGGCTTTATATATAAACCGTTTTATCCCATTAGTCGCAAAAAAGTCGTTCATTGCATCCCACACATTAAGCATAGATGTGGCATTCACGCCTTTTGCTGAGGTGATCCATCCTCCATAAGTGAGACCTTGGTGGGAATACACCACTTTGCCAACTCTATTTGCAGGAAGTATTGCGACTAATTTCCCTTTGTCATCAATACACATAAGAGAATAATCCTCAAATCGATCACTATGATAATCCATGTAGTTGCGAAGATGTAGAAATGTGCCGTTTTTTGACTCATTTACAAAATCGTCCCACTGTGTCTTATTATTATATGTATATCTAACGATTTTCATAACCAGTGCAAATATAATTCAAATGTTGCAAAATATCTTCTGAATGCTATAAAAACTTTTCAAGATGATATAAATATGAGGTCTAATTGGTGAAAAATGGGAAATTGTTATAAAGTCGAGTGGGTGGATATTTGCGCGAAAAGTATTAATTTTGCATTATGGAAACAATAATGCAGTTTTTACAAACGCACCACTTGCTTGGGTTAGTGATAGGCGTGAGTACTTTTTTGATTATCGGGTTGTTTCATCCGGTGGTGATAAAGTGTGAGTATTATTTCGGCACAAAGTGTTGGTGGTGGTTTTTGTTGCTCGGATTGGTGGGCGTGGTTTTGTCAATTTGGGTAGAAAATGTACTGTGGTCAACATTGCTTGGTGTGTTCTCTTTTTCATCTTTTTGGACTATCAAGGAAATTTTTGATCAAAAGAAACGAGTGATAAAGGGATGGTTTCCACGTAATCCCAAACGCAAATACGACTATTAAAATATGATTACAGTAGAAGGATTGACCGTCGAGTTTGGCGGCACAACATTATTTAAGGATATATCGTTTCAAATCAACGAAAGCGATCGTATTGCCCTTATGGGTAAAAATGGCGCAGGAAAAAGTACGCTGTTGAAGATTTTGGCAGGGGCGCGTAATGCTACTCGAGGCACAGTGTCGGTGCCCAAGGAATGTGTGGTAGCATATCTTCCACAACATTTGATGACTGAAGATGGTCGCACTGTGCGCGAAGAGGCGTCACAAGCATTTGCTCACTTAATGGAGACCGAAGCCGAGATTAACGGCATAAATGACCAGTTGGCAACACGTACCGACTATGAGAGCGACGAATATATGGCGCTTATAGAGCGTGTGAGTGAGCTGAGCGAGAAGTTTTATGCTATTGATATGACCCACTTTGACGAAGATGTAGAGAAAACTTTGTTGGGATTAGGTTTCAAACGCGAAGAACTCGACCGGCCTACATCGGAGTTTAGCGGTGGCTGGCGTATGCGCATTGAGTTGGCAAAATTGCTATTGAAAAATCCCGATGTGTTGCTCCTTGACGAGCCTACCAATCATCTCGATATTGAAAGTATCTTGTGGCTTGAAGATTTTATCAAAACATCGTCAAAAGCAGTGGTGGTAATAAGTCACGACCGCCGATTTGTCGATGCCATAACCACTCGCACTATTGAGGTTACAATGGGTCGAATTTATGATTACAAGGCTTCATATAGTCATTACTTGGAACTTCGCAAAGAACGTCGCGAACAGCAACAAAAGCAATATGAGGAGCAACAAAAGATGATTCAAGAAACCAAAGATTTCATTGAACGATTCAAAGGCACGTATTCAAAAACATTGCAAGTGCAAAGTCGCGTGAAGATGCTCGAAAAACTTGAAATCATTGAGGTTGACGAAGAAGATACATCGGCATTGCGATTGAAGTTCCCACCATCACCTCGTAGTGGCACATATCCGGTGCAAGCCGATGGAGTGGGTAAGGCATATGGCGACAAACGAGTGTTTGCCAATGCTTCGTTTATGATTGAGCGAGGCGAAAAAGTGGCATTTGTGGGTCGTAACGGCGAGGGTAAATCTACTCTTGTGAAATGTATCATGAACGAGATTGATCATGAAGGAACGTTGACTCTCGGACACAATGTGCAAGTGGCTTATTTTGCACAAAATCAAGCTTCGTTGCTCGATGAAAACCTCACCGTGTTCCAAACTATCGACGATATTGCCAAAGGTGATGTGAGATTAAAAATTCGTGATATGTTGGGCGCGTTTATGTTTGGCGGTCCTGAAGAAAGCACAAAGAAAGTGAAAGTGTTGTCGGGGGGAGAGCGTACACGTTTGGCAATCCTCAAGTTGTTACTTGAGCCTGTGAATTTGCTTATCCTCGACGAGCCTACCAACCACCTTGACCTCAAAACAAAAGATATACTCAAACAAGCGCTCCAAGACTATGATGGAACACTTATACTTGTGAGCCACGATCGTGACTTCCTTGATGGATTGGTGACAAAAGTGTATGAATTTGGCGAAGGTCGTGTGCGTGAGCACCTATGTGGCATCAACGAATTCCTCGAAAACAAACGACTCGTAAATCTTCAAGATATCGAACGCAAGGGGTAGTAATTGAAAACATTGATAATAAAATAATTTTAGAAAAAAAGAAACCTTGAGAGACTATAACTATTATTATGCCTCTCAAGGTTATATTGTTAATTATCCGATTTTAGAATTTGGGTAGAGGTAACTTAGTGATGTTTTCGTACCATTCGCTTCGAAGAGAGGGAATTGACTTCATGAAAGGAATAATATCGTCGCCATATGCTCTACGCGAATAAAAGTATAAAATGTTAGCCTTGATTCCGTTTATTGTGACATCTTTATAGTAATGAATGTCGGCTTCTACAAAGTTTAGTTTGTCGTTTTTGCTGTCGCTTACAATGAAATCAAGGATATATTCGCCATTATTTTCGGCAACAATGTAACGGCACACTTGATCAGTCTTTTTTCGCTTTTCTAATTCTTCGATTTTTGCTTGTATTGCAAATTCGCTATTATAAGAAGCGTCGCCATAAAATATCACACCAACGGTAAACATTTGATTGTAATTGTCGAAAGTTTCCCCATCGGGAAGATATTCTTGCAGATAATAAAAATCATAGGGATGAGTACTCCACGCAAATTTATATTCTGTGTCACAAAATTTGATTGACTTTCCCATATCGAAATATTTGACAGAAGAATCAGTCGAGTTATTTTGTGCTATTGATGAAAATGAAGCAATCATTACAAATAAAAATAATACTAATTTATTCATAACACAATGTTTTAATGGTATTGTTATTTTTGATTTTTATACTTCGCATATGCTCGCGCCATGCGGGTGTGGTAGCCACGTTTGGCGTAACTTGGACCATTGTATCGAGACGCAAAACCTGCCCAATTTTTGGCTTTGAGATATTTTAATAGATTGCTTGAGACAATGAAATTGGCAAATAATTCAAGTTGGTCACGCTCGGAACGACTCATTAGTCTGAAGAATTCATTTACATCTTTTGTTTTACACAGTTTCCAATTGAATCCTCCAATCTGAAACATTCCCCAAAAACTACTATATATGCCCAAGGTGTTGTCAACTGATCGTAATGCTTCAAATCGAGCCCATTCTGCACCTTGTTGAGAACCATATTTTTTCTTGCTTGCACCCCATATTTCGGGATGAGAACTGCGATATTTTGATAGTTTTACCCCACATTTTGATGCAAATTTGTTGACTATTGACATGTCAAAATTGATTAAAGGCTTTCCGGGTGCCCAAAAACCTTTATTGGCTCGTCCGGCTTCAATCTCCACTACGGCTCTGATTGCAGCAGGTTCAACGCCGAGACGTGCAGCAACTTCGTCGTAGTCTTTTTGTGTGAGTTTAGCATCGCTATATGTGGTATCATTCGTTTTAGCCGATGAATCGGAGAGGCTGGAATCGGGAATAATCGTGCTATCAACTGCGATAGAGGTGTCACATGAAGATGAATCGGTAGTTGAGTTATTGCAGGCAAAGCCTGTAAATGCAACAACCACTGAAACTACAAAAAATGGGATAAATAATAGTTTTTTCATTGGTATATTATTTAGGTCTATAATTTAGAAAGGAAAGCCCATCCAATAGGCTTTCCTTTCTTTTATAATATCATAAGGATTTGCCTATTTCTTTAAGTCGGCAACCTTTTTTAATACGAGAGAGAGTTGCCCCCAGAAACGTTCTACTGCAGGGATGTGCATGCGTTCTTTTGGAGAGTGAACATCTTTCAACGTTGGACCAAATGAAACCATGTCGAGGTGTGGATATTTTTGTAAGAATAAACCACATTCAAGACCAGCATGGATTGCTTTAATGGCAGGAGTGATGCCGTAAAGTTCTTTATAAGCATCGCGAGCAATCTCCATGATAGGTGATTTCATGTTAGGAGCCCAACCGGGGTATCCGTCACCATGAGTTACTTTTGCACCGGCAAGAGCAAATACGGCTTCTACTTGGTGAGCGATGTCCCATTTGCGAGAGTCAACCGAACTGCGTTGGCTTGTAGTAACGAGTATCTCATTGCCGGGGAGCATCTTCACTGATGCAAGGTTAGTTGAAGTCTCAACAAGACCTTCGAGGTCGCGACTCATTGAGATAACTCCATGAGGAGCGCAATAGAGAGCATTGATGAGTTTCACAGCAGTGTCGTTGTCGATGCATTGTTGAGGAGTATCAACGCTTTCGAGTGTGAGTTTGAGGTCGGGTTCTACACCGGCATACTCAAATTCCACATCAGCGATATAATTGTTGAAAGCGATGCGCACATCTTCTTTTGTTGCCATGTCAACTCCAATCACAGCCGAAGCAGCACGAGGAATTGCATTGCGCAAGTTGCCACCTTCAATTTCGGCCAAAGTCAACTCTTGAGTTTGTGCTACTTGCCACAAGAAACGCGCAAGAAGTTTGTTTGCATTAGCACGACCAAGATGAATATCGCAACCTGAGTGACCTCCTTGACCATCAGCAATCGCGATTTTGAGATATTGCTTGTTTTGAGGTGCTGCTTGAGGAGTGTAAGCAAAAGTGCATGTTGTATCAACACCACCGGCACATCCTACGAAGATTTCAGCATCGTCTTCAGAGTCGAGGTTGAGAAGGATTGAACCGGAAATCATACCTTCACCAAGATTATTAGCACCGGTCAAGCCTGTTTCTTCATCAACAGTAAATAGTGCTTCAAGAGGACCATGAACAAGTGTGTCGTCAACTAAAGCGGCGAGGGCACCGGCCATACCTATACCATTGTCGGCTCCAAGAGTTGTGCCGTTAGCCCAAACCCATTCGCCATCAACGCGAGTAGAAATTGGAGTGTTTTCAAAGTCAAATGGCTCGTTTGATTCACACACCATATCCATGTGTGCTTGAAGGATAATGCCGGGAGCATTTTCATGACCGGCAGTTGCAGGTTTGCTCATTACCACATTACCAATAGCGTCGGTTTTAACCGAAATATTGTTTTGGGCTGCAAAGTCAAGAAGCCATTGGCGGATTTTTTCTTCTTTTTTAGAAGGACGAGGCACTTTAGTGATTTCATCAAAAATAGACCAAATCAAAGAGGGTTTTAAGTCTTTTAGTGTCATATCAGTTAGTGTTTAATTAATGATTTATTTCTGCTTAAAATATTTGTAACGATGGAAAATAATGTTAAAAACATCATTATTCGCTCACTAAGTTACAAAATAAAATTTATATATGGCAAAAAATTAGGATTCCTTTCATATATTTGCACAATGAAAACGCATTTTGTGCAGTGAGGATGCTATTTTTCCTTATATAATAAACACAAATGTGTATTTAGTGAAGAAATAGTAGAAAGTAATAATAAAAATATAGCTAAATATGAAAAAAATCGCTTTTATAGCAAGCACAATGTTGCTTATGTTTGCCACTATGGCATGTTCAAATGAAGAGACAACAACAGCTCCGGTAAAACAAGCAGAATCTTATCCTACAACAACCAATATTCGTTATATAGATATGGATTCAATAACCGAACATTATAATCTTGCTAAGGACTATAAGGAATGGTTGTTGAAAGAAAATGAAAGATTGGAGTCTCAAATACGTTCATTATATGCATCGGTGCAAAAGTTTGAGGCTGAATGTCAAAAGAAGGCACAATCAAATGGTTATTTGACCGAAGAAAGCTATAAGGCCGATGTTCAAAAATATCAAAATATGGCAACAAATGCGGCAAAAAAAGAACAAGAACTTCGTCGTAAAGCCACTGAAGAAGATGCACAATGGACTCGACAACTTCAAGATTCAATCAATTCATATATAGAAGATTATAACAAAGAACGCAAATATGATGCAATTCTTTACAAAGCAGCAGGAGTTTATTTCAATCCGGCATTGGAAATAACAAATGAAGTGATTGAAGGTCTAAATGCGCGTTATAATAAGGTGGAAGCACCAAAAAATACAGAGAAATCAGATTCGTCAAAAGTAAAAAAATAATTTTTGAGATTAATAAGGATTTAGAAGATGTGCTAAATTTCAATTTAGCACATCTTTTTCTTATTATCACCCCTCAGTTTCTACGTGATAGTTCTTCTTAGGGGTGGTGGGGCTATGCCCCGGAGAGGTTAAAAAGCTAATTTAGACATAGCTCCTTGTTATATCGGATAAATATGGATTTTGATATAATAGAAAAAATGATTAATTTTGAGCCATTAAAAATGTAAATCCTAAAAAAAATGCGTCGTCTAATCCTTTTAACTATGATGTTGTTAAGCGTTTGCTGTGGAGTAAATGCTTCTTCGTTGTGGGAACGTACCGGAGGCAAGGTGCAGATGGAACGTATTGACGCAGAAAATCCCGAGGTGAGAGTAAATGAAGGTTATGTATATATAACAACCTCACGACCTACGAATGTAAAAGTATTTTCTATATTGGGACAACTAATATCGCAAGAGACCATTCAACCGGGAATTACACGATTTAAGTTGCCATCTCGAGGTATTTATATCCTTAAAATCGGTACACTTACTAAACGAATTACTATTTAGGCAGTCGAAGTAAGTAGAACAGAATAAAACACTAAAATTATAAACAAATGAAACATTTATTAAAAGCGAGCCTATTGGTTGTCGCATTTGTTATGGGTGCATTATATCATGCTAATGCGCAAGAAATTGCAATATCTCATATCCCGAATCTCTCAACTCAGACAGCCCCATCAATAAATATTCGTTATGTAGATATGGATGTTATTACTTCTAAATATGTGCTCGCAATAGAATATCAAGAGTGGGTAACGTTGGCTTCGGATAGCGCAAAAAAAGTATTGACAGCAAAGTATCAAGAGGCAAAAGATTTTGAGGACAAATGTCAGAAAAAGTTGAACAACAATAAATATGCATCAAGACCGGCTTATGAAAAAGATTTGAAAAAGTTGGAAACAATGTATAAGGAGGCTCAAAAATTAGAACAGACGCTCACTGCTGAGTTTAATGCCGAGAATGCTCGTCGCATGCAGCAACTTCAAGATTCGATAGTGAACTATATAGCTGAATATAACGTATTTCGCAAGTATGATGCAATTTTGCTAAAATCGGCAGGAGTGATATTTAATCCGGCACTTGATATTACAAATGAAGTAGTTGATGGATTAAATAAACGACATGAAATGGTCATTAAAGTTGAAGTCCCAATGCCAGATGAAGGGTTGGTTCCGGTAAAAGCCGAAGATAATACAATCACTCCATAATTTAATTCTTCATTTTCCTAAATGAAAATAAGGAAAAACTATAGAAATGTAATAAATTTAGGAAATGGTATTAGAATTATTTGGAAATTATAAATAAGTGGATTAAATTTGTGGCAGAGTTAAATAATAATAAATCTAACAATTAAAACATTAAGGATTATGGAAAAAAGTGAAAAATCTTGGTTAACCACAGTGTTGTTATGCTTCTTTTTAGGTGGTTTGGGTGTTCATAGCTTCTATGCAGGAAAAACTATTAATGGAGTTATTCAATTATTAACAGCCGGAGGTTGTGGAATTTGGACTTTGATTGACTTCATTATGCTTCTAACTAAGAAATATACTGATGGCGAAGGTAAAATAATAAGTGAATAATATTTCAGATAAAAAGAAAATAAAAGGTGGCAATTTAGTAACCTGCTTGGTGTGGTTACTGATTGCCACCTTTCTTTTGTGTCTAAATTATTTAATTACCGGGACTTGCTTTTTTAAGTGTATATTTCATTCACTTACCGGTTATGATTGTCCTGCGTGTGGATTGCAACGAATGCTAATCGCATTGTTTAATGGCGATTTTCAACAGGCATTTTGGTACAACCCATATCTTGTGATTATGTTGCCATACTTTGTCGTGTTGGCATTTTTGTCTTTTGCACCGAAAGAGCGAATGGTTGCGATTAGGCAAAAGTTGTGTAGCCCAATATTAGTAGGAGTGATGGTTGTTTTAATGGTTGCATGGTGGATATTCAGAAATACAATAATTTGGCAAGAGATTATAGAAAAACAAATAACGAGTATGTAATAAACACACACTCGTTATTTTATTATGTGGAAATATGATTTAATACACTTCAGAGTGTTGATTGTCCATATTTTGACTGATTCGGGTAGCAATTTCAATCATTTCTTCAGTAGTCAAAGATGATTTTTCTTTGAAGAAATTCATGTCGGCTTCTTCGTTAATAGGAATTAGATGGATGTGAGTGTGAGGCACTTCCATTCCCATAACGGCAACTCCTACACGTTTGCAAGGCATAGCTTGTTTTATAGCCTTGGCTACACGTTTTGCAAACAATTGTAATGCGAGGTAGTCATCATCGTTCAAATCAAAAATATAATCCACTTCTTGTTTTGGGATTACAAGTACATGTCCGGCTGCAACAGGATTGATGTCGAGGAAAGCAAAATGTTTTTCGTCCTCGGCAACTTTGTAGCAAGGAATTTCTCCGGCTACAATTTTGCTAAAAATAGTTGGCATTGTGATAATCGTTTTTAATGATTAAATATAATTAGAATGAAATTTCAACTATTTCAAATTTCATTAATCCTGAAGGAACTTTAATATCAACAATATCACCAAGTTTGTGCCCGAGAAGACCTTGTGCAATTGGAGTGCTTGATGCAATCTTTTTTTCTTTAAGGTTAGCTTCGCTATCGGCAACGATGGTATATTCCATTTCCATGTTGTTGACAAGGTTTTTGATTTTTACCTTGTTCATTATTTGAACTTCATCGGTGTTGAGTTTGCTTTCATCAATGATTCTAGCATTGGCCACGAGGTCTTTGAGCTGAGCAATCTTCATCTCTAAAAGACCTTGAGCCTCTTTTGCTGCGTCATATTCGGCATTTTCCGATAAGTCACCTTTGTCTCTTGCTTCGGCAATGGCGCGTGAAACTTCAGGGCGTTTTACCGATTCAAGATATGCGATTTCTTCCATTTTGCGTTTATAACCTTCTTTGGTCATATAAGTTATTGCCATAGTGGTAAAGTGTTTTAAGAAAAATAAAAAAATAAAGAATCTCACTTTGTAGGTGAGACCCCCTTTGTTGTCAATATTGTCTTTTGTGCTACAAAGGTAGGTATAAATATTTAATAAAACAACTAATTGGGGTAATTTTGTTGTCTAAAAAAGAGCAATTTAACTTAAATGAGATAATTTGTTAAATAATTAGGACAATGATTGGGGATAATGTGAAAATTTAGTAATTTCGTAAAAATAATAACATCTATAAACCAATCTTGATATGACCGAAATAATGAAATGGGAATGTCTTATAAGTGATAAACGATTTGGACTTGAACAATATCATAATCCAGCCCCCGGGACTCGTAGCGATTTTCAACGTGATTATGATAGATTGGTGTTTTCGTCTCCATTTCGTCGATTGCAAAATAAAACTCAAGTGTTCCCATTGCCGGGAAGTGTTTTTGTTCACAATAGATTGACTCATAGTATGGAAGTGTCGTGTGTGGGACGATCTTTGGCAAATGAGATTAGCAATGAGTTGCGTAAACGATATGCATTAGAATCATGGTGTAATAAACTTGATGATCTTGGCGATATTGTAGCTGCGGCATGTTTAGCTCACGACTTAGGTAATCCTCCATTTGGGCATTCGGGAGAAACAGCAATATCTACGTTTTTCTCCGAGGGAGAGGGAGTTGTGTTGAAAAATGAATTTTCGGTCGAAGAATGGGATGATTTGATTCATTTTGAAGGTAATGCTAATTCGTTGCGATTGTTGATTCATCAGTTCAAGGGGCGTCGTCCGGGTGGATTTGCTATGACATATTCAACACTCGCTTCTATTGTGAAATATCCTTATGAATCAACGTTGGCAGGTGCCACAAATAAATTTGGATTCTTTATATCGGAGAAAAATGATTTTGTGCGCATAGCCGATGAATTGGGTATCTTATCTCGATATGGGGCAAACGGAGAAATTGCATATGTGCGTCATCCCTTGGTTTATATTGTTGAGGCAGCCGATGATATTTGTTATGAAGTGATGGATATTGAAGATGCCCACAAATTGAAAATATTAACAACTAAAGAAGTGTCTGACTTGTTGTTGGGATTTTTTGATGATGAGCGTAGGGCACATATGTTGGAGGTGATGGAAAATGTAGAAGACCCCAATGAAAAAGTGTCATATATGCGTTCATGTGTTATTGGTCGATTAGTGAGCCGATGTGCCGAAGCATTTGTTGCTCATGAAGATGAAATATTAGAAGGCCGTTTTGAGGGATGTTTAATAGATCATATTCCGGAACTTGAAAGAGAGGGATATCGTAGATGCTCGGTTTTGTCTTGGGATAAAATATATAAAGCAAGTGAAGTTGTAGAGATTGAACTTGCAGGTAATCAAATTATAACCTATCTATTGGCAAAATTTGTACATGCAGTGAGATTCCCTCATCTTAATTATTCAAAATTATTGTTGTCAAAGGTGCCACAACAATACGACATTAATGCGCCTACTTTATATGGTCGGATTCAAGCAATAATAGACCATGTCTCGGGAATGACCGATGTATATGCGCTTGATTTATATCGCAAGTTAAATGGAATGAGTCTGCCTGCAGTTTAGGCCTTTCTGCGATTTAGGATGTGTTTTATTGAATAAGGAAGGACTATAATTGCGATAATAGCAGGAATGTACCATCCAAAATAAATATATCCTAATACGCATATTAATGCCGAGCCAATCACTAAAATGGCAAGTTGTGATAGATTTTTGCCAAGTGATAAATGGAAACGATAGCGATAAACAAGCCACACTATAATGGTATATATGAGATACCATATTACATAGGCGAAGCCAAGTCCATCTAATCCCCAATAGTTATAGCTTAAAATGTTGAGAGTGATGCATGTTAAGGCACTTAGAAGTTCGGTTATAATGAAGATCTTTCCATCGCCACGAGCAAGGATTGTAAATGACATACACCATGAAATTGCTCTAAAAACGGTGCCTATGACTGCCCAAATGATGAATGGCAATATCGTTAAGAATTCTGATGAGTAAAGGATGGTAATGATTAGCTTGCTTGAAGCGATAAATATTGCAATAACAGGTAATAGTACCCACAATGCAATTGACATTTCGTGAGAAACAAATACCGATGTTCGCAATCGGGAATTGCTAACTTGCGACAACCGTGGGTAGTATTCCATAATAATGGCAGTAAATAATATGCCCATATATTTGTTTACCAATGTGAATCCTGCTTGATAATGTCCAACGGTAGAAGTGTCGGCAACATTATTTAGGTATGTCAAAAATAGATATGTTACAAGGTTGTTTGCAATTGCTGATATTGTAAGAAATATCCCGAGTGAGATAAAGCTACGGCCCTTGTTGATTGTTTCTGAAATAGATATTTGGGGTTTAGGGTTGGGTATTTTGATGCGTTGAAAAATCACAGCACCCAATGTTGATAATGAAAATATGATGAGTGCTGGAATTACACTATCAATGCCCCAAAAATAAAACATCGGGATGGATAGTAAAACGCCTATTATGGCTCCCCACATTGAGGCTTTTGCTAACTGATTTAGTTGTTTTGTGCCTTGTAAAATAGCCAACTCTCCATTTTGAATAGAGGTTAGGAATATAATGAATGCGATGGCTATGAAGGCATATATATGGTTGCTGTCGTTAAAAGTAAAGGTACTCAACAAAGGAGATAATGCAATGATTGCAATCAATCCGATTGTTCCTAAAATTAGAGACCATCGGCGCACAATGATGATGAGCTGGCTTAATGTTGATTTCTTAGCTGCGGCAATGTCGCGTACGGCACTATCTCTAATGCCGAGATTAAATATGATATTTAATAGGTCAATAACCGAATTATATATGCCAAAAAGCCCCACACCGACTGCTCCAATCCAAATCGCAATCAATTTAGTTCGGAGCAAAGAGCAAATGATATTAATCATTTGCACTCCACCAAAAATGCCAAGTGCTTTTAATACTCCGGCAGTGAGATTGCTTTTTGAGAGTTGAGCCATAAGGCAGGCAAGTTATTTAATCCAATGTTGTGGATTTAGTTTTTGAGTTTCTTTGCGCACTTCAAAGTGTAGAATGCGTCGGTTATCATCGTCGGGGTCGGAATAAACTTCACCAAGAGTTTGGTTGATTTTTACCTCATCGCCGGGTTTTACATTAAGGGTTGATAGGTTTGCATATACGGTAATGTAACTTCCATGCCTAATCATTACGATTGAGTTAAATCCGGGTTGTTGGAAGATTGCCGATACCTTACCTTCAAATACTGCTTTTGCAACATTTGAGGATATTAATTCGATGTCGATGCCATTGTTGTTGGTCTCTACATATGGCAAATCGGGGTGCTTATGGCGACCAAATTTGCCTACAATGCGACATTTTCCTGAAACGGGATATGGAAGTTTCCCTTTATTACCTTCAAAATTATCTGATAATATACGTTGGGCTTCTGATTCGACGTCAATGATGGTTTTATCAGTATCTTTATCGTTTGCAATATCTTCAATCGGAGTCTTGGGCTTTGGCGCAGGTTGAGTCTTGTCTTGTTTCTTTTCATCTGCTTCTTTCTTGCGTTTTTCAGCCAATGCTCTTTCTTGCTCTTTCTTTTTGCGCTCTTGTTCTTTGCGTTTCTTTTCGGCTTCGGCTCTACGTTTTCTTTCAAGCTCTTGTTGCTTTTTGATTAATTGCTCAAGTTGCGCATCAAGTTGTTGTGCCTCTTTTTGCTTTTCTTTCATATATGCGTCAAGTTGAGAACGCTCTTTTTGTAGTTCGGCAACAACTTGTGTTTGTTGTGCTTGGTTTTGTTGTAATTTTTGTTGTGTAGCTTCGGTCAGTTTTAGTGTTTCGGTTTTTGATTTATGTAATTCCACTAAAGAGGCTTTGGCTTCATTTATTGCATTGATAGTATTTCTTAATTCTTGAGTTTTTCCATTTTGCCAAGAGTTGAATTGACGCAAGTAACGTATGCGACGGTATGCATCGGCAAAAGATTTTGAAGAGAAAATAAATGCAAGATTACTTGTTGAGTGACGAGTTGCTCTAATTGAACGTAGTGAGTTTTTGTAATTTTCACGAAGTTTGGTTAATTTGCCTTCTAATAAATTTATAGAATCGTTGAGTTTATACATTGAGACATTTATAGAGTCAATGGAGGCTTTTAGATGATTAAGCTCATCGGTATTTTGTGTGATTTTGGTAGATAATTGGTCTAATAGATTTAATTGCTTTTTTGTTTTCTTTTTGTTAGAACTGATTTTTTTTGCAGTTTCTTTTATCTCTTTGTTGGTGCGTTGTTGCTCTTGTTTTATAGTGCGTTGAGATTTGTCGGCAAGCACTACACTCACCGATATTAATGCTAATAATATGATAAATAAACGCTTCATTACAATATGGGTTGCTTATATGGCTTTTAATAAATCAGAGGCGTTCACTCGCTTATATCCTTTGGGTTGTTTCCATTTGGGGGTTGCTCCTGAATTCCACTTTGACTTATCGAGATTCCACTCTATCATGGCTCTAAATGGAGTATCTTTTAATATAGTAGAGATGTTAATGGCATCAGATATGCTTCCTATTGGAGTGCATTTATAAGGGGCATATGCACATATTACATTTTTAGACTTATTTATATTAATATCAAGCATAGATAGGTTGTTGGTCTTATTGTCAAATATGAATTGATATTCTATATCTTTGATATCGCAATGAGGTGCAATTTTCCAAGTGTCTTTATTGATAGAAAGAGAAAAATCGTTATTAATAGCAGTTATCTCTCCTTTACCCAGGATAAATGCACGACCTAATAATAAGTTTTGAAGATTACCAATTGTGGCCGGATAGCCGTTGAGTAATTTTTTTACATCCTCGGCAATATATATTTTGTCTAATTTATAAGAAGCAAATATTGAGTCGTTATTGATGTAGATGTTTGCAGCTTCAAAGCCAAAAACTCTGATTGAGATGAAAATACACTCGTCTTTAACCATTGTGGCACGTCCTGAAACCGAAAACTCTTTTGGCGCAAGAAGCGAGAGATTAATTGGCACAACAACATCGTTCCATCCTTTATAATTAGATGCGACGCTATCAAAATTTGATAAAAGAGAAGTAGCGCTATCGTTGCTCTCATTGATATATTGATCTGATGCCATGGCTGGCAAGGTTGATTTCGATGACTTACACCCCGAAATCATAGTCAATAATATGAGGCATAATATGATGTTAAATGCTTTCATTGAGAATTATTCGTAAAAGAAAGTTTTGTATTTTACTTTTTTCTTAAGTAATTCATTGTCGGGTTCTAATTCTACGGCTTTATTCCAAAACTCTAATGCTTTTTGTAGCTCACCACACATAAAGTATATATCTCCGGCGTGGTGAAGCAGTTCGGCAGTATCTTCTTCGCTATACTTCAAAGCCAAATCAATTTGCTGGCGAGCCATATCATATTTTTTCTTTTTGAAAAAAATCCAAGCGTAGGTATCAAGTGAGTTTACATTTTCGGGCTCTTCTATTACAGTGCGGGCACTCATGCGCTCAGCTTTGTCAAGATCTATTCCTTTGACCGAAAGGTAGTAGGCATAGTTATTGAGCGCAAGTAGATTGTTGGGATTTGCATCTAATGCTTGTTCGTAATAAATGAATGCGCTATCGGTGTTCTCTTCTTTATAAAACGAGTCGGCAATTGAGCAAATAATGTTTGATTTGAGAACAAGATTGTCGTTAGCCAATGGTAGAGCCTTGCGATAGTATTGCATTGCTTTATCGGCATCAATTGATGTATATGTAACCCCGGCTTGATATAACAATACGGCATCTTCGGGATGATAATGAAGTGCGCGATTGATAGCGTCAATAGTGATTGGGTTGTTATTGGTTTGAGCACACAATGCAATGTATTGTGTCCAAGTTTGACGATTAGATGGGGCTATGTCAAGCGCATAAGACAACTGCTCGGCTGCACGTGGGAAATCTTTTATTGTAGCGAGATAAGCACTATAAAGTTCGTGAATGTCGTATTGGTGAGGATGTTGGTCAAGTAATACAGTCAACAATTCTTCAATGCGAGGTTGTTGTGCCGGGTCGTTATATAGAGTGCGAATGTATTGAGTCAATAGTTGTATTTTTGCTTCAAGATTGAGATCGTCGTGTTTTAACGCGTTAAACACTTCACAATCATAGGCAATACTGTCGCCAATTTCATTATAGAAAAGAGCTCGTTTGAAGAATGCCTCGCCATTAGAGGGGTCGAGCGAACATGCTTTGTTGAGATAATTTAATGTTTTAGTGTCATCTCCTAAGTAATTGTATATCTCGCCGGCAAAAACATTGTAGTCGGAGTTGTTTGGCGAAGATGCAAGGAGAGAATCTACTTCGGCAATAATGTGGGTGGTATCTTTGATGGCCGAATATGCTCTGATTTTTCGTGATGTGATGCCAATGTCTTTTCCCTCAGCAACTTCTATGCGATTGTATATAGCAACGGCTTTATTAATCTCGGTTGTGTCAATAGATGCTGATAGTGCGTCGGCATATTGCATGGCAATGTCAATCTTTTCGGGAAATATCGAGTCCAATTTCCCCCATACTCTAAGAGCCTCTTTTCTCCAGCCTATTTTGGTCGTAATCATGCCATATTTTAAGCTACTGTAATAGTCCTCGGGGTGGGCATCAAAATGTTTGCGAGCAAGGGCATGTGCTTTGAAAAATTCAGCCGAGTCATTTTGATTGATAATCATGTCGGTCATGCCTTTATCAAAGCCAATGCTTGTGTCGGTAGGGTCAAGAAGGTATGCACGATTGAGAAGTGCGTAAAATCCACCCATATTTTCCAACTCATATTGCTTTGTGGCTTCGAGGTAGAGGTGTGTAGCTTTACGTTTATTGACACCCTTTTCCCAATCTTCTTTTGCGAAAAGAGTATTTGACATGGCTATTAAAGCTATGACAAATGATGAGACAATAAATATTTTATTGAGATATTTATTCACGCTGAGAGTGTGTGTCAATTTTTAGTTAACTCCGGTGTGCCCAAATCCACCTGCTCCACGTTCTGAATCGTCAAGTGATTCAACTTCACACCAATTTACTTGTGAATAGTTTGTAACAACCATTTGGCAAATGCGTTCGCCATGATTTACAACAAATGGCTCATTAGATAGGTTTATTAATATAACACCAATCTCACCACGATAGTCGGCATCAATAGTGCCGGGTGTGTTTACGAGCGAAATACCATGTTTGAGAGCCAAACCACTACGAGGGCGAATTTGACATTCATATCCTTGAGGTAGTTGGATGTATATTCCGGTTGGAACTAATGCACGTTCAAGAGGTTTGAGTGTGATAGGTTCAGATAGGTTAGCGCGTAAGTCCATCCCTGCTGAAGATAGTGTGCTGTAAGAGGGAAGAGGGTTAGAAGAACGATTTATAATTTTTACTTTTACTGAGTCCATTATGTATAAAAATTTAGAGTTAGGAATATCACGCGAAAATAACAAAAATATATCATTTTTCCTCATTAATTCGGGATTTTTATAATAGATAGAGTGATTTTAAGATTATTCATTTTTAATTTCTAATTTTTAGTTATCTTTGCTTTCATTATGGCAGATAATTATTTGGAACGAAAGATGGAGGACTATCGCTCGGGAAGGGGTGGTAGCCTAAAAGCAAAGATAGTGTCATCGGTGGCAAAACCGGGTACGATAAATGTGAAATTTCCTTCGCGTAGAGTGTTTATCACCGGGGGTGCGTCGGGGATAGGTCGAGCTATAGTTGAGGCTTTTCGCAAGGCCGATTGTCGTGTTGCATTTTGTGATATAGATAGTAAAAAGGGGGCAGCAACTGCGCAAGCTACCGGAGCACAATTCCATCCTGTCGATGTGCGTGATGTAGATGCGTTGGAGGCTTGTATGGCTCGATTGCTTGAGTCGTGGGGAGATATCGATGTAATTGTAAATAATGTGGGTGTTGGAGGCTTTGTCCCTCTTGTAGAATCGACTATCGAGGATTTTGATAATGTATTATCGCTAAATCTTCGCCCTGTCTTTGTTACATCACGCCGTTTGGCAATTCATCGCACACAAAAAGGTGGAGAACCTGCATATGGTCGCATTATAAATCTATGTTCTACTCGATATAAACAAAGTGAAGCAGGTACAGAGGGTTATGCTGCTTCTAAAGGGGGAATAGCGTCGTTGACACATGCACTTATGATGTCGCTTGCTCCGCTTGGCATAACTATTAATTGTATCTCACCCGGGTGGATTGAAAGTGAGGCATATCCGGCAATGACAGAGGAGGATCATCTGCAACATCCATCACGTAGAGTTGGAAAAGTCGAAGATATTGCACGTATGTGTGTGTTCCTTGCCATGCCTGAAAATGATTTTATCAATGGTGAAAATATCATAATCGATGGAGGCATGACACGTAAAATGATTTATGTGGAATAAAAGCCTATTGGATTTGTGTTAAAACCAATAAATAATAGAGCGGACAGCCATTATAGTTGTCAGCTCTATTATTTGAATTACTCGATAGAATATAATATCGGGTTACTTTATTATAACTTTAGATGCTTTTTCTCCTTCAATCTTGATAAACACACCATTTGATGGATTGATAACCTCTACACCATGCATATTATAGTATCTTACATTGCCTTTTTGAGATTCAATCATTATGTTTTCAACTCCGGTGGTGATATTTTGATTGTTAAGATAAATGGCTGTTGATGAAGATGGCATAGATTGTATCACAGTCATAGTGGGAGTGGTGTCATCAATAGCGACAGCACCCGACACGATTATTTGTGGTTTCGTTTTCATGAGAATCGGGTAATCGGCGCTTATCCACACATTGATTGATGCAGACTCACCATCGAGCATGTCATCTTCATTAGTAGCATAAACATAGTGTACTAAAAGAGGAAGACTACCAATATTAGCCAATTCAGCCCAATTATTGGCACCGGTATAACCTATGCCCGACAACACATTGGTGTTAATCGTGTTTATTTGTGAGTCAGTGAGTACAGAACCTTGCACAAATTCAATCCAAGAATTGTTTGCCTTGTCACCATTTTCGTCCGACAAGTAGTGACCCCAGCAATGAAGTGGTGTGCCGTTTTGAACCGCATTGGCATAATAACCAATCAGGTGATACACATTTGGTGCACTCCAAGTCAATTGCAGCGTCGCATCATAATATGTTTTGTAGTAACCACCATTGATGTAGTTACCATCGGCGTCTTTGCAGTTGTCATCATAGTGGGTCTCGGTTTTCTTAATCAATACACCGTTGCTATTGCTGATTTCAATAGTTGGCATAAACTCACTTGATGCCAAAACCAATTCGCTGCCATCGGTAACGTCCGTGATTGTTTGGGTCACATTATTACGAGTGTAGTTTACGTCAACCTTAGCCACAAATGTGGTGTTGTCGTTAGCGCGATTGTAACCACGTTTGTCTTTGCCATAGTCAACGGTATAGTCAATGGGGAGGTATTCGAAATCGACCGTGATTTGGGAATTACTTGCTGTGATTGCATTATACTCATGGGTTGTTGAGCCGTGAATAAGGTCAATATCATAAGTGGTGTTCCAATTTTCAAGAACCTCATCGGTAACATTTAGTGCTTGAATCACATTGCCCGAAGTGGCAATATAGTTAGCTTTATTGTATGTGACAGGATTGGTTGGCTCTGTAGAGTTTACTTCTCGGAATGCCCCCATTGGCATATCTTCATTGGTTGTGCTTACCGGATTTTCATCAAGGGTTACAATACTTACATTACCAAATGAGAATGTCGTGCCAGGCATTATCATTGCGGTCGAAGTAACCGAGGCTTTGGTGTAATGGAGATAGGTCCATCCGGTTGAGGTGAGGTTGCCCTTGTTTTCATCGATTGATGAATAGGCGTTGAGATATACTTCAATGGGGTATGTTGCTGTGGGTTCCACATTATGGAATATTACGGTAGGCATATCCTTAGTGGTTGCATCGGCATCAACTTCAATAAAATAAGCGTCTTGAGTTGTTTCAATCCCGTTTTCGGTTGAAATAACCGAGCCATATTGCACCGTCAATGCATTACCATTGGCATTGGTTACACTTGTTGCAATATCAGCCAATTCTTGTGTAATGACAAGAATATATTTGCTTGCTAAATCAATGGCATTCACATTATAACATGTGTTTTTTGCGATATTGGTGCTGTTGATTGTTGCATCAACAGTGAGGTTGAAAGAGTGTTTGCCGTCCTCCATTTGTTGCGCTACAGTTACATCGATAGGCGTTGAAGGAGAATAGTCGGTAATAGTGTTTGAAGAACTGTTTGCACCAACCTCCCCGGTGGTAAATGTGGGGATAATATTAAAAGTGTAAGTCTCGTCAAGTTGAGCATCTGCTGTAAGGCTGTATGTGTAGCTAGTATTTGATACAGAACCAAGTGAAGTCCAAGTGGCTTGTTCCGATGTCTTATATTGAACCTCATATGATGCTACTGTTCCATGAATAGGGGCATTCCATGTTACATCAATACTTTTTGCCGAGGTTAATGCATTGGTTTTTACACCCACTGCCTGCACATTGCTTGCTCCAATGGCAGTGAGGTCGAATGTCACAGAACTGCGAGCCGGAGTCGTCACATCACCACTCGTGCGAGGCATAGCGATAGAGCCTACATATTCATTACTATTGCCCCCAAAATAAAGGTTATTTGCATAATCCCATGCAAGAGTTGTCACGTTATACCCCACATTGGTTACAACATCATCATATATTGGCTCACTCCATGTCAAGTGTGTACCATCATTATTGTATGTTACCCGATACACTTTTATGCGGCCGGCTTTAGTTGAAGTCCCATCAGAGTTGTAGTCCTCATCATTATATTGCTGTATTGCAAGGAGTGTTTTGTCGTGATTCCACTCCATAATAGATATTTTGCGCTTGCTTTCATCGGCATAGTCGGCTGTATTATTGGTTAAATTAAAATGCAGATAGGAGTAGTCTTTTAGTGTTCCGGTTGTAGATGTACCACCCGATACCTGTCCCGGATTGTCGCGTCCTTGATAAACAAAAACCCCCTTTGCGTCCTTATCAAAAAGAACTCCGGCATATTCATTTGTCAACCAAGCACATTCATACGAACCAAAATTCAAGATGTCTAATGTATGGGAAGGCGCAGTGGTCCATAATGTAGCATTCCCAAGATTATAAACAAATGCTTTGCCTAATTGTCCTTTTGATGTCAAAGGTGTATAACCGGTCTCAATTGCATATACAGCAATTTTTAGGTCCGAGCCGGAACCATATACGTCCATGCCATGTGCCGGCCCGGTAATCACAGTGCCACTGCTTGTGGAAATAAGACCGGTTGACGTGTTTAATGTGCCGCTAAATATTGATTTTGCACCGGCTTCAAGATTATCGGGGTCTAATTCATATACACCGGGAGCTTTGACGCCCGCTCTTGATAGGAATAATCGTTTTCCGTCTTCAGAATATTCTAATCGTTTGGGATCTAGAACCTTTGAACCTGAAGGGTAAGTATCGCTGGCAGTGGCAAGTGTAAGCCCCCCTGTAAATCCATTTTTACCATTTGAGTTTTTGATGCTATTCAATTGCGGGTCGAATGCGTATATGCCGACACCAATCCCTACGTCTTGAGAGGAAACGTAACCTGAAGTTTGATTATTAATACCAACATGACTTTCGGTAATAAGTATTCGTCCAAAATGCTCACTTTCGGGGTGGTTGTCGATGGCAATACCGTATGGTGACCACATTTTTACGATTTTTGAATTAATTGTGGGTTGAGAAACATTTGTGCTGGTAACTCTGATTTTGAACCAGTATGTGCCAAGAGGGACATTTTTACCCATAAACGAAACATTTACCTTATTCACTCCGGCAGAAGTAGTTCCTACAACCTCAAACAATTTGGTTTCCTTATTGTCGTTGCTATAAACCTCGATAACAGCACTTGTGGCAGCTGTATTGAGTGAATATGTCACTTGACATACCGAGGGGTTGCTTGTGGCGGCTGCCGATATGTCGTAAGCGAATGCGTTTTGCGCAAATGTGTTAAACTGAAAAGACCACATTAATGCCATAATGAGCATTAATGATTTCAAATAATTAGATTTCATTATTATTGTGTTTTTTGATGAATTCAACTCTGATTCGATATAAGTAATATGGTAGGTATTATGTTCGCAAATTTAATACTATATTTTTTCATCGCAAAGCAAATTTACGAGAAAGAGTGTATTATTAGCTGAAATACATAATTTTAGAGCTATTTGGCGGGAAAATATCGCCAAATGAAACGAGGTATCAAATGCCAAAATGCGACTACTAAGCGCCAGCGCCAATCGATGATTGCTACACGTTTTCTTCGTAGGATTGCTCTTGAGATGCGAGGTGTGGCATAATCTACACTCATGAGCATAGGGAATTTTCGACAGTTGTTGAGCAGTGGTGTGTCAACAAAACCCGGACGTATGTCGGTGAATTTTACATTTACTTTTTCAAAATGAGCGAGTTGCTCAAGTGCATCAATGTAGTGCCGTTGATATCGTTTTGTTGCACTATAAGAAGGAGCAATGCCAAGTCCCATAGTTCCGGCAATAGAGGAAATAACTGCTATTTGTCCGGGTTTCTCGTTAAGAGCACGGTTGCGGAAGTAATTAAATGCTGTGTCAACAATGTGAGTAAACCCAAGTGAGTTAGTTGCAACGGTATTTAGCTCGGTATCAATGTCGAGTGAGGGATTTTGTGACCCGATTCCCGACGCCAGCAACAAGGTGTCCATCCCTCCTATCTTTTCAATCAGATTAATGAGTTTTTCTCCGGCATCAGCCTTCGTTACATCAATTTGTTGAGTAGCAATTATTGATTGAGGGAATTTTTGTTGCAAGTTGGTTAATGCCTCAATGCGACGAGCGGCAATGCCAATAATCCACCCTAATTGTGCAAATTGGGCAGTCAATGCTTCTCCAAGTCCCGAAGAGGCTCCAATGATAATTATGCGTTTGGTTTTCATCGATTGGAAGAAGGAATGGGTGGCTCGGGGTGATTAGGTGTCTCGATTTCGGAGTTATGATTGGCAATTGTCTTTTTCTTCCCCCAGGGGATTGTGTACATTACATTGAACGCACCGGTAAGAGAACCGCCACGAGTGCCAAATCCGGGAATATACCAAGGTTCTCCATATGCGCATTTGCTTTCGTGGAGAATAACGTGATACTTAAAAGCCCAACCGAGCGACCATTGTTTATGTATTTGTAATTTTAGCCCAATTACGATTTCTCCATAACCCACATTTGATTTTTGGGAGGGAATCGAAGTCGTGTAATTCTCATTCCAATAAGGGTTATCAATTTTAACGTCGGTTATTTCAAAAGAGAAAGGAGAGAACCCATATCTCAATCCGGCATAGAATTGATATTCTTTTTCTTTATTGAATAAAAAGTTATAGTTTGCACCTATTTTGAAAAATGGAGAGATGCCACTTTTGTAGGTATAATTTCTATCTTCGGGGGAATAAGATGCTGCCCCAAGTCCAAATTCAATGATTGGTTTGAATCGGTTATGAAGGCTGAGTTCGGCCCAAATATCAAAAAGCCCATATTTCTGACCAAAACAACGCATCGCTGGGTCCCAAATATTAAGCCCTATTGTAATTTCATCGAGGAGGGGATATGTATTCTCAGTTTTTTGTTTGATGGTTGTTGAGTCGATGAATTCCTCTCCTGTGACTGTGTCAACATAAACAACATTGCCTTTGTCATCGTGAAGATGAATGATGTTGGGCATTTTTGACGGGTCGGGCGCAATGGTAGTGTCTTTGGGGTTGAGGTTTACAGCCGTGGTTTGTGTGGCTGGAGTCTCAACCGGATTGATTCGTCTTTGTGCATGGCTATTTATCGTTATAGCCAATAGAGATATTATTGCAATTAATATATGGTGTCGCATTAGTTAAAAAATGATTAGTTGGTTTTGAAATAAATTTTAATGCGTTCCACATCTATATTTGTAATTTCAGGGTCGGTAACAATGACCGAGTCAATAAAAAAATTGGTATAACGTGTCGAGGTGATAGTATATCGATACATCGCACCACATTCTTCTGAAGCAAAATAGGGTGTTGAATTATATTCAAACCATATAGTGTCGCAATAAATGATAGAATCGTTATATTGAAAACGATAGGCCGTGTTGTTCTGTGTTGAACGAAGAGGTAAATAAACTTGTTGGATAGCGGAAATGCTGTTGTTTAATATGGAGTCGCATATTGCACCTATGCCTATTATTTCAAGAGAGCTGACAGAGATTGCAGTCCCATTTTCAGAAGAATAGAAGCCTGCCAATGGAATGCTACTCTGGTTCTCGGTACATCCGTCGGTGTTGCATGAATAGATGCAACTTGCCAAAAATATTATTGCTAATGCTATTATATGGTTTAGAATTTTCCCCATTTGATGATTTGTTCTAATTCTTTTCGATTTTTTGATGGGATGTTGCTATCGGCAGAATAGCCAATCGGAATGATGGCTATTGGCTCTATGTGAGATGGAATATTGAGGCTATGAGATATTTTCTCTACATCAAAATTACATACCCAACAAGTGCCTAACCCTGCGTTGGTTGCAGCGAGGCATATATGCTCAATGGCTATTGAGAGGTCAATGTCGGTGTGATCTTTATCATCGGCAGGTCTATGCCACGCTTCGTCGTGATTGCCACAAGCTATAATAAATGCAGGTGCGTTGTTCATCCACGGACGATTGTAGCTTTCAATTACTGCTTGTCGAGTGGATACTTCGCAACAATCATCAACAACAATGAAAATCCAGGGCTGACGATTGCAAGCCGATGGCGCAAGCCGTGCAGAATCAATGATTCTTGTCAAGAGGTCGCGATTGACAATTTTGTCACGATCAAAGTTGCGACAAGAGTATCGGGATTTTGCAAGATTATTGAAACTCATGGCGTGATAGCGATTAGTCGTTTTTGATATTGAGTTCTTCTTCGATTTCGTAGTCGTTGCGACGAGGAGAGTTGCGAACAACCAATTCTCCCACAAAGCCGGCAAGGAATAGTTGAGTGCCGATAATCATTGTTACGAGTGATAGATAGAAATAGGGAGATTCGGTTACAAGATGATATGTGTTGCCACTATACATATTGTATAGTTTCATGCCTCCAACGATAACAACTGCTAATAAGCCTAAGATAAACATCAAACTGCCAAGTAGCCCGAAAAAGTGCATGGGTTTAACTCCGAATTTGCCGGTAAACCACAATGTCGCAAGGTCGAGATACCCATTGACAAATCGATCAAGCCCAAATTTGGTAAAACCATATTTGCGAGCTTGATGATGAACCACTTTTTCTCCAATTTTGTTAAATCCGGCAAGCTTGGCAAGATAGGGGATATAGCGGTGCATATCGCCATATACTTCAATGTGTTTCACCACTTTTTTGCGATAGGCTTTTAGTCCACAATTGAAGTCGTGTAGATTCTTGATGCCGCTCACTTTGCGAGCTGTGGCATTGAATAGTTTTGTGGGAATTGTTTTTGATAGAGGGTCATAACGTTTTTGTTTCCATCCCGAAACTAAGTCGTAGTCGTCTTCGGTAATCATGCGATAAAGTTCGGGTATTTCATCGGGACTATCTTGCAAGTCGGCATCCATTGTGATAATGACATCGCCATTTGCTCGAGCAAAACCGGTGTTCAAGGCCGGAGATTTGCCATAGTTGCGACGAAAACATACACCCTTGACCGAAGGGTTGTTTTTTTGAAGAGAGCGAATCACTTGCCAAGAATTGTCGGTGCTGCCATCGTTGATGAAAATAATCTCATAAGTGAAATTGTTTTCGGCCATTACTTGGCGTATCCATGCTTCAAGTTCAGGAAGTGATTCTGCTTCGTTGTAAAGAGGTACGATTACCGATATATCCATAGTGTTTGAAATTTTATTACTGAGAAATGCTATTATTTTTTTTAGGGCGAAAGAAACGAATGATAGGTGCGAGTATCATTGATAATATCGACCCACTAAATATGCTAAACGATAATATGTTTCCGGCGAGCGAAATAGGAGTAGGTAGAAGGTTTTGCTCAATAGCTTTTTCAAGAGTCGAAGCAACCTCATTGCCCATTTCTCCTCCGATTGTTTTGTAGGTGTTGATGGCGATAATGCATTGGTCATAGATAAAGTTGGGGTCAATCCAAGTCATATATACTACGATTGTTAATGCCATTATTAGCGTGCCACAAGCAAAAAGTACGATGCCATGAGTCCATATCTCTGAAAAAGTGTAGAAACAACCATTTTCAATAAACCCTTTACGCAACGTAATAAACGCATATACAGGTACTGCTAATGCCATTATCGTGGATAAGAATCCGATGAAAGGGATTGTAGTGGCTAATGCAGTGAAAATAAACATTATGCTAAGGTATAGTCCAAACCACATGCCATCTTCGGCACCACGACGAAATACTGATTTAGGCTTAATTTCCATTGCGTATAATATTTAATTTACAAAGATAGTGCAAGCCGAGCGCAATAGCAAGAATAAAATGAAATTTTAATTCTTGTATTGCCGAGGCGCAGCCTATCACTTGAATTTCTTAACATTCAAAGTTGTTGCCAAAATTGACTTTCTCAAATTTATATCCGAGACGTTTTAGCTCCATCGCAGCGCCAATGCGATACATCACCTTTGTGGCGCGAGCAAAAATGTGAAATGCCATAGGGCTTTGTGGCTCAATGCCTTCGTGGCGTATGCGAGATACTGCAGTTTGAGCACACACGCGAATTGTTTTTTCTATCCATTGTGCTGTGTCGCTATTGAGGCTTAAACCTATAATGTCGCGCACGATGTGTTCGTCCATGTCGTCAAATCCATCAGCTCCATAATATGATTGATATGTTGCCTTTTGCGTTGTTGCCCAATCTTTGTCCCAGCCGTTGGCTACAGCCATGCCTAAATATCCGGCCCATGCTATGGCTACAGTAGGGTATTGGGCTATTTCTTTTACTGCATCGGTCATATATTCGGGCGCAAGTTCTCTCCAACGATAGTCGATGTCTTCGCTTGAAAGAAGGGTGCTTTCAAGAAGCATTCGTGAGGTGGTTATGCGAAGCATTTCTTCGGTTAATTGTGCTTCAAAACGGTCTAAAAGTTCGTAATCAATCATAGAAACTTGAATGTTGAAACTTTTTTGTTATATTTGTTGTATTATTATTGTTGTTACAAAATTACTAATTATGTCATTATTTAGAGTAATATTAGCGATAATTTTTCCTCCTCTTGCGGTATATGACAGAGGTTGCGGGTCTATTTTAATAGTTTTTATCCTTACTTGTCTTGCTTGGGTTCCCGGCGTTATAGGGGCATTGGTAATCTTGAATAAAAACAATTAGAATAGATGGAGTGATGGGGGGATTTTAGAATAGCCCCTCCAAAAAAATGTTAGTCAAGCCGTTTGTGTTTTATTTTGCGAGTGTAGGTCTTTTTTGACCGATGAATGCGACTCGTAGAGTGAAACCCCGGACCTTTCAGTTCCATTTCGGCTTCGCGATTCCCTATTTTTGAAGCTTTGATATAATCGTCAAGTGTAACGGGACGTAGTGTGATTTTTTTTCTTGGTTTCATAGTAGTGTGTTTTGTGTTTAGAGAAAAATAGTGTGCCAATACTTTGTGTTGGCACACTATATGTATTGTTAATCAGTATGTTACTTTGTTGCAATCTTGTTTACGCGATTCACGTGGCGACCACCTTCAAATTCGGTATTGAGGAATGCGTCAACAATGTCGAGAGCGAGAGTAGGTTCGATGAAACGAGCTGGAAGAACGAGTACATTTGCATCGTTGTGTTGACGAGCAAGTTTTGCTAATTCAACAGTCCAACATAAAGCAGCACGAATGCCTTGATGTTTGTTGAGAGTCATTTGGATACCATTGCCACTGCCACACATTGCGATACCTGGAAAGCATTCGCCCTTTTCGATGGCTTCGGCACATGGGTGTGCAAAGTCGGGATAGTCGCAACTATCTGTGCTGTTTGTCCCAAAGTCGGTATATTTAACATCTTGTGATTCAAGATATCCTTGAATGATGCATTTTAACTCGTAGCCGGCATGGTCGCTACACATTGCCACTTTCTTTCCTGCTTGAATTATTGACATGTTTTTTAGTGTTTGAATTGTTGGAATTTATTTATAGTGCAAAGGTAGTGAAAAGTTTCTTAGAATGTGAGTTTTTTTGAAATGTTATTGACTAATAATATAAAGATTGATACTTAATATATATTAATTTGAGTTTTTTGTATTTAATAATGTGTATCTTTGTAGGTTGGAAATACAATGAATATTAACTAAAATTAATTTTATAACTAATTTATGTTCTCAAAATTCTATCAATCAACAGTGTTATGTATGTTGGCTCTTCTCTTCTCAGTGCCAGTGGTAAAGGCTGCTGATGAGCCTGTGAAACGCGAAATGCGTAGTGCATGGGTGGCAACAGTGTGGCGTCTTGACTGGCCCGATAATGTAATTTACACAACAGGTAGCTCATCGGAAATCAATAAACAAAAAGCATCGATGACTCGCTTGCTCGACTCATTGCAAGTAAATAACATGAACGCAATCAACTTCCAAGTGCGTAGCCGTTGTGATGCAATGTATAAGTCAAGTTATGAACCATGGTCGAGCGACTTGGTGTCAAGTCGTGGCATGGATCCGGGTTGGGACCCATTGGAATGGATTGTTGAGGAATGTCACAAGCGTGGTATGGAATGTCATGCATGGGTGAATCCTTATCGTTATGAATCACAAATTGGACAATGGACTCTTGCAACCGATTATCGTAAAACTCACCCCGAATGGTTGCTCGATGTTGGTGAAGCAAGTATTCTTAATCCGGGTCTTCAAGAAGTAACAGACCAAATCGTGAAGGTTATTCGCGAAATTGTACAAAACTATGATATTGACGGAGTCCTTTTTGATGACTACTTTTATTTAAGTGGTACGCCTACCGATTCAAGTGGTGATGGTGACCAATATGCAGCATATGTTGAAGCCGGTGGCACAATGTCGCATGGCGATTGGCGTCGCGACAATGTGAATCGCATGGTTCAGGCGGTATATGATATGATTCAAGAAGAAAAGCCTTGGGTGCGTTTTGGTATCTCTCCAGCCGGTGTTTCTTGTACCTCTCAAGCTCATGCTGCTAAATATGGTATTACTCCTTGTACATCGGGTAGCGACTGGCAATATAATGATATTTACTCTGATCCTATTGCGTGGATTGCAAATCACTCACTCGACTATATCTCGCCACAGGTGTATTGGACAATCGGATATTCAGCTGCCGATTTCTCAATCGTAACCCCATGGTGGGCTAATGTTGCGGCTAAATTTAACCGTCACTTCTATACAAGCCACTCTATTTCATCATTGACTGCATCAAGCAAATCAACAACTATGTCAATGCGTGAGGCTTCTATCAGTGATGCTATTAATCAAGTGAAGGCTTCAGGCCCTAACAGCACATCATTTGAAGAGTATGCTAATGAGGTGCGCCTCAATCGCACATGTTCGCAAGATGGTGCTCCAGGTGCAATTTTCTACTCATGTAAGTATCTTTACAAGACAGCACCATTGTTTGCTCACTATCTCAAAACCACAGTGTTCAATACTCCTGCTCTTATCCCTGCGATGACTTGGAAGCCGGGGTATAATCCGGGTAATGTGAAAAACTTGAGCCGTAGTGGTAATAACTTGAATTGGACCGGATATGACAATGTGCGTTACACTGTTTATGCAGTGCCTACATCGGTAGCAATGGAGAATTTTGCAAAAGAGCCTGAATATCTTTTAGGTACATCGTATGCTACTACTTATGCAATCCCTTCTAATAAGCAAAGTGGTTATAACTATGCCGTGTGTGTGCTCGACCGTTATGGTAATGAATATGCACCAATGTTTGCCGGTGTGGCTGCAAAGGATATGCCTGCTCCTACATTGGTATTTCCTACTAATAATGCCGATGTGGAAACCCCATTTGAGTTCTCTTGGAATTCAGTAGCCGGTGCTACTAACTATATCCTTGAAATTGCCGAAGATGCTGCGTTTAGCAAAATGCTCTATACTGTTGATTGTACTGCAACATCATGTTCATCAAATAAATTTGACAAATTCCCTAACCAAAAAATTTATTGGCGTGTACGCGCTTGTGGTAATGGTTACAATGATGGTGTTTCGGCTGTATGGGCGTTTATTCCTGCCACATTTGAGATTACTTCTCCTAAAAACGGCGATACCGAAGTGTCCCTTAATCCAACTATCTCTTGGAGCATTCCTTCGCGCAAAGTGAATGTGGAAATCTCTACAAATATTGACTTCACCGATGCGGGCATGGTGCATAAAGCAACAGGTGTTGCCTCTCCTTATACAGTGCCTAGCGAAGTGTTAGGTGGTTATACCGTTTATTATGTGAGATTAGGCTATGAATATGCCGGAGAACAATTATATACCGACCCTGTTGCATTTACAACAATCGAGTTAACTCCAGGCGAAATGGAATTTAAGTATCCTGTAGATGGTGGTGATTTCTATTCTGAAGATGTTATTTGGGTAGATTATAACAAGGGCATAAATAGTATTAAGGTGGAAATGTCGAATTCTTCTACGTTTGGTCGCACTCGTTTCATTGAGGATTGTACGTCAGGTACATGGGCTACTGCAACTAAAGCAGGCGAAATCACAATCTCAAGCAAAGCCCTTGAAAAAGATAAACTCTATTATATACGTGTGCAAGGCAAGTATAATTCATCGGAAGGCTCAAAAACTACCGCTTGGAAAACTATTTCGGCTTATTATCGTGGCGAAGGTGCCGGTGTAGAAGGTGTGGTAAGCGACAATATAAATGTATATATTACAAATGAAAATGTAGTTGTATTTGATGTTGCTGATGCTGTTGAAATTTATAATGCTGCAGGTCAACTTGTAGAGATGGTAAATGTAGATGGAGCGACTACTCTTGATGTCAATTATCTCGCAAAAGGTGCTTATATAATTAAGGTAGTAAGCACAGATAAAGTAGTGGTGTTGAAATATGTGAAATAATAATCACAAACATATACAAACTTGTTAAGTGAGGTCATAATAAGGCCTCACTTTTTTATTCGTTTCTTATGCTGAAAAGGAGAACGTGAATTCCTATCATAGAGTAGTGAAGTGTTATCAATGTTATCACGCGATAACATTGATAACACTAACAACACTGATAACATTGATAATACTTGCATAAGGGAGTGGGGATAAAAAACACCTCGGTGAGTTACCGAGGTGCTTGCTTTAATGATATTTATGGTTGCGATTATTCTTCGCTGTTGTTTTCGTTACGGTTTTCGCGACGAGGTCCGCGGTTGTTGTCACGGCGAGGCCCACGATTGTTATCACGACGAGGACCGCGATCACCATCACGACGAGGAGCACGAGGAGTGCGTTCGCGTTCTACATATCCTTCGGGCTTAGGTTGAAGTGCACGCATTGAAAGACGGAACTTACCGGTTTTCTTATCGATTTCGATGAGTTTCACTTCGAGAGTGTCGCCTTCTTTGATGCCTGAAGTTTCCATGCTATCTACACGATCCCATGAAATTTCAGATATGTGAAGAAGTCCGTCACGACCAGGCATAAATTCTACAAATGCACCAAAGTCAAGGATTGAACGTACGGTTCCTGTGTAGGTTTTGCCTTCTTCAGGAAGTTCAACGATAGCGTTAATCATTGCCATAGCTTTGTCGATAGCTTCTTTGTTGGCAGCAGCCACTTCGATATATCCTGCATTGTCGATTTCATCGATAGAAACAATAGCACCACTTTCTTCTTGAATGCCTTGGATGATCTTTCCACCCGGGCCAATAACAGCACCAATAAGGTCTTTAGGAATAGTCAAGGTAACGATGCGAGGTACATGAGGCTTGTAGTCTTCGCGTGGAGCAGGGATTGTTTCGTTGATTTTACCAAGAATGTGGAGACGACCATCGCGTGCTTGCATCAATGCTTTTTCGAGAATTTCGTATGAAAGGCCGTCGCACTTGATGTCCATTTGAGTAGCAGTGATGCCGTCAACAGTACCTGTTACTTTGAAGTCCATATCTCCGAGGTGGTCTTCGTCGCCAAGGATATCTGAAAGTACAGCATATTTAGGGCTGTCGGTGTCGGTGATAAGACCCATAGCGATACCACTCACAGGTTTTTTCATTTTCACACCTGCATCGAGCAATGCAAGAGTGCCGGCACAAACAGTTGCCATTGAAGAAGAACCATTTGATTCGAGAATGTCAGAGACGATGCGGCAAGTGTAAGGGAAACCTTCGGGGAACATGCGTTTCAATGCACGGTGAGCGAGGTTACCATGGCCGATTTCACGACGACCTACACCACGCACAGGACGAGCTTCACCAGTTGAGAATGGAGGGAAGTTGTAGTGGAGAAGGAAACGTTCCTTGCCTTGGCACAATACTTCGTCAAGAATCTTTTCATCGAGTTTTGTTCCGAGTGTTACAGTTGAGAGTGATTGAGTTTCACCACGAGTGAACACAGCCGAGCCATGAGGTCCCGGGATATAATCAACTTCACACCAAATTGGGCGAATGTCGGTAGTTTTACGACCGTCCAAACGGATACCTTCATCGAGAATGCAACGGCGAACAGCTTCTTTTTCAACGTCGTGATAGTAACGTTTCACGAGAGCAGTTTTTTCGTCGCGTTCTTCTTCGGGAAGAGATTCGATATATTCATCGCAAATAGCAGCAAAGCTGTCGTTACGCCAATGTTTGTCGGCGCAACCTGCTTTAGCAATTGCATATGCTTTATCATAACATTTTTCGTGAACATCTTTGCGAAGATCTTCATCGTTAACCTCGTGGCAATATTCGCGTTTAACGGTTGAACCAACAGCTTCTGCGAGTTCTTGTTGTGAGATACATTGTTTTTTGATTGCTTCGTGAGCAGTTTTGAGAGCTTCGAGAAGTTCAGCTTCTGAAACTTCGTCCATTTCGCCTTCCACCATCATGATGTTGTCGTAGGTAGCACCTACCATCAATTCCATATCGGCTTTTTCGAGTTGCTCGAAATTAGGGTTGATTACGAATTGACCATCAACGCGAGCTACACGCACTTCCGAGATAGGACCGTTGAATGGTATGTCAGAAACAGCGATGGCTGCTGATGCGGCAAGACCTGCAAGAGCATCGGGCATTTCAACGCCGTCAGATGAATACATTGTGATGTTTACAAAAGTGTCAGCGTGATAATTGTCGGGGAAAAGTGGACGAAGCACACGGTCAACGAGGCGTGCTGTCAAAATTTCGTAGTCAGATGCGCGACCTTCACGCTTAAGGAAGCCACCGGGGAAACGGCCGGCTGCCGAAAATTTTTCTTTATACTCTACTTGGAGGGGCATGAAGTCAACACCCTCACCGGCTTCTTTAGCCGAACATACTGTCGCTAAGAGCATTGTATTGCCCATACGAAGTTCTACCGCTCCATCGGCTTGCTTTGCAAGTTTACCTGTTTCGATGGTGATTGTACGCCCATCACCAAGCTCGATGGTTTTCTTAATTGGGTTTACCATAAATATCTTAAATTTTATCTTCTTAAAAAATCACGCAAAGATAGTGAATTTTATTCAAAATCCCTCATAATTTGCCGATTATTTGAGCGATAGATGAAATGTGAACCCAATAAGATCACGAAAAAGGTAAAAACGCCCCAATTATTATTCAACTCTCTTAACTACAAATATACTCAATTCGTAGAGCAAATATATTGGAGCAGTTACTAATAATAGAGTGAATATATCGGTCGTTGGGGTAATAATGGCTGCAATTATAGTGATTATTACAATAGAATGACGTCGATAATAGCTTAATAATTCAGAATCAACAATCCCCATTTTGCCTAATATAAATGCCACCACAGGTAGTTGGAAAACAATTCCCATCATCAATGTGAGAGTTGTGAAAGTGGATATATATGACGTAAGAGTGATTGTATTGGCAATTTCTGAATCGACTTGATATGTTGCCAAGAATTGAAATGATATTGGAAATATCACGAAGTAGCTCATCAACAAGCCCAAAGCAAACAGCAGATACACAACAACGACAACAATCAATGAATAGCGTTTTTCACTTTCATATAGGGCCGGGGACACAAATCGAAATAATTCAAATAAGATATATGGTGAAGACAATAAAAACGCAAGGTAGCAAGATGTGGATATGTGGGTCATAAATTGAGCTGCCAATTCAGTACTAATCAGAGGTACATTATAGGAATCAAATGTAAATGTCATTCCTAAATGAGTCATGAATTGTTCAACCCAGCGAAATGTTATGAAATCGCTGGAATGAGGAGCCAATAAAAGGTCGAATGTTTCATCTTTGAAACAGAAAATAGCAATCCCCATTACCAATACTATACCGGCAATGCGAAACAACATACGGCGAAGCACCTCTAAGTGTTCGCCCATTGTCATCATACCTTCCACCGGCTCTTGAAAATCTTCGTCTAAATATTTCTCTTGAGATCGAAAATCTTCATTCTCGGAAACTTCGTATTGTATTTGATTATCCTTGCTCCGATTCATTATGAGTCGGTTGGTTCTGTTGTGTCAAGTCTTCTTGATTTTGTTGCTGGTGGCGTGAACGCTCATATTGTTCGCGTTCTTCGGGTAATGGCTCGTTTATAGCTGTTTTGAAACTGCGCACACCTTGGCCCAATCCTTTCATTAATTCGGGGATTTTTTTACCTCCAAAGAGCAACAATGCCAATGCGCAAACTACTATAATTTCAGTTGCGCCAATCATACATAGTGTTCCCATCGCATGCTTAATTAATAGTGTTGTCAACTAAATAAATCTCGCAACTGTCGAAGTTTATTTCCCAATTGCCGTTTGGTGTACTTTCCCAATTATATTTGGCTGCCATAGAATCCCACCAGCCTTGAAACTTAGTGCCGGTTTCGCCAAGGTCTTTTACTAATTTTTCATACAATTCGACATTGTCGGCATTCAATATGCGAGCCAACTCATTCAATCCATTGCGACGTTCAAATAAGCGTTGAATCTCGTCACGCTCTTCGCTTGTTACTTGTCCTACCAATTTTTTCATATTCTAATATTCTTCTTTTACATCAAAAGGATCTAAATATTCAATCTCTTTTATTTCTTTATCGGGGAGAAATGTGCCGATGGTGCGAATCGATGCCAATAAATCGCGAGAAGCGTTGCGTTCAAGGTGTGCCACTACGCATTGCTCGTGTGATGGAGTGTTGATTTCGTAGGTCATTTTGCGATTTAACCACACACATCTGCGGCATTGATATGCATCGCACTTGCGACACAATGGAGCGTGGTCAAGACGATATAGTTGTGGATTCTTTATGTCAAGTCCATTCTCCAAATCTCCAACCGAATATTTAGCCTTGCCCAAACCGTAATCCTCATTATCATCGGTTAGATAGAATGCCGGACAAACATAGAATCGACCATCGGGGGCAAGTGTGATAGACTCCCAACCAGCGTTACAGTTGTTCATCTTGTCGAGCATCATACGATCGGTCAACAGATTGAGTTGCACAGCATGATTATTCTCGTAGCAATCTTTAATCTTTGAAGCTATTTCGCCAAGAATTGTTTTGTATTTGGCAAAATCATCATCGGTAAACGTTTCAATATCTTTAATCACTACGTTCAAGCGTGAAACCTTATCGAGAATGGGCAATAATTTTGCATAATTCTCAAAGAATGAGATTTTGTCGCATCTCAATACGTACGCAACCTCATTTTCTGTGTTCAATGACTCCACATCATTCCACGAATCAAGAACAACTACATTGGCATCGGTTGATTGTGTGATTGGTTTGATTTTCACATGGTCAATAGTTTCGATTGTTGCTTCATATTCTTCGGGAAGTTGATAATCGGGATAAACCATCTGAATCATCAAATTCTCTTTCATCGCATAGAGGATCCCGGCTTTGAGATTATCGAGCGAAATGAGATTGCGCTCGTGTTTATTGTTGTCGTAATGACAATATGAAACCGACGTGTCGTCGAGATGTATAATTAAGTATTGTAGCATGGTGATTAGCAGATTTCGGGTGTTACACTCTTTTTGTTTTGTTCAAACTCTTCACGTTTGCCCTCCAACTCTAATTTTCGGAACAATTTATTCCAATAGTAATTGTTGGCTCTCACTCGTGCTTTATGCATCTTGCATATCGCTGTTGAACGTTGATAAACCGTTGGGGTTTCAGCTGCATCATAGTTTTCGCCTTGACACCATGCACAACCGCTCGCAACCTCGCAGTCAATACATTCTTGCGTTGATTGAGTGCAACGATCAAGAGTGAGGAATGGGCGAAGTTTGTTTTTATCAATACCATCATGGATATTTCCGATAATCCACGCTTTTTTATCTCGCAACGAATATTGTGCAAATCGAGTGCAAGGATAGAAGTTTCCGGCGGCATCAATTGATAGCATACGCCCTGCGCCACACCAATTACCATTATCCAACACGCAGTCCATAGGCTTTCCCATTTGCTCAGTAAAGAATGAACATGCGTTATCTTTGTATAGGTCGTTGTCGATAATGGCATCGGCAAGTTGCATCAATTGTTCTTCAAATAATGCATCATCACCTTCGTTCCATACATCTTCAAAAACGCAATTAATATTTACCTCATGAATGTTGAGGTCAAAAAGGTGTAGAACACTCTCTTTGATATATGGAATGTCAGCACTACTAATAGTTACCTTTGTGCCTCCATTGGGGAATTGTTCTAACCAAAGGGGGATATTTTTTACCACATCTTTATATGAGCCTTGTTCGGGTCCATCTCCTTTCCATATACGGTTAAGATCGTGCTTCTTCTCAGTGCCGTCAATTGTGATGCCTATAGATAAATGTTCTCGATTTTTCTTTATAAAATCCTGAACTTTATCTGTGTGATAATTAATGCCATTGGTAGAAAAACTGAAACGATAAGAGTCAAACCAATGATGATTGCGACGATACATCTCCATTTTGATGTAATCGCAAATCTTATCAATTAGTTCGATTTCAAGAAATGGTTCGCCCCCAATAAAATCCCATACTACAGATGCTTCTTTGAAGTCTTGTTCATTATTAAGAATATAGTCAATAGCAGCCTTAGCCACTTTCCAACTCATTCGCTCCTTCTCGTTTTTCCCCACGAGATAGCAATATTTGCAAGCAAGTTGGCAATCCTTAGTTACAATAAATGTGATGTTTTTCGCAACTCCGTCTTGCCAACTTTTAACATTTTCTTTTAAGCTTTGCATATTATTTCGATCAACCATACTTATTCTTTCCCGTACACAACGCATAGCAACTACTACCACATGCACCTTTACAATTTCCTGTACATCCATTTTTACATGAGCCAGTACATCCAGTTTGGCATTGACCTCCACAATTGCCTTTACATGTATCACAGCCTGTAGATGGAACATCTATAGGGTAATTTTCTTCTATTTCACAAGAAGTTAATGCCGATGGAATTGCTATAGCAGCTAATGTTGGCAATATTACTGAAGCTGACTGTTTAAAGAATTTTCTTCTTGTAATAATATCTTGTTTTTTCATTTTAAAATTATTTACAATTTTCCTAATATTATCCCAACTTTTGTAAAGAAAGTAGTTGAACCCTCTCCAGTTCCTATATTTTGAATTCCTAATGTACAATTAAATCTTTTTAATTTTATACCGGGACCAAACTGATACAAGAATTCAGTATCTCCTGTCATATTTACAACTGGGACAGAGGCACCAATTGCACAATCAAGAAAAACAGAAAAAGAATTAGTTATTGGATATGTTGGTCGCACAGAAAAATATGGATTGATTGCGAAACGTAATCCTTGATTTTTGTAATAATGAGTAAACATTACTGCATCAAAACCCAGTCCAACATCTCCATATTTGCCAAAAGCCACTCCATGTGTTGTTCCTAACATTACACGACCTAAATAAGTATCAAAACCTTGGGCACTTGATGTCGTACCATATCCCATGTGAATCTCTCCGGCATATTTTGGTTTCCAATCTATTTGAGCATTTGAAACATAAGGGAATAAAAATGCGATGGCTACGCATATAAATGCCTTAATTAATTTCTGATTCATAATAATGCACATTTAAATTAGTTAATAACCTCTACTCGTCCTTTGGCATCCACCCTTACAAGTGCTTAAACAATGATATCGACAAGATCCACTACATGATTTTCTGCAACCTCCGTCGCAACCCGTATAGCAACTTCCTTGACAACCCATAGCAATTTTAGTTGCATTAGCAATGAGTGGATTGAATAGTATTATTGCCCCCAATACTGGAAGCGTTGATTTTGCTGCTTTTTTGAAAAATACTCGGCGTGATTCTAAATTATCTTTTTTCATTATTAAACAACTGTGTTTTTAATTATTAATATCTGCTTGAGCCAGAACTACAAGAAGTTTTACAAGAACCAGAGCATGTGCCAGAACAAGTGCTTTTACATGCGTATCGACAAGAACCATAGCAATCATTTGCACAACTTGTTTTACAAGTATAGTCACACCCCATCGCAGTAGCTGCTTTGGATACTAATGGAGAACTTGCTAATACTACAGCACCAATAATTGGAAGAGCTGATTTTGCTGCTTTCTTGAAGAAATCACGACGTGATTTCAATTCTTCGTTTTTCTTTGATTTCATAAGTAATTACTTTAATTAAGTGTTTAACAAATATAGTTTTGACAAAATTACTTAATGAAAATATAGGAAATTGTGATTGTGTGTAATGGATTGGTTAACATGTAAACCGATTGGAGGCGGGTTGAAATGTGTAAGGAGTGATGATAGAATAATAGTCGGTAGGGAAAAGGTAGAATTTGAAACGTTTATTATAAATATGATTATTATGTTTATAATAATTGAAATTATAATAAAGGCTTACTTTCGGGTGTTTTTGAAGCACAAAACTGTTGCTGCCGAAAAAGTAGACACGGGAAGATAGAAAAAGATTGAAAGTTGTATCTTTGCATATTGTTTGACTTAGCCTCTGGAGGGAGTGGCGTAGCCCCGAACGGAGGAGGCTAAGTGGGCGACCGCAAAGATCCGTCGGTCTAATTCTATCGGAAAGGAGAAACTTTTATGGCACATTTGAATCCTCTTGAAAAAGAGTTTCTGATTCGCCAGTTCAAACAGAATGGACGGATCAAATTAAGCGATTTCTGCACGCTCCACAACGTGTCAGATACAGCATTTCGCAAATGGCTCAAGCAGTATGAAGAAGGTGGTCTGGAAGGACTTGCCCGTGCTGATGCCGAGATTAAGGAAGTATTGCCCGAAGGCATAAACCGCGCAGAAGAAGCCTACAAGCGAGAGATTCTGAGGCTTCGCATAGAGAATGAACGGCTAAAAAAAGTTATGCCGTTCAGATGAACGAAGCTGGGGAACAGGAGTATGTTCGTTTAAAGGAGAAGAGTTCGAAATAGTGGACTTGCTGTCTCGTGACTATGCAATCCAAGATATATGCAACCTTATGGGAGTAAGCCGTGCCGGCTATTATAAATGGAAGAAACGGCTACCCTCCAAGCGTGACATCAACCGCGAGAAGATGATTGAATTGGTAAAGACTATCCATGAAGCACATCGCACCCACGGTTACCGTTGGACTGCAGCATATATCAGAATCAACGAGCGGATAAGCATCAGCGAGAACTATGCCTATAAATGCTTCAGGTTTCTTGGAATCAGGTCTGAGACAAAGCATCAAGTACACTATAAGCCCCGCAAGGTAAGGGACAAGTACCCGAACCTCATATACTCGACATGGGAGACCGTCGACAGACCACGGCAGGTGATAGTATCGGATATGAGGCTTTCAAAGTATGGTATATGTATATAGAGGTGACTTTCTACTTTGATGTCTTTACCAAAGAGATATTGGCATACAAGGTGGCAGAGAGAAGAGGCGCCAGGGAACAATACATTGACGGTCTTAATGATGTCTTAGGGCTGTTGAAGGGCACAAGTGCCCCTGTTGTATTGCATACGGACCAAGGCTCTGTATATGCATCTATGGCGTATAATGAACTGATAAAAGACACGAACATAATCCGTTCAATGTCAAGGGCAGGAAAGCCCACTGACAACCCCGTGAATGAGGCTCTGAACGGCTGGATAAAAGAAGAACTGATTATTGACTTTGAAATAGAACGATGTAGGGAGAAAAGAGACTTCCAAGAGGTAATGGAAAGATATGTAAAGTTCTATAACGAGCAGCGCCCTTGCTTTGCCATTGGATACGACACTCCTTCTAACTACAGAAAGCGCTATAACAAGGGAGAAATAAAATGTAAAGAAACGTTTGAAAAAAGAGAACTGACCACAGTCCCTAAGTTCTTGCAGAAAAAGCGCATTACAACGCTGTCTGAGAAGGAGTTAGAAAATGTGTCTACTTTTGTAAACGAAAATGAGGTAAAAATGTAGAAAATGTCTACTTTTGTAAAATCAAATCAGACAAAAATATCGCGATTGTCTACTTTGGAAAAAATGTTTAACTAAAAAATTTTCCGTGTCTACTTTTCTAAGCTGGTACATAATCAGACGAAGATTTTGAGATTTTTGTAGTTTTTCGGGAAAAAGATTTTGAGATTTTTGTAGTTTTGCGTGAAAGAAAATTTGAGATTTTTGTAAAATGTATTATCTTTGTTTCTGTAAAAGTGTGATAATATGGAAAATATAACATTTAGAAGAAAAATATATTGGCAGATGCTCAAATGGAAAGCAGAACGTAAGGGAAAAACTGCGTTGTTGATAAAGGGAGCCAGGCGAGTTGGGAAGTCAACAATAGTGAAAGAGTTTGCTAAAAATGAGTATAAATCATATATATTTATTGACTTTTCAAATGTGCCGAAGCAAGTAACAAAATTATTGGAAGATATTAGTGATTTGAATTTCTTTTTTCTTCAATTACAACTAATCTTCAATGTAAATCTTTATGAGCGAGAGTCGGTTATTGTTCTTGACGAAATACAGCTTCAGCCTTTGGCTCGTCAAGCAATAAAACATTTAGTGAAAGATGGTAGATATGACTATATCGAAACAGGCTCATTATTGTCAATTAAGAAGAATGTTAAAAATATAGTTATTCCAAGTGAGGAAACAAGAATAACTTTAAATCCAATGGATTTTGAGGAATTTTTGTGGGCAATGGATGATGACGTAACATTTCCGTTATTGAAATCGGCATACGAAGCAAAGAAACCAATGGGTGATGCTGTAAACAGGAAGTTGTTGCGCGATTTTAGACTATATATGTTAGTAGGTGGAATGCCCCAATCGGTAGCAGAATATATCTCAACTAACAACTTGGCAATGGTTGATGTTGTAAAAAGGGAGATATTGGATTTATATGATGAGGATTTTAGGAAAATAGATCCTACCGGACGAGCGTCGAAATTATTTATGTCAATACCCTCAGAATTAAATAAGAACGCTTCTCGATATCAAGTATCAAGTGTGCTTGAAAATAGTCGAAATGATGCAGTAGCAGAAGTTATTGCCGACATGGAGGATTCAATGACAATAAATATTGCTTATCATGCTAATGATCCTAATGTGGGATTTGCTTTACATAAAGATTCAAATAAGTATAAAATATTCCTATCTGATACCGGGTTATTTGTAACGTTGGCATTTAAGGATAAGATGTTTACAGAAAACGTAATCTATGAAAAATTGCTTAGTAATAAGTTGTCTGCCGATTTGGGGTATGTATATGAGAATGTAGTCGCACAAATGCTGAAATCAATAGGTGATGAATTATATTATTATACATTCCCTACTGAGTCAGGGAGACATAATTATGAAGTGGATTTCTTGATTTCGAGAAAAAATAAAATTTGCCCTCTTGAGGTAAAATCATCGGGATATAAAACACATGCTTCATTAGATGCATTTTGCAATAAATTCTCAGATAGGATTTCTTCTAAATACTTAGTTTACACTAAAGATTTTCGAAAAGAGAAAGATATTACATATTTGCCTATATATTTAGTCCCTTTTTTAAGAGAGAATTAGCATATTACTTGCAATGCTCGGCGATGTCTTCGGAGTATAGGGCGAAGAAGTCGGTTTTGAGGATGATCGATATGCGACGCAAGGTGTTGGTGTCTAATGAGTGTTGGGCATAGATTTTATACACGTTGGTACGTGAACAAGATAATTGGTGGGCGAGCCACACTGTGGTGAGCCCTTGTTGTTTTACGGAGAGTCGAATTATTTCGCCAATGTGCATTGTTGTAGCGAGAATTGTTGCCTGAATGAATCCCTATTCGGGCGTTTATAAATGACAGACGTGGGATCCTTTACTACTTATCCCAAGTCATCAGGCTCTCGCATTGGCCTTATCCACGAGATAAGCAACTCAGCAGCCCACGCCGGATGTGTATATAAAACACCACAACATATCATCACGATTTGTGACGATAGTGTAAATGCTGTTAATATATTACATCACAATGGACGCATACAGTTGCTTTATCTTTTTGTGGATTTGAATTTGCGAGATTCGATGACTTAAAAAGATAACGCTTGTAAACGTCTAAAATAAATTATGTATCCCTCATAGCCCCTCCGGGCTGTTGAGTTATTGCAAAATTATAGTTTATTTTTTACTTCTGCAATAAAATGGTCATTTTTATAAAAACACAAAGGCATGTCAATTTTCGTGGCATGCCTCTGTTATGGTTGTTAAAATTGAAAGGACTATTTAGCGATACATCGCTTCAATTTCTTTGGCATAGCGAGTTCGGATGACCGGACGACGTATCTTGAGCGTGTTGGTTAATTCGCCGGTTTCCATTGTAAATGCTTGTGCCAAAAGGGCTATTTTCTTGATTTTCTCATAATTGGCAAACCCCTCTTGAAGTGCATCAATACGTTCTTGAATCATAGCCTTGATGTCGGCATTTTTTACCAATTCTTCAATGGTGTGATATTGTATTTTCTTTTCGGAAGCATATTCTTTTAATGCGTCAAATGCCGGAATGATGAGGGCAGTTACGTATCTGCGACGTTCGCCAATTACTGCTATTTGTTCCACGAATTTATCCTCGCTGATGCGGCTTTCAATTGCTTGAGGAGCAATGTATTTTCCGTTAGAGGTCTTTAGAAGGTCTTTCAATCGGTCGGTGATTATGAGATTTCCCTTTTCGTCAATCTTGCCTGCATCGCCGGTGCGAAACCATCCGTCGGCGGTAAATGCTTCGGCCGTTTCCTTGGGCTTGTTATAGTATTCTCGAAGTATTGTCGGACCTTTCACTTGTATTTCGTTGTATTCTCCGATGCGAATCTGTACGCGAGGCATTACCGTACCGGCTGAGTCAAGTTTGTAGCCCGGTTGTGGGTAGCAAGTAACAGTGGCGCAAGTCTCTGAAAGTCCATACCCAATGACAATGTTTATGCCACATGTCTGAAGAAATTCGGTGATGTTGGCAGATAATGGAGCGCCTGCAGTGGGGAAAAGTACACCGTTTTCAAGTCCTATGGCTGCTTGAAGTGTTTTGAGTACTTTTTTCTCAAAGAACCGATATTGAGTTTCGAGCCACCATGGAGCTTTTTTCCCTAAGCGGGCATAGTCAATGTTGCGACGATTTGAAACTTTTAGAGCACGTTTAATGAGTAGCTTTTTGAACCCTTTCATCTCATCGAGTTTCTCATTGATGCCAGTATATACTTTTTCCCAAAATCGAGGTACGCTACACATGCAAGTGGGTCGGAATTCCTTGAGTGTTTGTTGCACATTCTTTGTGTCGAAGTTTATCGCAAATCTCATGCCCATATACATGCAAAAACTTGACCATGCTTTTTCAAAAATGTGGCTCAATGGAAGGAAACACACCGATGTGTCTTTATCGCTTAACATTGTAAGGCGTTCTTTGTGTATTTCCATTACGGCATCAAAGCAAGAGTGAGGAAGTACGGCTCCTTTTGGCTCACCTGTGGTGCCTGAAGTGTATAGCACAGTGGCAATGTCGTCGGGGGTAGCTTCGGCTTGTCGTTTTTTGATTTCGGCTTTACACTCATCGCTTGCGCTCTCGCCAAGTTTCAGAAATTGAGCGAATGAAAGAACTGTTTCGTCGCTGTTTTCGTACTCTACTTCATCGTAGGTGATGATATGTTTCACACTTTTACATTCGTTGATGATGCTTCGTGCTATTTTGTATTGTTCTTCATTCCCAACAAAAAGGAAACGAGCTTGAGAATCGTTAAGAATATATTTAACTTGGCTTTTGCTGCTTGTCGAATAGATTGATACAGGTACTGCACGATTGGCATATGCCGCATAGTCGGTGATGAGAATCTCGGGACGATTTGATGAGAATACTGCTATGTTGTCTTGAGTATTCAAGTCGAGAATTTCCATTGCACATGCAATTGCGTCAACTTTGGCTTTGAATTGCGTCCATGAGGTTGTAATCCATTCGCCATCAATCGATTCCTTGTGGCGAAAAACCTCTCTATCTCCATATTTAGCAACTTGATTGCTAATGAGATTTGTGAGAATATTAGACATATTATTTTTATTTGTCATAAAAAACAGAGCAAAGATAAGCATATTTATTCAAATATGCGAAATGAGGGGTAGCAAAGGCTAAAATCTTAACAAAGATTGTGAAGTGGCACAGGCGTGGAAAAAGTGTGCAATAAATGAGAGAAATAGACCAAAAAGTAAAGAGATAGTGATTAAAATATATGATGATATGTGGTTTGTGGCAAAAATGGATTAAATTTGCACAATGAAGACAATAGTGTAATTATGGACGAATTGTATTATAAAGCCGTAGATTTGTTGAAACTCCTAATTTCGACTCCCTCTATATCAAGAGAGGAATCAAATGTAGCCGACATAATAGTCAATTTTCTTGTTGATAACGGATTTGAGCCGGAGAGACAGGGTAATAATGTGTGGGCTAAAACACATGATTATGATATGAGTAAGCCTACTGTATTGTTAAATTCTCATATAGATACGGTGAAGCCTGTGGCTGGTTGGACGCGTGACCCATTTATGCCCATAGAAAAAGATGGAAAATTGTATGGATTGGGTAGTAATGATGCCGGAGGGGCATTGGTGTCAATGCTTGCGACATTTATTTATTTAGATAAAAGAATTCAAGATTATAATATAGTGATGCTTGCTTCGTGTGAGGAGGAAGTTAGTGGCAAGAATGGCATCGAATCGGTGATATCAAAGATTGCTCCTATTGCGGTTGCGATTGTAGGTGAACCCACCGACATGCAACCGGCTATAGCCGAAAAAGGGTTAATGGTGCTTGATGGAAAAGTAAGAGGAGTATCGGGGCATGCGGCTCGCAATGAGGGCGTAAATGCAATATATGAGGCTATGGAGGTTGTAAACATATTGCGAAATCTTCGTTTTGAGAAAGAATCAAAGTTGTTGGGTCCCGTTAAAATTTCAGTAACACAAATAAATGCAGGAACACAACATAATGTAGTGCCCGATGAATGTGATATCGTGGTTGATGTGCGTTCTACCGATGCTTATTCCAATTTTCAAACATTGTCAATGATTCGCAATGCTGTGCCACAATGTGAATTAACACCTCGTTCAACGCGGTTAAATCCGTCATATATAGAGGTGTCGCATCCTGTAGTAAAACGATTGGAAATTTTGGGAGCGAAACCATTTGGATCACCTACATTAAGCGACCAAGCATTGATGCCATGGCAATCGTTGAAGTTAGGTCCAGGTAGTTCGTCTCGTTCTCACACTGCCGATGAATTTATCTATCTCGATGAAATAAGAAAAGCCATACAAGTATATATTACAATATTGGATGGGTTGAAGATTTGATTGATTTTTTTGTACTTTTGCACTGAAAAATAATTTATTAACTCAAAAATTCCAAGTAACACAAAATGATTACACAGGAACAGCTAAAAGAGACCGTTGAACGCAAGCTCGCGTTGAGGAGGTATCTTTGACATCGATAGTAAGTTAATTCAAGTAGAAGAAGAGGAGTTGCGCACTCATGTGCCCGATTTCTGGGAGCACCCTAAGGAAGCGCAAATCCAAATGAAAAAAATTAAAGACCTTCAACAATGGATTGAAGGTTATAAAGAAGTTGAAAAGGTTGTTGACGAACTTTCTCTCTCTTGGGACTTTTATAAGGAGGAACTTGTAACCGAAGAGGAGGTCGATCAATTATATAGTGATGCCATTGCCAAACTTGAGGCGCTTGAACTTCGCAATATGTTACGTCGTGAAGAAGATAAACTCGGTGTGGTATTAAAAATCAACTCCGGTGCCGGTGGTACAGAAAGTCAAGATTGGGCTTCGATGTTGATGCGCATGTATCTGCGTTTTTGCGAAAAAAGTGGATATAAAACATCTATCGCCAACCTTCTTGAAGGTGATGAGGCTGGTATTAAGTCATGCACAATCAACGTAGAAGGCGACTTTGCCTATGGTTACCTTAAATGTGAAAATGGTGTGCATCGATTGGTGCGTGTGTCACCATATAATGCACAAGGAAAACGCATGACTTCGTTTGCTTCGGTATTTGTGACACCTCTTGTCGATGACACCATTGAAGTGAAAGTTGAAACAGCCCTTTTGTCGTGGGATACTTTCCGAAGTGGAGGGGCCGGTGGTCAGAATGTGAACAAGGTGGAATCGGGAGTGCGTCTTCGTTACCAATTTACCGACCCCTACACAGGCGAGAAGGAAGAAATTCTTATTGAAAACACTGAAACTCGCGACCAACCAAAGAATAAAGAAAATGCATTGCGTCAATTGAAATCAATCTTATACGACAAAGAGTTGCAACATCGTCTTCAAGAACAAGCAAAAGTTGAAGCCGGAAAAATGAAAATAGAGTGGGGCTCTCAAATTCGCAGTTATGTGTTTGATGACCGTCGAGTAAAAGACCATCGCACAAATTATCAAACATCAGATGTAAACGGTGTGATGGACGGAGACCTTGACGATTTTATTAAAGCGTATCTTATGGAATTTGCCGCAACCGACGCTGAAAATGCTTAAAAACATCTCGTTATGAAAGAAAAACTTACCATTATAAAAGTAGGGGGCAAAATTGTTGAAGAACCCGAAACTCTTGCTACTTTACTTCGTGATTTCTCAAATGTTGAGGGGTATAAAATGCTTGTTCATGGAGGTGGCCGTTTGGCTACTCGTGTGGCAGCGCAATTAGGTATAGAAACAAAGATGGTCGATGGCCGTCGCATCACCGATGCCGAGATGTTGCAAGTGGTAACAATGGTATATGGTGGCTTGGTTAACAAAAATATCGTTGCCGGATTGCAAAGTCATGGAGTAAATGCTATGGGTATGACCGGAGCCGATATGAATATCATATTAAGTGATCGTCGTCCGGTGAAAACTGTTGATTATGGTTGGGTAGGAGACGTAAAACAGGTTGACGGTGAAGCATTGGCAACATTGTTGCGCTCGGGAGTTGTGCCTGTAATTGCACCACTCACTCACGATGGTAAAGGAAATATGCTCAACACAAATGCCGATACAATGGCAGGTGAATGTGCCAAAGGATTATCAGATATATTTGATGTTCATTTGGTATTTTGTTTTGAAAAAGCAGGTGTGCTTCGTGACGAAAATGATGATGATTCGGTTGTAGCTGAGATAAATCGAGAGATATATGCCGAATTGAAAGAACAAGGTATTGTAAATGGAGGTATGATTCCCAAACTTGATAACGCATTTGCAGCAATTGATGCAGGTGTGAGCGAGGTGATTATTACAAAAGCATCAGCCTTAAATGATTTAACTAAAGGAAGTCATCTTATTTAATCGCAATTATAGATTTATGAGAAAGTATTTATCAATAGTAATAGTTGCAGTTGCAATGGTAGTGTGGAGCTGTGGCGAAAATAACCATTGGACGATTGAAGGAACGGCCGAAGGTGCCGATTCAACAATGTTGATACTTGAAGCACCAGGCATAAACGGGTGGTATGTATTAGACTCTGTTCTCCTTGATGAAGATGGTAGATTTGAATTTACTCAACAAGTAGTTGGGTATCCTGAAGTGTTTCGTTTGAGTGCAAATGGGAAAAAGGTGTATTTCCCAATAGATAGTATAGAGACCATAACCTATAAGGGTTATGCGTCGGCACTTGATTCGGCATATACTTTGTCGGGTAGTACCATGGCCGAAATGATGATGACAATAGACCAAAAAATATCATCGGTTGTGGCATTTGGTGGCGAGCAAGCCATTGCTGCTGATTCTCTTCTCAAACGAGAATTGTCGATGATGATACTTGGAGATAGTGAGGGGCTTATTTCGTATTATATAATTAATAAACGCATAGGAAATACCCCAATTTTTGATGTAAACAACAAGAAAGATTTGCGCATTATAGGAGCTGTTGCAAATAAGTTTGCACAACAACGACCTAATGACCCTCGAACAGCATCGTTGGAGCAATTATTTCTTGAAAATCGTCGTGTGTCAACGGTTGGGAATGGTGATACAATTCAAGTGGTACAAACAGTGTTGTTTGATATTAAACTATATGATAATAAAGGGGTGTTGCATAGCCTAAAAGATGTCGCATCAAAAGGGAATGTGACAATTCTGAATTTTACAATTTATAGTGACGAAAAATCTCCATTGTTTAATATTGGGTTGAATAATATTTATGAAGCCAACAAAGCAAAAGGTTTAGAGATTTATCAAGTTTCGGTAGATGAAAATGAGTCGCTATGGAAAGAGTCGGCTGAAAATTTACCATGGATTACTGTTTATAACTCAAAATCAGATGGCGCAACTAATCTCATGAATTATAATGTAAATGCACTCCCTGCATCATTTATTATTGATCGCAATGGAGAATTGGTTGAGCGTGTTGATGATCTTAATAAACTCGAAAAGGCTGTAAAGAAGTATCTATAAATTCCCTTATAAAACTAAAAGTACTTTTTCTCGTACATGTACCCCTTAAATAGGTTGTGCAGTGCGGGAATAAATTTTATATCTCTTTGCTTATGGTGGCGCCAGGCAATTATGGGAAGTCGCAAAATGCCGAATATACCATATCTTACGGCCACTACCACCCCATTAGCTTGAAGAACTCCGGGGGTTGGAGTGCGTGAGCCGGTAGTGAGTTTTGCATGATGAGTTATTGTGATCGGGAAGAATCGACAGTTAAGACCTTGCTCAAGTGCATTATATATAAATACAGCTTCTTCACCGGCAGGCATCGATGTCCCTACACCTAATCGAGTGTCAAATTCAAGTGTGGGGGGGATTGAATTGAGCCGAAATGCAATTTCAAACGATGTGATATAATAACCTTTAGGCTCAGTTTTGAGAGAGAACTCGTAATCGGGGTATTGTTTTGAGTCACTACCACTATATTTGAATAATGCAATATCTACACTCGGGTTTGTTTCAAATGTTTTGATAATGGTTTGTAACTGTTCGGCAGTGTATATAAGGTCGTCGTCGGCGATAAGGCATATATCGCCCGATGCTTTCTCTATTGCATGGTTACGATTGTTGCTTAGCCCTTTGTGGCGCGAGGTGACAATCTTAATGTCTTTACGGTGTAACTCATTGGGAATTAGAAAATCAAAACTTTCGGTTTGCCATGAAATGAGATATTTTACGTTGTTGACTTGAGGGAGATTCATCTTTGACACTCGCTCAATTCCATTATTCCCATATGTGCATATTAATACTTCAAGTGTCATAATCTTTATTTTATAATCTTTTCCCAGAAGTTGATAAATCGTTGAGCAACAATTTTATGGTTGTGGTGTTTCTCGGTAAATTTACGCCCTTCGTAACTGCGTCTTACAATTTCTTGAGGGTTTAAGACTATGTTTTCAATAGTATTGAAAAGTATATCTTCATCGGGAACAGCATTGATGATTGGGCGTAATTCTTGTTCGCCGATAAAATTATAGAATTCTTCTTCTCCTCCTGAAAGTGTATTTAGTCCCATTGCCATTGCAAGTAGTGCATTTGTTGCAGGAGTATATGAATAAAGTTGATCAAGGACTACATGGGCATTGCGCAATCGTGTGAGATATTCTTTGTAGGGAAGGTCTTCTACGATATCCAAATGACAACGATTGGGATGTTTTTTTACTACAGCCTTTGCCACACGTTCAATAATATCAGTGCCTTTTTCGGCTTGTCGGTTGCGATGCCGACCTAAAAAGAGAGATATTTTTTCGGGTGGATTCTCTATATATCGAGGAGTAATAGCATCTGTATCGATAGGTAGTCCACCGTAAGCAAATTTATCAGCAGGAAGCACCTCTTTTACCGATAAGTCATATTCATAAAGTGCCGAAACTGCACCATCAATGTTGTCATAAATATAACGGCATAGGTTGTAAAGGACAGGTTGTAGCCACGCCTCTTTTTGGCTGATTATTGGACCGGGCTTGCCATAGATTTGCCATTCGCTATATTGCAGAGGAGAGCCTTCGCGACAACACATATCTACAAAGTAGCTATCAGTCCCCAACGCTGAGAGAAAAATTTTGCCATTATCGTGTTTGAGTCGATTGAAGATTTCTCTAATACGATGAGGTCGAAGGTTTAGAAATGTAGGATTGCTTATTTGTACCACATCATAACCCTTAAAGGTGTTTCGCAAGGCAGTGTTGAGTTTGAACCACAATAACGCCCCTCCTAACTTGCCATCATATGGGCGTGAGATATCAATATCTCGTCGAGTGTTCATCCAATATGAACCGTTTGATGCCACAGTTACTTCATGCCCCATTTTTGCTAATGCATTGGCAAGTGTGTTGTGATAATTACTTGCGTCTCCTACAAATAAGATCTTCATGATTAGATTTATTTTGTAAACCAAAGCATCGGGCGAGCAAGTTGGGCAATGCCACGACCTCCACGGCTGATAATTTTGTAAAATAATTTCATTACCATGCGACGATACCACCCACTGCGGCTCATTACCTCGCTGAGCAATCGCTGAGCATCATTGACCGCCCCTTCTTGCCGATAAAATCCCGCGAGAATTGCACGACGCACATCGACATACTTTTTCATTGAGGATAGTTTAGAGTTCTCAAGGGTATTATCAATTGTATTAAGAGCTGTTTCCCATTCATGAGGACGTGATGAGAAATCGGTGCCGGTGATAGATTCGCTGCGAGAAATAACACTTACAGTTGGCTCTCCATAAACTTTTTTAATAGTTGGATGAATAGACAATATTCTCACTCCAAGCTCATAGTCATCCCAACCAAGTAATGCTTCATTCCATCCACCGATTTTTTTAAATAAGTCAGTGCGAGCAGCATAGCGTTGAGTAGAAAAAGTGGAATGAAAAAGATGGTTATAAAGAGTGTTTTTGTGGAGAAACGGGTATTTAATAATGCTATTATCCAAATGTGTTTTATAAATATCCCATCCTACAACATCAATTCTTTTGTTGGAATTTAATGCCTCTGTTACACGTTTCGCATGCGTAGAATGCATGATATCATCAGAGTCAAAAAACATTGTATAGGGGGTTGAGACTTCCTTTAGCCCACGATTGCGAGCTACAGCTGCTCCCGGAGTGCTCTCGCTCAAGATCTTTACACGAAAATCGTCAGTCTCTACTTCTTGTTTCCACACTTTGAGTACTTCAAGGGTGTTGTCGGTTGAATTATTGTCAACTAAAATCACATCAAGAGGTCGCAACGACTGGTTTGCAATCGAGTTGAGAGTGACCTTTACAATTTCTGCTCGATTGTAAACAGGAATAACGATTGTTAATTGGGACTTTGATGCCATACTAAATATTAAACGAAATAATAGTCGTGATATTATATGTTAGTTGTTTAACATATTTAAATAATTGTTTTTTGAGTATTTATTTTGAATAGTTTTGTGGGATTATGTAAATTTGCGTGAATATTTTTTAGTGACAAAAATGACAAAACGTAAATTATATAAAATATTTCATATTGCGCGCCAAACTCGAATAAATCGCGATTTATGGCAATATTTGAGAAATAAAGTAAGAAAATTTAAATTGCGAAAAACGCAATCATCAGAAGTGGCATATCCATCATGTGTTATGCTCGAATTGACAAATTATTGTAATATACGATGTATTACATGCCCTCGCCAATATGCTTATGGTCAAGATATGGATAAGGGTTTCATGCCATTGGAAAACACAAAAAAAATAGTAGATGAAATCTACCCTTGTTTAGATTCTATAGGATTGACAGGCTTAGGTGAGACTTTGTTATATCCTCATTTAGCTGAAATCGCTTCGTATATAAAGAGTAAAAAGAAGAGCATTGTAATATCAATGTCAACAAATGCAAATCTGGAAGGTTTTATTGATAAAGTAAGCAAAGTTTTGCCATATGTTGATACAATTCAGATTTCAATTGATGGAATTGATGACGTATATGAAAAAATAAGAGTTGGTGCGAAATTTGAAGCATTACGAGAAAATCTCGAGCATCTTATTGCCATTGTCAAGAAGAAAAATGTGGACTTAATGTTCAATATGGTTATAACGAAGGATAATTATTTTCAAATGGGTAGTGTTATAGAATTTGCGCATAATATAGGCATTAAATATATGAATTTCAACTACTTTAATTTGGCAAGTGTGACGAGTGTAGATTGTGATTATTATAACTTCTATAGTTCGATTGAATTTGAAAAATCATTGAAAGAAGCCTATGAGATGGCTAAAAAATATAAAAAAGTAGAGGTTACAGGCCTGGATTTTAAGGAAAATACTGGAATTGACAAGTGCCCATTTCCATGGGATCATTTTTATATATCATGGGATGGCTGGGTTGTGCCATGTTGTTCAAAACCATTCCCTAAATTGTTGAATTTTGGAAATGTTTATAACGATGGTGTAATGTCTGTATTCAATAGTGAAAAATATTGTCAATTCCGAGAAAATTGGATACAAAAAAAATATCCGAGATTTTGTGATAAATGTCATTTTGTTGATTTGTAGTCAATTCCTATTTAGTGAGTATTCATTTTTTTGATTTTGATACGAAAAATGTTTATATTTGTAGTGTGATAAACGGCACTATTGTAGTGATATACCTATAAATTGAAATTATGTCAACTGAAGAACAATTACCTATCGAAGAAAATAATGCTATAGCAAATTATGGTGGCGATGATATCATAACCCTCGAATGGCAGGAGCATATACGCCGTCGTCCCGGTATGTATATCGGTAAACTTGGCGATGGAACAAACTCCGATGATGGTATCTATGTGCTTCTCAAAGAGGTGCTTGATAATGCTATCGATGAATATATGATGGGTTTTGGAAAGCAAATTGTTGTAGATATTGCCGATGGAAAAGTTATGGTGCGCGACTATGGTCGTGGTATCCCATTGGAAAAGGTGGTTGACGTGGCTTCAAAAATGAACACCGGTGCAAAATATGACTCTAAGGCATTCAAAAAATCGGTGGGCTTGAATGGTGTAGGTATCAAGGCTGTTAATGCACTTTCAACATGTTTTGTTGTAGAGAGTGTGCGTGATGGTCAATGCAAGCATGTGGAGTTTTCAATGGGTAAGATTACCAATGAACGTGATATATGTGCAACCGACCAACCAAATGGCACAATGGTGACGTTTGTTCCTGATAATGATATTTTTCGCGACTACCTTTATCGTGAGGAATTTATCGTGCCATTGTTGAAGAATTATACATTCCTAAATACTGGTTTGGCTATAATTTTCAATGGCAAACGATTCGTTTCACGAAATGGGTTGGTTGACTTGTTGAAAGAGAATATGACAAAAGACCCTCTTTATCCGATTATCCATCTCACCGGCGAGGATATTGAGGTGGTAATTACTCATGCCAACCAATATGGCGAGGAGTATTACTCATTTGTGAATGGTCAGCATACTACGCAAGGAGGTACCCACTTGACTGCATTCAAAGAAGTGGTATCTCGTACTATCAAGGAGCATTTTAACCGCAATTTTGAATACTCTGATATTCGTAATGGGATGGTTGCTTCAATATCGGTTAAAGTGGAAGAACCGGTGTTTGAATCACAAACCAAAACCAAGCTCGGTTCGCGTGATATGGGACCCGATGGCCCCACAGTGGCAAAGTTTGTGGGGGATTTTATAAAGAAAGAACTTGACAATTATCTCCACAAAGACCCTGATACAGCCGAGGTTATTCTTAAAAAGGTGCAAGAGAGTGAAAAGGAACGCAAGGCGATGGCCGGTGTAACCAAACTTGCACGAGAAAAGGCAAAGAAAGTAAATCTTCATAATAAAAAATTACTTGACTGTCGAGTGCATCTTAATGATGTGAAAGGGGATGAAGAAAAGAAACTTGCATCGTCGATTTTTATTACTGAGGGTGACTCGGCTGCCGGCTCTATCACAAAAATTCGTAATGTTGAAACTCAAGCCGTATTCTCATTGCGAGGTAAACCGCTTAATACGTATGGATTGACTCAAAAGGTGGTCTATGAAAATGACGAATTTAACCTCCTTCAGGCTGCTCTTAATATTGAGGATGGACTTGATGGGTTGAGATATAACAATGTGATTATCGCTACCGATGCCGATGTCGATGGGATGCATATTCGTCTATTGATGATTACATTTTTCTTGCAATTCTTCCCCGACTTGATTAAGAAAGGTCATGTCTATGTGTTGCAGACACCTTTGTTCCGAGTGCGAAATAAGAAAACAGCCAAACGAGTAGGATTTAAAACATCAAAGAAACAAGGCATTGCCGATGATACATATTATTGCTACACTGATGAAGAACGTATAAATGCAATAGAAAAACTTGGCGCAAATGCCGAAATTACACGATTCAAAGGTCTTGGGGAGATTTCACCCGAAGAATTCCGTGATTTTATAGGCCCTGATATGCGTGTTGATCGTGTGACTCTACGCAAAGAGGACGGGGTGGCAGAGTTGCTTGAGTTCTATATGGGCAAAAATACTATAGAACGCCAAAACTTTATCATCGACAATCTTGTTGTTGAAGATGATACCGAAATAGCATAAAACAATATATTTTGAAACGAGTAGCATTATATCCGGGAACGTTTGATCCGTTTACGATAGGGCATCTTTCTATCGTGGAACGTGGGTTGCAGTTGTTTGACGAAATTATCATTGCTATAGGGGTGAATGAAGCAAAGAAAAATCACACCACTATCCAACAACGCATCGAGCATATTCAACGTGTAACAAGCAAGATGCAAGGAGTGCGAGTGATTAGCTATGGAAATCTCACAGTAGAGGCGGCAAAGGAACATGGGGCTAATTTTATACTTCGAGGGGTGAGAACGGTTGCCGATTATGAGTATGAGCGTAATTTGGCATATGCTAATCGTAATCTCTTAGGCATCGAAACGGTATTGCTTTACACATTGCCCGAATTATCGTATATCAGTTCGACGCTTGTTCGAGACCTTCAACGTCATGGTTATGATGTGAGCCAATATGTGCCCGATGAACAATAGTGCATTAATTGTAAATTTTGAAACCTGATATGAAAAAGATATTTTTTGTAGGGATAATGTATTGTTGTGTTTTTGTGTTTGCTATGGCACAAAGTATGACAATGTCATCGTCTCAAAAGTTGCGTTATGCAGAGGGAATTATTGAAAGCTATTATGTCGATACCGTAAACTCCGACAAAATTGTTGAGGAGGCGATTGTGGCAATGCTCAAAACGCTTGACCCACATTCGTCATATACCAATGCAGAGGAAACTAAGGAGGTGACTGAGCCTTTGCAAGGGAATTTTAGTGGAATCGGTATTACGTTTAATATGCAAAACGACACATTATATGTGATGCAAACTGTTGCAAATGGTCCTTGTGAGAAAGTGGGTATTGTAGCCGGTGATCGCATCATCAGTGCTAACGATACTGTTATTTCGGGGGTGAAGAAGAAAAATAATGATGTAGTTAAAATCTTACGTGGTCCCAAAGGTACTGAAGTGAATCTTAAGGTAAAGCGCAAAGGGAAAAGCGATTTGATGACGTTTCGTGTGATTCGCGAAGAAATACCTATTTATAGTGTTGATGCATCATATATGGCCGATGCTACAACCGGATATGTTCGCATTTCGCGTTTTGCCGAAGATACCAATGAGGAATTCTTGAAAGCAGTCAAAGACCTCAAAAAACAAGGTATGAAAAATATCATTATCGACCTTCAAGATAATGGTGGTGGTTATCTTGGCTCGGCTTATAATATGGCTTGTAATTTCTTGCGTAGGGGAGATTTGGTGGTTTATACCGAGGGCAGAACATCGGAACCTTATTATTTCAAAGTACAAGGTAATGGGGATTTTCTTGATGGTCGCGTAGTTGTGTTGGTTAACCAATATTCGGCATCGGCGAGTGAAATCCTTGCCGGAGCATTACAAGATAATGACAGAGGGTTGGTCGTTGGTCGTCGCACCTTTGGTAAAGGACTTGTGCAACGCCCATTCCCATTTCCCGATGGTTCGATGATTCGTCTCACAATTTCACGTTATCACACACCTTCGGGTCGTTGCATTCAAAAACCATATACCGAAGGTGACGAAGAAGCATATCGCAATGATATAATGAAGCGTTTTGAATCGGGCGAATTTATGAATGCCGATAGTATTCATTTTGCCGATTCATTGAAATATACCACTCTCAAAAATCGTCGAATAGTTTATGGGGGAGGGGGTATAATGCCAGATATGTTTGTTCCTCTCGATACGACCGAAAATAGTGAATATTATCGCAAAATACTTGGTAGTGGCAACCTTCATAAATTTTGTCTAAACTATGTAGATGAAAATCGTGGAGATTTGAAAAAGAAATATCCAACTGATGATGATTTTGTGAAAAGATTTGAGATTACCGACGCGATTATGGATAAACTCATTGAACGATGCGAGAAAGATAGTGTCAAATATGATGAGGTGCAGTATCGCCGAAGCGAAAGCCTGCTAAAAATGGCAGTAAAAGCTAATATTGCAAGTGGCCTATATGGTTCAAAGAGTTTTTATAAGGTGTCAAATCCTCATGATGAAACATTCAAAGCTGCTCTTGACCTTATAAATAATAAGGAAGAATATGAGAGATTGTTGAAAGAGGGTGGATTGAAGAAGTAATATGAACAAAGAAGTTCTTGATGTCCGTCGCGACCCAATGGGTGCTGCTATTGCCGATTTTTATAAAAATGGCATAGCCGGTCGATTGAGGGTTCTTTCTTCGATGTTTGATGAAGATGAAATTCCGGTGGCACACTTGTTTCGTGAAGAAGACGAAATGGGCGAACTTGAACTAAAAGCTCTTGCTCTTTCAAAAGGACGTATTCTTGATGTTGGTGCAGGGGCAGGTTGTCATGCACTTGCTTTACAAGATATGGGTATAGCTGTTACTGCTATTGATGTGTCGCCATTGTCGGTTGAAGTGATGCGAAAAAGTGGGGTAGAGGACGCTCGTTTGATAAATCTGTATGATAACTCTTTGCGAGGTATGTATGATACAATCTTGATGCTGATGAATGGCTCGGGCATTATCGGCAAAATTGCCAATATGTACCAATTCTTTGCTCGTATTAATTCTTTGCTCGCTCCCGGTGGGCAAGTTTTAATGGATTCAAGTGATTTGATATTTCTCTTTGAAGATGAAGATGGTGGAGTAGATGTTGACCTTGCCGGTGATTATTATGGCGAAGTCGATTTTACTATGCAATATAAAAATATAAAAGGAGAAACTTTTGATTGGTTGTATGTTGATTTTGAAACCCTCGCTTATCATGCCGGAGAAAATGGTTTTATTGCCGAGATTGTGAAACAAGGAGAGCACTATGACTACCTTGCCCGCATAACTCGACGACATTAATAATAAAAACGAATATCGATAATCGGTATAATATATAATTAATGTGTGTATGATCCCAATGCCTTTTGGTAATGGGATTATGTTTTTTTAGAAAAGGGAATTTCTATAGATTGCTTAGTGAAGAATTAGTGTATATTTTTGTGGTGAATGAGAGAGGGGATAGATATGGAGTTAAATTGCGTTAAATAAATATAAAAGTTAAGCTGTTTTGGCGAGTGAAGAATGCTCAATGTGGCATTTTTTGTTGCTAAAAAAAGGCATTTTGTGGGGGAAATAGCCATAGTTTGGGCTTAAAATGGGCATTTTAGAGGGGAGATAGATGGTAAAAGAATATTATAGGTATTGGAATTTGGGGCTAAAAAGATTTGGTTATTAGCGAATTAATTAGTAATTTTGCAACGTTTTTCGGACTGTCAAGATGCTACGCTATCGCTAAATCTCTAACAGAGAGAGTGGTAGGTGGTATTTTGAGTGTGTGTAAAAATGGAAATTTTAACAGATTTATAAATAAAATTAAGTAACAAAAACAAAGAACTAAGATGCCTACTATTCAGCAATTAGTAAGAAGAGGACGTGTTGCTCTTGAGGATAAGAGTAAATCACCCGCACTTGATTCTTGCCCACAACGTCGTGGTGTTTGTGTGCGTGTGTACACTACTACTCCCAAGAAGCCTAATTCGGCTATGCGTAAAGTAGCCCGTGTGAGATTGACTAACGGTAAAGAGGTGAACTCTTACATCCCAGGAGAAGGTCACAACCTACAAGAACACTCTATTGTGTTGGTTCGTGGTGGTCGTGTAAAAGACCTTCCAGGTGTGCGTTATCACATCGTTCGCGGTACACTTGATACAAGCGGTGTTAAGGATCGTACACAACGTCGTTCTAAATATGGAGCAAAACGTCCTAAAGCAGGTGCAGCTAAGAAGTAATCGGACCAATAACCGGTGAAGTAACTAAATCGCACAAAGAGATTTTATAAAGAAAACGAGTTTTTAACGAGTTTTTGATTTATTGGAACGCTGACATTATTGGTTGAGTAAGCCTTGATTAGAGAATTAAGAGCTGAAGAGTAAAGATGAAAGCAACCAAGCAAACAAAAACACAAAACGACAAAGAAAATGCGTAAAGCAAAACCTAAAAAAAGGGTAGTATTACCCGATCCCGTCTTCAATGACGTGAGAGTTTCTAAGTTCGTTAACCATCTTATGTATGATGGCAAAAAGAATATTTCTTATACAATATTCTATAACGCACTTGAGATTGTGAAATCTAAATTGCCTAACGAGGAAAAAACTGCGCTTGAAATCTGGAAAAAAGCGCTCGAAAACGTTACTCCTCAAGTGGAAGTTAAGTCTCGCCGTATAGGTGGTGCTACATTCCAAGTTCCTACTGAAATTCGTCCTGATCGTAAGGAATCAATTTCAATGAAAAATCTTATCCTTTATGCTCGCAAACGCGGAGGTAAAACTATGGCCGACAAACTCGCTGCTGAAATCGTAGATGCATTTAACGACCAAGGTGGTGCATACAAGCGTAAAGAAGATATGCACAAGATGGCCGAAGCTAACCGTGCATTCGCTCATTTCCGTTTCTAATTTTTTCATTGAATAATTACAGATAAAATGGCTAAATCAGACGAATTATTAAAATATACCCGTAACATCGGTATTATGGCGCACATTGATGCTGGTAAAACTACTACATCAGAGCGTATTCTTTTCTATACCGGTCTTACACACAAAATCGGTGAAGTGCATGATGGCGCTGCTACCATGGACTGGATGGAGCAAGAGCAAGAACGTGGTATCACTATCACTTCTGCTGCTACTACCGCATTTTGGAAATATAATAATGACCAATATAAAATCAACTTGATTGACACCCCAGGACACGTTGACTTTACAGTAGAAGTAGAACGTTCACTTCGTGTTCTTGATGGTGCTGTGGCTGCTTTCTGTGCAGTTGGTGGTGTTGAACCTCAATCTGAAACAGTGTGGCGTCAAGCTGATAAATATAATGTACCTCGTATCGGTTATGTAAATAAAATGGACCGTTCAGGTGCTAACTTCTTTGAAGTTGTGCGTCAGCTTAAGGAAGTACTTGGTGCAAATCCTTGCCCAATTCAAATTCCTATCGGTGCTGAAGAAACATTCAAAGGTATCGTTGACCTTGTTACAATGAAAGCTTATTATTGGCCCGATGAACAACAAGGTGCTGACTATGTAATCGAAGATATTCCTGCTACACTTCAAGATGAAGCAGAAGAATGGCGCGACAAAATGCTCGAAAAAATTTCTGAGTATGACGACGCTTTGATGGAAAAATACTTTGAAGATCCTTCTACTATTACTGAAGAAGAAATTCGTGCAGGTATCCGCAAAGCTACTCTTACTATGGATATCGTTCCAATGACTTGTGGTAGCTCATTCAAAAACAAAGGTGTTCAATGCTTGTTGAATAACGTTTGTGCATATCTCCCAAGTCCTGCTGACGGTGGCGCAATTGAAGGTCATCCGGTAGATAATCCAGAAGAAACAATCACTCGCGAGCCATCAAGCGATGCTCCTATGTGTGCTCTCGCATTTAAGATTGCAACTGACCCATATGTAGGTCGTCTTTGCTTCTTCCGTGTGTACTCAGGAGATATGGTTGCCGGTAGTTATGTGTTAAACTCTCGTTCAGGTAAAAAAGAACGTGTGTCACGTCTTTTCCAAATGCATTCAAGCAAACAAAATCCTAAAGATGTGATTGGCTGTGGTGATATTGGTGCAGGTGTAGGTTTTAAAGATATTCGCACTGGTGATACTCTTTGCGCTGAAGATGCTCCTATCGTTCTTGAAGCAATGGAATTCCCCGAACCAGTTATCGGTATTGCAGTTGAGCCTAAAACTCAAAAAGACCTTGATAAACTTGGTGTTGGTCTCCAAAAACTTGCTGAAGAAGACCCAACATTTACAGTTCAAACTAACGAAGAAACAGGTCAAACAGTTATCTCTGGTATGGGTGAGCTTCACCTTGATATCATTATTGACCGTCTCCGTCGTGAGTTTAAGGTAGAATGTAACCAAGGTCGTCCTCAAGTTACATATAAAGAATCAATCACACAATCGGTTGAACTTCGCGAAGTGTTCAAGAAACAAACCGGTGGTCGTGGTAAATTTGCCGATATCATCGTACGCGTAGAGCCAGTTGATGAAGGATTTGAAGGTAATCTTCAATTTGTTGACGAAGTTAAAGGTGGTAACATTCCTAAAGAATATATTCCATCTATCCAAAAAGGTTTCGTAACAGCAATGAAGAATGGTGTTCTTGCTGGTTATCCGGTAGAACAACTTAAAGTAACTGTTATTGACGGTTCTTTCCACCCAGTTGACTCAGACCAACTTTCATTTGAGCTTTGTGCGATCCAAGCATTCAAGAAAGCTTCTGAAAAAGCAGGTCCGGTTCTTCTTGAGCCAATTATGAAGATTGAAGTTGTAACACCCGAAGAAAGCATGGGTGATGTAATCTCTGACTTGAACAAACGTCGTGGTCAAGTAGAAGGCATGGAAACAAGCCGTAGTGGCGCACGCGTAGTAAAAGCAAAAGCTCCATTGGCCGAAATGTTTGGTTATGTTACTGCATTGCGTACAATTACTTCAGGTCGTGCTACTTCAACTATGTCATTCTCTCACTATGACGAAGTGAGCAGCTCAATCGCTAAAAATGTCTTGACTGAATGCCAAGGCCGTGTTGATTTATTGAAATAATACAATTATATTATAAATAATATGAGCCAAAAAATCAGAATTAAGCTAAAATCTTACGACCACAACTTGGTTGACAAGTCGGCTGAAAAGATTGTTAAAACTGTTAAGGCTACAGGTGCTGTGATTAGTGGTCCTATACCTCTACCCACTCACAAACGTATCTTTACAGTGAATCGTTCAACATTCGTGAACAAAAAATCACGTGAACAATTCCAACTTTCATCATTCAAACGTCTTATCGACATCTACAACTCAACTGCAAAGACTGTTGATGCTCTTATGAAGCTTGAACTTCCTAGCGGTGTAGAAGTAGAAATCAAGGTGTAAATTTAGCAAAGTAGAAAAATTTTAAATTAAAGAGAAATGCCAGGATTATTAGGAAAAAAAATCGGAATGACATCCGTTTTCAGTGCCGACGGTAAAAATGTGCCGTGCACTGTTATCGAAGTAGGTCCTTGTGTGGTTACTCAAGTAAAAACTCTTGAAAACGATGGCTACGAAGCTTTGCAACTCGGCTACGAGGAGCAAAAGGAGAAGCACACTACCAAGCCAGAGCTTGGTCACTTCAAGAAAGCAGGTGTGACACCCAAGAGACACTTGGCCGAGTTCAAAGGATTTGAAGGCGAATACAAACTTGGTGACGCCATTACAGTAGAAATGTTTGCAGAAGGCGATTTCGTTGATATCGCAGGCACTTCTAAAGGTAAAGGTTTCCAAGGTGTTGTAAAACGTCACGGTTTCGGTGGTGTGGGTCAAACTACACACGGTCAACACAACCGTCTTCGCGCACCCGGTTCTGTGGGCGCATGTTCTTATCCCGCTAAAGTATTCAAAGGAATGCGTATGGCAGGACAAACCGGCAACAAGCGTGTAACCGTGCAAAACCTCCAAGTATTGAAGGTGATTGCCGACCACAATCTATTAATGATTAAGGGATCTATCCCCGGAAGTAAAGGTTCAATCGTAATAATTGAGAAATAATGGAACTCGCAGTATATAATATCAAAGGAGAAGACACTGGTCGCAAAGTTCAATTGAACGACGAAGTGTTTGCAATCGAAGCAAACGAGCATGCCGTATATCTCGATGTTAAGCAATACTTGGCTAATCAACGTCAAGGTACTCACAAAGCTAAAGAAAGAAGCGAAGTGTCTGGTTCTACCCGTAAGCTTCACAAGCAAAAAGGTGGTGGCGGTGCTCGCATCGGTGATATTAATTCACCAGTTTTAGTTGGTGGTGGACGCGTATTTGGTCCACGTCCACGTGACTACCGTTTCAAACTTAACAAGAAACTCAAACAACTTGCTCGCAAGTCGGCTTTGACATATAAAGCACAAGATAATGAAATCATTATTGTTGAAGACTTCAATTTTGAAGCTCCAAAAACTAAAGAATTCGTAAACTTTGCTAAAAATCTTAAAGTTGCTGACAAAAAGATACTTTTGGTTTTAGCAGACCAAAATAAAACCGTATCTTTGTCTGCTCGAAATCTTCCAAATGCAAATCTTATGGTTGCTGCGGAAGTAAATACTTATGCGTTACTCAACAACAAAGCTATTATCCTAACGGAAAGTAGCCTTGACGTTATTAATAAATTTTAAGGAGGACGAAGAAAATGGATATAATGATTAAACCAATCGTTACAGAGAAAGCAACTAAGCTTACAGAAAAGCTTAATCGCTACACTTTTCATGTTTCTCTAAATGCCAACAAGTATCAAATCAAATCTTTGGTTGAACAACTTTATGGCGTGAAAGTAGTTAATGTCAACACACTTGTTGTTAGAGGTAAAAACAAGTCTCGTTGGACTAAGAGCGGTCTTCTTCGTGGCAAAACAACTGCCTACAAGAAAGCCTTTATTACAGTTGGCGATGGCGAAACTATTGACTTTTATAGCAACATATAATAGAAAATGGCAGTAAGAAAATTAAAGCCCACAACACCGGGGCAGAGACACAAGATTATTGGTGTATTTAAAGGTATAATCACTGCTAGTACACCAGAGAAATCTCTTACAGTCGGTAAAAAAGCGTCCGGAGGTCGTAATGCCGAAGGTCACCTAACCACCCGTTACCTTGGTGGCGGTCACAAACGCAAATACCGTTTCATTGACTTTAAGAGAAATAAAGACGGTGTTCCCGCAGTAGTAAAATCAATCGAGTATGACCCAAACCGTTCTGCTCGCATTGCTCTTCTTTACTATGTAGACGGAGCGAAAGCTTATATAATTGCACCCAACGGCTTAGAAGTTGGCGCAACAGTAGTCAGTGGTGAAGATGTAGCACCCGAAGTAGGAAACGCTCTTCCATTGAGCAAAATTCCTGTGGGTACTCTTATTCACAATATTGAGTTGCGTCCTGGTCAAGGAGCATTCATGGCTCGTTCGGCTGGTACTTTTGCTCAGTTGACTTCTCGCGAAGGAGCTTATGCAATTATCAAATTACCTTCAGGTGAAACACGTAAAGTGCTCGCAGCATGTAAAGCTACAATTGGTGTAGTTGGTAACAGCGAACACTCTCTTGAACGTTCAGGTAAAGCCGGTCGTTCTCGTTGGCTTGGACGTCGCCCACGTAACCGTGGTGTAGTTATGAACCCTGTGGATCACCCAATGGGTGGTGGTGAAGGCCGTGCATCTGGTGGTCACCCACGTTCTCGTAAGGGCTTGTATGCTAAGGGGCTTAAAACACGTGCACCGAAGAAACATTCTTCAAAGTACATTATTGAAAGAAGAAAAAAGTAATCTGATTAATTAAGTAACTATGAGTCGTTCATTAAAAAAAGGCCCATTTATCAGCGTCAAATTGGAAAAGAAAGTCGCAGCGATGAATGAAAGCGGAAAGCAATCAGTTATCAAAACTTGGAGCCGCGCTTCAATGATTGCTCCCGAATTCGTTGGACACACTTTTGCAGTTCACAATGGTAATAAATTCATTCCTGTTTACGTCACTGAAAACATGGTAGGTCACAAACTTGGAGAATTTGCTCCTACTCGCACCTTCCGTGGTCATGCCGGAAACAAGAAAAAATAAGAGAGGCCTATTATAAATAATTTTTGATAAAAAAAGAAATTAAATACAATGGGTGTAAGAAAAAGACAATCAGCCGAAGTAATGAAGGAAACCCGCAAATCACAAGCTTTTGCTAAGTTGATTAACGTGCCTTCTTCTCCTCGCAAAATGCGTCTCGTTGCAGACATGGTGCGTGGTCAAGAAGTGTTCCGTGCTTTGGGTATCCTCAAGTTCTCAAATAAAGAGGCAGCTGCCAAAGTTGAAAAACTTTTGCGTTCAGCAATTGCCAACTGGGAGGCTAAAAATGAGAAAAAAGCTGAAAACGGTGAACTTTACATAAGCACTATCTTCGTAACATGTGCTCCAATGTTGAAACGTCTCCGCACAGCTCCTCAAGGTAGAGGTTATAGAATTCGTAAACGTTCTAATCACGTTACGTTGTTTGTAGATACAATTGACAATAACGCTAAAAAAGAGGCATAAGAAATGGGACAAAAGGTAAATCCAATCAGCAATCGTTTAGGTGTCATCCGTGGATGGGACTCTAACTGGTATGGTGGCAACAAGTATGGTGATACTTTGCTTGAAGACTCTAAGCTTCGCAAGTATCTAAATGTCCGCTTAGCCAAATCAAGCGTTTCTCGCATTATTATTGAGCGCACTTTGAAACTTATCACTATTACAGTGTGTACTTCTCGCCCCGGTTTGATTATCGGTAAAGGTGGTAGCGAAGTAGAAAAACTCAAAGAAGAGCTCAAGAAAATTACCGATAAAGATGTACAAATTAACATCTTTGAAGTAAAGCGCCCCGAGCTCGATGCACAAATCGTGGCTAGCACTGTAGCTCGTCAAATTGAAGGCAAAATCGCATATCGTCGTGCAGTTAAAATGGCAATCGCAGGTACAATGCGTAGCGGTGCCGAAGGTATTAAAGTACAAGTAAGTGGTCGTCTTAACGGAGCTGAAATGGCTCGTAGCGAGATGTTCAAAGAAGGTCGTACTCCCCTTCACACTCTTCGTGCCGATATCGACTATGCACTCGTTGAAGCACACACAAAAGTGGGTGTTATCGGCGTAAAAGTGTGGATTTGTCGTGGTGAAGTTTACGGAAAACGTGATCTCGCTCCATCATTCACTTCTAACAATAAAGAAGGTGGACGTGGTGCAGGTAACGGTTCTCGTCGTGGCGGTTTCCGTAACAATAAAAAAAATCGTTAAACTTCAATTGATTCAACACAACAATGTTACAACCAAAGAAAACTAAATTTCGTCGTCAACAGAAAGGCCGCATGAAAGGTAATGCTCAACGCGGTAATCAGTTGGCATTCGGTTCTTTTGGTATAAAGACTTTGGAGTCAAAATGGATTACAGGTCGCCAAATTGAGGCTGCTCGTATCGCTGTGACTCGTTATATGCAACGTCAAGGTCAAATTTGGATTCGCATATTCCCTGATAAGCCTATCACCAAAAAACCAGCTGAAGTGCGTATGGGTAAAGGTAAAGGTGCTCCCGAAGGTTTCGTAGCTCCTGTTACTCCAGGTCGCATGCTCATAGAAGTAGAAGGCGTAAGCTTTGAAATTGCTAAAGAAGCTCTTCGTTTAGCAGCTCAAAAGCTTCCTGTGACTACTAAATTTGTAGTACGCCGTGATTATGATCCAACTCAAAATGTGTAAAAGATTATGAAGAAAGAAGAAATCAAAGAACTCAGCACTCAAGACCTTAAAGATCGTCTTGTAGAGATGGAAAAAGATTACCTTCAACTCAAGGTTAATCACGCAATTTCTCCTCTTGATAGCCCTGCTAAAATTACACATGATCGTAAAATGATTGCACGCGTGAAGACTGAGTTGCGTCAGCGCGAACTTAACAATAAATAATCCCAAGAAATGGAAAAAAGAAATTTAAGAAAAGAACGTATTGGGGTTGTATCGAGCAACAAGGGTGACAAAACTATCACTGTTACTATCAAGTGGAAAGAAAAACACCCTATCTATGGTAAATTTGTAAACAAAACAAAAAAATACCATGCTCATGATGAAAAGAATGAGTGCCAAGTTGGCGATACAGTGAAGCTGATGGAAACTCGTCCATTGAGCAAAACCAAAAGATGGAGATTAGTAGAAATAATCGAAAAAGTTAAGTAATAATTATGATACAGACTGAATCCCGTTTAACTGTTGCAGATAACAGTGGTGCAAAAGAGGCACTCTGCATCCGCGTTTTAGGTGGTACAGGACGTCGTTACGCTTCGGTAGGTGACATTATCGTAGTTACTGTGAAAAGTGTTATCCCTTCATCGGACGTAAAGAAAGGTACTGTATCTAAAGCAGTTGTCGTTCGCACTAAAAAAGAAGTTCGTCGTCCCGACGGTTCTTATATTCGCTTTGACGACAATGCATGTGTGTTATTGAACAATGCCGGTGAACTTCGCGGTACTCGCATCTTCGGTCCTGTTGCTCGTGAATTGCGTGCAACAAACATGAAGATTGTTTCACTCGCTCCAGAAGTACTTTAACCATTAAGCAAAATTAAAAGTAATGAGTAAATTACATATCAAAAAGGGCGATACCGTTTACGTTCTCAGTGGCGAAGACAAAGGTAAGCAAGGTCGTGTGCTTTCAGTGCAAGTGACTAAGCAACGTGCCATCGTCGAAGGCGTTAACATCGTGACTAAGAGCACAAAGCCCAGCGCAAAATATCCACAAGGTGGTCTCATTAAGATGGAAGCACCTATTCACATCTCCAACCTCAGCCTTCTCGACCCTAAAAGTGGCAAACCCACTCGTGTAGGTTTCCGTAAGGATGAAAAAGGAGTTACAGTTCGTTATTCTAAAAAATCAGGAGAGGAGATTAAATAATGGCTACAACTCTTAAGAAAGACTATACTGAGCGCATTGTTCCCGCTCTTATGAAAGAATTCAACTATAGCACTGTTATGCAAGTGCCCAAGTTGAAAAAAATCGTAATCAACCAAGGTCTTGGTCAAGCTACTCAAGACAAGAAGATTATTGAAACTGCTATCAACGAGTTGACCGCTATCACAGGTCAAAAAGCTGTTGCTACTCTTTCAAAGAAAGATATTTCAAACTTCAAGCTTCGTAAAAAAATGCCTGTAGGTGTTATGGTTACTTTGCGTCGCGATCACATGTATGAGTTCCTTGAACGTCTCATTCGCATCGCGTTGCCTCGTATTCGTGACTTCAAAGGTATCGAAGGTAAACTTGATGGTCGTGGCAACTACACTCTCGGTATTACTGAGCAGATCATCTTCCCCGAAATCAACATTGACAACATTTCTAAATTGTTGGGTATGAACATCACTTTCGTTACTTCGGCTAACACCGATGAAGAAGGTTATGCACTCCTTAAACAATTTGGCTTACCTTTCAAAAACGCTAAATAATTTCTGAAGTATGGCTAAAGAATCAATGAAAGCTCGCGAAGTGAAAAGAGCTAAACTTGTAGCTAAATATGCCGCTAAAAAAGCTGCTCTAAAAGCTGCTGGCGACTATGAAGCTCTTCAGCTCATTCCAAAAAACGCATCTTCTGTACGCCTTCACAACCGTTGTAGCATTACCGGTCGTCCAAAAGGTTACATGCGTCAATTTGGTATTTCACGTATCCAATTCCGCGAAATGGCTTCGGCTGGTTTGATACCCGGTGTAAAAAAAGCAAGTTGGTAATTTTACTCTACGACTCGCTTTATAAAATTAGAGAGTATTAAATATTGTTCGGATTAACCGAATCAATTTAAACAATTAATAAAAATGACTGATCCAATAGCAGATTATTTAACAAGATTGAGGAACGCGATTAAGGCTAACCATCGTGTAGTCGAAGTTCCCGCCTCAAACTTGAAAAAAGAAATCACTAAGATTCTTTTTGAACAAGGCTATATTCTTAACTATAAGTTTATAGAGGGTGAAACCCCCGCAGGTACTATCAAGATCGCCTTAAAGTATGACGCAAAAGACAAAGTGAACGCTATCAAAGATCTTAAGCGTGTTTCACGTCCAGGTCTTCGTCAATACACAGGCTACAAAGATATGCCACGAGTGTTAAATGGTTTAGGTATTGCTATCCTTTCTACTTCTCAAGGTGTTATGACCAACAAAAAAGCAGCTGAGTTGAAGATTGGTGGTGAAGTACTATGTTATGTTTATTAATCTTATAGGAGGTATTAATTATGTCAAGAATAGGAAAAGCTCCCATTGAGATACCTGCCGGTGTTACCGTTAAGGTTGAAAACAACGTAGTTACTGTAAAAGGTCCTAAAGGTGAATTCGCTCAAAGCGTAAATCCTGACCTCGATATCAAAATCGAAGGAAACATTCTCACCATTTCTCGTCCATCTGACAGCCGCGAACACCGTGCTCAACACGGCCTTTATCGTGCGTTGATCAACAATATGGTCGTTGGTGTTTCTACTGGCTATCGCAAGGAATTGGAATTAGTAGGCGTAGGTTACCGTGCGACCTCTACAGGTCAAGTGCTCGAACTTTCGCTCGGTTTCTCTCACGCAATATATATTCAACTTCCAAAAGAAGTGAAAGTTGAAGCTAAGACCGAAAGAAACAAAAACCCACTTATCATTCTTGAAAGTGGTGACAAACAACTTCTCGGTCAAGTGTGTGCAAAGATTCGCTCATTGCGCAAACCAGAGCCATATAAAGGTAAAGGTATTAAGTTTGTTGGCGAAGTTATTCGTCGTAAGTCAGGTAAATCGGCTGGTGCCAAATAAGTAAAATAGACTCATTATGATATCTAAGATACAAAGAAGAAATAAAATCAAGACACGTATCCGTGGTAAAGTGTCTGGTACTGCCGCACGTCCTCGTATGACGGTGTTCCGCAGCAACAAGCAAATTTATGTTCAACTTATCGACGACCTCGCAGGCAAAACTCTTGTTGCAGCATCATCTAAAGGTCTCGAAGGTGGTAATAAAACTGAAATCGCTGCTAAAGTGGGTGAAGCAATTGCACAAAAAGCAATCGCTGCAGGTATTGCCGAAGTGGTATTTGACCGTAACGGCTACCTCTTCCATGGTAGAGTAAAATCATTGGCTGATGCCGCACGTAATGGCGGTCTTAAATTTTAACAATTATGGCAAAAAGAAATAACAGAGTAAAATTAGACAGTTCTATCGAATTGAAAGACCGTCTCGTTGCCATTAATCGTGTTACCAAAGTTACTAAAGGTGGTCGCACTTTCACTTTTGCTGCAATCGTTGTTGTTGGTAACGAAAATGGTATCGTAGGTTGGGGTCTTGGTAAGGCTAACGAAGTAACTGCAGCTATCGCTAAAGGCGTTGAAGCTGCAAAAAAGAATCTCATCAAAGTTCCTGTTCACAAAGGTACTATTCCTCACGAACAATTCGCTAAATTTGGCGGTTCACGCGTGATTCTTAAACCAGCTTCTCAAGGTACCGGGGTTAAAGCCGGTGGTGCGATGCGTGCTGTGCTTGAAAGTGTAGGTATTACCGACGTGCTCGCTAAATCAAAGGGTTCTTCTAACCCTCACAACCTCGTAAAAGCAACTATTGCTGCACTTGACGAAATGAGAAGCCCTGCTACAGTTGCTCAAAATCGTGGTATTTCAGTTGAACAAGTTTTTAAAGGTTAATACTCAACTACAATGGCACAAATTCAAATCAAACAAATAAAGAGTCGTATTAAGTGTCCTGCAGTGCAAAAACGCACTCTTGATGCTCTTGGCTTGAAGAAAATGAATCACGTGGTAGTTAAAGAAAATACTCCCGACGTGATGGGTATGGTTAACAAAGTACGTCATTTGGTAGAAGTGACTAACGCTTAATAAGTTTATTAATTATGGATTTAAGTAATATACAACCCGCTGTAGGCGCTGTAAAAAGCAAAACTCGTATCGGTCGTGGTGCTGGTTCGGGCAAGGGTGGAACTTCTACCCGTGGGCACAAAGGTGCTAAATCACGTTCAGGTTACAGCCGCAAGATTGGTTTTGAAGGTGGTCAAATGCCTCTTCAACGTCGCTTGCCTAAGTTCGGTTTCAAAAATATCAGCCGTGTTGAATACAAAGCTATCAACCTTGTTGATATTGAAGCTCTCGCAACTGCTAAGAACCTTCAAAAAGTTGGACTTGCTGAACTTCGTGAAGCTGGTCTCGTAAACAAAAACCAATTAGTAAAAGTTCTTGCTAAAGGTGCGATCTCTTGCAAAGTGGAAGTAGAAGCAAACGCTTTTTCTGAAGCTGCTCAAAAGGCTATAGAAGCCGCAGGTGGTTCAATCAATAAAGTTTAATTATAATGAGTTTCGTTCAAACCATAAAAAATATTTGGACCATTGAAGAGCTTCGCAAGCGACTCATTGTTACAGTGATGTTAGTGCTTGTTTATCGTCTTGGTTGTTTTGTTGTGCTTCCAGGCATCAACCCTCAAGAGCTCCAAGATCTTGCTAACTTCACAAACAAGAGTGGCCTAATGCAACTCCTCGACATGTTCTCGGGGGGTGCATTCTCGCAAGCCTCAATTTTGGCTCTCGGTATTATGCCTTATATCACAGCTTCGATTGTGATTCAACTTTTAGGTATGGTATTGCCTTCATTCCAAAAAATGCAACGTGAAGGGGAGAGTGGTCGTCAAAAATTGAACCAATATACACGTTATCTCACAGTGGTGATTTTGCTTATGCAAGGTCCTGCATATCTTTATAACCTTCAAGCACAAATAAATGGTGCTGGCGGTCATATGGATATGTCGATTGCAATGGTAATATATCTCACTATAATTCTTGCCGCAGGTTCTATGTTTATCATGTGGCTAGGTGAGAGAATCACCGACCGTGGTATTGGTAATGGTATCTCTTTCATTATCCTCGTGGGTATTATCGCACGTCTTCCACAAGCTTTACTTTATGAATTCACAAGTCGTTTGCCAGGCTCAACCGGAAGCGAAGGTGGTCTTATTATGTTTGTGGTAGAAATCATCTTATTGCTCGCTGTAACAATCGGTGCTGTACTTTTGGTACAAGGAACACGTAAAGTGCCCGTACAATATGCAAAACGCATCGTAGGAAATAAGCAATATGGTGGTGCACGTCAATATATCCCATTAAAAGTTAATGCTGCAGGTGTTATGCCTATCATCTTTGCTCAAGCAATCATGTTTATCCCATTGACTTTAGCTGGATTCAGCACATCAGAAAATGCATCTGGATTTATGGCTGCATTCTCTGATATCAATGGTGTTTGGTATAACCTTGTATTCTTCTGTATGATTGTAGCGTTTACTTATTTCTACACTGCAATCACTGTGCGTCCTACTCAAATGGCTGAAGACATGAAACGTAACAACGGTTTTATCCCAGGTGTTAAGCCAGGAAAGAAAACTGCTGAATATCTTGACACTATCATGTCTCGTATTACATTGCCAGGATCTATTTTCCTAGGTATTGTAGCCATTCTTCCTGCTTTTGCTCGATTCTTAGGAATCAGCGACAATTTCGCTCAATTCTTTGGTGGTACATCATTGTTGATTATGGTAGGTGTCGTTCTTGATACACTACAACAAATCGAAAGTCACTTGATGATGCACCATTATGATGGATTGATGAAAGATGGTAAAATCAAAGGTCGTACAACAGGAAGCGCTTATTAATATCAGCTATTTCAATAATAAATGATTTATCTCAAAACATCCGAAGATATCGAACGTATGAGAGAAGCAAATGCTCTCGTGAGTCGCACACTTGGTGAAATAGCCAAGTGGGTGGCTCCCGGAGTTACCACTCTCAAACTTGACACTATTGCTCGTGAGTTTATTTGCGATAATGGTGGACGTCCCGCCTGTCTCGGATATGGAGGTTTCCCAGGCTCAATATGTGCCGAAGTTAATGAAATAGTTGTTCATGGTTTTCCATCAAACTATACATTGCGTGAAGGAGATATTCTTGGAACCGATTGTGTAGTTGAAAAAGACGGATTTATGGGCGATTCTTGCTATACATTCGCGGTAGGAGAGATTGCCCCTGAAGTAATGAAATTGTGTGTTACAACTAAAGAATCGTTATATAAAGGCATCGAAGCATGTCAAGAAGGAAAACGTATCGGTGATATTGCCAATGCAATCCAAACATATTGCGAATCTCATGGTTATAGTGTGGTGCGTGAAATGTGTGGGCACGGAATTGGAAAAAGTATGCACGAAGATCCTGAAGTTCCCAACTATGGACGTCGTGGTACCGGTCCGTTAATCAAAAATGGCATGTGTCTTGCAATTGAACCAATGATTAACCTTGGAAGTCGTAACGTAGTAATTGAAGCAGATGGTTGGACTTGTCGCACACGTGATCGTAAACCTTCCGCTCATTACGAACACACCGTTGCAATCATGAATGGTAAAACCGAGATTTTAACAACATTTGATTATATCCAGGAAGCACTTGGAGATAGATTTATTTAATAATTATATGGCAAAACAAGCAGCAATAGAACAAGACGGAGTCATTGTAGAAGCACTTTCAAATGCAATGTTTCGCGTAGAACTTGAAAATGGACATGAAATCACAGCTCATATTTCAGGTAAAATGCGTATGCATTACATAAAAATCCTTCCGGGAGATAAAGTGCGTGTAGAGATGTCTCCATATGATCTTTCAAAAGGTCGCATTGCATTTAGATATAAATAATATTAAAACTAAAAGATATGAAAGTTAGAGCTTCAGTAAAAAAACGTACTCCAGACAGTAAAATCGTGCGTCGTAAGGGACGTCTTTATGTGATTAATAAGAAAAACCCTAAGTATAAACAACGTCAAGGATAATTTTTTGTTATTTTTGCAAAAAAAAAACAGTCAAATAAGATATGGCAGTAAGAATCGTGGGAGTTGACCTCCCCCAGAATAAAAGAGGTGAGATCGCCTTGACTTATATCTACGGTATCGGTCGTAGTGCGGCAAAATCAATCTTGGAAAAAGCCGAAGTTGATGTAAACATCAAAGTGAAAGATTGGACCGACGCTCAAGCAGCAAAAGTGCGCGAAGTCATTGGTGCAGAATACAAAGTCGAAGGTGACCTCCGTAGTGAAATTCAACTTAATATTAAACGCTTGATGGACATCGGTTGCTATCGTGGTATCCGTCATCGTATTGGTCTTCCAGTGCGCGGTCAAAGCACAAAAAATAATGCCCGCACTCGTAAAGGTCGCAAGAAAACCGTTGCAAACAAGAAGAAAGCTACTAAATAATAATAGAATATGGCAAAAAAGACAGTCGCAGCTAAGAAGAGAAACGTTAAAGTTGATGGCGCAGGCCAACTTCACGTACACTCATCTTTCAACAACATTATTGTGTGCTTAGCCAATAGCGAAGGCCAAGTTATCTCATGGTCAAGCGCAGGTAAAATGGGTTTCCGTGGTTCTAAAAAGAACACTCCCTATGCAGCTCAAATGGCTGCTCAAGATTGCGCTAAGGTCGCTTATGACCTCGGTCTACGCAAGGTTAAAGCTTATGTTAAAGGTCCAGGAAACGGACGTGAGTCAGCAATCCGCACTATTCATGGTGCAGGTATCGAAGTAACAGAAATTATCGACGTTACTCCACTACCACACAATGGTTGCCGTCCTCCAAAACGTCGTCGTGTATAATCTTTAATTCAGTTTACTAACTTTGTCTCTTTTAGTGACATTATCTATTAATTAACTTTGAGGTTCAAGCAGTGAGTTAAAAGTGAATAGACCATAATTTTCATCACCTCTCTATGGTCGCGGCTGCACTAAGACTCAGTGATAATCTCTAAAAATCAGAATTCTTTAAAATGGCAAGATATACAGGACCTAAGTCCAAAATCGCTCGCAAATTTGGCGAACCTATCTTTGGTGAAGATAAAGTGCTCGCTAAGAAAAATTTCCCTCCGGGTCAGCACGGCGCCAATAAAAGAAGAAAAACTTCTGAATATGGTGTCCAACTTCGTGAGAAGCAAAAAGCCAAATACACTTATGGTGTACTTGAAAAACAATTCCGTAATCTCTTTGAAAAAGCATCTCGCACAAAAGGGGTTAAGGGGGAAGTATTGCTTCAATTACTCGAATCTCGTCTTGACAACGTAGTTTATCGTCTTGGTATTGCTCCTACTCGTGCAGCTGCACGTCAATTGGTGCTCCATCGTCATATCGTTGTTAACGGCTCGGTAGTAAACATCGCTTCTTACTCTGTTAAGCCTGGTGATGTAGTTGGTGTTCGTGAAAAAGCAAAATCTCTTGAAGTAATTGCTGATGCTCTCGCAGGTTTCAACCATAGCAAATATCCCTGGATTGAATGGGATGAAACTACTAAATCAGGAAAATTCCTTCATGTTCCTGCTCGCGAAGATATCCCTGAGAACATCAAAGAACAATTGATCGTCGAGTTGTATTCTAAATAATAATTAAAATTAAGATCCATGGCTATATTAGCATTTCAAAAACCTGACAAAATCCTCATGTTGGAAGCCGATAATTTCTACGGCAAGTTTGAGTTCAAACCCTTGGAACCCGGCTATGGTATCACTGTGGGTAACGCATTGCGTCGTGTATTGTTGTCTTCTTTAGAAGGCTTCGCAATCTCGTCAATTCGCATTGATGGCGTTAAGCACGAATTTGATACTATCCCCGGAGTTAAAGAAGATGTGACAAACATCATTCTCAATCTCAAGAAAGTAGATCTCAAACAAGTTGTTGAAGATTCCGATTTTGAGAAAGCTACAATTTCTGTGTCAGGACAGGAGGTGTTCACAGCCGGTGACATCAGCAAAGTGCTTTCGGGTTTTGAAGTTCTTAATCCCGACTTGGTGATTTGTCATTTGGATCCCAGCGCAAGTTTCAACCTCGAATTGACAATTAATAAAGGACGTGGTTGGGTGCCTGCTGAAGAAAATCAGGTATCTAACGAAGATGTCAATATTCTTGCTATTGACTCTATTTACACTCCTATTAAGAATGTTAAATATGTAGTTGAAAACTTCCGCGTTGACCAGAAAACCGACTACGACAAACTCATTATTGAAATAACTACCAACGGTTCAATTCATCCTAAAGACGCGCTTAAAGAAGCAGCTAAGATTCTCATTTATCATTTCATGTTATTCTCTGATGAAAAGATTACTCTTGAAACCAGCGATAACAATGGTAATGAAGAATTTGATGAAGAAGTACTTCACATGCGTCAGTTGCTCAAATCTAAGTTGGTTGATATGGAACTTTCTGTTCGTGCACTCAACTGCTTAAAGAGCGCAGAAGTTGAAACACTTGGTGAACTCGTGGTTTTCAACAAAACCGACCTCTTGAAATTCCGTAACTTTGGTAAAAAATCACTCACCGAGTTGGATGAACTTCTTGCCAACTTGAACCTTTCGTTCGGAATGGATATTTCAAAGTATAAATTAGAAAAAGAGTAATAAACGATGAGACATAATAAAAAATTCAACCACCTTAGCCGCACCAAAGCACATCGTGATGCTTTGCTCGCTAACATGACGATTGCTCTCATCCTTCGCAAACGTATTTTCACTACACTTGCAAAGGCTAAAGCTCTTCGCGTTTACGCTGAGCCACTTATCAATCGTGCTAAAAATGACACTATGGCTAACCGCCGCCTCGTTTTCAGCTATCTTCAAAACAAGGAAGCTGTAACTGAACTTTTCCGTGAAGTAGCTCAAAAGATTGCTGACCGTCCCGGTGGTTACACTCGTATTATTAAAACAGGTAATCGTCTTGGTGACAATGCTAAGACTTGTTTCATTGAGCTTGTTGACTATAATGAAAACATGCTTAAAGAAAAATCAGCTAAAAAAGCTCCACGCACACGTCGTTCTCGTAAGAGCACAACTGCTCCTGCTGCTGAAGCACCTGTTACAGAAACTCCCGCTACTGAAGCTGCTGAATAATTTAGCAATAGCTTAAGATATCTTATTAAGCGACCACTTTTGTTAATTCAAAAAGTGGTCGCTTAATTTTATTGAAAATCTTTATTTTATACTATATAACTTGAGATTTTTTTGTATCTTTGCACTTGATTTATTAGGACTATAAATTAACAATAAATATTTTACTAAATTTTTAAGGTAAAGAACATTATGAAAATTGAAAAAATTATTGGTCGTGAAGTTCTTGATTCACGCGGTAACCCCACAGTAGAAGTTGATGTAATTCTTGAATCAGGCGCATTTGGTCGTGCATCTGTTCCTTCTGGTGCATCAACAGGTGTAAACGAAGCTCTTGAGCTCCGAGATGGAGACAACGCTCGTTACATGGGTAAAGGTGTTCAAAAAGCAGTTGCTAACGTTAATGGCGCTATCGCTGAAGCTCTTGTTGGAATGAGCGCGCTCGATCAAATTGCAATTGACGAAAAAATGCTTGAAGTAGATGGCACTGAAACTAAATCAAACCTTGGGGCTAACGCTATCCTTGGTGTTTCTCTTGCTGTAGCTAAAGCTGCTGCTGACTATCTCGGTCTTCCTCTTTATAAATATATCGGTGGTTGCAACTCATATGCGCTTCCTGTGCCTATGATGAACATCATCAACGGTGGTGCACACTCTGATGCTCCTATTGCATTCCAAGAATTCATGATTCGTCCTATTGGTGCTTGCTGCTTCAAAGAAGGTATTCGCATGGGTACTGAAGTGTTCCACAACCTCAAAAAGGTACTTCATGCTCGCAACCTTTCTACGGCAGTAGGTGATGAAGGTGGTTTTGCCCCAGCTCTTGATGGTACAGAAGATGCTCTTAACGTAATTATGCAAGCTATCGAAAAGGCTGGTTACGTTCCTGGTAAAGACATTACAATTGGTCTTGACTGTGCTTCTTCTGAATTCTATAAAGAAGGTATCTATGACTATACTTGGAAAGAAGGCGAAAAAGGTGCAAAACGTAACTCACAAGAACAAGCTGAATACCTCAAAACTCTTGTTGAAAACTATCCTATCGACTCAATCGAAGATGGTATGGCAGAAGGAGACTGGGAAGGTTGGAAAATCCTTACTGACCTCATCGGTAATCGTTGTCAACTCGTAGGTGACGACCTGTTCGTAACCAACGTAAAATATCTCCAAAAAGGTATCGAACTTGGTTGCGCTAACTCTATCCTTGTGAAGGTTAACCAAATCGGTTCACTTACTGAAACTCTTCGCGCAGTAGAACTTGCTCAACGCAATGGTTACACTGCAGTTATCTCTCACCGTTCAGGTGAAACTGAAGATGCTACTATCGCTGACATCGCAGTTGCTACAAACGCAGGTCAAATTAAGACTGGTTCTGCTAGCCGTTCTGACCGTATGGCAAAATATAACCAACTTCTTCGCATTCAAGAAGAACTTGGTGACGCTGCTAAATATGGTTATGGTAAGCTTACTAAAATGGCTTAATCTGAGATTAAATTGTCTAGTCCTAAATAAGCGTTACAAAATTAATACTTATTTATTAGGACAAAATTAATAACTTTTTAGTTACACACAATGGAGCATGCTCCATTGTGTGTAGTTTTTTTATACGTTTTAATTTTTCTCTCTGATTGTCTA
>JAZSDX010000055.1:0-25777 GCA_045531405.1 Muribaculaceae bacterium | reverse complement strand
TGTTCAAGGCTCCCTCATCTATCAATGATGATATTGTTTTGGGCAACATTGGTAATGGTTATAATAAATTTGTTGAATTTACATCCAATCTTAGATGGTTCAATCATAAAAGTCTATCATTATATACCTATATTAATAATTACACCTATCGCTTTTATTATTACGATATTAAATCTACGAAAAGGATACAAAGCATCAATATGTCAAGATTGTCAGGCTCATCATGGAACAGTTGCAGAACGTGGGTTCATAGGTAAATTATTTAGTCAAGAAGGAGAATACTTGACTAAATTAATGTGTATGCTTATGTTGGTGGTTGGTATTATTAGTTGGATATATTATTTATTATTATATATAAACATAAATATAAATGATATAGACCAATTTGTGTACATATGGTTCTTTTTGATATTATATATAGTTTCTTTGATATATTTAGGAATTAGATATTTTAGTTTATGGTTATATTATTGTCAAAACATTGATGGGAATTTATTGCGTTATAATAGTTCGTCATTGATTCGTTATCTTATAATCTGTGGAGATAAAATATTATTAAAATCACCAGATGTTGAGAAAGATGATATTATGCCAAATGAAGATAAAATAGATACTCCTGCACGTTTATATATACAATATAAGAAATCAATTACTAATGATGATGCAGAAATGTTTTTTTATAATTTATCGGGTATTCCAACCACCGAATTAAGATTCTTGTATGAAAATCGTAATTTCAATACAGAATGTAATATTTTTCATTATGCATATATCATAGAGCAAGCTTCGCAAATAGAGCAATCAAGATTAGAAGGCGTTTGGTATAAATTACATGAAATTAAGAAGCTTATTGAACAAAATAAAGTCTCACCAATACTGGCATCAGAATTGGAACGTATATATAATGTTGTTTTAGCATGGAAGGGTTATGACAAAAAAGGGAAAAGATTGTATCAGATAAAAAATTATAAACCTACATTTCGATTAAATGACATAAAGAATTGGGATGTAGATTACAATGATATATCTTGGTTATTTATATTAAAGAATAATGAAGATAGAGCCTTTTTTAGGATAAGAAAACTTTGGAATAAATATATTTGTGGAATAGGAATTATAAAAAAAAGATGACAAGTTTGCTTGTTATATTAGGTCCAACAGCATCTGGAAAAACTATGCGAGCTGTTGATGTCGCTAAACGTATAAATACAGAGATAATAAGCGCAGATTCTCGACAAGTTTATACCGGAATGGATATTGGAACAGGAAAAGATTTATTAGAATATGATTCAGTCCCATATCATCTGATTGATATATGCCCGGCAGGATATAAATATAATTTATATGAATATTTAAGAGATTTTCGTGATGCATATGGCAGAATTAAAAGCAATAATCATATTCCGATATTGTGTGGAGGAACCGGATTATATATAGAATCGGTGTTAAATGGATTGGTTTTACCTCATGTTCCAGAAAATCCTGAACTAAGAAAGTCTTTGGCTAATAAGTCATTAAGTGAGTTGGCTGAAATCTTATCAGCTATGAAGACTTTGCATAATGTAACAGATGTTGACAATATAAAGAGAGCAATTCGCGCAATTGAGATTCAAACATACTATACTCAAAATCCATCAGAGGCAATAAAAACTACCCCGATGCCAATCGAGGATGCTGTAATAATTGGAATAGATATTGATAGGGAAAATAGGAGGTCGAGGATTACAAGGCGTTTACATATGCGGTTGCAGGAAGGAATGGTAGATGAAGTGAGAATGCTTATTAATACTGGAGTAAATCCTGAAGATTTGATTTATTATGGATTAGAGTATAAGTATATTACTCAATATATTTTGGGACAAATCAAGTATGAACAAATGGTGAAAAATTTAGAAATTGCTATACATCAATTTGCTAAAAGACAAATGACTTGGTTTAGGGGAATGGAAAAAAGTCGTGGATTCAAGATTAATTGGTTGCCATGGGACATGGATAGAGATTCATTTGTAGAAGAAGTTCTTAATTTAATAAAATAATAAAAATAGAATGCGAATATTGCTTTTAATAGTATGTTTTACTCTATTTTACAGCTCTGACGCTAAAACTACATATCACAAGCATTTTACATTATCAACAGATTCGTTGTATCTAATACCTCAAGGAGATTGCTTGTCTAATCTTATTATAGAAGCACGAGTAGCTGTGAATAAAAATAAAGAGAGAGTAGGAGAGTCGTCATCAAGGTGGAGCATAATCTGGAATTATAAATCATCAAATGATTTCAATTATATTGAACTAACATGGGAAAATACTAATTTTGGAGATTTCCTTGATTACAGACGAGCTAAAATAAAGGTTGGAGAAATAAGAAAGGGAGTTGACAATGTTCTGAAAACGACAACATTGGATAAAAATGTTAATATGTATACCGGATATAATTCGATATCAATAGAAATTAGTGGAGACAAATATAATGTTTTTGTTGGAGACAATAAATTGTGCTATATAGGCTCTTTTTTATTTAAAGACAAAATTAGGGGCAATTGTGGAATAAAAACTACTATAGATGCAAAAATTTCGCGTTTTGTAATTGAAACTACTCCCGACATGAAATTAATGTTGCAATCAAAAAATACACTAAAATCGTTAAATACTCATTTTTCAACCAAAAAGAATCTGCATGAAGGTTTTTGGTCTTATCTTGATAGAAACAATAATGAAGATTATGCAATTGTTGGTGGTAGATATCGCTTTGCTTTATTAAAGGAAGGTAACGATTATCTAATAATTTATATTAATGGTGCTGTAACGAATAAGAAGAATTGGAGTGAAGGGATGATTAAGGGACGGTTAATATCAACAATATTTGAAAATCATTATGACTTAATATGGTATGACTCTATGTTTGAATTAATTGATGTTGATGCTCATGCTTCTATCAATAATTCAATCTTAACTATAGAATTCCCGACATATAAAACACAGATACGTTTCTATCGGGAGCAATAACAAACAAATATTGGTAATACTAAATAGCTTAATTTGGTTTCCTATTCGCAATTAACTACTTGAATATTAATGCATATTTCGAGAGAAGTTCGTTAAACCTAATATCATTTCTTATTGGTGAGACATTGATATTTGCATCAAAATTATTAGTCCATTGATGATAATTTGCATATCCTTTTTGTAGAGAAATTTTCATACATTCAAAAGCTTTATCAAAATCACCACATTGAGCATATAAACAAGTTGAATAATAGTTAATTAATCCATCATTGTCAAGAGATGTTTTTCTGATATTTTCAATCCAAACTTTAGCCTCTTCAATTTTGTTTAACGACAGCAAAGCAAACCCTACTAAGGACTTTACATTAGAAGAATCGGAACTCATTTCAACAACCCGTTGATATGTTGCATTCGCCTCATCAAGGAAATTTAATTGGTTTTCAAGAATATTTGCTCTTAGGATATAATTATATGGGTCATCAGCATTGTTAAGTGATGCTTCTGAAAATAATGATACAGCTTGTGTAAAATTTGATGAATCGCACAAGCATAACCCTTTCTGAGTAATAGCTTCTGTGAAATTCGGATTTTTTTCAAGGGCTATATTGCAACATTCTAACCCTTCAGATGAACGCCCTAATGCCCGTAATATTTTAGCTTTTAAGGTGTAATATTCATAATTATCAGTTGTCGCATTTATTGCATAATTAATATTATAAATTGCCTCATCGTACATGCCAAGAGCATACTGACATTCTGCGATTTCTTTATATATTCCATGATAATTATAAAGATTTTCCTGTATTATTTTTTTGAAATCGGCTAATGCAACACCATAATTATAATGATAATTCGCAATTACTCCACGGATGTAATAAAACATACCAACTTTAGGCGCTTGCTGAATCGCATTACTTAATCCGGTCATTACTGCACTATAATCAGTATTACCCATGTCAACTAAATCATGTAGAGCTTTTGATGTTTCGTTTCCTGTACTAAGAGCAAGTATTAAATCATCTACAGCACCTGTGTTATTTCCCATCATTTTTCTGACAGAAGCTCTTCGTAGGTACACTTTTGCTTCTGACGGAGCTAATGCTACAGCATTGTCAGCATACTCATTCGCTATCCCTAAATTTTTTTCAATAACTGCGATACGCGAAAGCCCAATCAAAGCTTCAACGCTGCGATTATTTAAGCGAAGCATACGCTGATAGTCAATCTTTGCCTCATCGTATAAGTGTTGTAAAAATTCAACATTTGCTTTTCGATATAAAACAATATATGAATCTGGGTCTAATTTATATGCTTCACGTAAATCAACTAATGCTTTATCATAATTAGTCGTAACTTCATATATGCTAGCGCGCAAACATAAGGATTGAAATTTTAAATCAGATTCATTAGATGGGATATATTTTAGGGTATTATTAATGTCTGAAAGAGCTTTAGCATACTGATTGTGATTGTAATATTCGTTTGCTCTCTTAAAATAAGTTTCATAGTCTTGAGGGTCCTCCTTGAGTTGTTTTTCATAAACATTCATCATTGCTTTTGTAATAGGATTATTTAGTCCATCTTGAGCAATTGAGCATGAAAAACAGAGAATTATAGCAAGGAAAAAAATGAGTTGTTTCATACAATTAAGTATTATAGTTGATTTATTATTTGTCGCAATGCAGTTAATTTATTCAGTAATGAGGGTAAATAGTCAAGTTTGAGCATATTTGCACCATCACTTTTAGCTACAGATGGATTAGGATGTGTTTCTATGAACAAACCATCAACTCCTACTGCGATTCCAGCTCGAGCAATTGTTTCGATTAAGTCTGGACGACCACCGGTTACACCTGCAGTTTGATTTGGTTGTTGTAAAGAATGGGTAACATCAAGTATCACAGGACACTCACATTTTTGCATTTCAGGAATACCTCTATAATCAACGATGAGGTCTTGATAGCCAAAAGTTGTACCTCTTTCGGTTATTGCAACTTGTTGGTTACCTGCATCTCGTACTTTTTGTACTGCAAACTTCATAGCTTCTGGTGATAGAAATTGTCCTTTTTTTATATTTACAAATTTCCCCGTTTCGGCTGCTGCTACTAATAAGTCTGTTTGACGACAGAGGAACGCTGGAATTTGCAATATATCAACATATTCTGCCGCTACAGATGCCTCTTCTGCATTATGAATATCTGTTACAACCGGGATATTAAAAGTTTCTTTTACTTTACGAAGTATTTTTAATGCGTTTTCATCGCCAATGCCAGTAAACGAATCTATTCTTGAACGATTGGCTTTGCGATAACTTCCCTTGAATACATATGGAATATTAAGGTCGATTGTTGCATTAACAATCTTTTCAGCTATTTGTAGGGCCATGCTTTCTCCTTCAATAACACATGGTCCGGCAAGGAGAAAGAAATTATTATCTTTAGATGATTTTAGATAGTCAATAGTGTCCATTTGATTAATTATTTATCTGATTAATGATGTGGCAAGTGTGGCATGCAGCTAAAGCTGCGGTTTCGGTCCTTAGTCGATTATCCCCTAAGCTAATAGGTTTATACCCATTATCTAATGCAAATAGAATCTCTTCTGATGAAAAATCACCTTCAGGACCAATAAATATTATAGTATCTTTGTTTGCAATATACTCTTTACTAAATAATAATCGTGGGATTGAGGCATCACAGTATGCGATAAATTTTTGTGGCACATCACACTCACAAATAATATTTTTAATTGGAGTCATTGGCTCAATTTGTGGCAAGATTGTTTTTAACGATTGTTTCATTGCTGATATTGCAATTTTCTCCAATCGTTCTATTTTGATTTCTTTTCGTTCAGAATGTTGGCAGAGAAGAGGAACAATGCGATTAACCCCAATTTCAGTTAATTTTTCAACAAGCCACTCCATTCTATCAAGATGTTTAGTGGGAGCAACTGCAATGGTAATGTTATTATTCCATGGGAGTGGAATGTATTGTTTATTGATAATTTCAACTCTTGTGCGTTTTTGGTGTGCCTCAATAATTTTACATTTATAACGACAACCTACACCATCGATAATCTCGATAATGTCCCCCGATTTCATCCGTAAAACTCTAACACAATGCTGAGAGTCACTTTCGGGCAATATTAAGTCATTTTCTATGTTCGGGGCATAGAATTGTATCATTTTATATCTTTTTTTTGTTTTATTATTTTGCTTATAATTGCTGCATCTTCATATTCTTCCAATTCAATATGTCTGTTTAGCAATTTCTCTAATTCTACTATTGTCAAATTTTCTAATTTAACATTAATATCTTTATCTCCTTTTTTCTCAAGGGTATATGTGTTGTTCCCTGAATCCTCCATTAAGAAACCGGCATCTTCTATTATTTGATGAGTAGTGTAGATTGGAGCATTTGTTCGTATCGCAAGAGCAATCCCATCTGAAGTTCGGGAGTCAATAACAATCTGTCTATTACCATCGTCAAATTTTAATTCTGAAGAAAATATACCATCTTCAAATTTATAAATATATACCTCAGTTAGTTTTACTCCGAACGCTTGAGATATACTGACCATTAAATCATGAGTTAATGGTCGAGGCATATTTACACGTTCCATTTTTATTGCAATGGCTTGTGCTTCTGCTGCACCGATAACAATCGGGATATAGTATTTCCCATTTTCTTCAGCAAGAATTAAGGCGTATGCATCTGTTCGTATTTGACTATACGAAATGCCTACAATTTTGAGTTTCACCTTATCCTCCATAATATTATTTTATACTTTGACCGGTTATAATGCCACTCCCAAAACACAAACGTTTTTCTTTATCATATATTACTGCAAATTGTCCAGGGGCAATGCCTTGTACTTTTTCTTCTGATTCAATTAAATATTCCATATTGCCTAAATGTGTTAGGCGTGCCGGTAAGAAATTGGGCATGTGACGATTTTTGAACGTTATTTCGACACTATTGCAATTTCCTTCCCATGGATTACCCGAAATAAAGTGCATTTCATCGAGATGGAGGGTTTTGCCATATTGTTTTTCTGTGTCATATCCGTTGCTCACATAAATCACATTGTTGTGAATGTTCTTTTTTACCACATACCAGGGCCCTCCACTTAGACCAAGACCTTTACGCTGTCCTATGGTGTGAAACCAGAATCCTTTATGTTCGCCAATTTTTTTTCCGGTTTCGAGTTCAATTATAGGTCCCTTCTTTTCCCCTAAATGGCGACGTATAAAATCATTGTAATTTATCTTGCCAAGAAAACAAATGCCTTGACTATCTTTGCGATAGGCATTGGGCATTTGTGTTTTAATTGCGATTTCTCTAACTTCGGCTTTAGGCATACTGCCAATGGGAAACATTAGATGGCAAAGTTGCTCGTAATCTATGCGTGCCAAAAAGTCAGTTTGATCTTTCACCGGATCAACAGCGGTAGATAGATATGTTTTATCCCCAACTATAGATGTAGTTGCGTAATGACCTGTAGCAGTTTTGTCAAATTCATGTCCCCAGCGTTGCTCAAAATAACCAAACTTAATCATTTTATTGCACATAATATCCGGATTTGGAGTTAGCCCCTGTTTAACAGTACGCAAAGCATATTCCATTACATTTTCCCAATATTCTTCATGTAATGAAACTACATCAAATGGTAAATTATATTTGCGTGCTATATAGCTACACATTTCGATATCTTCCTCTGCTGCGCAATCGCCCTCATCGGTATCTAGTCCAATGCGTATATAGAATAGGTGGAGGTCATGACCATCTTCAAGTAGTTTATGTACACTTACGGCACTATCTACACCTCCTGAAATTAACGCTGCTACTTTCATCAATATTAAAGATTTATGTTTCCAATAACGTTTAATATGCCATCAACATTTAAGTTCTTTGCTATGATTTTGTGATTGTCATCAAGTTGATATATTGCAGGTGTTGATCGCAAATCAAACATGTCATATATATCCGGGCAAGCACCCACAATCCAATTTTGTGGGTAGCTTGATGTTTCTGCAATCCATTCTTCATCAGGATCTCCCGGATGAATACTGACAATCTTTATTACACCTCTGTCGATTAATTTATTCATATTAAGATCTGTCGCAAGTCTCACTTTGGCTAATCGGCAGTCGGTACAATTGATGTCGTTAAAAAATAATAGTATAGCCGGGGCTGTTATTGAGTCAAATTGAAGCTCTTTACCATATGGTGTTGAAATCTTGAAGTTTGGCGCAATTGAGCCAATCATAGAATTTGTTAACACCGTTTCGTGGTGTTTATATCTTGCTTTTTCAGCTTTAGATAATTTTTTATTATTGCTTACTGCTGTTGCAAATTGCAAGTACAATTCATCACTCCAAAATATCGCACTATCACCATAGAGCGTTTCTTCGGCGATTTGGGCAAGAACCAACATATCTTTGGGTTTATTTTGAACTTCTTTAATGAGCTTGTTGATAGATAAAAGCGTAGTGTCCTTTGACGCAAATTGCATATATGTGATATAATCATGGAATGCTTTTGTCATTTTTGCACGTGATGAAAATGCAGAATTTAGATTGCATTTATCCCAAAAATGTTCTACCACATAATTAGCTCGTTGCGTAAGACTTGTTAAGCTTTCAGGTGCTTGAGGGTATTGAAAAAATGTTTCTTCAGCTAAGACCATTAGTGAAGATATCATAAAAATAAATAGTGATATTATAGCTTTTTTCATTTTGAAAGTTTGGCATATTGTTTGCACTACAAAGATAGTATAAAGAATTGAATATCATGAATTGAAAATATAGATTTTAGTTACCCTCTATATAAAATAAACAAAGTTTAATCTAAAATTAAAACCTTTTAAGTAATCTTATTTGTTTCTAATTTAATTAAAACATTAGTCTTATGAATTTCAACAATCTTACAATTAAGTCTCAAGAGGCTATTCAAAAAGCTGTAGAATATACTCGAGAAGCCTCAAATCAAGCCATTGAACCAGTTCACCTACTCAAAGCAGTTGTACACGTAGGAGATTCGTTAGTCAATTTTATCTTTCAAAAGATAGGTGCAAGTACACATCAGTTATCATCATTAATCGATCGAGAAATAGCCTCATTGCCAAGGGTATCGGGTGGTGAGCCATATCTTAGTCGTGAATCAAATGAAGTGTTGCAAAAGGCACTCGATATTGCGAAAAAAAACGGAGATGAATACATTACACTTGAAGCTTTGTTGTTGTCGCTGTTCAAAGTAAAAAGTTCGGCAACAACAATTCTTAAAGATTTAGGACTAACAGAAAAAGAGTTAGAAGCTGCTATCAATGAACTTCGTAAAGGGAAAAAGGCTACAGGTCAACGTGCTGAAGACACATACAACGCACTTAATAAATATGCTATAAATCTAAATGAGCGAGCGAGAGTAGGCAAACTTGATCCTGTTATTGGTCGCGATGATGAGATACGTCGAGTATTACAAATTCTAAGTCGCCGTACTAAAAATAATCCGATGCTTATAGGTGAACCCGGAACAGGAAAAACTGCAATTGCAGAGGGGTTGGCTCAACGCATTGTGCGTGGCGATGTGCCAGAAAATCTTAAATCAAAACAAATTTTCTCACTTGATATGGGTGCTCTTGTCGCCGGAGCAAAATATAAAGGTGAATTTGAAGAACGATTAAAATCTGTTGTAAATGAAGTTATTCAAAGCGATGGCGATATAATTCTATTTATTGATGAAATTCACACTCTTGTAGGAGCCGGAAAAGGAGAAGGAGCGATGGACGCTGCTAATATTCTGAAGCCAGCTCTTGCTCGAGGTGAGTTGCGTAGCATCGGAGCAACTACTCTTGATGAATTCCAAAAATATTTCGAGAAAGACAAGGCTCTCGAACGTCGTTTTCAAAAGGTTATGATTGAAGAACCCGATGAATTGAGTGCGATTGCAATTCTTCGTGGACTAAAAGAAAGATATGAAAATCATCATAAAGTTCGTATTCTTGATGAAGCGATAATTGCGGCAGTTCAGCTATCAGAGCGATATATTACCGACCGTTTTCTCCCTGATAAGGCTATTGACCTTATTGATGAAGCTGCATCTAAACTGCGTCTTGAAATAGACTCAGTACCTCAAGAACTCGACGAAATCACTCGCATGATTGCCCAAAAAGAGATTGAACGAGAAGCTATCAAACGAGAAGGGGACTCGGCAAAAGTAAAAGAGCTTGAAAAGGATATTGCCCAATTACGAGAAGAAGAAAATGAATATACTGCTCGGTGGAAAGCTGAAAAAGACCTTATAAATCGCATTCAACAAAATAAAATTGACATTGAACAACTCAATTTTGAGGCTGAACGAGCAGAACGAGATGGCGACTATGCCAAAGTGGCAGAAATTCGATATTCAAAGATTCAACAAAAAGTTGAAGAGAATAAGGCTATTGAGGTTCAACTTAGAGAAATGCAAGGCGATGATGCTCTAATAAAAGAAGAAATAGATGCCGAAGATATTGCCGATGTGGTTTCTCGCTGGACCGGTATTCCGGTGCGTAAAATGGTGCAAAGTGAAAAAGATAAACTTTTGCATTTAGAGGAGGAATTGCATCATAGAGTGATTGGCCAAGATGAAGCTATATCTGCCGTTGCCGATGCAGTGCGTCGCAGTCGTGCCGGATTAAATGATCCTCGCCGTCCTATCGGTTCGTTTATTTTCCTTGGAACAACAGGGGTAGGGAAGACGGAGCTTGCAAAAGCTCTTGCTGAATACCTTTTTGACGATGAAAATATGATGACTCGCATTGATATGAGTGAATATCAAGAGAAGCATACTGTGTCACGTCTTGTTGGAGCACCTCCGGGATATGTGGGATATGACGAAGGAGGACAATTAACCGAAGCTGTTCGACGCAAACCATATTCCGTTGTGCTTTTTGATGAAATTGAGAAGGCTCATCCCGATGTGTTTAATGTGTTGTTGCAAGTACTTGATGATGGCAGATTGACTGATAATAAAGGACGATTGGTTAATTTCAAAAATACTATTATAATCATGACCTCAAATATGGGCTCGTCGCTCATTCGTGAAAACTTTGCAATGATGACTGATGCCAATCGTGAGGAAACGATTGATAATACTAAAAATTCGGTGCTTGAGATGTTGAAACAAACTATCCGTCCCGAATTTATCAATCGCATTGACGAGATTATAATGTTTACACCTCTCAATGAAAAAGAGATTGAGGAAATTGTAAAATTGCAGGTCGATGGTATAAAGCGCATGTTGCAAGTTAATGGTATCACTCTTGAGGTTACTTCCGAAGCGATTCATTATCTTGCAGTTGAAGGGTATGACCCGGAATTTGGAGCACGTCCAGTGAAACGTGTAATACATAGATTAGTCCTTAATCAACTTTCTAAAGATATTCTTGCACAAACTGTTGATAAAGATCGACCTATTGTGATTGATGCACAAAATGACACTTTAATTTTTAAGAATTAAAGAGCCTCAATTATGTAATTTACTGAACAATAGTGTGGATGGTTTGTTTTAGTTATAGAATTTATAAAATTGAATTATGAAACGGATATTTTATTTATTATTGTTATTGCCACTTGCATTAGTGTCGTGCAAGGATGATGACGAAATGCCTAATGTTGATTTTAAGGTTGAAATTTCAGGTGGTAAGTTTGTTAATGGTAAAATTTATGTCGTGAAAGGAGATACATTGACTATAGAAAATGTAGAGATTGTGTCGCATGACAAAAATGCTGCAATAGGCGAAGTTTCATACTTTTGGGACGGACAATTCCTTTATACAAATCCATTTCCCCCGTATAAAATCAATATTGCAACCGATAAAATGGTTTTAGATGACCATAGACTGCATTTTAATTGTCCGGTATATGTTGAGGATTATCCTATCCTAACGGCTTATTTTGATTATAAAGTTAAGTTGGTTGAAATTCCAGATAGTATTCCAAATCTACCCTCACAACCCATAACGACCGGATATAGTGTAGTAAGAGATTAGTATTAAAACAAGGGCGATGAACTTATTAGAACATCGCCCTTGTTGTATCATACACGTGTAGAATTATCCGTATATAATTTTTCCATTCTCGTCCATATACTCTTCAAGGCCTTTTTCGTAGGCATTCATTGCACGGAGACTCATGCCCATACTTGAAAATCCTCCATCATGATATAGATTTTGCATAGTAACCTTTTTAGTGAGGTCTGAGAACATTACGATGCAATAGTCGGCACATTCATCGGCTGAAGCATTACCAAGTGGCGACATTCTATTAGCAAAGTCATAAAGTTTGTCCATACCTTTAACGCCAGAGCCAGCTGTGGTCATTGTTGGCGATTGCGAAATAGTATTAACACGTACGTTACTTTCTCGACCATAGATATATCCAAAACTGCGTGCTATAGATTCCAAAAGTGATTTAGCATCGGCCATATCGTTATATCCAAAGAATGTGCGTTGTGCAGCAACGTAACTAAGAGCAAGAATACTGCCATATTCGTTGATTGCTTCAAGCTTTTTAGCTGCTTGAATCATTTTATGGAATGATATAGCTGATATATCAAGAGTTTTGCTCAACATGTCGTAATCTAAGTCATCGTATGTGCGTTTTTTGCGTACATTTGGCGACATACCTATTGAATGTAGCACGAAATCAATTTTACCGCCAAGAACTTCCATTGATTTTTTGAATACCATTTCAAGGTCTTCAACGTTTGTTGCATCGGCTGCAATAACTTCAGCTCCGAGTTTTTCGCCAAGTTGATTAACATCGCCCATGCGTATTGCCATAGGTGTGTTGCTTAATGTGATGATAGCACCTTCTTCAACTGCTTTTTCAGCGACTTTCCATGCGATGCTCATGTCGTTTAGAGCACCGAAGATGATACCACGTTTTCCTTTTAATAAATTATAGCTCATAATTAATTAAGTTTAATTTCGAATGCAAATTTACGATTTATTTTTCAATAAACAATTAGTTTTTGTTCTAATTGGGAATTATAATGGTCAAAATGTTGTCTTTGCGAATTTCGTTGAATAATTATATTTGCAAACTTTGATGATTATTTATCAAAAATGAATAAAATAATTATTATCTTCGCAGAGTATAAATGTGAAATTATTTACTAACAATTAATACATAACTCAACATGAAGAAATTTTTATTAGCGATTTTGTCGGTTGCATTTGTTGCAGGAGCGATAAATGCAGCTAATCCCAAACGTGAGTTTCGTGGAGCTTGGTTGCATACTATTAATCAAGGGCAATATGCCAAACAAACTACAGAAGAGAATAAAACATATCTCAAAGATCAACTTGATAAATTGCAAAAAGCAGGTTGTAATGCTGTAATATGGCAAGTACGCCCATCGGCTGATGCTCTATATTTCTCAAATTATGAACCTTGGAGTAGATTTCTTTCGGGAAAAGCCGGTGTTGCTCCAATACCTATGTGGGATCCATTGCAATTTATGATTGATGAATGTCATGCTCGAGGCATGGAACTTCATGCGTGGCTAAATCCATATCGAGTAACAACATCACCAAAAGAAGAATTGCCATTTAACCATATTTTCTATCAACACCCCGAGCGATTTGTGCGTTATGGTTCACAACTCTATTTCGATCCGGGTTGGCCCGAAAATATTGAATTTATCTCTAAGGTGGTTAATGATATTGTTTCTCGCTACGATGTAGATGCTATTCACATGGACGACTATTTTTATCCATATCCAATCACTGGAGTAGATTTCCCCGATGATAATTCGTATGCTGCATACGGTAATGGAATGGATCGTGGTGATTGGCGTCGTCAAAACTGTGATAAACTAATAGAAACACTTCATAAAACTATTGTAGATGCAAAACCTTGGGTGCGTCTTGGTATCAGTCCATTTGGTATTTGGCGTAATAAAAAGTCTGACCCTCGAGGAAGTAATACTAATGGACTTCAAAACTATGATGCCCTTTATGCTGATGTATTATTGTGGACCGAAAAGGGTTGGGTTGACTATATGATGCCTCAACTTTATTGGGAACGTGAGCATAAATTAGCTTCTCATGACATTCTTAATGAATGGTGGGCAAACAATAATAATGGACGCCATATGTATATTGGTCAATCAGTTAACCGTACAATGGATCGTACTGATTTAGCACCATCAACTGAAACTTCTCAATTGCGCTCAAAGATTGAGATGTCGCGTGCTTATCCCGGTGGTATTCAAGGAAACTGTTGGTGGCCTGGATATTCAGTGACAAGTAATTACAAAGGTGTAGCCGATTCACTTGCAAATGATTTGCAATCAACAATTGCTATTGTGCCAAGTTATCCTTGGATTAATGATGTTGCACCTCAAGCCGTAACAGGGTTGAAATGCAATAATGATAAGTTGACATGGAACGCTCCTGCTGTAGAGGGAAAGGTTACAGATGTTGTGAAATGGGTTGTTTATCAACTTCAATCAAATGATGTTCAAGGAATTGAAAATGCCGAAAATATAGTTGCAGTTGTAAATGGTAATGAATGTGCTTTGCCAAATGATGTAGAAAGCGATTGCTACTATGTGGTAACAGCACTTGACCGTGCAAACAATGAATCTCCTGCATGTAAACCGCTTAAAGTAAAAGCAGCAAAAAAATAAGGAAATAATATAATTGTCATTGAGGAGGTAATGTCTAAATTTGACATTGCCTCCTTTTTTTATTCTTTGGAACATTGTGCAATTTCAAATCTTCTCATTATCTTTGCTAAAAAAACGGACCGATGTTGGATTTAATGGAATATGATCAATTTATAATTGCGATAAACTTTGCATGTATAACTATATTAGTGTTGTTAGCCGGAATACTGCTTGCTGCTACACGATTTAAGGGTGAAAACGGATATGCTGCAGCGATTATAGTGATACCCAATGTGCCTGTTTATCTATATAATATGAGCCGTATGCTTGGTTGGCATGAATTCACGGTGTTTATGTTCCCAATTGGTTTTTCGGTAAATACTATGTTGATGCCACTATTATGGCTTTTTGCTCTAAAAAATTTCAAAGTTGGATTTCGGTTCTGTTATATTCAATTATTGCATTTCCTTCCGGCAATAGTGTGTGCATTGTTATGTTTCACAATGCCAATGCAAGAGATTGTCGATTCGATATTATATGAAATGAAAGGTGATGACTCCTGGATAGGAGATGTTAACACCATAATAATCACCATTCAGTTAGTAACCTATTTCCCTGCAATATTCCGTTTTTTATATCGTCGCAAAAAGGAAATTTATGAAACTTCATCAAATGCCGAGTGGATTCAAAAAGGGTGGATTTGGCAATTTATGCTTCTTTTTGCAGCGTTGTTTGTTACCGTAATGGTGTGTTATGCAATTTGGCCTCGCACCGATGCTTGGCTCATTCAGATATTGAATGTTATAGCAATGAGTTTTTTGGTGTATAACACTATTGCCCACCCGGTTATTCCTCCTCAATTGGAGCAAAAAGTTGTAGAGGAGACAAATGATAATAATTATGTGTCGCAAAACCTGACTGACGAGCAGATGAGGGTGATATGTGAAAAGGCGTCAGCTTATCTTCTTTCAACCAAAGCCTTTTTGCAGCCCGATATTACAATTGCACTTTTTGCCAAACAGATTGATATTCCTCAACGCAATCTGTCTCGAGCAATAAATACTTATCTTAATCGCAATTTTTTTGAATTTATCAATGAAATGAGAGTTGAGGAAGCAAAACGCAAATTAGTAGAACTTGACGCAAAGGGTTATAATATCGATAGTATATATAGTGAGTGTGGTTTTCGCTCACGTTCCACTTTTTTTATGGTCTTTAAGAAAATAACCGGAAAAACGCCTGCCATTTGGCTAAATGATAACCAAAATTAAGTCCCAATTTCGGATTTCTGTACTTATTTAGACTTTAATTTATCTATTAGAAGATAAAAACTCCTGTATCTTTGCACAAAGTGACATAAATATATTTGCAACAGCCATAAAAAAGAGATGCAAAAACTTTCATAAGTTGAAGAATTTTTCTATATTTGCATATATGTCGCAAAATGTGGCATATTTTGACATATAGGAAGTGTTCAGCTTCATTCTCTGAAAGCGAATCTGGTAAATTCAATTTTAGGACGAGAATAAGCTTGCTGCTCTTCACGTAATTGTTTTATACTGTCAATCCGTGAGAATTGATGTATAGATACAAAGCGTGTGGCTGTTGCTTGTTTTGTCCATGGGCTTTACCAGGGCCTGCTTTCAAAAACGAGTTGACGGTTTCACGCTTTCTTTATATTATTAACTGTCGCATAGGAGCCGGGCGGCATATAAGTTTCATGAAAATGCGGCTTATCCTCAAAAATCGCGTATAATAATGCTTAGTTAGTCCAAAACGACGACTTTTGGACTCGATATGTCATATAAAAAATTGCGGTTATATAATGTTTTTGGATATTTGTAATTAGAAAAAGTAATAATATTAACAATAAATTTTTAATGGTATGAAACGATTAATTTTTATGTTGTCGGTACTTTTGGTATTAGGTACCACAACCGAAGTAAATGCTCAAAGCTGGCTCAAAAAGTTGGGCAAAAAAGTTGAGAATGCAGCCAAAGGTGCAGTAGAACGCAATGCCGAACGAAAAACCGAAAATATCGTAGATGATGTTTTTGATGGGAAATACACAAAAAAGAAAAGCAGTAGCAGCAACTCAGATGACGATTATGAGGAGGCTGAATATACCGAAGAAGAAACTTCATCTTCATCTAAGTCAAGTAACAAAAAACAAACTCCTAAATCCCTTGAGGCCACTTATGCCAAAAGCGACTTTGTGCCGGGCGATGAGATAATCTTTGAAGATAATCTTTATGGAGAACAACTCGGTGAGTTCCCGAGCCGCTGGGATCTTGAACGTGGTGTTGCCGAAATCGCAAAAGTAAACGGTGAGACTGTGATTGCTATGGCAGGAAATGACTCTTGGATTAAGCCATTGATGGCTGATTATTCGACTGATTATCTTGGAGATGTGTTTACAGTCGAATATGATATGCTCTATGATGACAGCAAGAAAGATGGTGCGCCACACATTGAGATTGATTTCATGGCTCCGGGGCAAAGACGTGATAACGAGATTTATACGTTAACTTATTATTTGGGATATGATAAACAAAGTGTTAAAATGTCGTATGTAAAAAATGGCTCAACAAGTGTAAATAGCACAGATGGCTCAGCAAGCTCAGGCTCTCAATTAGTGTTAAACGACGGGCAATGGCATCACTATGCCATCTCATTCAATAAACGTGCATTAAAGGTTTATATCGATGGTGTGCGTGTGATAAATATACCTAATGCAAAAGCTGGTGCAGGGTGGATAACATTCTTCAATGGTCAAAATAAGCCTGAAAATGTCACCTATCTTAAAAATGTGCGTATCGCCAAAGGTGCAGTACCATTGTATGATCGCATGATGACTGATGGAAAGATTATCACCTACGGTATCACATTTGATGTAGGTAAATCGACAATCAAACCCGAATCAATGGGGGAAATCAATCGCATCGTTCAGTTGATGAATGAGAATCCTGACTTGAAATTCTCGGTAGAAGGTCATACCGACTCAACAGGCAATGCGACCAGCAACCAAACTCTCAGCGAACAGCGTTCGCAAGCCATCGTTGCCAAGTTGGTGGAAATGGGTATTGCACAAGACCGCCTCACCGCCGTTGGTAAAGGTCAGAACAATCCTATCGCTGACAACTCAACCGACGAAGGCCGTGCGAAGAACCGCCGCGTTGAGTTTGTTAAACAGTGAAAGCAGTGCTAAGCTTGTTTGAACTATGTCGAATAACGATATCAATTTGATGTAGCTATAAAAACGAAATTTAATTAACAATATAAATACTATTTATTATGAAAAGGAACTTTTTAATTATTCTTGCAAGTATATTGTTGTGTGCAATGACCGCATGTAGCAATGAAGAAGATTCACCTATTGTTGAAAATGAAACGGGGATTCCTGATAATAGCTTGGCTGGAGAAACTCCTTATGTAGATCCTAAAGAATCAAATGTTAGTATTCCTAATGTCGGTTTTTCGGTAGATGGTAATGTGGGAATTATGAGTATGACCGGAATTTTCAATACAGCAACAGGAGAATGGCTTGATTTATTCGGGACACAGACAAGTGGGCAGAATATATGGCTTGATATAGATGGAACACCACGAAGTGTTCTTGTAGTCAAGAATGAGTCAGCACGAAGTAGAGCAGCAAAAAGCCTTGTTGATTTGGTGTTCTTGGTTGACAATAGTGGAAGTATGTATGAAGAAGCCGACTTGTTAGCAGCCGAGATAAAAAATTGGTCATTAAAACTTGAATCAATGTTTGATTTGCAATTAGGTTGCGTAGGTTATGAAGATGGATATATCAGTGGTGCATTAGATTTGGATAATCCCGATAGTTTATACAATTATTTAAATCGTGAGTATTATACAGGCACATCTCGCACAGAAGGATTTGTAGGAAACAACTCAGTTGAATTATCAACACTTGCAAATGATTATGATACATGGGGCGAATGTGGTGGTGCCGCATTACATTTTGCTGATAAAAATTTCAATTTCCGTTCTGGTGCTAATCGTCTATATGTTAACTTTACCGATGAGCCCAATCAACCTGGTGGCGAAAGCAAAAAAGCATTTTCGGTTAAATCAATTGAATCACAAAATGATTGGAAATCATGGCAAGGAACTATCCATACTGTATTCAGTGGTAGCGACTATTATGATGACTCTTATTCATATTGGGAAGATTATTATGATGAAAAACCTTGGCTCATGTCGGAATATACCGGAGGTACTTCGATCTTAGATGCTCCATCTGATTTTTCAGGAGTTTCACTTGATTCTCTTCCTGTAACCGGAGCATTAACTAATTCTAATAGTCTAAAATTCCATTTGACAAATGATTTGAAAACCGGTAGTCATACTGTTAAAATTACAATACTTTCACCTGATAAAACTGTGAAATCAGTGCGTGAATTTATTGATATTCAATTTGTAAAACAATAAAATAGTTGTGAGGGGTGTGAAATTTTACATACCCCTCGCTTGTCTTGTTTTTGATTACAAATAAACATATATACTTGGCAATATGAAAACAACAATCTTATCTCTGATTCTAATGACTTCTACAATGGCTATGGCTCAAACGGTTATTGTCAATGTGTCGGCTCTCACGGGAAAAGGGAGTTATGAACAGGTTGGGGTAGTACTTGAAAAAGATGCCAATACCGATGAGTTCTATAACCTTGCCGTAGAGTTGAAAAAACACTCCGACTATGTGATGATAACAGAAAATCAAAGTAATCGCTCGCAAGGTAAATCAGATGCTGACAAGATGAATGAGGCATTTGCCAAGATGGAAGAACTTAAAAAGAGAGGTCTCGTTACCGATGCCGACATTCAACGGTTGAAAACCGAGATGAATGCACAATTGGAGAAAGATGCCGAGAATCAAGCCAAATTAGCACAAATGGCATCAAATCCCAGCTCTGACCCTGTTGCATTAAAAGAGAATATTCGTCGTTATTGTGTTGATAATCGTTTCTTTTATTCTGCATCTAAAGAGGTGAATGGCATGGTTAGGGTAGAAACCCGAACAGCCGATGGCAAACGTCGTCAGGGATTTATTGATGTTGCAAAAGGCAAGGTTTCCATTGAGTCAGAACGCTATGGCGGATTTAATATGGGAGCTGAGGGCAAACAATTCCACTTCACCAATGACGGGTATATTATTGGTCATTTGGCAAATGCTGCCGAGATGATCGATAAGAGTGGTCGAGTATTGCTTTCAGGGTATAGAAACCTGATATTCTACAATGATTGCCGAATACTGAAAGCACAAAACGCCCAAAAGAAATGGGGCATTATCGACTATCGAGGGAATGTGTTGGAGCCGTTTATTCATGATAGTTCCAAGTCGGAAAGCCTTCAAAAAGCCGCCAATCGCATCTTCAAGGAAAAAGGTGGTGTTAAAGTAGATATTTGGTAACTTAAAACGATATAATTATGAAAAGATTAATAATATATGTGTTGTTAGCGTGTGCATTTGGCAATGTTGCTATAGCTCAAAATGCGAGTAAGGAACTTGTGTCGCAACGCATTGTCAATGCCATCAATAAGGGGAAATTCTATATGAAAGTCTCAGGGTTGATGAAGATTGAAGATGAGGGGGCAACTCAATCAATGATGCCCACATTTGAAATAGCTGTAAAGGGTGGCGTTACATATACTCATCTTCCCAATATGGGCATGGTAACGTTGACAGCCAACGGCTTCAATTATATGCTTGATGAAAAAAACAAGACATATACTGTTAATCCGATAAATCCAAATGAACCCGATTTAGGCGATATCGGACGTTTGACCTTTAAGAAACAAGGAGAGTGTAATCTAAACGGTGTGAAGTATTATTACGACCAGTATCGCAGTAGCAAAGGTCATGAAGTTACATTCTATTATAATACCACAAAGGTTGCTGTTATAGATTTGGGCTTGGAAAGCTCTGGAATAGGTAAATTGAGCCTATTGTCGTTTGACACGAAGATACCTCAATCGGCAATATTCTGTCTCGGTAAAGAGTGGAAAAAAGCGTCGGCAGGCATGAGTGCAATGCCTTCAATGAGTACCGATATATCAAAATATGTCGATGAAGAGACTATGAAAAGCCTTGAAAAAGAATTGCCTGCCGGTTTTGACTTAAAGAAGTTGATGAGTGGGCAAATAGACGATAAGATGATAGAGCAACTCGTTGGAGCCGAAGGATTACCCGAGGGAATGAGCATGAGCGATATTAAGGGTGCTATGGGCATGGGTGGCTCGTCAAATCAAATGGATGAGACGACAAGAAAACAAATAGAATTTATGTCGAGCCCTGAATATCGCGAGCAGATGATACAAATTCAGATGATGGGAGGCATGACAAGGTCGCAAGCCGAACATGCAGTGAAACAAATGCTGCCCGATGCCGATGCCATGATGCAAGGATTGGAAATGATGGACGAGCAAAATGCTCGTGAGCAATTAGTACAAAATGCCCCTGAGCCACCTCGTTGCTCATCGCCATGGGTTGACCCGTCGCAAGGTTGTGAATTGGCTGCCGGTGGTAACATGGGTATGATTACCGTTACCGATGAGCATGATGTTGCCCAAATAGTATATATCGATCAATTTGACACCCCACAACAAATTGAGGTTGATATGGCTCTTGATGTTACCGATGATGGAGTATGGGACGCTTTTAACGCCTTTGTGGAAGAAACGAAGAATATGACGCAAGATGAGGCTGTGAGCTATGTGTTGAGTTATAATGGCGACTTGATTTCGGTAGCTGAAATAGGTTGTGTAACAGGCGATATGATTGAGCGTGCTGTTGCGTCGTGTATGTTATGTCCATCGGCATTGACATATAACAATGCAGGCATATTGTTTGCCTACAAAAACGACATGGATAATGCTAAAGTATATTGGGAAGCAGCTGAAAAATATGACTCCGACAATCCCACTGTGGCACTTAACTTGGGTGAGTATTATTTTGAAAAGGGAGATTTTGTTACAGCTCGTCGATATGTGGATAAGGCGATTAGAAACGCTCCCGATTTTGGACTTGCATATCAAGTGTTGACCTCAATCAATCTTGCCGAGGGAAAATATGTCGATGCGGCAAAAACATTGTTTAAGAGTGCCGAAAATTACTTTAGTAATATTACTGCATCACAAATGTTCTCATTGAGAATGGCGATGGAGACTGCCAAACTCAAAATCTGTGAAGGTTTTGATTATGAGCAGTTGTTCAATGATGTTTTCTCAGAAGAAAATAAGGAATCGCTTATGAGAGCAACGAAATCGGGGTTCTTAAATCCGGTAGAGAACATTCCTGCCGATATGAAATCATTGCCATGGTTGTGTGAAAATGGCAAGATTCATTCTACATATCAGTCGCTTGATAAGCGTGATAAGGAAATGACCGCACGTGTAGATAGCCTGAGTGCTCGAAATGACCAATTGGCGATGGAACACCCATCAATTGGAGCAATATTGGCTATGGGTACACGTAATACGAAAGATTTGCTTGAAGATGTTGATAAGTATGCCTCAGAGTTGGTAAATGCTCATGGTGTAACCGAAGATATTTTACAAATGCCAACGATACCCGAAATGGATTTATATGCCATGGCGTCGCAACAGGCACGTGGCAGTGGCGACGGCAGTTATCTGCTCGATGCCCGTCAATATTGGTGTATCTACTTGTGGCAGTTCTATTATGAGGACTTGCTTGATCGTGAAACAAAAGGTTGGGCTTGTCATCGCGGTGAGCAAACATTTGGGACATATCCCGAACATCTCACCGAATTAGAGAAGCGTAATGACTTGGCGATGAAAACCGGTCAAAATGAGTGGGAAATATATGCCGGCGGTGTTTGGGAGTGTGAATTGGCTGAAATAGAATGCAAAAAACACGCTGAAACTAAGGTTGAAGAACTGAAATGTGAACTTGAGTGCATAAGATGCAAAATACCGTTAGGTAAACGATTAGTGCGAAATTATTATGACGCTATGTGGACAGCTGTGCTTGATGTGGAAAAATGGCACTATGAAACCTACGAGCGACCTCTACTTGAGGAATATTGGGCTACAATGACATCGCTTGTGGGATATTGCGAAAACACTTATATGCAGGAATATATCCTCAATGAGGTTGCACAAAAAATTTATCATAAATGGGCATATAGTTTGAACAGAGGAGCCGGTTTCGGTCTTAATGTAGAGCAAATGTGGGCTCAATATGTGCAATCGTTGGAAATACAAGCCAAAGAAACAATGAGCATTATTTCACAGCTTGATATGCCTAAAATTCCGGTTATCCACAAGAGTGGTGGTGAACTCAAGAACTATGGCGAAAAGCCCAAACCGGGGTGGAGAGTGGATATTCCGTTGCCTTGGGGTTCTTTTGGATTGCAAAAGAAGAATGACCAATATTCGTTTATCTCGCATAATGATGCAACCGGAACGACCAGTATAAACAATCTCACAACCGGTGAACGTTCAGAGTACACTACTTATGAAAGTCTTGCCGATAATCCACACAGTCAAGACCCAGAAGGATATACAAAAACAATAGGCAAATGGGCAGGCAAAAAAGTTGTAGGCAAAATGGTTGATGTAGTAGGCAAAGCCGCTATGGGTGGTGCTTCAAAGTTTATCCCCGTCAGCGAATACAAAAATCTTCGCCAACGTGCACGCACCATTGACAAAGAAGGAAATACAACCAACTCAACCATTGTATATAACCGAAATTATACAGGTGGTGTCGAAGGTTTCAATATCACAAAAGGAAGAACCGAATATCGCACCGGTAACACAGTGCGTGTGGAACGCCACGTAGGTTACAACTTCGGCTTTATTAAAATGACTGAATATTATTAATTCTTGAATATAAGGATACAAACAATAAACAGTGTGATTATGAAAAAACTGTTATTTATACTGATGACTTTGTTTGGGTGCGCATTCGTTCAAGCCCAGATTGTGAGTTATCCACACGAGTTGTTCGACCCCCTCGGTATTCCACAAGTGGAGGGAGCCAAGGTGTTACATGTGGACAAAAAGGAATCGTTGATAATTTATCAAGCTACCCAACAACAAGTGTTGGACTGGATAGAGCAAATGGATAACCTCGGTTTCTTGCATCAAAACCGTTACGAGAAATCCAAAAAGAACATTCGTCGTGGAACTGCCTACAAGGGACAGTCGCACCTCAATTATTACTTCCCTGTGGGAACGAAGGGCGACAAGCAAAACGTTCATGTGGCTATGGCATGTAATTTTGTGGGTGATATATCGATTATGCGATACAAGAAGATTCCCGGTTCGACAATGGTAATCCAATTGACACCTCATTCACCCGACAAGATGGAACTGGACTACAAGAAGGGAGTGTTGAACCCCATTGGCATTACCGACGAGAGTGGATTCATTCCCAAGCATACTCGTGAAATCAATGTAGAACTGGCGACTTCAACTAAGTCGCTCATACCTCAGTGGGAAGAAGGTTCGCCTTGGTATGCTGTGGTTAGGGCAAAATTTGTAACAGGCTATATCCCAACCATTGCCGATGTAAAGGTGTGGGCTGAAAAACTCTATAAGGCTTGTGCTCAAAATGCTTCGAGCATCGACCCAATGCAGGGCAGAGACATCTCGGGAAGCACACCCAATTTGTCGTTAATCACGGGCAGAACCACGCATTGGTGGACTTATACCCACCAAGGGATAACGTATGAGTGCTATGTGAATGCCGAACTTGATTTGTTCGGGCAATTCTGGTTCGATATAAAGAGGAAAATGTAATAAAAATTAAATTAAAAATGATTATGAAGAAACTGATATTATCATTATTCGCTGTGTTGCTGGGAGCAACATCTGTGATGGGTCAAATCAAGACCTCGCCAAGTTACAGTGAAGTCTATGAGAAAGGTTCAGGTAAACTCAGAGCCAAGGAGTGGATTATGCCCGACAAGATGCGTGTGGAGTCATACGACCCTAACGGGAAGTGTACCATAATGATATTTCGTGCCGATTCTGCAAAAATATACACGCAGATTGGTAACGGTTCGTGGATAGCCATTCCTCTTTCAAGTGTAAAAGCCGGTACATTCATGGGCGGTTCGCTCAATTTGGCAGGTAATAAGAGCAAGCGGACACATCGAGGTCAGGAGACAGTGGAAGGGTACGATTGTAATCATTATTATGTAGAAACCGCCACCAGTCACGAAAACGGGACGACTTCATATTCCGACAAGGACGAATGGGTTTACGAACCTTATAATATGGTAATCCAAGAGAGCGATATGGTTAATCCGGGTGGCTATCTTGTGCGTCGCAACATCAAACTCGGTACGCAGCCAGCAAGTATGTTTGAGTTGCCGAAAGATTATAATGGAGGTGATTTGCCGTTAGGTGGAATAATGGAAATATTGGGCGGTACTAAGAAATCCGATAAACAAGGAAACCAAAAGAAGACAGAATCCAAGGAGGCTGATGTAATGAATGCCCTAATGGAAATGATGGGCGGAGGAAAGAAGAAATAATAACTCTTAAAACTCACAGATATGAAAAAAGTATTTATTTCAATGGTATGTTTGGCAAGCCTCGTGATTATGACTGCTTGCGGTGGTGGAAATGCCAAGAAGGACAGTTCGGAAGGAACTGCCGAAGTGAAGAAGGAAACAAAGGCTTCGAAAAGCGTGAAAAGCGAATGGGAGGCTATCGATCCGAACGATGAAGCGTTTAAGCATAAACCCTATCTTGACAAAGTAAAAGAGATTGGTGGCTTTGAAATCGGCAAACCGAAAACCTCAACCATTATGGAAGCTTTTTGGTTCTATGGTGAAAATGAATTGGAGAACACTCCTACGAGTTATATAATAAGATTCATATGTAGTGAAAGCTCTATCAAACACTCTTATTTCAATGCTTACACACAAGCCGTATGGGATGCTTGCAAAGAGGTGGCCGATGAAGGAAGAATTTTCGTTCTCAGATCAGGAAAGGAACAGGACATCCCTACATTTATAGAGGAAGGAATGGAAGCTTTTATTGTTGAGGGGAAAGAGATTGAGTATTATCATAAATGGTATTATAAATTAAATGGCGTCACAATGAAAGTCGATATT
>JAZSDX010000077.1:0-67505 GCA_045531405.1 Muribaculaceae bacterium | reverse complement strand
CTCGTTCTTCTAATTCCAACAACTTTTGTTCCTTACTCTTTTCCATTGGTTTACTTGTTTTATTTGAGACATCAAAGTTACCATATTTTCTTAACCAAGTGGTAACGGTTGTATCACTTTGTATACCATATTTGCGAGCTATTGCACAAACTCCAATTCCGGTGCGCTCTACTTCTTGTACTACTGCCAACTTAAAAGGCATTGAATAATCGCGTTGTGTTCGCTTAACATACTTGTGTTTAGTCTCTTCCATTTTTTGTTACTTTTTACTGTAACGCTATGTCAGGACTAGACATTTTGCAAAATATATCAACGAAAATCCTAATGCAATCCAGAAACAGGGACCAAAAATACTATTTCCTGCTAACAGGGCACCAGTAAAACTTAGCCCTCCAAGTATGAGGCAAATCCAACCAAAAGTTTTCATAAATTTCATGATTTTGTTAATTAACTTTATCTATTTTTTTTGAACACAGAACAGCAATTAAGCCGATAATAACATTTAACAAAGAGAGGACAAAAGCTATACCAAAACCAATTTTACGTTTACTACCTAAATAGCCAACTCCAAAAGCTAACCCAACGGAAATAATTAATAAAAATAAGGTATCCATAATAATTTTTCTATGTTTCTCATCTCCCATTGAAACGGTTAAATATAGATATAAAAAAGGTGTGGAGAATGCACTTAGTTTTATCTTGCTACCAGGTCTTGGCGTACCTATGCGACAGATAAAACAATAGCCCCACACCGATTTGCTATATATTTTGCCAATCACGGCAAAGTATATGCTACCAATGCAGGTGCCATTGTCAACCTCATCTTCGTCGCATTTTCAAACCGCCAAGTTTGGTAACAGAAGATAAAATTTCAATAACACCTTTCGTTAAATATGTAATGGTCTCAATCGTTGTCGCTACAACTAAATGTCGAAACCACTGCAAATATAACGAAATTTTTCAAATGGTTGGAGCTATCGGGTTAAAATTAGAGAATATTTTTGAAATCTAAGAAATAAGAGAGAAATCGTTTTCAGGTCATTAGAGACCTTAGAGACCTTAGTGACATAAAATCTTTACGGCAAACAAACTCTATTTAATATGTGTTATATAGTTGTAACCAAAATTCAAGTATAGTTTATGACAACGATAATTTTTTCGCATCCGTGGCAGGGTAGTTTTAATCGAGCGATATTAGATGGCGTAGAGAAGAAATTGCGTGATGAAAAACGACCATTCCAAGTGATTGATCTTGTTGCCGATGGCTTTAACCCAACAATGACCGCAAATGATTTAGCCGGTTATAATCGTGGCGAAACTGCCGACCCAATAGTGGCAAAATATGGAGAGATGCTTCAAGGCACTGATGAATTGATAATAATCTTCCCGATTTGGTGGGGCATGGTGCCTGCAATTTTTAAGGGTTTTATAGATAAGGTGTTGCTAAAAGGGGTAACATATACTTATTCGGAAGAGGGGGCAATGTTGCCGGCATTAAATATTCGTCGCACATTATTAATCACTACCTCACAAGGACCTACACCTCTATATCGCCATTTTATTGAAGATAATTTGGTTGCGTTTGTATTAAACGCTGTGGGAATAACCGGAGTAGAGTGGTTTAATTGTGAAAAAACAGCCCATGGACCACGCGAAAATCGCGAAGATTTTTTGAAAAATGTAATATCAAAAGTGTGATTTTAGGCATTAGATACGGCCGTTGTCATTGTATGAGAAATAATTGGTGGGTGTGATGATCAGATGATCAAGAACATTGATGTCAAGTAGTTTGGCAGCTTCCTTTGCCTTGGTTGTAATGCGATCATCGTCGGGACTTGGGCGAAGATTGCCCGAGGGGTGATTATGAACAAGAATAATACCCGAAGCAAGTAATTCGATGGCGCGTTTTAATATGAGTCTCACGTCGGTTACTGTCCCCGAAACCCCACCTTTGCTCATACATTCTTCAAATATCACTCTATTGCTGCGTGATAGGTATAACACCCAAAATTCTTCATATTCAAGACGCTCAAGTTTGACACGCATCATATTGTAGATGTCGGTCGAACTTTTTATTTGTGTGTCTAATGCCACATCTTCATCGCGAGTGCGAAGCCCTAATTCAAACGCTGCTGCAAGAGATATTGCTTTGGCTGTACCTACACCTTTGAATCTCTTTTTCATCTCATGAATTGAAAGTCGGCTCAATCGGGAAAGACGATTATCACACGAAGCAAGAACCTCTTGGCTCATTGAAATCACCGATTTGCCCGGTAGCCCACTGCCAAAGATGATTGCAAGCAGTTCGGCATTACTCAACGACCGAATGCCAAGCGAAAGAGCTTTTTCGCGAGGTTTGTCGCTGTCGTCAAGGTCGGCAATGCGTCCCAAGAAACGGTTGTCGGGTTCTTTTATTTGGTCGCTCATAAGATGCTATTTCCCTTTTCTTATTGCAACTTCTTCTTCAATGTTGCGACCACGACGCAACAGAATCTTTGTGGTAAATGCTTTGATAAATCCCCAGCCATAGCCACAAAGTTGCAAGATACTTGCCGGAACGGCTTTGAGTGCGATGATAAGAGATTTTGTAGAGAATAGGGCAGTGATGAAAATAGCCACTAAATATGCTACCAATGGCAATATACACCACCATTTCCATAATATAGAGAGTAATATCAAACCAACCGAACCAATCACAAATACAGCAGGGAGTGTATGTACGAGTTTTAATGAATCGGGATAAAGCAGTTTCAGTGTGATACGCGACATTCCAAATACATATACTTGGCGAGTAAATAATCGCAGATTTACTCGGCGTTTGTGATATACGAATGCTTCACGAATCAGCCCGATAGAAAAACCGGCTTGGCGAATGCGTGTGCTCATATCTATGTCTTCAGAGAACATCTCACGAAAACCACCCACTTTTTCATATACTTTACGAGAGTAACCCATGTTGAATGTGCGTGGCACAAATTTTTCTAATTGCACTTTACCTCCCCGAATGCCTCCGGTTGTGAGGAATGAGGTCATAGAATAGTTGATTGCTTTTTGAGTGGTGCTGAATGATTTGTGAGCAGCATCTGGTCCACCGAAGCAATCAAGAGGATTTTTGTCAAGAGCTTCAGATAGCGTTTTGAAATAATCGGGTGGGATAACGCAATCCGAATCAAAGAAAATGAAATAATCCCCCTTGGCTCGTTCAAGCCCATGGTTACGAGCAATTGAGCGACCTTCGTTCTCTTTATAATAATATGAAGCATTAACTCTATCGGAATATTCCTCAACAACCTCTTTGCATGGTGCAGAAGAGCCATCTTCAACAATCACGACTTCAAAGTCTTTGCAAGATTGATGAGCAAGGCTATCCATAAGGTCGCGAACCTCATCAATGCGATTATATACCGGTATTATTATTGAAAAACGTGGCATTGTGATTAGTTTTAGGTGTTAAATTATTATGGGATTAACTCATTCGTGATTTGTAATCTTCGTAGGTGTATTGTCGCAGATATTCACACTCACCATTGGCACGGCATAGCACAATTGAGGGGTGTTGAATGCCATTGAACATATTTGTTTTAACAGTAGTATAGTGATTCATATCTTCAAGCGTGAGACGGTCGCCAATTTCAAGAGGCTTTTCAAAGCTCCAATCGCCAATAAAGTCCCCACTTAAGCAAGAAATGCCACCGAGACGATATGTGGGAAGTGAAGAATCAACCTCTACACTCTCTGTGATTTTAGGCTGATAGGGCATTTCAAGGCAATCGGGCATGTGGCAAGCAAACGATACGTCGATGATTGCAGTTTTAACGCCTTGATTTTCTACTACATCAACTACCGATGTGATTAAATCGCCCGTACGCCAAGTAAAGGCACTTCCGGGCTCGAGAATTACATCAAGCCAAGGATAACGGTTCTTAAAATTAGTTAGAAGCGATATAAGATGCTCTACATCGTAACCCTCGCGTGTCATAAGATGTCCGCCTCCCATATTTACCCATTTCACTTGTGGCAAATATTTGCCAAACTGAGACTCAAATGCTTCAAGCACCTTTTCTAAATCGAATGATGTTGATTCGCAAAGAGCATGAAAGTGCAAACCCTCAATCCCTTCGGGTAGTTTATCGCCGATAATATCGGCAGTTACTCCAAATCGAGAGCCGGGTAGGGCAGGATTATATATGTCGGTTTCGATTACCGAACATTGTGGATTTACTCGCACTCCGGGAGATACATGGCGTTTCCCGGTAGTTGAATTATGTTGATTCACATCATCTTTGAATCGTTCCCATTGATTGAGGGAGTTGAAAGTGATGTGAGTGCTGCCCTCAAGGTAACGATTTATGGTTAATGGCGTATATGCCGGACAATAAGAATGAACTTCATTGCCCAAACAATCGAGTGCCAAATCCATTTCGTTGAGAGAACTTGCTGTTGATGCAGTGCAATATTCTTTAATAATAGGGAATGTTCGCCACAATGCGTTGGCTTTGAATGCCATGATTATATTTACTCCGGCGTCACGTTTCACTCGATTGATTAATTCGAGGTTACGACGAAGACGATTCTCATATACGATATAAAATGGAGTGGGTATTTCGTTAATTTTCATTATCCTATAATCTTAAAATGAGCAAATTTGAGTAATAGCGTTTTTGTTCCGGTGTTGGCAAACTCAACAATAATGCGAGCATCGGTTGACGATGTGTCAATTGTTGTTATTTTTCCGGTGCCGAAACGTTGATGCTCAATAATCATGCCTTCAGAAAGAGATTTTGCATCATGAATATCGCTGACGTTAGTCTGAGGAATTTTAGCAGATGCTGTGGCTCCCTTTTTGTTGAGAGGTGTCAAATTGCGTGGTGCATGATAGGTTTTGAGCTCGGAATGGAATGATTCACGATAATTCTCTATTGGATTAACAAATGAAGTACTTCCACTAATAGATGTCCCGGAACAAAGATTTAGATATTGAGGGTCTATGTCGCGAATAAATCGAGATGGAGAGCAAGTTTTTGTCTGTCCATTGCGAAAACGAGAAGACGCATACGATAGCATGCAAAAACTTTTGGCACGAGTGATGGCCACGTATAATAATCGGCGTTCTTCCTCAATTTCACTTTGAGTAGTACACATTGATGATGGGAATAGTTCTTCTTCGATGCCAACGATAAACACATTGCTAAATTCAAGCCCTTTTGCTGCGTGAACAGTCATCAATGTGAGTCTTTCTCCGTCGCCATCTTGGGTGTCTTGATCGGTCGCCAATGAAACCTCACCGAGAAAATCGGTTATTGATATGTTGTTTTCTTCTCCTTCTTCTAATTTGTTGGCAACAAATTCCTTAACCCCATTGAGCAACTCATGAAGGTTTTCTTGCTTTGATATGCTTTCGGGCGTTTTATCCGAAAGTAGCATACTTAAAAGCTGGGTTTCACGAATAATATGTGTTGCAATCTCTTCAGCGTTTTTGCCATCTTGGTTAAGATTGATGAATGATTGAATAAGATCGCGAAATGCCAATAATTTCTTTGTTGTCCCGGAATTAACCCCTGGTGTGTAATGAGCGAGATTGTTAATAACTCCCCAAATGCTTACTTGATTGTCGATGGCACAACGGATAAGTTTATTAACAGTGGTGTCTCCAATTCCACGTGCAGGGAAATTAATAACACGTTTTAGAGCTTCGTCATCATTGGGGTTGATTGATAATCTAAAGTAGGCGATAGCATCTTTTATCTCTTTGCGTTGGTAGAATGAAAGACCACCATATATGCGATATGGGATATTGCATTTGCGAAGCGATTCTTCAAGAATGCGAGATTGGGCATTGGTGCGATATAATATTGCAAATTCATCATAACCATCGTGAGAAAGCATTTTTACTTGCGAAATGCGATTGGCAACCAAGAATGCTTCTTCATAATCACTATAACTTTGCACAACCTCGATTTTAGAACCCTTATCGTTTTTTGAAAACACTTGTTTGCGAATTTGCTCAGTGTTTTTGTCGATAAGTGAGTTTGCGGCATTTATAATCGTTTGAGTAGAACGATAATTTTGCTCCAATTTGAATATCTTCAAATCGGGGTACGCATTTTTTAAGTTGAGAATATTGCGAATGTTTGCACCTCGAAACGAGTATATGCTTTGTGCGTCATCGCCCACTACGCATAAACTGTGATTTTCTTTTGTGAGCTGAGATATAATCAAATGTTGAGCAAAGTTTGTATCTTGATATTCGTCAACAAGTATATATCGGAAGTATTCTTGATAATGATGAAGAATATCGGGATTATCGCGTAATAAAACATTTGTGTAGTAGAGCAAATCATCAAAATCCATTGCACCGGCAACAAAACAGCGATGACAATAGCCTCGATATATCTCATGTGTGCGAGGTCGTTTGGCTCGTCGGTCGGTCTCCATTATATCTTTTGATTGTGCATACGTCGCTGGCGAAATAAGTGCGTTTTTTGCCATTGATATAGCACTCATCACAGTAGATGGCTTGTATATTTTATCATCAAGGTCAAGGTCTTTGATAATTGACTTTATAAGTGATTTTGAGTCGGCGGTATCATATATTGTGAAATCACTTTTGAACCCTAATCGTTCGGCATTAATGCGAAGAATGCGAGCAAATATGGAGTGAAATGTACCCATCCATAATTTTGATGCAGTGGCACCTCCAACAAGCCCCTCAATGCGTTCTCGCATTTCACGAGCAGCTTTGTTGGTAAATGTCAATGCCAAAATACGCCATGGTTCGTAGCCATTATTTAATAAGTGTATGATTTTGTAAGTAAGTACACGTGTTTTTCCTGAACCGGCCCCTGCGATAACGAGTTGCGGTCCATCAAGATAAAGTACAGCATCTTGTTGCTGTTGGTTTAATTCATTAATATAATCTTCCATTAATGCAAAGTTACACTCTTTAAGGAGTGAAAACAAGAAAATAAGAACTAATTTTCAGAGAAATTTATTGAGAGTGGCATCATATAACATTCCTATTGTAGCCAACTTTTTGATTAGCTCATCTTTGTCAATATCTAAATCTTCGCACAAAATGTCAAGAGACGCATAATTGTCACGTAGTTTAGTATTGATATAACTGAAAAGTATAAATGGGTCTTGTGGTAAATCTTTCATGTGTTTTTAATTTTGTTGCGACAAAGGTAGTCAATATTATAATAATATTGTGTGAATAGTTGGTTTTTTGTGCTATAACTCAATCTTACTATCAATTTAATTTTGTAACTTTGTGAAAAATTAAAAAATTATATGGCTGATTCATCATTATTATCTCGCCTTGACGGTATTGAAGCTCGTTTTGAAGAGGTTAGTACGCTGATAACTGACCCTTCGGTTATTGCAGATATGAAACGTTATGTGCGATTGACAAAAGAATATAAAGACCTCGAAAAATTAACCGGGGCTACTCGTCGCTATCGTAATCTTTTGGGTAATATTCAAGAGGCTCGTGAGATTCTTGAAACAGAAAATGATGACGATATGCGTGCAATGGCAAAAGAGGAACTTGATAGTGCTAACGCCGAATTACCAAATCTTGAAGAAGAAATAAAATTACTTCTTATACCTGCCGATCCTGAAGATGGTAAAAATGCCATTCTTGAGATTCGTGGTGGTACCGGTGGTGATGAAGCTGCAATTTTTGCCGGCGACTTGTTTAAGATGTATAGTAAATATTGCGAGTCAAAGGGTTGGAATGTTGCGATTACAAGCTTTAGTGAAGGTGCTGCCGGAGGATTCAAAGAAATCGTTATGGCAGTGAGTGGCGAGGGCGTGTATGGCACGTTGAAATATGAGAGTGGTGTACATCGTGTACAACGTGTGCCTGCAACCGAGACACAAGGCCGTGTTCACACTTCGGCAGCAACAGTAGCAGTTTTACCCGAAGCTGAAGCATTTGATGTCGAAATTAACGAAGGTGAAATCAAGTGGGATACTTTCCGAAGTGGAGGTGCCGGTGGTCAGAATGTGAATAAGGTAGAATCGGGTGTGCGTCTTCGTTATTTGTGGAAAAATCCAAATACCGGAGAAACCGAAGAAATTCTTATTGAATGTACTGAAACTCGCGACCAACCAAAGAACAAAGAGCGTGCATTGAGCCGTTTGCGTACGTTTATTTATGATAAAGAACATCAAAAATATATTGATGATATTGCTTCACGTCGCAAAACAATGGTGTCAACCGGAGACCGTTCGGCAAAGATTCGTACATATAACTATCCACAAGGGCGTATTACCGACCATCGAATAAATTATACAATTTATAATCTCCAAGCATTTGTTGATGGCGATATTCAAGATTGTATTGACCAACTTATTATTGCTGAAAATGCTGAAAAACTTAAAGAAAGCGAACTCTAAATTAATTTATAGATATGAAAAGAACTGAATTAGTAGAAAATATACGTCGCAAAGGGTCGTTCCTTTGTGTTGGACTTGACCCGGATATCAAAAAGATACCTCAACATCTTTTAAGTGAAGAAAATCCACTATTGGCATTTAATAAAGCGATTATTGATGCTACTGCTCAATATGCAGTGGCATATAAACCCAATCTTGCTTTCTATGAAAGCCTTGGCGTTGAAGGTTGGGTTGCTCTTGAAGAAACAGTAAAATATATCAAAGAAAAATATCCTGATCAATTTATAATCGCAGATGCAAAACGTGGAGATATAGGTAATACATCTCAACTTTATGCTCGTAGCTTTTTTGAACATCTTGATGTAGATGCTATTACTGTAGCTCCTTATATGGGCGAAGATAGTGTAACTCCATTTCTTGGATATGAAGGAAAATGGGTAATTCTTCTTGCGTTGACTTCAAATAAAGGAAGCCATGACTTCCAATTGATTGAAGATAAGGAAGGTAAACGCATTTTTGAACATGTGCTTGAAACTTCGGCTAAATGGGCATCAAGTAATGAAATGATGTATGTTGTTGGAGCTACTCAAGGAGCAATGTTCCAAGATATACGTAAAGTGTCGCCTAATAGCTTCTTGCTTGTTCCCGGGGTTGGAGCACAAGGAGGTAGCCTTGAAGAAGTTGCAAAATATGGTATGATTGATGATTGTGGATTATTAGTAAATTCTTCTCGAGGTATTATATATGCTTCAAATGGAGAGGACTTTGCAGAAGCAGCTGCAAGTGAATCAAAAAAACTTGCGAATGAAATGAGTGAATTATTGAAGGCTCATAACATCATTTAATGGTAAAATAGGTCAGATTTAAGAAAAAAACTGTAATTTTGCACTCTAATTTATAGAAACTTAGATATAACGTTATAATTAATTAAATTTTCAAACGAAAATGACTATCGACAATTACAAATTTGCCGGCAAAAAGGCAATCGTCAGAGTGGACTTTAATGTGCCCTTAGATGAAAACGGAAACATCACAGACGACACTCGTATTCGTGGTGCACTTCCTACACTCAAAAAAATTCTTGAAGAAGGTGGTGCTCTTATCATCATGTCTCACATGGGTAAACCAAAAGGCAAAGTAAATCCTAAATTTTCTCTTGCTCAAATCAAAGATGCAGTAGCTGCTGCTCTTGGTCGTGATGTAAAATTTGCCGAAGATTGTGCTAACGCTGCTGATGCAGCTGCTGCATTGCAACCTGGTGAAGTTCTTTTGCTTGAAAACCTTCGTTTCTATGCTGAAGAGGAAGGTAAGCCTGTAGGTATCGATAAAGAAGACCCAGCTTATGAAACAGCTAAGAAAGAAATGAAAGAAAGCCAAAAAGCATTTGCAAAAACTCTTGCAAGCTATGCTGATTGCTATGTGAACGATGCTTTTGGTACTGCACACCGCAAACATGCTTCAACTGCAGTTATCGCTGATAGCTTTGGTGAAGATGATAAAATGCTTGGCTATTTGATGGAAAAAGAAGTTCAAGCTGTTGATAATATCCTTAGTGATATCAAACGTCCTTTCACTGCTATCATGGGTGGTTCAAAAGTTTCTACAAAAATCGGTATCATCGAAAACCTCATGGATAAAGTTGATAACTTGATTCTTTGTGGTGGTATGACATATACTTTTGCTAAAGCTCAAGGTGGTAAAATCGGTCTTTCAATTTGCGAAGATGATAAACTTGATTTAGCTCTTGATATCATGAAGAAAGCTCAAGAAAAGGGCGTAAACCTTGTTCTTGGTACTGACTGTATTGCCGGAGATAAATTCAGCAACGATGCTAACACTCAAGTAGTATCAGCAATGGATATTCCCGAAGGTTGGGAAGGTATGGATGCTGGTCCTGTAACTCGTGAATCATTTGCTAATGTTATTCGCACTGCTAAAACTATTCTTTGGAATGGTCCTGCCGGTGTATTTGAATTTGATAACTTTGCCGGTGGTTCTAAAGCGATTGCTGAAGCTATCGTTGAAGCAACTGAAAATGGTGCATTCTCACTTGTAGGTGGTGGCGACTCTGTTGCTTGTGTAAACAAATTTGGTTTGGCTGACAAAGTATCATACGTATCAACCGGTGGTGGTGCACTCCTTGAAGCTATCGAAGGAAAAGTTCTTCCAGGCGTAGCTGCAATCAAAGGTTAATCAATTAGATTTACATATTATGAAAGTGGTAAAAACATAAAGTTTTTGCCACTTTTGTTTTTTTAGCACAAAACAACTCAATATAGATTAATGTTATATAAATGAAACATAAATATATTGAGTTATGAAACGTGTAATTTATATTTTAGTTGCAATATTTATTTGTTTTGGCATTGGCTATACTGCCAGCATGTTCCAAGCAGAGTCGTTGGAAACGTGGTATCCAACTTTGATTAAATCTGAGCTAACACCTCCTAATTCGATATTCCCAATTGCATGGTCAATCATATATATATGTAGTGGATTGTCGATAGGATTAATTTGGAATAAACATAAAATGTTAGATTCGGGTGTTGGATGGATATTTATCCTTCAATTGGTTTTTAATTTTGCCTGGAGCTACTTGTTTTTTTATTTACAAGATCCAATAAGTGGTTTTATTGATATAATTCTTCTTGATGTTACGGTGATATTTTATACAACAATATGTTATAAAGTTAATAAATTGGCAGCATGGCTATTTGCTCCATATATCTTATGGTTGATATTGGCAACGTATCTAAATGCATTTATTATAATGAATAATCCTATGTGAAAATAATATTGATTAGATTTTGAAGAGATGTTTGGCATTTGCACTTGTTGTTGATGCCACATCTTCTATAGAAATACCTATATGTTGTGCAATATGTGCTGCAGTGTGAATTAGATATGCACTTTCATTGCGTTTACCCCGATGGGGAACGGGGGCCAAGTATGGCGCATCAGTTTCCAAAAGAATGCGATTAATGCCAATAGTTGGTAGAACTTCTCTTAATTTGGAGTTTTTGAATGTAACAATCCCATTTATTCCAAAGTAGAAATCCCCACGCGTTCTAATTCGTTCAACGTCTATATTTGTGCCACCAAAGCTATGAAATACGCCTTTTGGTTTTATGGCTAACCCATCAAGAACTTCTAAAATTTCGTCAAGACCTTCGCGACAATGAATGATTACAGGTAGATTTGTTTCAACTGCCCATTGAAATTGCTGCTCAAGTGCTTGCATTTGTTCATTTTTGAACGTCTTATCCCAATATAAATCAATGCCGATTTCACCTATTGCGATATATTTGTTTTTGTGCTGGTAAAATTCGTTTTTGACCTTGGATAAATCTGACTCCCATGATTCTTTAATTTCAGTAGGGTGTAGCCCCATGGCCAGATATGTGTTTTGAGGGAATTGATTGTGTAAATTTTGCATTGGAGCAATTGTCGATAAATCCACATTGGGAAAAATCATTTGTTCAACTCCGGCTTGTATGGCGCGTGTAACGACATCTTGTGGGGATGGGGCAAATTCGTCTAAATATAAGTGCGTGTGTGTATCAATAAACATAATATAGATATTAATGATTGCGACCAATTGCATCAAATGCCATTTTCTTGAAAAATTCCATATCGTTGTCGCTTAATCCCACAGTTTTTAGGGCATCTATTGCTTCATTTGCGTATCTTTCCATTAGTTCTTTGCAGCGATTCCCGAGATTTAATTTATCGTAGATTGCTTTTACTCGTATAATTTTTTCATCGGGGCTAATATCTTTATTTGCGATAAGTGTTTTAATTTCTCCACTATTATCTTCATTAAGAGCTGAAATTAGTAACCATGTTTTTTTGTCATTTAAGATGTCTCCACCTATTTTTTTGCCAAAGATATTAGGGTCTCCATAAGAATCAAGATAATCGTCTTGTAATTGAAAAGCTAATCCCAATTTTACGCCATATTTATAGAATGCTTTTCGTTCTGAATCAAATGCTCCGGCCATGATAGCCCCGAGTTTGCACGCACATCCCAACAATACTGACGTTTTTAGACGAATCATTTCGAGATATTCATCTACTGTTACATCAAGGCGTTTTTCAAAGTCCATATCATATTGCTGACCTTGATAAACCTCCATTGCTGTAGTGTTAAATAGTGATATAACATCCCAAGTTTTAGTACCATCACCTTTAGTCATGAATTGTGTTGCCAATGTAAGCATTGCATCTCCCGATAGAATTGCAGTTGATTCATCCCATTTGATATGTACAGTGGGTTTCCCTCGCCTCATGTCGGCTTTATCCATAACGTCATCGTGCAAGAGTGTGAAATTATGAAAAATTTCAACACCTATAGCTTGATTTTTTGCGCCATCAATATCTCCACCCAAAGCATCACATGTAGCAAGTGTCAAAAGTGGGCGAAGTCGTTTTCCCCCTTCGCTAAGTGTATATTTAATAGGTTCATATAGCCCGTTTGGTTCTTCGGGATATTTAATCTTACTAATTGCTGTGTTGATGTATTTTACTAAATAATCGGGAGTAAACATAATTGGAATCTATTTTAGTGCGTTATGAAATAAGTCTATATCTTCAGGATTACTATATTGCGATTTAATAGCTTCAATAATTTCTTGATTATTAGGCTCACATTTTATAATATTGCCAAGTTGGGATGGAGATGTTGAAAGTATGTATAATTTTGCTTGCTCCTTAATGGTTAATGTTGCAGCACAAGAATCAATGGCATTCTTGAATAATAGGATGTTTTTCTCATAACCAATCGCAGAATACCAATATGCGATATTTTTGATACGCTTCCTCGCAATAGATGTTGAGTCAAGTGGCATTGCAAGCAAATCGGTTAATGTGATTTCAGCGGCTATATTTGGAACAACCATTGATGTTAATACAACTTCATATATTAATGACGAATCTTTTGTTGCATTTATAATCGCTAAGCCTAAATCGGGATTTTTATTAATAGAATCTCCGAATAGTTTAATAGAGTCTAAATTTTGATTTGTTGTGTAGCGAGTCGTTTTTGCTATTATTTCCGAAACCTGTCGATTATCAATGTTATTACAAGCCGTAAAGCATGTAATAACTATAATTAGTAATAATGAAGAGAATATATTCATCATAATTTCAATTTTAGGTTTCTTAAATACAAAGATACAAAAAACATGGCATAATAATACGATATAGATATAAAATTAATTAAGTAAATATAGCCCCTTTTAATGTACAATTGAGGTGTGAATAAATTCTAAAAATGTTTATTTATATAATAAACACCTCAACGTTTCCGTATTAAAAAATAAATTGATAGATTACGTGAAGATAATTTTCGGAATATTATTAATGCTATTTATGTCAATCACCTCATTTGCATTGACATATTCTAATGCATTAGAGAAAATGGCAAAGTCAGGAGATGCAAATTCTCAATATCTTATGTGCCATTGTTTTATTGATGGATTGGGGGTTGAATGTGACTATGAAAAGGCTTTTGAATGGTGTGAAAAGGCTGCAAATCAGGGGCATAAAAGTGCATTGACTCAAATGGGTTATTTCTATTTTAGTGGAAAGGGTGTTGCGCAAAATGATACTTCGGCAGTGAGATATTTTAGAAGTGCAGCGAAAATAGGATGTGCAGAATCTCAGTTTATGTTGGCTCGATGTTTTAAGGAGGGTAGAGGCGTGTACAAAGATTATCGTCGTGCCTTTGAATGGTGTGAAAAATCAGCAACCCAAGATTATGCTTTGGCTCAATGGTTTTTAGGAGAGTGTTTTTATCGAGGTGAAGGTGTTGAAAAAGATATTACAAAAGCCGAAATGTGGTTGAAAAAATCGGCACAACAAGGCTTCGTACATGCCCAGTATTCCTTAGGGATGTTTTATAAAAATTGTCGAGTCACACAAGAGTATCAAGCATTGGCAAAACAGTGGTTTGAGAAAGCTGCTGCCCAAGATCATAAATTAGCAAAATTGGAATTGAATAAGATGCAACAATGACCCTTCATAGAAGAGTCATTGAGTTTTTGTCATTGTAATTCTTGTGCAATATATTTGGCTGAAGGTGAGTGAGAATGCGCAATTTCTTCGGGAGTGCCAATAGCAATAATTTGTCCTCCGTTTTTACCTCCTCCAGGTCCCATGTCAATAATATAATCAGCGCATTTTAGAACGTCAAGATTGTGTTCAATTACCAAAACGGTGTTGCCCTTATCAACAAGCTTATTTAATACTCCAAGAAGTGTATTAATATCCTCAAAATGAAGTCCTGTTGTTGGTTCATCAAGGATGAATAATGTTTTGCCTGTGTCGCGTTTTGATAATTCTGTTGCAAGTTTTACCCGTTGATTTTCGCCTCCTGATAGAGTTGACGACGGTTGTCCGAGTTTAATATAACCTAAACCAATGTCTTGCAATACTTTTATTTTATTTAGGATTACGGGTATGCCGGCAAAGAAATCAACCGCTTGGTTGATTGTCATTTCAAGAACGTCAGCAATTGATTTGCCTTTGAATCTAACTTCAAGAGTCTCACGGTTATATCTGCGTCCACCACACACTTCACATGGGACAAGAACGTCGGGTAAAAAATTCATTTCAATTGTGCGATATCCATTCCCGTTACAAGACTCACATCGACCACCTGAAACATTAAAAGAAAATCGTCCGGGTTTGTAGCCTCTAATTTTGGCTTCGGGAAGATTTACATAAAGAGAACGAATGTCCGAAAATACACCTGTGTAAGTTGCCGGATTGGAACGAGGTGATTTGCCGAGAGGAGATTGATCAACTGTTACAACTTTATCAATGTTTTCAATGCCTAATATTTCTTTGTATGGAAGAGGCTGTTGTGATGAATGATAAAATTTTTGGCTTAGTATTGGTTGAAGGGTAGCATTTACTAAACTTGATTTGCCACTACCCGAAACTCCGGCAATACATGTCAGCGTACCGAGATTAAGTTTTAGTGTTACATCTTGTAGATTATTGCCTGAACAACCAATTAACTCAATAGATTTTCCATTCCCTTTTCTGCGAGTAGAGGGGACTTGGATTTTTTTCTCTCCATTTAGATATTGGGCAGTGAGTGTAGATTCTTTAAGCATATCAGTAGGAATGCCTTGAAAAACTACTTTTCCTCCTTTTCTGCCTGCTTGTGGACCAATGTCAATTATGTAATCAGCATTGAGCATCATATCTTTGTCGTGTTCAACTACAATAATAGAATTGGATGCGTCGCGTAAACGTTTTAATGAAGAAATAAGGCGATTGTTATCTCGTTGATGTAATCCAATACTTGGTTCATCAAGGATATATAAGACATTGACCAATTCAGACCCTAATTGAGTCGCAAGTCTTATTCGCTGACTTTCTCCTCCGGATAATGATGCTGAATTGCGATTAAGGGATAGATATTCTAAACCAACATCTACAAGAAATTTTAGACGAGTGCGAATTTCTTTTATAATTTCGTTGGCTATTATCGTTTGTTGAGGATTAAGATGATTATCTATATTATTTATCCATTCTAAAAGATCTGAAATGTCTAACTTAGCCAATTCTGCAATGTTCTTATCTCCAATGAAAAAATGTAGGGCTTCACGATTGAGTCTATTGCCATTGCATTCGGGACATGTTGTACGAGAAAAAAATTGACCACTCCATTTTTGTGCAGCACTCCCGGCGTCGTCGGATTGTTGTAGTTCAATGTATTTAATAAGTCCTTCGTAGTTTTGGAAATAGTTAGATAGATTTAGGGTGTCATTTTTGATAGCAATACGTTCGGTAGTGCCGTTTAGTATATCTGTTATTGCTTCATCGCAAAGTTCTATTATGGGAGTTTTAATAGTGTGCCCATATTTTTGGCATATTGCGTCTATTTGCCAAAAAATCATTGAGTTTTTATATTTCCCCAAAGGTACAATTCCTCCATCATATATTGAGACTGAATCATCGGGTATAATTTTAGCTCGATCTACAAGATTAACATATCCTAATCCTTTGCATTTAGGACATGCTCCTTGTGGTGAATTGAAAGAAAAGTTATGAGGGGCAGGCTCTTTATATGAGATCCCACTAATAGGATCCATCAACATCTGGCTATAATGATATATTTTGTCATCTTCAACATCATATATCATCAATTGTTTCCCTCCTTGTTTTAATGCTGTAGAAACAGTCTTGCGAAGTCGGTTTTCATCTTTACGGGATGCTTTAAGTCGATCAATAACCAATTCAATAGAGTGATTTTTATATCGGTCAACTTTCATGCCAAGTGTGATTTCTCGTAAATCGCCATCAATTCTGACTGTAATATATCCTTTTTTGCGTAATTGTTCAAATAACTCTTTATAATGACCTTTCCTATTTTTTACAATCGGAGCAAGTATGTATATTTTTCGACCATCGAATTTCTCAAGAATTAAATCGATTATTTTTTCTTCAGAGTATTTTATCATAGGCTCTCCAGAAATGTAACTGCGAGCTTGTCCTATGCGAGCAAAAAGTAATCGAAGGAAATCGTATATTTCAGTGGTAGTACCTATTGTACTCCGTGGATTTTTATTTATAGTCTTTTGTTCTATGGCAATAACCGGACTTAGCCCAGTGATGTAATCAACATCTGGACGTTCTAATGTTCCAAGCATATTGCGAGCATAACTTGAAAATGTTTCGATATATCGTCGTTGTCCCTCGGCAAAAATTGTGTCAAAAGCGAGTGAAGATTTGCCACTACCACTTAGACCTGTGATTACTGTAAGCTTGTTATGTGGGATAGAAACATCTATATTTTTAAGATTGTGAACTCTAGCCCCAACGACAGATAAGCAATCAATAAAATCTTCGGTGTTATTTTCAATACTTGCCATTACTTTACATTATTCGGTTATCCAGATAGGATTGTAAACACGTCTTTTTTGTGTAGAGCGATATAATGACTCTTTTTTAGGAATCTTTATTTTGTAGATTTTGCCTGACTTGTTCTGAAGATACTTTGCTTGAATCCATGGGTTTTGTTCGCGAAGTTGAGCGTATGTGATGCCTTTTTCTTTTGCCCATGTAGGCCAATCTGCAATGGCCGAATCTACTTCTACGATATCGCATTCAATCGGGTGATATAATTGATCTTCAGTTAAGATGAATCCATATTTTCGAGGGTTCTCAAGTATTAATTTGTATGCAAGAATCCTAAACATATATCTTGATGTTTCTGAGACTAAATGAAGGTCAAATGATGAGGTAACTTGCTGTTTCTCCAACTCTGAAGATATGCGCCCATTGCCTGCATTATATGCACATGCAACAGATTCCCAATTACCATATTTTTTGTATGACTCTTTAAGGTATTTACATGCTGCAATGGTGGCTTTTTCAATATTTAATCGTTCGTCAACATAATCGTTAATTTCCAGTCCGTAAGATTTTCCTGTTGAAGGAATAAATTGCCATATTCCGGTTGCCTTTGCTGGAGAATATGCGCGAATGTTAAGCATACTTTCGGTGCATGCTAAATACAAAAAATCAAGAGGTAAACCTTGCTCTATTAATATAGGTGCTAATATTGGGAAGAATCGATTGGCTCGTTTGAGCGTTAGTAGGGTGTTGCCATGAGTATAAGATAAAGATGTTAACTCACGATCAAGTCGTTCATACATGTCAACTCTATCAAAACTTATTTTTTCGTTAGCAAATATTATTTCCGATGGAATGTTAGGATTGAGAATCGTTGAAAAACTATGCGATTCTTGAGCATTAGATGTGATAAATAAAATAAAAAAGATTGTAGAAAAAAGAATTCGATACATGATGTTATTGTGTTGGTGGTGTGGATGTCGTTCCTGTCACACCAGAGTAATTTATAATATTAATGTCTCCGTTTAATTCATATTTCTTGCCATCTGCACCTTCGGCTTTTATTATATAATAATATACTCCGGCAGGTACAAATTTGCCATTGTGTTTGCCATCCCATCCTTGAGACGGGTCGTTAAACTCTGCGATTTTTATTCCCCAACGATTAAAAATATAACATTCAAATGAAGTTATTGATTTGTAACTAACTTTCCACTCGTCATTTACACCTTCAGAAGCATTGGGAGAAAATGCATTTGGACATTCAAGGCGAGATTCTCCAATGAATATTTCATATGTGTCACTGAAAAAGTCACAAGAACCATTGGCATTACTTGCCATAAATCTAACATATGTTGTGCCATGTTCATTGAATGTATATGTTGTAATTGGCTCGTTTAGGCGCATAGTGATGTTTTCAAATTCAGAATCGGTCGCCATTTGCCACTCTTTGTATATAACGGCATCGCTACAAATTGCCTTGAACTCAATTTCGCATGGGGCAGAGCCTCCAAGTGCTGTCTCTTCTTTTTGTTCATTGGCGATTTCTCGAGACGTTTGATTTGCCGATGTTTTTGCTTCGACTGTAGGTGTGTTATAAAAGGCACTTGTAATGGATTCTTCGATTCCCCAATGTTTCAAGTATTTGTCGCCACTTAATATGAATTCGGTATTACATAGAGGCGAATTTGTGCGAAATATAGAATTTAAGTATGGATATGAACGCTCTACAAATATTTGGTCATAAGATTCAGATTCTTCATTATAAGACAGTGAATAGTAATTTAATTTTATGTCGCGATTTAATTCTTTGGCTTGTCCCGTTGTAGTATAATAGATTATACGATTGGCATTTCCGTTAAATAGCAGTTCGGTCATATCGCAATCTTGTTCGGCCGAGAATCCCAATGAAGATAAATGTAATTGATGAGCTGAATAATCTACAATCCAAAAACAATTGCTTCTCCCATTTTCGGTAATGCAAAGACCAATATCACCGAGCCCGGTAAGGTTAAGCGTATATTTATTCCCATTGCGAATTACTCCCGAAACTTCACCGGTGTAATTGCCTGAATAATTACTATACTTAAACCATTGAACATCTCCAGAAGTAGAGGCAGTATATGTCAGTTGTACGCCATTAAAGCTGTGTAGTACATATATGTTGTTAAGTCCGGTAGAAGCTTCGGCTTTTTCGGTAATAACATTTTTGTTTGTCCCCGAGAAAGAGACAGTTGCATTAATGGATATAAATGTCAAGAAAGTGAAGATATTAAATAAAAACAATCTCATAGCGAATAGATTTATTTGCAAAATTAATAAAATCGCGAACTATAAACAAGTAATGTTACATTAGATTATATAAACTTAAACGTTATTAAGAGGGAAATATTTTTGATAGACAAAAGTAAGTTGAAACAAAAAACATAGTTTGTAAGGTGCTATATTGAAAGAAAAATATTATATTCGCATTCAAAAGTCAATCAAAATGGACCAAATAAAAAAATGGTTGTCTAAATTATCTTTTCGCACGGGTGTAATTTTAATTATAATTTGTGTAATATGCTATATTGTTTCGTTTGCCCAAATGTTATTGCCAATAAGTACAACTGCAAAGGGAGTTTTGTGGGTTGTGTTTTTTGGTTTGGCTAAAACTTTTCAGTATTCAGGACTTGCTGTATTAGGTGTGGAGGGTGTAAAACGAATAAAAAAATGGTGGAACAATCTTAAAAATAAATAATTAAGAATATGAAGGTTAGATTATCGCTTTTATCGTGTTTTGTAGTTTTGTGTACAGTCTTTGCTCAATTGTCTTGGTCTGAAAATACTCGTTTGTCGATTCTTCGTCCAACGAGTACTGTTACACACCAATGGGTATATATGCCTTCGGGAGAAGCAGTGACTCAACAAGGATTGAAAAATAAGCAATATCCATTGACAATGTTGCCCGAAGTGAGTTATATGCAATCAGAACTGATAAATATTGAAGGCTGTGATTTGGGCTTTAGTGTGCGTTATTATGTGTCAACAACAAATACCCATCCGATAAAGGTGGAGTTAGTAAATGAAACAGGAAATGTGATTTATTCATATGTAAATAATAATCCACAACTCAATGAATCAACGATGACTATGGGAGATGTTGCACAAATTGGCATATTAGAAGATGTTAAACAGGCGAAAATTAGATTGACATTGTCAAAAGCATATAATAAAACAGAGGCAATTAATATAGATGAATTGGAGTTGTATTCAAAGAATGGCGCTGGAGTGGAATCTGTTGCAAGAAAGTCGGTTAATATTGCAACATGCCCTCAAGGGATAATTATTAATAGTGAGAAAGATTCAACTGTAGAAATTTATTCGTTGAGTGGAACTCTCATAAAAACAAATGCGATTCACGCAGGGGTAAATCGCATTAATATCTCATCAGGATTTTATTTGCTAAATATAGGAGGTAAAGCCTATAAGGTAATAGTTCCTTAATCAATAAATCGAGAGGTTAGTTTGCCGTATGCGTCAATGCGACGGTCGCGTAAGAATGGCCACCACCGACGCACATTTTCAGAACGTTTCATGTCGATATCGATAATAGCTGTTATTTCAGTATCAGTAGGGGCGTTGTATAAAAATTCGCCTTGTGGTCCGGCAACAAAACTGCTTCCCCAAAATTGAATGCCATTGGTGTTGCCCGATGGGTCGGGTTCATGTCCTACGCGGTTTACTGATATTACAGGAAGCCCATTTGCAACAGCATGGGCACGTTGTATTGTAATCCATGCTTCGCGTTGGCGTACTTGTTCTTCGGGGGTGTCGCTACTTTCCCAACCAATAGCAGTGGGGTATATTAAAACTTCAGCACCACGCAGAGCCATGAGTCGTGCAGCTTCGGGATACCATTGGTCCCAACATACCAATACCCCAAGCCTACCTACCGAGGTTTCGATTGGCTCAAATCCTAAATCTCCTGGAGTGAAATAGAATTTTTCATAATATGCAGGGTCGTCGGGTATGTGCATTTTGCGATATTTGCCGGCGATAGAGCCATCTTTTTCAAAAACAACGGCTGTGTTGTGGTATAGTCCTGGGGCACGGCGTTCAAAAAGTGATGTTACAATTACAACGCCAAGCTCTTTTGCAAGTGATGAATAAAAATCGGTCGTTTCCGATGGGATTGCAACGGCAAGGTTGCAATTGTCGGTTGATTCTACTTGGCAAAAATATAATGAATCATGTAGCTCTTGATTTACTATTAATTCAGCTCCTTGTGAGGCTAATTCACGCATTTTTTGAGCTAAACGATTGCGATTGTCGGCAATATCGGCAGTGTTGTGTTGTTGAATAATGCCTGTACGTAATATTTTATTTGACATAGTTTATAATATTTCTTTAGGGAGTTGCATTGTAACGCAGTGTAGTGAACCATGTTGCTTTATCAAAGCGTTGCAATCAACTGTTATTATTTTGTGATTAGGGAATGCTATTTGCATTATTTGAGTAGCCAATAAATCTTTTTGTGGCTGATTATAAATAGGCATAATTACCGATTTATTCATTATGAGAAAATTGGCATAAGTGGCAGGAAGCCGATAGCCATCTTCATCATAAATGGCATCGGGGAGAGGTAGCTCAATGAGATTAAACGGATTGCCATCTTGTGTGGTAAATTGCATCAGTTGTTGTTTCATCGATTGTAAAGCCTCATAGTGGACGTCGGTTTCGTCATTTGTGCCAACATATACAATGGTATCGTTAGGGGCAATGCGAGCGAGTGTGTCGATGTGGCTATCAGTATCATCTCCTTCCAAAAATCCATAGTCGAGCCAAAGGATCTTTTTAACTCCAAAAGTTGATGATAGAACTTGTTCAATATTTTCCTTTGATAAATCTCCATTTCGATTAGGGGATAATAGGCATTCCGACGTAGTGAGCAACAAACCATTCCCGTCGCTTTCAATCGAACCTCCTTCAAGTGCAAATCCCATACAGTTATTATATGAGCCTTTGATAGCCTTTTTTTCTATCATGGATCGAGTGATGAGGTTGTCTTTGTTTGATGCGAATTTTAACCCCCAACCATTAAATTGGAAGTCGTTGAGAATGAAACTACCATCATTGTCGCATGTTGTAATCACTCCAAAATCGCGAGCCCATGTGTCGTTTGTTGGAATCTCGTAATAAGAGATGACCGATTGGTTAATGTGGTTTAAGTGCATCTTAGGGATTTCAATATCGGGAGCAACGATAATTACGTTAGTCTCTTGAGTAATCGCTTCAACGATGTTGATATAGCATTGGGTTACCTCTTCAAGCATGTAATCCCAATCGCTATTTTTATGGGGCCATGAAAGTAATATTGCCCCAAATGACTCCCATTCGGCAGGTAATCGTAACATATTTATTGATTCGTTATATTATTCATCAAAATCTTTTAGTGAATCCCACACCGAGTCTTGCGACATTTTATATTCGTCGCAATAGTCGAGAAATCCACGTTTTTCACTGCTCCCAACTGCATGGCACCATTCTCGATATTCTTCAAGTAAGTCATCATCGTCTAAAAGCAGTTTTTTGAATTCAGCTTCGGCTATGTCAATGCTCCTATATTGTTCGATTAAGGAATTGAATACTTGTGTTATATCGTTCATTATGCTAAAGATTTATATGCCATTGAAACTATTTAGCAAAGTTTTAATCGCTAAGACTTAATAATAGATCAAATATAATTTAAAAACTCTAATTTACAAAATATTTCAGCTTCATTTCAAAATTGCCGAGTCTAAGATAATTAAATCAATTATATGTAAAAATGATTTTAGTAAATATTTACTTTAGTGTGCTTGATATAAGCCCAGGGTGCGTTGTAAATTTGTATTACAATCAGAAATTAAACTTATAAAATAATAATTATGGCAACAATAGTAAAAAGACAACCAATTGTGATTACACCTCATGTGATAAATACAATAAATGCTCTTCCTGAAGATGAACGTGTTGCGGTCGCTTCAGCTTTTATCGGAGAAATGATAATGGGGGTAGATATAGATGGCTCATTGTCTCCAATACAAACAATGTTATATGCTGTAATAAAGTCTTATGTGCAACGTGATTCTTATAAATATTTTCAAAACCATGAAGCTATCTGATTTAATCTAATATTATATAGTCAAGACGGCGAGGAGTTGAGAAACTGCTCGCCGTCGTTTTTATAAATATCTAACGATTATTATAATAAAGATATCGAACGATTGATAAATGAATTAAGTTCTTCACCTTTAAGCAAGCCATTGCCAAGCAATGCAAGGTCAATTAGTTGCTTGATAATAGGTTGTGAAGATGCATATGTTGACAGTAAATTAGTTTCTTCTTCACGGAGCGTTTTGACAGCTTCTTCAAGTGTAGAAACATTTGCGCTATCTTCATCACTTAGTTTTGAATCTTTATTAGCGTCGCGAATTGTTGTTATTTTTGCGTTATTTTCATCAATAGATTTGATTATTGGTTCAAGTTTTGATGCAATTTCTGAATCAGCCTGTTCTCGTATCTTGGAGATTAAAGGGTGTTCTGTATTTATAATGAGGTTATAGCTGTCGGGCATTTCGCCATAGAAATTCATGCCAGGTTGGAATGCTGCCATTTCTTTCATGCGTCGCATATATTCATTTTGAGTGATGACGATAGGAGTATCTGTTGCACTAATTGCCTCAAAAGTAATTATAAATTGAGCTTTGTCAACGGTTGGTATTTGAGAATTGAAAATGCCCGTCAATATATTGCGTTGTTGAGATGTGAGTAATACCTCTTTTTTGTTATCTTTTCTAATGAGGTTGTCGATTGTGTCGCTATCAACGCGTACAAATTGGGACTTTTCGAGTTGTTGTTCAAGTAAACCAATGAAGTGACAGTCAAGTTGACCATCCATCAATAATACATTGTACCCTTTTTCGGTTGCAGCATTAATATAAGTATATTGAGCAACGGGGTCGGTTGTATATAGATGGATTAGATTTCCATCTTTGTCGGTTTGAGACGCTTCGATGAGTTGTCTGTATTCTTCGAGAGTGAAATATTTTTCCTCAATATCTTTGAGAAGAGTAAATTTCTTGCCTGCTTCACGGAATTTTTCATCGCTCAACATGCCATACTCGATGAATATTTTAATGTCGTCCCATTTTTTCTCAAATTCAGCTCTATCTGCTTTGAAAATTTCTTCAAGACGTGAAGATACTTTTTTAGTGATGTAGGTTGATATTTTTTTAACAGCAGCATCGCTTTGAAGATATGAGCGAGAAACATTTAGAGGAATATCGGGAGAATCGATGACCCCTTGAAGAAGCATTAGAAACTCAGGAACAACACCCTCAACCGAGTCGGTAACAAATACTTGGTTGCAATAGAGTTGAATGCGATTTTTATTTATGTCGAAGTTGTTCTTGATTTTTGGGAAGAACAATATGCCGGTAAGGGTAAATGGATAATCAACATTTAAGTGAATCCAAAAAAGAGGATCGTCTTGACCGGGATATAGCTCGTGGTAGAAGTTCAAATAGTCTTCATCTTTTAGTTCTGATGGTTTTTTCATCCATGCAGGAGAAGTTTCGTTGATAACTTTATCTTTGTCGGTATCAACATATTTGCCATCTTTCCATTCTTGTTCTTTACCTGAAATTACAGGGACTGGAAGGAATCGGCAATATTTCTTTAATAAAGTGTCAATGCGTGATTGTTCAAGGAAATCTTTGTTTTCATCGTCAATATATAGAACGATGTCAGTGCCTCGAGAGTCTTTCTCAATTTCTTCCATTGAATATTCGGGCGAGCCATCACATTCCCATTTTACCGCTTTAGAACCATCGATATATGATAGAGACCGAATCTCTACTTTCTTGGCTACCATGAATGCTGAATAAAAACCTAAGCCAAAGTGCCCGATAATTGCGTTGGCATTATCTTTATATTTTTCAAGAAATTCTTCGGCTCCCGAAAATGCGATTTGATTGATATATTTATCTATATCTTCAGCTGTCATACCTATGCCTTGGTCGCTAATGGTGAGCGTGCCGTTTTCTTTGTTGGCAATAACTTTTACATTAAGTTCTCCAAGTTCACCTTTGTATTCGCCACATGATGACAATGTTTTTAATTTCTGAGTTGCGTCAATGGCATTTGATACAAGTTCGCGTAGGAATATTTCGTGGTCGCTATAAAGAAATTTTTTTATTACGGGGAAAATGTTTTCGGTTGTAACCCCAATATTTCCTTTTTTCATAATTTATAGTTTTTTAGAATTATTTTGAAATATCGTCTTTGATTTTGGTAGTGATAATTTTATCGTTTTCTTTGTCAAAGTCAATTATAATAGAGTCTCCAATTGAAACATTATTACCAATTATTAATTCGGAAAGTTCATCCTCAATGTATTTTTGAATGGCTCTTTTTAGAGGACGTGCGCCATATTGAGAGTCGTATCCTTTTTCGGCAATAAAAGATTTGGCTTCGTCGGTTACACTTAACTTATATCCAAGAGATTCAATCCTGTTGAATAATTCGGATATTTCTAAATCTATTATCTTGAATATAGCATCTTTATCAAGAGTGTCAAACATGATAATGTCGTCAATGCGATTAAGAAACTCGGGTGAAAAAGCTTTGTTTAGTGCTTTTTGTAAAATACTATGAGTGTATTCTTTGTCTATTGTTTTTGTATTAAACCCAATTCCGGAACCGAAATCTTTTAATTGACGAGTGCCAATGTTTGATGTCATTATTATTATTGTGTTTTTGAAATCAACTTTGCGCCCAAAACTATCAGTAAGACGACCTTCATCCATGACTTGGAGTAGGATGTTGAATACATCGGGGTGAGCTTTTTCAATCTCGTCAAGAAGAACAACAGAGTAGGGGCGACGACGCACCTTCTCAGTTAATTGACCTCCTTCCTCATAGCCAACGTATCCTGGAGGAGCTCCTACCAATCGAGATACGGTGAATTTTTCCATAAACTCACTCATGTCAACGCGAATAAGAGTATCCGTCGAATCAAATAAATATTCGGCAAGTTTCTTAGCTAAGTGCGTTTTCCCAACACCGGTAGGCCCTAAGAACATAAATGTACCAATTGGTTTGTTGGGGTCTTTTAACCCAATGCGATTTCGTTGAATGGCTTTGGCTATTTTATCAATAGCTTTGTCTTGACCAATAATGTCATGCTTTAAGTTTGTTGCCATTTCAAGAAGACGCATCCCTTCAGCTTGAGCAATTCTTTGAACGGGTACACCAGTCATCATAGCAACAACTTCGGCAACTTTGTCTTCGTCAACAATTTCTCGTTCATTGCTAATTTTTTCCACCCATTCTTGTTTAGCATCTTCAAGTTGTTTGCGTAAAAGATGTTCATTATCCCTATAAGCAGCAGCGCTTTCAAAATTTTGAGATTGAGCGGCTTTTAGTTTTAATTGAGCGACATTGTCGATTTCAAGCTCTAAGTTTTCAATTTCTTTTGGTACAGTGATGTTTTTTACATGAACCCTTGACCCGGCTTCGTCTAATGCATCAATTGCTTTGTCTGGGAAGTTCCTATCGCTAATATATCGTTGTGTGAGTTTTACACATGCATTAATGGCTTCTGGTGTGAAGGTTACATTGTGATGATTTTCATATTTGTCCTTGATGTTGTTTAGGATTTGTAATGTTTCTTCGGCAGAAGTTGGCTCTACTACAACTTTTTGAAAGCGGCGTTCAAGAGCTCCATCTTTTTCGATATTTTTTCGGTATTCATCAAGTGTGGTTGCTCCGATGCATTGAATTTCTCCGCGAGCTAAAGCTGGTTTTAATAGATTTGCCGCATCCATAGTCCCTTGGGCATTTCCTGCACCTACGATGGTATGTAGTTCATCAATAAATAATATGATGTCTTTGTTTTTGGATAGTTCGTCAAGTATAGCTTTGATGCGTTCTTCAAATTGTCCACGATATTTTGTTCCGGCTACAATTGAAGCCATATCCAAGGCAATTACTCGTTTGTCAAATAATAGACGAGAAACTTTGCGTTGTATAATACGTAAGGCCAAACCTTCAACGATGGCAGATTTTCCAACGCCCGGTTCTCCGATAAGTACAGGGTTGTTCTTTTTACGGCGGCTCAATATTTGAGCAATTCGCTCAATTTCTAATTCTCGACCAATAACAGGGTCTAAAGCTCCATTTTCTGCGGCTTTTGTCATGTCAATACCAAACTTGTCAAGAATCGGAGTGTCGTTGTCCTTTTTTGTTGAATGTTTTTTCTGTGATTGAGATATTTCTTTTTTTTGTGACATAATGTCATCATCATCGATGTCATCTTCGGTAAATCCGGTTCCGGCAACTGGAGCTTCGGTTATATTTTTAAGTTGCTTATATAAACCTTCATATGTTATGCCTGAATTTATAAAACTCTGTATGAATGGCATACTAAGGATTTCTGAATTATGAAAAAGTGCTAACAATAAATGCTCGGCATCAACATTGTCGCATTTTAACATTCGTGCTTCTAATTCACTGAGTTTTATTATTCGTTCAGTATGAGAATTGACATAAAGATTGTCGGGAGAGTAGTCGGGAGAGTGGTTATAAGAGTTTTTGTCCAACTCGTTACGAAGGTGTTCAACGGAAATTTCAGTAGTTAATGCCTCCATTAGTTTTAGGGTTCGAGTTGATGAAGAATCTGTTAGCGCAAGAAGAAGGTGTGCTGGCTCAATTTCAGAGCTTTGATGACGCATTGCTTCATTGCGACTAATTTCAAGAATAGATTTATATTCTGGGGTGAATTTGATGTCCATTTATAAAATTTGAATCATTAAAATACTTGTTGTAATATTCATTATAGTGCAATTATTGTGCCAAATATCTATTGATAAATCTTAATAGTTTGGTTGTATCATTAAAAAAATAAAAGATGCCGTGAAAATTTAAATATTAGGTAAAAAAGTTGTATATTTGTATGATATTTTAAGAATTAATTAAACCTATATTGGCTAAAGGTGGTCATATGGGAAATAATAGACTAATTAACACATCATTATATAAAAGCAATGTTGGAACAAGATCGAATATTAAAGATTAATATCGAGAACGAAATGAAATCGGCATATATCGACTATTCTATGTCGGTAATTGTGTCGCGTGCGCTTCCCGATGTGAGAGATGGTTTGAAACCTGTGCATCGAAGAGTGCTCTATGGAATGAATGAAATGGGGAATACCTCAGATCATCCACACAAAAAATCAGCTAACTGTGTTGGTGAAGTGATGGGTAAGTATCACCCTCATGGCGACTCCTCAATTTATGGAACAGTCGTGCGCTTGGCTCAACCTTGGGCATTACGATATACTCTCGTTGATGGTCATGGAAACTTTGGCTCCGTTGATGGCGATAGCGCAGCGGCAATGCGTTATACCGAGGTGAGATTGGATAAAATAGGGGAAGAAATGCTACAAGATATTGATGCCGATACAGTAGATTTTCAACCTAATTATGATAACTCTCGCAAGGAGCCAACCGTATTGCCAACACGTATTCCTAATTTATTGGTAAATGGTGCATCCGGTATTGCTGTGGGTATGGCAACAAATATGCCTCCTCACAACTTGACAGAGTCAATCAATGCGTGTGTGGCATTAGTTGATAATCCGGAATTGACCATTTCGGAATTAATGCAATATATTAAAGCTCCAGATTTCCCAACAGGAGGTACAATATATGGTTATAATGGAGTTAAAGATGCTTACGAAACAGGTCGTGGGCGCATTTTAATCCGAGCTAAAGCTGAAATTGAAAGTGATGCTAACCATGAAGATATTATTGTAACTGAAATTCCTTATAACGTCAACAAGGCTGAACTTATTAAATATATAGCAGAGCTTGTTAATGAAAAGAAGATCGATGGTATTGCTGATCTAAACGACGAAAGTAACTATAAAGGTATGCGTATTGTTATTCGTTTGAAAAGCGATGCAAATGCCAATGTTGTGCTAAATAAATTATATAAGATGACTCAAATGCAAGCATCATTCAGTGTGAATAATGTTGCATTGGTAAATGGTCGTCCCAAATTGTTGAATCTAAAAGAATTGCTTCAATCATTTGTTGACCATCGTCATGATGTTGTGATTCGTCGCACAAAATTCCAACTTGGAAAAGCTCAAGAACGTGCTCATATTTTGCAAGGTTTGATTATTGCATCTCAAAATATCGATGAAGTAATTCATATTATTCGTTCTTCGGCTAATACCGACGAGGCAAAAGCTCGATTGAGTGAGCGCTTTGAATTGACCGATGCTCAAACAACTGCTATCGTCGAAATGCGATTGAAGCAACTCACCGGTCTTGAACAAGACAAACTTACGCAAGCTTACGAGGAAATTTTGCAATTAATCGCAAGTTTGGAAGAAATTCTAAACAATGATGCGGTTTGTCGTAATTTAATCAAAGAAGAGCTTCTTGAAATACGTGATAAATATGGCGATGAACGACGCACTGAAATAGATTATACTGCAGGCGACTTTAATGCTGAAGATTTCTATGCCGATGATGAAATGATTATTACAATTTCTCATCTTGGATATATCAAACGTACTCCATTAACCGAGTTTCGAGCCCAAAATCGTGGTGGAGTAGGAGCTAAGGGTAGTGATACTCGCGATGAAGACTTTATTGAACATATATATCCTGCGTCAATGCATAATTATATGTTGTTCTTCACTCAAAAAGGACGTTGCTACTGGTTGAAAGTTTATGATATTCCTGAAGGTACTAAGAATTCAAAAGGTCGAGCAATTCAAAACTTGCTAAATATCGAATCAGATGATGCTGTGAAAGCATTTATTCGCATCAAAGCTCTTGGCGATAGTGAGTTTGTGAATAGTCATAACTTGATTTTCTGCACAAAGAATGGTATCATAAAGAAAACAAAACTTGAAGCATATTCTCGTCCTCGAGCAAATGGTGTAAATGCTATTATTATTCGCGAAGATGATCAATTGCTACAAGTTGAATTGACCGATGGCAATTCTGAAATTCTTATCGCAAATCGCAATGGCCGTGCTATCCGATTCCACGAAAGTAAAGTGCGTGAAATGGGACGTATGTCAACAGGTGTTCGTGGTATGACTCTTGATGGTGGCAATGACGAGGTTGTTGGAATGATTTGTATGAATGCCGATTCTGAAAACAATGTCATGGTGCTTTCTGAAAATGGTTATGGTAAACGTTCACTCCTCGAAGATTATCGTATCACAAACCGTGGGGGTAAAGGTGTTAAAACAATGAATGTTACCGAAAAAACCGGTGCCCTTGTTGCTATAAAGAGTGTTAATGATGAAAACGATTTGGTAATCATTAATAAGTCAGGTATAACATTGCGTATTCATGTTGCTGATTTCCGTGTAATGGGACGCGCAACTCAAGGTGTAAGGGTTATTAATCTTGAAAAACGAAATGATTCAATCGCTTCGGTTTGCTGTGTTGATACCGATCCTGAAGAAGAGGTAGAACAAGTAGATGGTGAAGTATTGGAAGGCCCGGTTTTAGACGACGATGTAGAAGAAGCTAACGCAACTGAAGGAGCTCAAGAAGAAGTCGAAGAATAATATTAACAACTTAAATACAATAAATTATGAGAAAAATTAGTATTTTAGGCTTGTGTCTTTTTGCAGCAATGTCAATGTCGGCACAAAAAAGCCTTTTGAAAGAGGTTGAAAATACTGTTAAAAGTGGTAACTTTGATTATCCTACAGTAAAAGCTAAAATTGCAGAAATAACAACAAATCCTGAAACAAAAGATGATGTAAAAGCATGGATGGTTGCCGGGAATGCTGCATTTGCTCATTATGATGCTTTGTTCTTAAAGGTTCAAATGGGTCAAGAGGTGGATAAAAAAGAAATAGGTAATGCACTTATTGATGGATATAATTATATGATTAATGCATTGCCTTTAGATACAATCGTTGATGAAAAAGGCAAGGTTAAAACAAAAGAATCAAAAAAGATTGTAAAAACAATTGCTGAAAATTATTCTCATTTTAATAATGCCGGTATTTTCTTATGGGAAGCCGAAGATTATGCCGGAGCGTATAAGGCATGGGATATTTATGCGAACTTGCCTCAAGATGTACGTATTGCACGCGCTGGTTTGAAAGCTGATGCAGATACAGTTGTAGCGCAAATAATATTTAATCAAGCGTTGGCTGCATGGCAAATAAATGAGTTAGAGAACTCATTAGTTGCTTTTGATAAAGCATATGTAAAAGGATATCAAAAGAAAAATTTATTTGACTATGCTATTGCAGTTGCATCGCAAGCAAAAAAGAATGATATAGCATGTAAGTATGCCAAAATTGCATATCCGTTATATGGTAATGAAGACCCTGTTTATTTGCAAGTTATCGTAAATGATTATTTAGAAAAGAAAGATTTTGCAAATGCAAAGCAATTTATTGGAGGTTTGCTTGATTCAGATCCGAATAATGCACAATATCATGATTTGATTGGTGTATTGTTGGAAAATGAAGGAGACCAAGAAGGTGCGATTACTTCTTATCGTAAGGCGGTTGAGTTGGATGGAAAAATGGCAATAGCTCATTTCCATTTAGGGAACTTGTTGTATAACAAGGCATATACAATAGATAATGAGGCTTCTAATAAGTCGCAATCTGAATATGACAAAATTCGAAAAGAGCAAACGGAGCCTCTTTTGCGCGAAGCTGCATCTCAATTAGAAGAAGCATTTAACCTTGATGAGCAAAATATGGGTGATGCGTTAAAGCATCTGAAGAATATATACTACATTCTTGGAGATGAAGAAAATCTAAAACGAGTAGAATTAATGTAGAGTTAGTTTTGCAGATAATATAGAGAAGATGAATCAATCGGTTCATCTTCTTTTTTTTATATTAGCGTTTCAAATCTTTCTCGGAGATATAGCCATTTATTGTTGCATAGATTCCAAGTCCTGAAACACTTCTTATGCCAAGTTTAGATGTGATGTTTTTTCGATGTGTTAGGACTGTATTTATGCTAATTGATAATATTGACGCGATTTCTTTGTTGAGGTGTCCCATGGCTATGAGTTTTAGAATTTCAATTTCTCTTTGTGATAATTCGTTTGGGATTTGATGTTCTGTATTTGATTCGATTGAAGATATTAAACTTGAAATCTGTTCGATTATTTCACTTTCAGTGTCGGTAGTATTTATGAACTTGTAATCTGGTGTTGTTTTATTTTGTATAATGATAATTCTGTTTCGCCGAGAATAAAAAAACTCAAGATTTTCAATGTAAATTTGAGTGGAAATAAAGAATATTAAAGAGTTGGAGTCTGCAATCTTTTGTAATTCTTCTGGCGACAATATTTGCACAGGAATATTAAAATATTTATCAATTAAATATTTTAATCCTATGGCATGTATTGAGTCATCACTGATAATATAAGAGCTTGAAACCATTGTTATTTGGTGATTTGGAGATATATGGGAGCTAGAATCCTATTGCGAATACGATTGTTTTGGATTATATCTTTTTCCAAAGATATGATTGCAGAAATGACAGCAAAACAAAGGTTTGGTTCATAATCACCGGATAAGTGTGTGATAAACATGTTTTTCAAGTCGTTTATTTTATCTTCGAGTATGTCGCTATTGACTATTGTAATATTGGAGTCGTAGGTATCGTGGAATGCCGGGAACCAAGAATCGAGGTCAAATCTAATGAGTTGGGTAATGTCGTTCTTTAATTCGATAAAAAGGGATTTTATCAAGTCAAGATTGCTATTGCTGCTATGTGTAATTAATAGATTGAAGTGTCGTTCAATATTGGGAATTGAAAAGTTAGAATAGTAGCTATAGGTTTTAGAAATGTAATTGATTATGAGATCGGCATGAAATGATTTTAAAGTCTTTTCGGGGAAGAAATCGGCATTAATAAAAGTGTTGAGTATTGTAATGAAAAATTCTGCATCAAGTTTGTTTTCGGTGCATATTGTATTTATAGTCTTGTCGCAGACTCCTAATTTTATGCCGAATCTATTTATTAACGGAATTATGTCCGGGTTTTTAAGGATGATTTTATTTAATTGATCTTTTGACGATATTATTGCCATGGGTGTTTGTTGTTGATTATAAATTGTTGAGTCGGGGTGATTATTGCATCCATTGGGATGTCGTGTATCTCGTGTGGGATGTCGTCAATTAGCTGAAAATCATAGCATATTCCAATTTTCAATGCTGTTGTTTCTTTTAGAAGACGGTCGTAAAAACCTTTACCTCTACCTAATCTCATGCCAGAGGCGTCAAAGGCGATACCAGGGACTATTATGAGGTCAATAGTCGATGGGTGTACGATATTATTGCCTAATGGCTCAAAGATATTGTAGGAGCCAATTTTGGTGTTGGCATATGGGAGAATTTCAAGTGTGAAATCATTAACTCGAGGTAAATATAGAGATTTGTTGGTAGCCCATCTATTTAGTTGGGGTAATGTATTTAGTTCGTCAGGAAGGGCGTAATAAGTTAATATGTTTTTAGCTCCTATAAACCAATTTGATTGTTCTATTTTTTGCGTGACCAAGTTTGCGCAAATCTCTTTTTGAGAATTGGGGAATTGTGCTTTTAGATGCTTTATGTATAACCTAATTTCTTTTTTGGTCATTGTCAATCTGTTGAATAGGGAATTTTGCTGCTCCGTTATTGATTTGTTCAATGGCTTTTAGTACGTTGTTATCATAGGTATTATAAACTTCATAATAAGCGTGGCTGCCAATTATGTCGCGAGTAATCAAAGCCTTTAAGATGGTTGTAATTAGTTTGCGAGAAATATTGATGTAATACCATTGGGCGGGGATTTTGTTCTTTTTTGAAAAATCAACAAAATCATATAAAAGAAGGTCGTCACTTGGAAGTTTTTTTAGAACGTCTGAAGTTGATGAGCATTCGCTAAACTTATTGCGATTTTTGTCGCAATAATTAAAAGCATATTTCTGGAAGAGTCCGGCATTTGCCACATTATAGTAATATTTGGTTATTCCAGATGTGTCATTGGGGATAAAAATGTCAGGCATAATGCCACCACCTCCATATACTTTTCGACCTCCAGAGGTGTAGTACTCAATAGTTTTGTCTAATTTAATACTATCAATGTTATATGCTTCGCCATGATTAAAACGTTCGGTTAGCTCGTTGTTGTAGCTTTTGTCTCCGAGTTTGTAGTCTTTTTGAATGCATCTTCCGGAGGGTGTGTAATAACGAGCAACTGTTAGCCTGATTGCACTACTATCGGGTAATGTGATTTGTTGTTGTACTAATCCTTTTCCAAAGGATCTTCTGCCTAAGATTAGTCCTCTGTCGTGGTCTTGAATAGCTCCCGCGAAAATTTCGCTTGCACTTGCTGAGAATTCGTCAATAAGTACTACTAATTCTGTGTTTTGGAAAGACCCATTCCCATCGCTTCCTGTGGATTGGTGGTCAAAGCGGGTGCGAGTGTTGACGATGATGTGTTTTGCTGGAAGGAATTCGTTTGCCATCATCACTGCACTTTCCATATATCCTCCTCCATTGCCTCTTAGGTCTATGATATATTTATTGGCCCCGTTGTTTTTTAAGTTATTTAAGGCGGTAAGAAATTCGTTATATGTATTGCGACTAAATTTGTTAACTTTAATGTAGCCTATTTCGGGGGAGATGATATATGCAGCATCAACTGAGTTAACCGGGATGTCTCCTCGAATGATGTCAAAGGAGAGGGGCTTGGGCGAGCTATTGCGCTTTATTCCTAATGTGACTTTGGAGCCTTTGTCTCCTCGTAAAAGTTGCATAACTTTTTCATTAGAAATGGATATGCCTGCGATATTTTTATCATTAACTGTGATTATGCGGTCTCCGGCTAAAAGTCCAACTTTTTCACTTGGTCCGTTTGGGATAATTTCAATAATAGAAACAGTGTCATTCATGATTGTGAATGATATTCCGATGCCACTAAAAGAGCCATCTAACTCTTCGTTTGTGGCTTTGAGGTCTTTGGCTGAAATGTATGTGGAATGTGGGTCTAATTGTGCGATGATGTCGGGGAAGGATTTTTCTAATATGCTATCAAGATCTATTGTATCTACATATTTGTCTTCAATAAGACTGAAAATCTTATCAAGTTTCTTAAATGTGTTACTTGAAGATGTTATTTCGGTAAATGCGCGCCCTATAATCATGCCTATTATTAGAGTTATGGCAATAATTAATGGGATATAATTGTTAATCTTATTGTTTGACATGTGATTGGAATAATATCTTAATCAAGATCATTTATATGTGTACATTCAATATTAGCCCTTTTGAGGAGGTCGATGCCGTCGGTGATGCGGTATAATTCGTTGAATACAACACGTTTAATACCAGCTTGTATGATTAGCTTGGCGCATTCGACGCATGGCGAAGCTGTGACATATAGTGTTGCTCCATCGCTACTGTTGTTGCTGCGAGCAACTTTTGAAATGGCGTTAGCTTCGGCATGTAGTACATATGGTTTAGTGGTCCCGTTTTCGTCTTCGCATATGTTTTCAAATCCGGAAGGGGTACCGTTGTATCCGTCTGATATAATCATTTGGTCCTTGACTATGATAGCTCCTACTTTTCTTCGGGTGCAATATGAGTTTTCTGCCCATATGGTTGACATGCGAAGGTATCGTTTGTCAAGAAGTTGTTGTTTATCGGAAAAATTATTCATATTGATATATTAAATATGCAAAGATACTAACTTTTTTGTCTTCTTGCAATATGTGAGAAAAGGCGCCTTTGGGGACTTCAGGGAGGGAGTGGGGATGCTTGTTGTGATTTTTTTAGTAGGATATTAAAAAGAAACATTAAATGATATTGAATGTAACAAAAATGACACAAAATATCAAAATATTTAACATGTTGAAATATAGTAATATACGAAATGGTTGCTATAAAAATGATGGCATTTAACAAAAAATAACACTAAAAATATTTTGATAATAAAATATTTTGTATATTTGTGGTGCGTTTAATTTGTTTTTCTATAAAAATATTTAAGTATGAGTTCAAAAAAGTTTCAATCAAAATTAATGTCATTGCAAAGTAATTTATTAAATTTTGCATATATCTTGACATCAAACAGGGATGATGCTTATGATTTACTTCAAGATACGACATTGAAGGCCCTTGATAATGAAGATAAATATGTAGAAAATGTTAATTTCAAAGGGTGGGTTTTTACAATTATGCGTAATATATTTATTAATAATTATCGTAAAGTTGTGAGGTCGTCAACAATCATAGATCAAACGGAAGATTTGTATCATTTGAATTTGCCACAAGATTCCGGATTTGAAAGCCCGGAGGGGTCTTATGCTGCGCGTGAAATCTCTGAGTTGATAAATTCGTTTTCGGATGATTATCGTATTCCATTTTCAATGCATGTTGCGGGGTATAAGTATAGTGAAATTGCAGAAGAGATGGGGTTGCCACTCGGAACAGTAAAGAGTCGTATCTTTTTTGCACGAAAGAAATTGCAAGTTTTGCTTAAAGATTATCGTTGATATTGACTTTGAACTCAACTATAAAAATAATGCAGGCATCAGCCTGCATTATTTTTATATAGCTAATTTGAAAACAATATCATCGGATTGAATTACATATATGCCATTTTGAAGTTTTGAGATATTGATGTTGTCGGTGTTATAATGTTGTGAAATTGTAACTCCATTGATGTTATTAATGGTTATGTGATTTTGTTTTTTAGAAAATGATAATACACCATTTCTTATGTTCCAAGTTGACAGAGGGGCTATCGTTGAGCTTGCTACTGTTGACGTGGTGTAATGAGATAATTGGTATGCAGCCAGTCCATTTCCAGACGAATATACATATATTGTGGTTCGTGGATAGCCATTTGACGTTGTTTCGGTTGTCGTGGTTGCCAATGTTGATATTGTAGAGCCAACGGATGTTTCGTTTCCCAATTTATTTGTTGGAAATTTTTGTAAACTACTAATCCCTGTAAATGAGTCAGCTTGAGAGTCGGTGCCATTAAAGAAATTAGTAGGAAGAGTTATTAATTCAAATTGACTATAATTGCATCCATAAATCATCATTGGCACATTGCCATGACTAAAAATGTGAAGTCCGTTTCCTGAATTATTTGCAGGAACTTCAAATGTTGATTCTTTGGATAAATCACCTTTTTTTGTCCGATTCTTGTATATTGTTGGTAAGATTTCTTTGTTGTCAAGAATATAATAATCTGAATTGATGGGGTATATCTGGGTGCCTTCGGGGTGAGAAATTGTTATCCCATATATTTTAGTCCCATTGCTTGTGCTGATGTTTTCTTTGAACTCCCATTGGATTTTATATATGGCAGTACCATCGCTTGATTCTAATGCGCTATATAAAGAAAACTCTCCGGTGGCGACGTTTCCAGTTGCTTTTGCATAATTAACATATTGTCCTACTAAATTATCTGGAATAATGCAAGTATATCGTCTTGAAACTGTTGCGATATTATTAGAGATTTCTAATACATCAACAAATATTTGATTTGAAGCGTTGCCTTTATTTGTGGTGTATATGTTTCCGGCATCGTCGATATTTAAGTCACTTAAGGCATAATTTGGCATGTCAAAATCGCCATAGTCGATATGTATTGAATCCATGGATTCTCCGGTTTGAGCGTTGAATCGATTAAGATGAGGTGTTTTGTTTAGGTTGTCGCAATAGCTTATGTAGATAATATTATCTTTTAATACCATGCCTCGGTATGCCCCTCCTTTTTCTTTTTGGCAAAGACCGTTTTTTGTGTTTTCAGAGCGAATCCACAAAGAACTTAAAATCATAGGCTCACTATAGCCTGGTATTGACATTAAGGGATAGTCATTTATGTCTCGAATAATTTTATAGTTGTCGGTAGTTGTATTTTGTCCTGTTATTGAGAATGTTCTGTGTTGAGTATAGCCGTTTTCATGAGATATGCGCCAATAATAAGTTCCGTTTCCTAATTCGTTGGGGGATATGGGGAATTGTTTATGACCATTAACAGTCAACCAACGGTTTGAGTTTTGGTATATGATATTGTTAAAATTAGAATCATCAGATATTTCAAGAGTTATAGTCGCTTCGTCATCGTATAAACAAATGAAATAAAATTCGTCTGAAAGAATTTCATTATCTTCCGGGTATATAAGAATTGGTTCTATCGCAGTTGCGTTAAGAAATGAAAATAAAATTAGTAAAAAGAAAATTTTTTTAATCATGAATATAATGATTTAATGGAATGGGGTTAGACTTCTTGAATATCTTGGGCAAGTAATTTGGTTGTTTTTGCGCCCATTTCTTTGAGTTTGTTGGCTTTACCTATTAAATTGCCCGGACCGGTGTGAAGTTTTGACATGGCTTTTTCATAACTAAGTTGGGCATTACTGAGGGCTTTTTCGATAGATTTCATATTTTCAACAAAGCCAACGAATTTATCATACATTTTCCCGCTTTCGGATGCTATTTCAATTGCATTTCTTGTTTGTCTATCATGTTGCCAAAGTTGTTCAATTAATTTTAATGCTGAAATGAGATGAGTGGGGGATATGAGAAGTACTCTGTTATCGTATGCATATTGCCACAAAGTGTGATCAAATTGCATTGCACAAATATATGCAGCTTCATTTGGTATGAACATCATGATAAACTCGGCTTTTTCTTTACCCAAATAGTCTTGATATCTCTTTGTCTTGAGTTCGTTAATGTGGTTGCGAATTGATAATATATGTCGCTTTTTTAAGGATGTGATATCTTCGTCATTGTCACAATTAACAATCTCAGCATATGCAGTTAAAGATACTTTAGAGTCAATGACTATCTTGCGGCCATCAGGATAGTTGACAACGACGTCAGCAATAAGGCGTTTGCCATTTTCGTCGTGTGTAGTCTCTTGAATGCTAAATTCTCGATCTTTTTCAAGCCCGGATTTTTCGAGGATGTTTTCAAGAATCATTTCGCCCCAATTGCCTTGAATTTTACTGTTGCCTTTGAGCGCAAGAGTTAAGTCTTTGGCTTCTTTGCCAATGGTTTGGTTGAGGTTTATGAGTTCGGTAATGTGTTTTTGTAGAGAGAACCGCTCTCGAGCTTCTGTGGAGTAACTATCAGAGATTGTTTTTTTGAATTGTTCGATATTTTCTTTTAGCGGTGTTAGAATTTCAGATAGTCGAGTTTCATTTTGTTCTTTGAATGCAATTGTGTTGTGTTGAAGAATTTCAGTAGCAATGTTCCTAAATCTTATCTCAGAATCTTTGGTGATACGTTCTTTTTCTTCGTCGATAAATTTTATTCTTTCTTGAAGACGGCTATTCTCCTCTCTAAGCTCGATAGAAAGTTTTTTTGATAAATCAATTTCAGATTTGAGCTCAGAAAGCTGTTGTGTTATTAAGTCTCTTTGATTTTCAGCGATGGCTTTCTCTGAAGTTAATGTTAATATTTTATTTCGATTAGAACTTAGTGATGATATCAAAAATAAAATTAATCCAATACAAATAATTAATAGTGTTGATAATATGAATGTTGTGCTCATTGTTGATAATTTATTATTTGCAAAGTTAAAACAAATATATTTTATTTGGGAATTTTATAGTAACTTTGTGGAATATTTCGGATAATTATATGAGTGATCAGAATAAAAAAAGACCCTATTTGGGAATGTGGTTCATATTGGTTGTGACAATGGTATTATTTGTCGCAATATCAGTATTAGAACCAATAAAAATATGCAGTATTGAATTGCGATCTTCCGGTATGTTTGAACGTTTAACAAAGTCTCCGGACCCGACTCCGGAACAGGTTGTGGCTGCAAAGAGGTTTGTGGAAGAAATGAAGGCTCAAGAAGAAGCTAAGAAACCTAAATATGATTTATCAGTGCCACAAACATTCTTGTTTATAGGAGATTCAATGCTTGAAGGGTTATACCCACGTCTTGCTGCATATGCAAAAGAAAATGGACATAAGGTGTATGCTGTAATATGGTATAGTTCTACATCTGAGATTTGGGGAGAAACAGAAAAATTAAAAGAATATATTGAGCAATTCAAGCCTACATACATATTTATATGCCTTGGGGCAAATGAATTGTTCGTAAAAGATATAAAAGAGAAACGTGATAAATTCGTGAAGAATATGATATCACAAATTGGAGATCTTCCATATTTATGGATTGGACCTCCAAACTGGAAACCCGATACGGGTATTAATGAGTTGATAGATGCTAATACTCCTGATGGGTATTTCTTTCTTTCTGATGGAATGAAATTTGATAGAATGAAGGATGGTGCTCATCCAACACGAAAGTCGGCAGTTCAATGGATGGATAGTGTGTTGAGATGGATGCCCGAAAAATGTGCTAATCCAATAGTCAATATGAAAATTCCAACAGAGGAAACTGCGAGAGCCGAACGTGTAGTAGTGCTACAACCCAAGAGGTGAGATAAATATTATTAATGGTTGATTTTGTAAATATATATCATAATTTGTGTGAACTTCTTTCTTACCAGAAAGAAGTTCCTATGTTATTTTCAAGTGGGATATTTTGGGCTATCTTCTTGCTGTTTATCCCAATCTATGCAATGGTAAAGAATCGTAGATGGCAAATGATTGCTTTTGTTGTTGCATTTAGTTTGTATTTCTACTATAAATCAAGTGGTTTCTTTTTCTTATTGCTGGTAACAACCTCGCTACTTGATTGGTTGTTGTCGCGATTAATGGTGCGTTTGAAATCAAAGGGCGCACGTCAGTTGTGTGTTGCCGTTTCGGTAATAGCATCGGTAGGAATATTATGTTATTTCAAATATACCAATTTCTTTTTAAGTAATTGGTGTCAAATAGTAAAGGGAAACTTTCAACCGTTGGATATTATATTGCCTGTAGGAATATCGTTCTATACATTTCAGTCTATAAGTTATATTGTAGATGTATATAAGGGTAGGGTAACTGCCACTAAAACATGGTTGGAATATCTATTCTTCTTGTCATTCTTTCCTGCATTAGTCGCAGGTCCGATTGTTAGAGCAGATTATTTCTTACCTCAAGTTGCGCAAAACAATAAAGCGACAAGAGAAGATGTGTATTTAGGCCTTTGGCTTATAATATTAGGAGTAATTAAGAAAGCTCTTATTGCCGACTATATTGCACAATATAATGATTTAATATTTGCTAATCCTACCGGTTATACCGGATTTGAGTCATTGATGGGGGTCGTTGGATATACAATGCAGATATATTGTGATTTTTCGGGTTATTCAGATATGGCAATAGGTATTGCTCTCATTATGGGTTTTAAGTTGTGTCCTAACTTTAATTTCCCGTATAAATCACGAAATCTCTCTGATTTCTGGCGCAATTGGCACATTTCGTTATCATCTTGGTTGAGAGATTATATCTATATTCCATTGGGTGGGAATAGAAAAGGTACGATTCGCACTTACATTAATAATTTCTTGACAATGCTCATTGGTGGGTTGTGGCATGGTGCTGATTGGAAATTTGTATTTTGGGGAGCGATGCATGGAGTTGGATTGGCAATACATAAGGCATTCAAACCATTGTTGAACAAAGTCCCGGATAATAGGTTTGTTAAAGCAATTTCGTGGACTATAACAATGATGTTTGTGTCATTGCTTTGGGTATTCTTTCGTGCCGATTCATGGCATGAATCGCTATTGATAATCCAAAATATTTTTGTAGATTTTCGACCCGATTATATTCCTGTGTTTGCATCGGTCAGATATATCTGGTTGATTATGATGGCTGTGATTGTTATCACTCATGCATTGCCTCGTCGTTGGCATAATGCAATGTCAAATTTGTTTGTAAAATCTCCATGGATTGTAAAACTATTCATTTTTGTTGTTGTAGTGCAATTGGTAATCCAATTCATGAATGAAGATGTAATGCCATTTATTTATTTTCAATTTTAGATTATAAAAATGAATAATAAGTAGCCGTGGAACCTTCTCGCGAAGACTCCACGGCTTAATCACATTATGCTATTAAAGTGCTATTGATATAAAGATGAGAAAAGTAAATGCTTAATTTAGAATCGCCCTTCGACTACGTCCCAATCGATAATATCCCAAAGTGCATTTAATGCATCGGTTCTGCGATTTTGATAATCAAGGTAGTAGGCATGTTCCCATACGTCAAATGTAAGTATTGGAGTTAGCCCCTCGGTTAGAGGATTTGATGCATTGCTTCCTTGGGTGATAAATAAATTACCTGAATCATCACAAGATAACCACACCCATCCCGAGCCAAATATTTTAGTCCCTGCTTCTACAAACTGCTTTTTGAATGTTTCGAATGATCCAAATTGAGAATCAATAGCTTGACGCAATTCTCCTTTGGGTTCTCCTCCACCATCGGGCGAGAAAGAAAAGAAATAGAAAATATGGTTCCATGCTTGAGCGGCATTGTTGTATAATGCACCACTTGAGGTTGTTATGATTTCTTCAAGTGGCATATCTTCTTTCTCTGTTCCTTTGATTAAATTGTTGAGATTGTCAATATATGCCTTTTCATGTTTCCCATAATGAAAATCTATAGTCTCTTTACTGATTGCCGGTGATAGAGAATCGTTGGCATAGGGTAGGTGTGGTTGTGTATATAACATTGTCGTGAAGATTTTATAGTTATTTACTCATAAAACACTTCACGACAAGAATTGTTCAACTGATAATATGATTATTTTTCTAATAAAAGATATTTATTTAGTGTAGCTAATGCTTGATGATAACGATATTCAATATCAAGATAATTTTGTTGAGCCTCCAAGAAGAAGTTAACTTCTTGAATATAAGTGATAAGATTTATTTGCCCACCATCAAGAGCTTTCTTTAATAATGTAAAATTATCATTATTCTCGATAGTAGGACGATAATCTTCCATTTCTTGTAATAAAGAAATCGCATTTGCTCGTTGAACTTTTAATTGTACTGATTTCTCAATCTCGTAAGATATGCTTTGCAGTGTTAAAGCTTTTAGAGAAGCCTCTATTGCATTTTTTTTATGACGTTTTGAGAATGCCGGAATTGAGATGCCAATTGAAAAACCATTAAAGTACGTGCCTAATTCGTTTTCGAGCTTATAACCTAATTTGAATCCGGGAAGTTTACTCATGCTAAGGGCTTTTGAATTTAATTCTTGTGCTTTAGCCATTGATGAGAATTGTGCGACTTGTGGATCGTTTTCTTTGAGCATCTGCATGTATTTTTCTTCAGGAAGAATAGTTTCGTCGGGGTAGGTGGTTAATTCCATTAAAATATGAGAAGCATCTTTGCCTCCATTCTCAGCCAATAGAGTTGCCTCAAGAACATCTAATTGATTTGTTAGATTTTTATTTTGTTGCGACAATGCTATTTTCTCAATTTTTAACTTGTTGATGTCGAGCTTTGTTACTTCGCCAAGCTGAATCCCTTGTTTATATTTCAATGAAAGAGTGTCGATTTGACTTTCTAATTGAGAAACGAGTGATATTTGTTTGCGAAGATTTACTATGTCGATAAGTAACAACTTTATATCAAAAAGTTTATTGAGTAAATTTGACTTGTTGAGAAACTCCATCGCTTCAGTAGTGCTGTTAATTGCCTTTTTGCGTGCAGAATATGCTCCGGGCCAATCAAAGCTTTGGCTAATGTCAATACCCCATTTTGAACCCTCTTTTCCCCATTTATGTTCATATCCGATTTCAGGGTCAGGAAGATTATTTTCACTCTTTAGTGTGTTGATTTCTGCTTCATTTTGTGCCACTGAAGAAGCAAGGGATGGGTTGTTTGTGGCAATATCATATAAAATTTCATTAAAACTTTTAGCTTGAGTAGTGATTGCAATGATGATGACTGCAAATAATATTATTAATCGTTTCATTTTTCTGATTTCATTGATGTTATATAATAAATAACCGGAACAACAAAAATGTTTAGAATAGTAGATGATAATAACCCACCTAAAATCACAATAGCCATTGGTGATTGTATCTCATTTCCCGGCTCGCCTCCATTTATAGCAATGGGAATTAGGGCTAATGCCGAGGTAAGAGCAGTCATGATTATTGGGTTTAGACGGTCGGCCGACCCTTTCATGATTCGGTTTATTAATCCCATTCCTTCTTCTTTAAGGGTGTTATAGTGAGAGATAAGGAGCATGCCATTTCGGGTAGTGATACCTAATAATGAGATAAAACCGATAATGGCGGGGATATTGAGCTCTCCCGAAGTACATCTTAAAATTATTATACCACCAATTAGAGCTAACGGCATATTTATGAGGATTATAAGAGAATGTTTTACATTTTTGAACTCGTGATATAGCAACATAAATATTATTAGCAATGCACCGATTGAAGTGAGTGCGAGAGTGCGAGATGCTTCTGCTTCGCTTTCAAATTGTCCTCCATAAACGATATAATAATTTTCTGGCAATTTGATTTTTTCTTCTATACGTTGCTGAATCTCATTTACTGCACCTCGCAAGTCGCGATCGGCTACGTTGGCTGAAATTATTAATCGGCGATTAACGTTTTCACGATTAATCGTGTTTGGACCACTTGTTGAAACAATATCGGCAACATAGCTCAAAGGAATCTTTCCTTGGTTGCTGTCAATCATCAAATTTGAAATTTTGTCGATTGAATTACGATGTTCATCATCAAGTCTTACAGTGAGGTCAAATGGTAACCCATGTTCATATACTTGCGAAACAACTTCGCCACCTAATGCCACATTGATAAATTGTGTGAATTGATTTATTGTGATTCCATATTTGGCAAGTAAATCACGACGAGGACGAATATCAAGTTGAGGACGTCCCACTTGTTGCTCGATATTGACATCTACAACACCTTCAACACCACTAATGGCTTGCTTTATTTGAGAACCGATCGAAAATAAATGATTTAGGTCATCGCCAAAAAGTTTTATGGCTATTTGCGATTCTGTTCCCGAAAGCATTGCATCGATTCGGTGTGAGATAGGTTGCCCGATTTCAATATTGACACCGGGAATTGTGGCAAGTTTTTCACGAACTTCTCTCACTACTTCGCCACGTGTGCGGTCGGTGAGTTTGTAAGGTGCTTCTATTTCCGATGAGTTTACTCCAAATGAGTGTTCGTCAAGCTCGGCTCGACCGGTTTTGCGTGCCACAGTTTGAATCTCGGGAATTGAGAGTAATATTTTTTCAGCTTCTTTTCCTATATTGTCGCTTTCGTCAAGGGCAATGCCGGGGAATGTACTCACATTTACAGTAAATGAACCTTCGTTAAACGAAGGTAAGAAACTTCGACCAAGGGTAAAGAATAGTGCTATTACAATAATAAATAAAATCCCAACAGATCCTAATATCCCTTTTTTATGGCAAAGGCTCCATTCAAGACCTTTTGAATAATAATGCTTAAGTTTCCGGGTAATCCAAGGCTCTTTATAGAGCTTAGCAGTTGAATTTTTAGTGCCTAACAAAAAGCTACATAAAACAGGAGTTAGAGTTAGGGCTACGATTGTTGATGCTATCAATGCTACGATAAACGAAATGCCAAGAGGAATTAACATTCTACCCTCAATCCCACTCAAGAAGAATAGGGGCAAGAAACTCGCAATAATGATTAATGTAGAGTTCAAAATAGGCATACGCACCTCTTTCGAAGCCTCAAATACTATTGCTATGGTTGATTTACGCTCGTTTTGAGGTAAAAGGCGATTTTCTTGTAATCGTTTATACACATTTTCCACATCAACGATGGCGTCATCTACAAGTGAACCTATTGCAATAGCGATACCTCCAAGACTCATAGTGTTAATTGTAAAGCCTAAAAAGTGAAGTACCAATACCGCAATGATTACCGATAATGGAAGAGCCACAACCGAAATAATGGTTGTGCGAATATTCATCAAGAAGAAGAATAATACTATAACCACAAATAGAGCTCCTTCAAGCAGCGATTTCTGCAAGTTGCTGATTGAATTGTCAATAAAGTCGCTCTGCTTGAATATGTTAGTTGATATATTTAAGTCTTGAGGCATGTTTTTAGCCATTGATGCCAATTCTGCCTCTATTTTATCGGTAAGTTCGATTGTGCCTATTGCCGGTTGTTTTGTTACTGTTATCAGCACAGCAGGGTTGGCACGTTCCGATGCAACTCCAAGTCGAGGCATTTTGTTCCCAATCGTTACATTTGCAATATCTTCGATTAGAACAGTGCCGTTTTCATCGCTTCTCACAACAGCTTTGCCAAGTGCTTCTGTCGAGGTAGTATTCACATCTCCTTTAATCAAATACTCATTGCCATATTCATAAAGCACACCTCCTGTGGCATTATTGTTGATTCCGTCAACGCATTCCATCACCTCTGTAAGTGTTACATTGTAATGACGCATGCGTTCAGGTATGATTTGAATTTGATATTCTTTAATATCGCCACCAATCACAGCCACTTGCGACACTCCACCTATTGAAAGTAGGCGAGGGCGAATCACTCGGTCGGCAAGACTGCGAATATCGCTCATTGATGTTGAATCAGCCTTTAATCCTATAATCATTATCTCGCCAAGAATCGATGATTGAGGACCGAGGGTGGGGGTTTCTACTCCGGGAGGGAGTTGATCGCTGATTGTGGATAATTTCTCCGATACAATTTGACGGGCAGTATAAACATCTGTACCCCAATCAAATTCTACCCACACAATAGAAAAACCTGTTGCCGATGATGAACGCACTCTACGCACATCGGTAGCTCCATTGACGGCTGTTTCGATAGGGAACGACACAAGTTTCTCAACCTCTTCAGGAGCAAATCCGGGAGCTTCGGTCATTACAACTACAGTGGGAGCATTGAGGTCGGGGAATATATCAACTTCAGTTCGCATCAGCACTACAGTGCCGGCAACCATCATCACGACCGACAATAATAATATTGTCAACCGATTTTTTAGTGAAAAACCAATTATTTTGTTCAACATAGTCGGTCTTGTTTAATGGTTATGACTATGACCTTCGGGAATTGCACCGCTCGATTCTGCCAATTTCACTATGATAGCACCTTTGGTTACAACTTCGTCTTTGCGTGTTAATCCTGAGAGAATTTCAACTTCGCTTCCGTTAGAGTTGCCTATCTCAACCAATCGTTTTTCATAACACTCATCATCAAGTTTCACATACACATAGTGTTTCCCTTGTTGTTCTGTTATGGCATCAATAGGTAACACAATCGCATTTGATTTGGTGCTGCCAATAAGATATACTTCAACAAATGCACCCGGAATTGCCAATCCGTTGTTGTCAAATGAGAAATGAATAGGGATGTATCCGGTTTGTTGGGCTGTGGCAGTTGTTGGCATTGATACCATTTTGCCATTTACCTCATTGAGATGGATTACATTGTCGGCATACGATGGCTTGAAACTTGCAGTTGTGATAGTTGGGAGTTGTCTATAATATTTTTCGGGAAGGTCAGCTCGCAAAGTAAGGCGAGTAGAGCCCGATATGACAGCAATTGGTTGCCCGGTAGTTACATATTCCCCCTCTTTTACAAGAAGTTGGGTTATTGCACCCGAAGTTGCTGCTTTAGCAATGCCACCGGTAGGCAATCCCGAGTATGAAGCTAATGCCTCATCGTATGCTTGCTTGGCTGCATTATATTCTTTTGTCGTAACAATTCCATCTTCATGTAGTGGTGTCAATCGGTCAAGTTCGCGTTTTGTCGCTTCAACAGCCACACGTGCATACTCATTGGGGTCGCCACCGGCTATGTTTTTTGATGAAATGCGAGCAATCGTTGTGCCACTTGATACAATTTTCCCTTCTACTGTTCCAGGTGTGAATTTTACAATTCCGGGAGCTGTTGCTGCAACGATTGATTGGTCAGTTGGCGCCGATTCTATTTGCCCCGATACTTTTATAATATTATTGAAATCACGGGGTTTTACCATTTGGCTATAAACCCCGAATTTTTTAGCTTGCTCGACCGAAAGCACTATTTCACTTCCATGGTTGTTTCCTCCGTGGCTCCCATGGTCGTGATGATGATGCCCTAATCCATCATCTTTTGCCGATGGTGTACAAGATGTTATATAAACGAGTAAAGTAGAGCATATTGCTATACTATGCCATGTTCTTTTCATATTTGTTTGATTTTGAGTTTAGTAAATAGATTAATGGTATTCCCTGATGCTGTGAGCCTGGGAATGTTGATCGATAGCGTATTTTAGCAATATGGGGGTGCACGAAGCCCTATAGCCAATCTAACCCCTTCATTTATAGGGGAGTCGCTTTGAATATAAAGGTTTTCCTTTTGATAATCGAAGTTTGTGATGCAAATGTTTGAGTCACAGGTGATTGTGCTCAATAAGAGGGTGGGGTGGTTGTCAATATAAATTGATGTTTGCTTTGTCGCTTGATAATCCCCAAGGTGAGCCGAGCAATCTTCACCATCGCCACATTCGTGGTCATCATCGTGGTGGCAATGATTGCAATCGGTTGTTTCATGGATATCATGATGCACCTCGGTGTTATTACAACACATTGTTGTAATGGCAAAGATAATATTCCCATTATCGTCATGATGATGAAACTGAATGATTGAACTCATCACAATCATCAGCATCACTACAATTGATATGCTTGAAATAATTTTCTTCATCTAAATATTATCATTGCAAAATTACGAATAAAAATCGAAAAATTAACCCCACTACTAAATAAATCAGTAATTGTTCATTTTCCAAGCTACGAAACCAAATTTGTTTATCCGATTTTGTAGTATGTAAATCCGAACTGGTCAAGTTCGTTGCGATCGTATATATTTCTGCCATCAATAATGACCTTTTCTTTCATTACTTTACTTAAAATAGTAAAGTTCGGAAAACGGAATTCTCTCCATTCGGTTACGAGTAAAAGTGCATCGACATCAAGTGTGGCGTCATACAGATCGTTGCCGTATGTAACCTTGTTGCCTATGCGTCGTTGGCATTCGGGTATTGCGATAGGGTCATATACTTTTACTTTGCCCCCGGCGGCTATGATTTTGTCGATTAGAATTAGAGAGGGAGCTTCTCGCATGTCATCGGTCTCTGGTTTGAATGCAAGTCCCCACACGGCAATAGTTTTGCCGGTAATATCGCCATTGAAGTGTTTCATGAGTTTATCGAATAACACCTCTTTTTGGCGTTCATTCACTTCTTCAACGGCTTTGAGAACTCGCATAGGGTATCCGGCTTTTTCAGCAGTCTTAATAAGTGCTTTTACATCTTTGGGAAAGCAGCTGCCCCCATATCCACAGCCTGGATATAGGAATTTTTTACCTATGCGATTGTCTGACCCAATACCTTTTCTTACCATGTTAACATCGGCACCAACCAATTCACAAAGATTGGCAATATCGTTCATAAAAGATATGCGAGTGGCAAGCATGGCGTTAGCTGCATATTTAATCATTTCTGCCGAAGGGATATCGGTAAAAATCATACGGTCATTAACCAGCATAAACGGTTTGTAGAGTCGTGACATGATTTTGCGAGCGCGCTCTGTTTCTACACCCACCACGACACGGTCGGGGCTCATAAAATCTTTTATTGCTGCGCCCTCTTTAAGGAATTCAGGGTTAGAGGCAACATCAAAATCAACATCAACACCACGTTTAGTGATTTCCTCTTGTATGGTCGCTTTTACTTTGGCTGCAGTGCCAACAGGTACGGTGCTTTTGGTTACGATTACAGTGTATTTGTTAATATGTTGACCTATGGTACGAGCAACGGCAAGTACATATTTGAGGTCGGCACTGCCGTCTTCGTCGGGTGGGGTACCAACAGCACTAAACACTACATCAACATCGTCGAGAACTTTTGTGAGGTCAGTCTCAAATCTCAAACGGCGTGCTTTGATGTTTTTCTTTACCATCTCTTCAAGTCCTGGTTCGTAGATGGGAATAATGCCGTTTTTTAGGTTGTCAATTTTTGATTGGTCAACATCAACACATGTTACATTGATGCCCATGTCAGAAAAACATGTTCCTGAAACTAATCCTACGTATCCGGTTCCGACGATAGCTATATTCATGATTTTAATTCTTTGATATCGATATATTGTGGTTTAGATAGGCGAAGCACATGACGCACTATCGGAATTTGATATAGTAATAACGAAACTATAAGTGCAAAAAGTATTTTTTCGAGCATAGACTCTTTATAATTGTCGATAAAAAAGAGGAGTTTAGAAGTGATATGGTAGGATCCTCCAACGGTGAATTCTAGGAAGTGAACAAGATAAATGAGAATTGACATGGAGCCTAATCGGGCCAAAATATTAGCAAATTTAGGAGTTGCGATGCAACAATAATAACTTAATTGTGAAACAATAAAAATGCCACCTAAAGAACCTAATATATACAATGGAAACATTCGGTATTGGCTGGTGTATATGTCACAAGTGCCTAAATTATATAGTATCGTTGCAAATAAAATAGCAAGGCTCCACCATATTAAGGTATAGGATTTAGGCGTTATTGAATTATAGGCTCTGAACATGTAGCCCGAGTGGAAAAAGATAATTGCTACACATGCTTGGGGAATGAGGAATGGTATTATTAGTCTGCAATAAATGCTTAAGTAGTAACCGATAGTAGTAACGACGATAATGGCTAAAGTGCTATAAATGTATCCTTTGAAGTGCTGGTTGATAATTGTATATATAATAGAGCATACAAATAATGCCGTAAGGAACCATAGCATAAAACCATAATGGTTATTAAGAAAAGCTCCTCCACCGATAAGTAATGGAGAAATACGATTCCACAAGTTGAAGTTTTGATTGCTAATATAAAGACAAACAAATATTATAGAAATACAAACTCCGCCAATAAGGTAGGGGGTAAATATTCTTTGTACTTCATATTTGAACGCGTTAGTGATGGATTTAGGCTTGAAAAAATATCCGCCAACGAAAAAGAACAACTGCAAATTACAGATGTAAACCAATGGTTGTCGCCAATCGTGAACACAATGTCCCACTATCACTCCCATGATAGCAATAAATTTCATTATGTCGAAAACGGGGTTGCGCACTATTGTTTAATTTGGTGCAAAGTTACTTTAATGAGTTGGATTATGGAAATAGTTTGTGCGATAATTATATGTTTATTGAAAATGAAAATGATTGTGTTGAAAAAAGTTGTAAATTTTAAATGATTGATAATAACGATGTTGATGATATGTGGTAGAAAAAATGAAAAAAAAGTGGAGAAAACATTTGCCAATTCAAAAATAATGCCTACCTTTGCAACGCAATTGCGAAAATAGCTCAGTTGGTAGAGCACAACCTTGCCAAGGTTGGGGTCGCGGGTTCGAGTCCCGTTTTTCGCTCAAAGAGAACAATGAAATATATCAATCTTTGAAAAGAGATTAGAATTGCGAAAATAGCTCAGTTGGTAGAGCACAACCTTGCCAAGGTTGGGGTCGCGGGTTCGAGTCCCGTTTTTCGCTCTAATTTTTTTATATAAATCTCAAATCGGAGGTTGATGCTCGTCCGGGTGGTGGAATTGGTAGACACGCTACTTTGAGGGGGTAGTGGCCGTGCGGCTGTGTGAGTTCGAATCTCATCTCGGACACATTTCATTGAATAGCAGGTTGATTGCAATAGCAATTAACCTGTTTTTGTTTTATGAAAATTAAAATAATGGATATGAATAAATGTTTTAGATGTGGTTTTGAAGTGTCAGAAAATGCTAACTTTTGTTCAAATTGTGGCATTGCACTCAAAGACCCGATGCCTGAGATAGTCTATCTTAAAGTAGAAGAAACGCAACATGAAGAGGTTGTTATAAAAGAGGACTTTGCTCCAGAAGCAGAGACTGAACATGAAGAATTGCTTAAAGAAGAAACCACTAAGAATGATTATGTGGTTATTGTAGAATCAATAGCTGATACAAATGCTCCAACAGAATCGTTAAAAGAGGAGATAACAGAAGATGATCAGAGATTAGAAGAGACAATTGAGACAGAAAGCACTGGTGAAAAATCTCGAAAGATATTTTGGATGCCGGAATGGGCTTTTTATTCAATGATTTTAATATTAGGAATAATAGGTATTATTGCATATAAATTTGTGTCCGATCCATCGTGGTCTAAACTTTTTGAATACTCGTTCTATAGTGAAGATGATACAATTTCGCAAATTGATGGGTTAAATGAAAGTGCAAATTTGTCGGTGGATATTGTTGATTCAGTATATGAAGACTCGGTATTTACTCCACTTATGAATGCGTTAGATGCTGATACCGATGATATTGTTTCCACATCATGTGATTCGGCATATCATGTAGTGGTAATGACATTGAGGTCATTGGAAAGTGCTCAAAAAATGGTTGATGAAGGAAAATTTGGTAAAGCCTATATTATTTCAGATTCAACGTTGAATCGCATTGCAATATATAGCAGTCCTAACAAAGATAATGCAAAACATTATCTTGATTCGGTTGCAAATAATGGATTCCCATCAGCATGGGTATTTTATGGCCCGGCAAAATAAACGTTAAATACATAAAATGAATGAGGTGATTCTACTCCGAATCACCTCATTCATTTTCAATTAGCGATATTAGAGCACAACTTTATAAGTAGTGTAATTGCCATTAATATCGGTTATGACAGCGATGTAAATACCACTTAGGCTTGATAAATCGATAGAATTGTTGTGGGTGTTATAAGTGGTCAATATCCCGGAGGTGGAATAAATCTTAATATTAGAAATATTCATGCCACTAATAATTAATGATTTATTTACCAAAGAAATGCTTGATTTCTGTTCTGTTTCAATTTGTCCTATGCCCGATGTAGTGAGCGTAAAAGTATATTGAGCAGCAATTTGTCCGGGGACATATTGATATAATTTAGCTTCGTATTGGTTTATCACTTCTGCTGTTATGCAGTTGGGGTTGGGTGAAGTTGCAGCTGTTGAGAATTGAGCATCATGAGTCGCTACAATTTTGTTGTTTGTGAGATCCACAACTTGGAAACCGTCGAGATATGCAGTCCCGATTGGTTCTACTGCAAATAATGTGTTGTTGAGGGTAAATAAAGTGCCGCCTTGAGTAGTATTGATTCCATTGTCGGGATATGCAGTAAATCCAGTTCCATTGTTGTAATAGAAGTGTTTTGAACCACGCACACGAGCAGCAATGTCGTTACTGTTAATGTCATTGGTCAATGGAATAGCGATAGATTGAGCATCGGCCGTAATAGCTGATACATCTATTTTTGTTGCTGATTCTTGCTCGCCATTCTTGATGATAATTTTTGCTACGGTAGTAGCATCTTTGGGGAAGATGAAGATGGCACCACCTTCAGCACTCATAATGTTGCCGATAGCCTTGCCGAGGTATTGCATTTGATTTGCTGTTACGCCGTCGGGCATTGTGAGGGTCAAATCTTGGAATGTTGTTCCGTTTGCAGGTAGCACTTTCATAGCAGTGTTGCCTGTGGCATACATTGAAGTAGAAACGATGATATTTCCTGCATCGTCGCTTGTTATGGCAGTGCCGGCCGCTGAAGCGATATTGGTGTTGGTTAAACCGTTGGCCGTCCAGTAATATAGCATTGAATTCGCATGGTCATTGATATATATTTTACCGTCGAAACCGGTAGCCCAACGAGTATTTGTTCCGGCAGTGAGGTGTCCTGAAGTTTGTGCCCAATCTTGTGTGAGAGAGTAACCGGTTACAATGGCAGGAGCATCAGTAGCTGTTCCTGTGATGGTGATTTCAATATCTTCGGCGCCGTTTGATGAAGCAGTGAGGGTTGCGCTATGGGTTCCGCTATTAGATGGATTATATGTAATAGTAACATTCCCACCCGCACTTGAAAGAGAACTTGTGCTAAGATTGAATTGGTCGGCATCAAGGCCACTTAGCGATAGGATTATGTCGTTTGTAAGGGCCGATCCTTGAAGTGTGATATCTTTTGACTTCTCAGTCCCTACCTCGGCTGATAACGATACATTTGTAGCGCTTGTTTTGATAACAGGAGTGGCAGGAGTGTTTCCTCCTGAGTAAGTCGCTGAGATTGGTATTACAATGTCATTTGATTCTACACTAGAGGATGCAAGAGGCGAGAATAGTCGAAGGTAAGCTCGATAAGTCGATTTATTTGCTTTGGGGGTGAATGTGACAGTTGCGGTTGCAGAAGTTGAGAATGCATTATTAGACGCTGTGTTCACAGTAAACGCATCGCCGTCTTCGCCGGTAATGACTCCATGCCATTGACCGTAATTATATTCGCCATTTGTAATAGTTATTGTTTGAGAGGGAGTCTCGCTCAATGATGCCGCATAAAAATCCAACTCTTGTGTGTCGCAAGAGAATGTTATTGCGGGATAGTCGCTACTGAAATGGCCGGTTGTGTTGGTGTCGTCCCCTTGGTTAGTTGCTTTGGCATTTGCATCGTCATATCCAGTGTGATAGTCAATGATATATTTGTATATATTTGCTTTGCGTGAGCCCGATGGACCATTTACTACTGCTACAAATAGGTTGGCATGGCCATATTGGTCGAAGCGGAGAACCATTCCCTCAGGTTCGCCAAACAGATTGTTGATGCGGCCATAGTTGAGACGCTTGCGATAGCAATATTCGTTTGTACGCCAATTGTAGCAAGTTATAACAAGAGTGGGGTCTCCCGATGTGATTGTGTTGCTGTTTTCTTCGCTACATCCTTCAAGCACATATATATAGTCACCATTGATGTCGAAGCTTTGGAAGTCCCAAGTATTATATCCGCCATCGCCTGAAATATCTGATTGTGCAAATTCTCCCTTTGTTAGTTGAACTGTTTTGTGTAGAGTCTTTGTCCCTTCAAGAGCATCGTCTAAGTCGTATATGCGATAAGTGTTGATGCCCGAACCGCTTGTACGTACACATAGGTAGCGAGAGTTTTCGTCGCAAGCAGGGTAGTCATTCGAGCCTGATACGTTGAAGTATTCCACTCCGCTATCGGTGTCGCCGGTGCCATCGAGGTTTATGTCTTTGCCACTGGCAAATTTCCAACGAGCTGTAGCCCCCGATGTGTCATCGCCACTTTTTATTGTTGCTTTACCGCCACTCCATAGCCATCCTTGGCCATTCTTGTCGCGAACAAAGCACATGTTTGTGCCGTGGCCGCCATAACCAATCTCCATTGATTGAATGGCAGTGCTATAGGTATAAGCATATCCGTTGATATTAGTACATGGCACGCGTGTAACGGTCAATCCGTCATGATTAGAGTCAAGACCATATAGAGAGTTGTATGATGTATTGCGCGAAGAGTTCATCTTCTGAATAAAATACATGTCGCCGGTAACGGGGTCGATGTCGAAACTCTGGATAACGGTAACCGCTCCCAACGACACGGCAGTAGCGTGGTTTGTTACATCTGTTCCCGTTAATGTGCTTGTGCCGAAAGTCGACATTTTTCCACCTATGTCAAAGCGGGTAAATTGATTGGCATATATTTCGCGAATACCTTGGCCGTCATTGAGAGTAACCCATGCAAATTTGTAGAAACGATTGTCGTAATGGTTGTTTGCAAGGTTGAAGATGATGCCACCACCGGTGCCTTTGTCGTTGTATAACAACAATTTCTCACCTGCTTGATTGTGACTTGAGGAGGGCAAAACGGTAGTTTTGTTTTTAAATGTATTCTCATTGATGTTGATTTTATACCCCACAGCTTTCACTTGGTCGGTTCCCCCCGAATTACCTTGGTAAACGCGGATTAATGGGAATAAAGATGTTTGGCCATAACAATTGTCAAACTCATTAGCTACGATATTTGCTGTTGTGGAATTGGCATACCCGCTGCGGTAAAGACCGATGCAAAAATCGCCTTTGTTGCCTCCGTCGGGTGCCGAGTAGGTTGTTTTTCCTACATTTTTGAATACATTGTTTTTGATGTTGAGAGTGCCTTGTGCGTTAGCGAAATACACGCTAGTGCCTCCATCGTAGAAATAGTTGTCAATTACGTTAGTTGTGCCGAATGCACCGCCAAAACTGATGCAGTTGGCATAGTGTGTGGCATCGCCTTCAAAGTGGTTGTGTGACGCTTCGCAGTTCTTATAACGGCATTGTGATGAGGCGGTGTTTGCATTAGCATCAGCAATAATATTACCTATCTCAACGAGTGGTATTGAGGTGGAGCGTTTTACCGTAGAACCGGTGAAATAGTTATATAGCACCTTGATGCCACTTAATGGGGCGGCATTTGTGCCGGAGGTTGATTCGATACGTCCCCCCTCGGTGAATTTAAAGCCATTAATAGTCACGTTTGACGCATTGATTTTTATAGTCCCGGTTATTACTGATTCGGCGGCGCGTGTCACGGTCCAGTCCGAGAACGCATTGTTTCCTATAAATGTAAGCCCTTCGGTTGCGACTGTGATGTCGCCCGGATATGTGCCACTTGCAACGTAAACTGTTGAATTTGCAATGATATTAGCGCCAAGAAATGATGTAAAATCAGTAAAAGCTGTTGAGCCAACAGTAAATGTTATTCCATTATGCGTAATGGTGGCACCCGAGTTGGTAGCTTTGTTACTAATCAAATATGTAGCAGCCGAAGTGTTGGCTATGCACATAAATAAAATAAGCATAAGTGATAAAAGCTTTTTCATGACATAAAGATTTATTAGTTGTAACGTGTTGTATTATTGATAAATACAAATATAATTATTTTTTTACATTTTTAATATAATTATTAGTGAAATAGAAACCCACTCTTGAAAAAAGTGATAGAGTGGGTTTGTGATGAGATTGATAGAAACTTATTTGATAATCACCTTAGAGGTATATGAAATGTTGTCGGTAGTTTTTACATTTACGATATATACACCATTTAGGTGAGATAAATCAAGTGTGTTACTATTGCTGCGGTTAGCCATTAGCGCGCCTGTGGTGGAGTATACATTAATAGCTTTAACATCGGCATTGTTGATAATTAAGGTTTTGTTTTCAACCTTGACAATAGGTTCTTCAATGATGCTGTTATTTTCTACATTGGTTTGTGGACCGGAGTAACTTGCAGTTAATGGAATTACTATGTCGTTAGATTCTACATTAGAAGTTGCTAATGGAGAGAATAGCCTGAGAGAAGCATTAAAAGTTCTTTTTGTAGAATTGTGATATTCAGGTTTGAATGTTACAGTCGCTGTCGCTGTTGTCGAATATGCATTGTTCTCTGGAATTGAAACTGTAAATGCGTCACCATCTTCACCGGTAATGACGCCATACCATCGACCAAAGATGTATTCACCATTATTTATTGTAATGGATTTAGAATCGGTTCCGTCGGCAGTATCAGTTGAAAAACTGAGGCTTTGTGTGTCACAAGTGTAATTCATCGCAGGGTAGTCACCTTTGAAATGGGCTGAAGTTTCTGTAGATGCCCCTATGTATGTTGCTTTATTGTTCGTTGCATCATAACCTGGGTGGTAGTCAATAACGTGTTTGTATATATTTACTTTGCGAGACCCGGCGTTGCCATTTACGATTGCGAAATATAGACACGCATGGCCATATTTGTCAGGGCGAATAACTAATCCTTCAGGCTCGCCATAAATAGCACTATTAATGCGGTCGTCATAAATCATAGCACGATAAACACAAGTGTTTGTTCGCCAGTTATAGCAAGTAAGCACTATGGTCGGATCGGATGTGTTGATGTTTCCTTCTTCGCCTTTAGGCGTACCTTCATAGATATAGAGATGATCGCCATTGATGTCAAAGCCTTGAATGTACCAAGTCGCATAACCATTATCATTGTTAATTGCCGGGCGGACAAAATCCCCAACTTTGAGGTTTACTTTTTTGATAAGAGTTTTCTTTCCCTCAAGGGCATCATCGAGATTATAGATGCTATAGGTGTGAACGTCGGTTGTTGTGGTATATATGCAAAGATAGCGAGATGTTTCATCGCAAGCAGGGTATTCGTTGCCGGCACCTAATTCGTTGAAAATTTTCACATCTTCGGTGTTGCTTGAAACGTTGAGGTTGAGATCTGTTCCTTTTTTGAATTTGAAACGTGCGGTCGTTGCTGATTTATCGTTGTCATCATTGACCGATGCGTTGCCTCCTCCCCAAATCCATAGTTCCCCATTCTTGTCGCGCACTGTGCAAATGTTAGTTCCATGGCCACCATATCCAATTTCCATTGCTTCCACATTTGTGCTATAAGTGTAATTATAGCCATTAATTCCGGTGCAAGGAACACGTGTGATAATAATGCCATCGTGGTTTGATGGGAGTCCATGAAGCGAATTGTAAGTGTTGTTACGAGAAGTTGGCATCATTTGAGAAAAATACATGTCACCGGTAAGCGGGTCGATGTCAAAACTTTGGAGCACTGTCACATCGTCAAGTTCTAGCCCTATAACATGGTTGGCTACATCGGTGCCGGTTAATGAACTTGTCCAACTTGACATATTATTGTCTTTCATGCAAGCATGGTAAAAGCGAGAGAATTGGTCAGTATAAATTTCACGAGCGCCCAATCCGTCATCAAGTGTTACCCAAGCAAATTTGTAGAAGCGATTGTCAAAGTGGTTGTTAGAAATATTAAATTTTATTTTCTTCCCGGCTGCACTTTCGTCGCTATAAAGTAATAGCTTGTCGCCGGCTTGGCTATGTGTAGCATTAGGCATTACTGACGTTTTGTTTTTGAAAGTGTTTTCATTTACATTTACACGGAAATTTACTGGTTGTACCTCGCTGTCACTGCCACTGCTGCCTTGGAAAATGCGTATTAAGGGATATAATGATGCTTGACCATAGCATCCGTCAAATTCGTTGGCAATAATGTTGGCTGTGGTAGAATTAGCAAAGGCACTGCGATATATGGCAATACAAAAATCACCTTTATTGCCACCATCCGGTGCAGTAAATGTGGTTTTTCCTACACTTTTGAATACGTTGTGCTTGATGTTGAGAGTGCCTTGTGCGTTAGCGAAATAGATGCCGGTGCCACCATCATAGAAATAGTTGTCAACAGCGGTTGTTGTGCCGAATGCACCACCGAAACTGATGCAGTTGGCATAGTGTGTGGCATCACCCACAAAGTGGTTGTGTGATGCTTCGCAATCTTTATATCGGCATTGTGATGAAATGTCGTTAACATTGGCATTTGCCACAATATTACCTATCTCAACGAGAGGATTTGAGGTAGAGCGTTTGATTGTCATGCCGGAGAAATAGTTATATAACACCTTAATACCACTTAATGGGGCAGCGTTTGTGCCGGCTGTTGATTCTATGCGTCCCTCCTCGGTGAATTTAAATCCGTTGATTGTTACATTTGAGGCCTTTATGTATATCGTGCCGGTGATTGTAGATTCCTCTTTGCGAATCCCGGTCCAATCATTAAATGCGTTGTTTCCTAAAAATGTCAAGCCATTGGTTTCTATTGTGATGTCGTCAGAGTAATTGCCGTCGGCAACATAAACAGTGGAGTTCTCTTCGGCATTGGCCAATAAAGTGCTAAAATCGGCGAAAGCATTCTCTCCCACAGTAAACCACCGTTCGTTGTGGGCGATAGGCTTGCCTGCTTCGTTTGCCTTGCTGCTAATGAGGTAGATTTCGGCATTGCTACTGATGGCACATAGCAACATTGTTAGCAAAAAAGAAAATAATTTTTTCATAATTAGGGATTTTTAGATATAAAATATAATGTTTTTATGATATTTAATGCAAATATATAGATTAAAAATGAGATAATATGTATTTTTCTTAAAAAACTTCAATTAGGCTGATTTATGGTAACATAATGATCTTTTTGTTGGGAAAAGTAGTTTAATATGTGGGCATTTTTTTGTACCTTTGCACTCTGAATTTTTTAAGTATATAAATTACAAAAATAGATATAAAAACTATGGCAAAAAAAGCGTTATTGATGATTCTCGACGGTTGGGGAATCGGTAACAAATCAAAAGGAGATGTGATTTATTCTACACCCACTCCTTATTGGGATTATTTAACAGAAACTTATCCCAATTCACAACTTCAAGCAAGTGGCGAAAATGTAGGTTTGCCCGACGGACAAATGGGTAACTCTGAAGTAGGTCACCTTAACATTGGCGCCGGTCGCGTGCTTTATCAAGACCTTGTGAAAATCAATAAGGCATGTAAAGACGGTTCTATTCTTGAAAATCCCGAAATTAAGAGTGCATTCTCTTATGCTAAAGAAAATGGCAAATCAATCCACTTCATGGGTTTGACCTCTGATGGTGGTGTGCACTCTTCACTCGAACACGTATATGCGCTTTGCGACATCGCTAAGCATTATGAACTCGACAAAGTATTTATCCACTGCTTTATGGACGGTCGCGACACCGACCCTCGTAGCGGTAAAGGCTTTATCGAACAACTTCAAAACCACTGCGCGAAATCGGCAGGTGTGGTTGCTTCAATCATCGGCCGTTACTACGCAATGGACCGCGACAAACGTTGGGAACGTGTAAAAGAAGCTTACGACTTGTTGGTTAATGGTGTAGGCGAAAAAGCTACCGACATGGTTGCTGCCATGCAAGCATCTTACGACGCTGATGTTACCGACGAATTCGTGAAACCTATCGTTAACGCCAACGTTGACGGTCGCATCAAAGAGGGTGATGTGGTGATTTTCTATAACTACCGCAACGACCGCGCTAAAGAATTGACTATCGTGTTGACTCAACAAGATATGCCCGAAGAAGGTATGATGACAATCCCCGGATTGCAATACTATTGTATGACTCCTTATGATGCATCATTCAAAGGTGTTCACATTCTTTTCGACAAAGAAAATGTGTCAAACACTCTTGGAGAATATCTCTCTTCGCTCAACAAATCACAACTTCACATCGCTGAGACTGAAAAATATGCTCACGTTACATTCTTCTTCAATGGCGGTCGCGAAACTCCTTACGAAGGTGAAGAACGTATCCTCGTGGCTTCTCCTAAGGTGGCTACCTACGACCTTAAGCCCGAAATGAGCGCTTACGAAGTGAAAGATAAATTGGTTGAGGCTATCAAGTCAGAAAAATTTGATTTCATCGTTGTGAACTATGCTAATGGCGACATGGTGGGGCACACCGGTATCTACGAAGCAATCGAAAAAGCGGTGAAAGCGGTTGACGAATGTGTCAAAGAAACTGTTGAGGCTGCTAAGGCTGCCGACTACGAAGTTATTATCATTGCCGACCACGGTAATGCCGATAACGCGGTCAATGCCGACGGTACTCCAAACACTGCTCACTCACTCAACCCCGTGCCTTGTGTATATGTGACTGCTAACAAAGATGCGAAGGTTGCCGATGGTATCCTTGCCGATGTGGCGCCTACTATTCTTCACATCATGGGTATTAATCAGCCTGCCGAGATGACAGGTAAAAATCTTATCGGATAAGGAAAGATTATATTTACAACCGACGGTCAAGTAGATAGTCGGTTGTAAATAATTTATAGGTAAAAAAGATTGTTTATTTATTAATCGTAATACTTAGTTATGAAATTAATTAATACACCTTTGCAAAAGGTCTTGTTATTAATATGTGCGTGCGCATTTGTGATAAATGCATCAGCACAAACTTTTTCGGTAAAAAGTGTTGATTGGCTAGACTTTTTAGAGTCATATACAAATTCATATGAAGTAAATTCAAAGTATTTACAAACGGCAGTGACTGATGGCGCAATATTTACTCTTCCTGCACCAGTGACAATATCTGATATGCATCCTGATTTGCAATATTGTACAAAAGGTTGGAAAATATATAAATCAGGATCAGATGTAGTTGTTGAAACTTTTTCGGGAGGCAATTCCCCAACAATATATCCTGTATCTCGCAATGGATCGACAGCTGAATATTTTTACATGGGACCAGCAATTGCTGCCGATGATGCTGGAACTATTTGGACTCATACAATGCGTGGTTCAGACCCAACTACTACATTAGATTGGGAAGTTGGTATTCATACTTTTTGTTATTATACTGAGCGTCCCGCATTAGGAGTCCCCGGGGTAAAGAAAACAATTAATCTTGATCCTTTGGAAATGTGGATGGTAAATAAAGCATATTTAATGAGTGCATGTGGAGATGGAGTAAATGGAACAGGTTATATATGGATAGCGGCAGAGTCAACAAAAATCGCTCGTTATACAATTGTTAATGGTGTTGTAGCTGCAAAAGATTTGTATGCATCGCCTTTGGCAAGTGGCATAAGTCCTGCAAGTCCATATAATTTTGTAAAACAACACGGTGATAAAGTGTATTATACAATACCTGCATATGACGGAACATCTATGACTGCTCAAGCAATTTATCGAGGAACATTGAGCGCAGATGGAAAGTCTATTACATGGGACGCTACTCCTGTTGTTACAGATAACTACAGCCCTCAATTTACAGTGTTCTCATTAAGTGGTCATGATTTCTTGGTTTATAATAGTTATGACGAAGAAGATACTAGTAATCCGTATAAGGAAATTACGATATATGACATGACAGCAAATTCGCCTATTCTATTAGGTGGGAAAAATCCAAAAACAATATATCTTCCATCTAAAAATAATTATATTCGTCAAAGTTTGAATGCTGAAGTTGTTGATGAATATCATGCCTATATTTACGGTTATATCCCTGGTGTAGGAGTTTATCGTTATCCTTTTGTTGCAACTCCCGACAAAGATCCGGTTTCAAATATCACAGTTGAATGTGAAGGAAATTTGAATTATCTTGGTCGTCAAGATGCTATAATCTCATGGGATGCACCTAATAATGCCGTAAGTTATATAGTTTACTATCAATCAACTTATACCAATGGTGCAGGAGAAACGGTTACTTCTGATTGGACAAAAGTAGGCGAAACAACTGAAACTTCAATCACTCATGATGATGTATGTTGGGCTACGGTGCTTGAAGATGATGATCGTAAATATTATGAACGTTCATATACCTATAAAGTAATTCCTGTTTATTCGGGAGGGACATTAGGAACAGAAGCAGTATCTTCAAATCTTGTTCCTGAGTTTATGCCGTGTTCTCCTGTGTGGATTGATACAAACCCGGTGCAAGACAATAAAGGTTATTGTATCGTACAATTATTATGGAACGAATGGCATGGATATGGTTGTCAACCTCATCACTACAATGTGATTAGAGATGGAGAAGAAATAAATATTCGAAATGAGGAAATTCTTGAAATCGGAGGTTCAAACTATGTAGATACTACATGTGTGTCGGGTGCCACTTATAATTATTGCATAGAGGCTGTTTATCCCGAAGTAATAGTTCCGGATCAATATACTAATTATTTGCATAATGAAGATAGGTCTGTAACAATCACTACTCGCGACTGGTCAAAACCTCGTTACTCAATTTCAAAAGTTTATGAATATAAGATTGTAGGTAAAGAAGGGGATGACTATACCGGTTATGATGGCTATGTAACCCCAGATGCTAATGAATTCCCTAATTTCCATAGCGAGCCCGACTGTTATCGTCAAGGAACGTTTTACAATGGCTGTTGGTATATTGCTCAATATACTAATGATAATATCGCTGAGCAATTTCAGCATGATCCTCAATTAGAATCAACAACACTTAAAGGTGGTATTTTACGTTTTTTAGGAGAAGACCCACGTGCTGAAATTCCCGATGATAAAGATAAATATCCATCAACATATCCTCAAGTATCAGTTGGAGTATATGCTGATAATACTATTGAACGTCGTCCACTTGTTAGTTATCACCGTGAAAATCAATGTATAGCGGTTGATGGAAGTGGTACGTTCTTAACTCGAGGATTAAGAACAGGCTGGAGTTATGATGTTAATTCGTGGAATGATAACAATAATTATGCTCTTGTGTGTTCTTCAATCGAATTTCACAATTTTGATAAAAATTGGCATGGTTCATTTGACTTGCCGGCTTCGCTTGTCGCTGAATTGGAAGCATCGGCTGTTGCTGAATCATTACGTGCAACCGACCCGACATTACCCGGTCGTGTAGATTACTTCTCGGCTCAAGGTGATTTATATAACGATGAGTGGTGTTATCTTTATATGGCTCCAATGGTATCAAAAACAGTGTTCCGTGTTAAACTTGTTAAATCGGGTAGTACGGTATATGTGCCTGAAGGTAATTGGATTAAATTTACCGAAGATGGTACAAATCCGGATTTTGCTTATGCACAAGAAAACTATGCATTCCCTGTGAATTGTAATGGTCGTGAAGGTGAGGAATATATATATGAACAATTGACAAATATATATTCTTTGCAATCGGGTGACGAAACTACACAAAAAGCAACTGCCGACGAGCGTGCTATTTATGAGTCAAGTACTTTTGTAAACACTATCGGTGGTACTACTTTTGAGTTTAATAATGAGTTGTTCTTGGTTGTTCCTCAAGGTCAATATCCCGGTAATACCGGTTCGTTCCTTGTGGGTATGGCAAATCGTTTTACCGAAAACAATGATGGTTCATGGACTAATAATGGTGCAGCAAATGCAGATATGACCGATATCATTCCTACTGCTCAATGGTACACCGGTAAAGCAAATACCGATGCTACTGAAACAAATGGTCTTTGGATTTATGCAGAACAAGCAAAAGATGCAAATGGAAATATTATCGACAATAATAGCGATGGTATGACCGACTATGCTTATATCTATACATATCGTCCCGGTTTGATGTTTGGTAAGTATATTTTGCAACCAAATACATTCTTCCCTCCATCACAAGTGTATTTGTCAATAGATCCTCAATATGCTACTGATAATAGTGGTAATAATAAAATAGACCTCCTTCAATACAATGCAACTGCATCTTGGAGTGAAGTTGAAAATTATGCTACATCAGGTGGGAATTTCTATCAAATCCAAGGTTATACAATGTCGATTTATGATGTTGAAGAAAAAGAAAATGGTAGCGCAGATGGTAATGATGGTAAAGTAGGTGAAATTACATTTGACTTGACAGGAGAAAATGCAGTAAAATTAAATGCTGATGGTACAATTTCAGATGCTTCGGGTAATGTAATCAATGGCTTGACATATACCACATATACGGTAACAGAAAATGGTCAGCCAAAGGAATATCATACTTTTAAATATGAAGTGGAAAATGTTGATGCAGTAGATGATAATGGTCAAAAACGCAATTTTATTGCTTATGTAACAGTTAATTATGAAGGAGTGCCAGATGAGACAACTGCTGGTAAATTATTTGATAGCGCTCAAACTGAATATGTATCAGCTAATACATATATTCCTACGCCACCGGCTGCAACAACACGCCTTTACAAGCATTCAGAGGTAATTAAATATGATACAAATAAAGATGATAAAATCGATAATACCATAGGAAAAGACGGTGTAATCGATTCTTCTTACCAATGGTATTATGTATATATGGATATAACTGCCCCCGGCGGTAGTGAACCTGTAACTAATTATACTCTTTCTATTGATACCGATAAAGATGGAGATTCTGATAGAAATGTTACAAGCTTTTATTTATATGATCCTATTGACAAGACAACCGGAGAGAATTCAACCGGTTTGACTCCTGATGAAGATGGTTATGTATTAGTTCAGGCTGAAGTTGATGAGAATGGCAATATTGTCAAACCGGCGACAATTCCCGGTACATATGATTTTGAAAAGGCAAAGGATGCTCTTAAGGGACAACAAGAGACCGATTTAGAGGGGAGATCATATGATAAATCGATTGTAAAATGGGTATTCAAAGATAATGTTGATATTCCTGATGCAGATGGTGACAATGTTGCAGTAGAGGGGGATTTGGCTAAATGGAACTTTATTGTAAACGCAAACTATGCCGATAATAATGAGTTGATACGAACTTCGGCAAATGGAGGAGAGACCGTTTATTCTGGTCAATTGACAAGTATTGAATCGACATTGTTTGCTCCGGAAATTTCAATCTATCCAAATCCGGCAGATACATATATAACCGTAAATTCAATGAGCGAAATTGGCAATTTATTAATAGTGTCGGTTGATGGTAGAGTAGTGAAATCGGTAGAAATCGAAGAAACTACTGCAACAATAAATATTGAAGACCTTTCGTCCGGGACTTATGTGATAAAAGCCGAAGGAATTACCAAACTGCTAATAAAACAATAATAGTAGTAAATAATAGATAATAAGGTGGTGAGTCAAAGAGTTTTGGCTCACCACCTTATTGATTTATTCCTTTCACAAAATGACATCTTTTGAGACTTGTTTACGTTCGCTCGTGAGCTTGTAATGAATGGGAGCATCTTACGAATTGGGTCTGTATGATTCTCGAAGAATATCATTATGAGCTTGGCGCGAATCAACAATAGATAGGGGAGGGCGACGATGCTACTTTTGTGTATAAAGATGAGGCGCAGAAGATGTTTAATTTTATTTTGGGTGTATATAACGAAATGGCTGTCTGTGATTTACAATTGAGAAGAGGGCGTCCACCTATGCCGTTTTCTCATGTTCCGTTGTTACGCTCGTTAACTCACACTTTTTGGTTTATGCCGTCGGTTGCGTCATGTTTTGCAATGCGAAATTTACTCGCTGAGCGTCAAAATAACTTCTATTACTATTACAAAGTAATAGCTGTTGCAGGAACTTCTGCTATTGTTGGTGTAGATTTTGCTCTTAATTGAGTTTTGCGACTGATTGTCGATTATAGTTGTCGATTATAGTTGTCGATTAAATGTAGAGGAATCTAATCCCGAAAAGAAAGTGGAGTTTATTAACTTTCTTCCAGAATTGGCTTAAGATGGAAGTCATATGAAGTAAATAGATGCTGCCGGTATTCTCGACATAGTAATGGTACTAGTGTAACTTTGTTGGCTCGTCGATGGGATAGTGCAATTTAAGTTTGCTACTCGTGTGTGCCGGTGTTCATGTATATCACGGAAATAAAATAGAAACTAATTTTATAAGAAGAACAAGCCGAGACCCGTCATGGTTTGTTTTTGCATTAGCGATAAGAAAGGCTCTGCTGATATCAAAAAATATTTTTTTTTGCAATTATAATCGCAAAAACGAAACGTACAATTTTTCAAAACGAAACGTACAATTTTCTCACTTTTCGCATCCTCAAATACACACAATTTGAAAGGCATTTAATCGCTGTTTGAACGGTTATTAAAAGCTTTTTATTTTATGCATA